>DYJS01000025.1 GCA_020723005.1 Candidatus Methylomirabilis sp. | reverse complement strand
TTCCAAATCCAACTTCTGGAATGGTATTAGTTTTTGAAGGACCAAATGGAAGTGGAAAATCTTTTGTTATGAAAGGACTTTTGGAAGGAGCAAAACATTTTGGATATTTTGGCAAAGATTTTTTTTCTCAATTCTCTTTAGATACTGCTGGTGATATTTTTCCAAAAATGAGAGAATGGTTGCAAGAAATTAAAAGAAGAGAAAATTATAAAAAAGGAGATGTTGTTGCTTTTGGTTTGGATGAGCCATTTATTTCAGGGCTTAATCCAAGGCAATCTGCACCAATAATTGCAGAAAAAGTGAAAGAGATATTAGATTTTGCAAAACAGGAAGATATTACTCTTCAGCTAATTCTCGGGAATCATCACCCGGAACTTCGAAAAGAATTGATAAAACAGGGAATTCCGGTTATGATGTATGGATTTTATGAAAAAGGAAAAGATCCTGTTGTTGGTGCAGTTCAAAATATGAATATTATTGATACTTTAGTTTCTCAATGTCCAAAAGAAAAATTGAAGGAAAATTTACCAAATTTTATAAAAACATCAATTGCTCAATCTTTTGAACAAGCAAAAGTTTTATTTGGATATTTGGCAAACGAAGGTATAGATATGCATGATATAGAGCTTGCTACAAAAGCATATGCATTCTTTAATGTTAGAAAAGCAATTCCTAGTGAGATGGTTTCAAGTGATGAAATTTTGGAAATGGTTGATCCAAAACTTGGAAAATTTTTTGAAAAGAGAAAAGAATTATTACCTAGTTTGTTTGAAATTATAAAAAATATAGCAATCGATGATGTTAATTTATACATACAAGATGGTTTAATAAATCATCTTTGGGAAGTTAAAGGAAAACTTCTATTTTTAATTGAAATTTCTGAAATTTTTGGTTTTCCTTTAAAAGAAGATTCCGATATTTATGATTTAATTAGAGAGATTGATAAAAATAATGGCAAAGAACAATTGAATAATTTTGGAAGGAGAATAGGCCGTTTAACTAAAGAAGAAATATCAATAGAAAGCCTAGAATTTTTAAAAACTTTAAAGGAAAAATTTCCTAATGGTGATTTTAAGATTGTTATTGATGAAAAAAATAATGAAAGAATTGAAACAGAAAGTATAA
>DYJS01000024.1 GCA_020723005.1 Candidatus Methylomirabilis sp. | reverse complement strand
TTGGGAAGATAAATATACGCCAAATATTTTTGCCAGAGGATTTGAATACCAAAATCAGCCAATTGATGCTGTTACGACTTTTGAAAGCTTTGAGCATTTTGTTAATCCTGCAGACGAGATAGAATCGCTTCTAAAAATATCAAAAAATATTATTTTTTCTACAGAACTTTTGCCAAATCCTATCCCAAGACCAGAAGATTGGTGGTATTATGGTCTAGATCATGGGCAACACATCTCTTTTTATAGCAAAAAAACTTTTGAATTTATAGCAAATAAATACAATCTGAACTATGCAAATTTAGGAGGATTACATCTTTTGAGCGAGAAAAAAATATCAAATCTTCAACTTAAAGTTTTGAAGTTTAGTAAATTTGGATTACATAAACTTTTACAAAAACAGCTCAAGAGTAAAACTTGGGATGACTGTGAAAAATTAAAAAGGATAAGAAAATGATCGATGAAACAATACAAAAAAATAATTATTTTGAATTTAGAAATATTTCAGAAAAAAATTATGAAAATGCTAAATTACCATTATGGATTCAAAATGAGATGGATAAAAAAGATTTCAATATCTTGGACTATGGGTGCGGATTTGGACAAAATCTTATTGCCCTCAAAAATTTAGGTTATACAAATATTTTTGGCGTAGATATTGAATCAAGTGCGATTGAATTTTGTATCGGGGGGGGGTACAATGTGAAAGAGCTTAATTTAAGTAACTTGAGTAACCCTTTTTCTATTAGATTCGATATTATTATTCTTTCACATGTTATAGAACATATTCCAAAAAATGAAATTATCAATACTCTTGCTTTCATAAAAAATGAATTTTTAGCAAAAAATGGAAAACTTTTGATTGCTGTTCCCAATGCTCAATCAAATACAGATTGTTATTGGGCTTACGAAGATTGGACACATACTACACTCTTTACGAGTGGTTCAATTTATTATGTTCTAAAAGCTGCTGGATTTGAAAAAGTTGAATTTTTAGATATTGATTGCACTTTAGGTAGTTCAAAAATCAAAACACTAATTCGAAAGTTTTTTTTAAAGCTTTACAAACTCAATAAAAACTTTTGGAATAAAATAACGTGCAGTGCTTATCATCAACCTTCACCTCAAATCTTTAGTTATGAAATCAAAGTTAAAGCTCAATAAATAAATGCTCTCAAAACTAAAAACACTTATAAAACTAATAATTTACTATTTTA
>DYJS01000001.1 GCA_020723005.1 Candidatus Methylomirabilis sp. | reverse complement strand
ATTTTTTTCATTTTTTAACAAATTTTTTCATTTGTTTTTTAGAAAAAAAAATGAAGTCAAGAAAATTGAAAAAATAATAAATTTAAAGAAATTTTAAAATTTAAATTTAAAAAATGATAAAAAAACAGACCTCAAAATCTTTAAAATCTACAAAAAGTTTGAAAATTTATTTCTTAAAATAGTTAAAAATTATATAAAATGTTCTTTAATATTTCATATTTGAATAACATTTCCTATATAAAAAACTTGTTTAACTAAAATATATTTTTTTAAAAAATACCCCCCAAATTTCACCTCTCTAAAAAAGATGTAGAATTTTGTGGAGATGACGGGAGTCGAACCCGTGTCCAAAAGGAAATTCCAGATTTTCATACAAGTTTTTTTGGTTTTAATTTTCTCAAAAATTCTAAAAACCAAACTAAAATGAATTTTCGAAAAGGTCTAATTTTTCGTTTGATCCAACAACCAAATGAATCAACTTATCTCTATAATTTTTTGCCCCCGAAAGAACTATAGAGAGAATTCTTTTCGTAGAGCCCAAGAAAAATTTTCTTGGAACTTACAAAACTAAATTAGAAAGCAAAAACCATTCTAGCATAGTTTTCGTAAGCTGTATTTGATTCTTCTGCATTTAATAAATGCTCCAGTTTTTTTAACGAGGTCCTGAAAGCCCCGACTTGGAAAATCTAAAATTTAATGTACCTTCTGTCGATGCCAATGCATCCCCAAATTTGTTTAAATATTAAAAATGAAAGTTTAAAAGTCAAAAATTTTGGAATAAATAAAACCTTTATAGCAAATTCTTAAAATTTAAAAATAAAATTTCTAAAACAAATTTTAACCCAAAAATAAATCAAACAAAAAAATTTATTTAATATTTTTTAAATTTTTTAAAAAAATTTAAACTTATTTTTAATAACAAAAAACTTGACTTGAATTTTCATAAATTTAGTCTTCTAATTGGGTTTTTAGAAAAATATATGCCAAACAAAAAATCAGCAAGGAAGAAACTAAAAGTTGACATTAGAAGAACTCATATTAATTCAATAAGAAGAGGGAGACTCAAAAAAGCAATTAAAAATTTCGAGGAAACTTTTAAAAAAGATTTAGAAAATGCAAAAAATCTGATTTCAAATGTTATAAAGCAGATAGATCTTTCTGTGAAAAATAGGATTTTAAACAAAAACAAAGGAAATAGAATGAAAAGCAAAATTATGAAAAAAGTTAAATAAATTTTATGATTTTATCTACAATCTCTGATCCAATTTATGCATATCAACTTTATCAATATCTTTTTCTTTTTGGAATTATATTTGTTTTAATCGCAGTAATTCTTGGATTCTCTCCTTTTAAAATTTCTGTTGGTATTGAAAAAATAGATGCAAAATTTCAAGATTATGGATATTTTATAATTTCACTCATAGCTTTTGGAATAATTTTTTTAAATTCTCAATCATTTTTTTCATCTTTCATAAATTTAATCATTCCAAACAATAGTCTAGAATCTTTTCAAAAAAGAAATATAGCAGTTGCGGTGATTCAGAAAATTTCAACGATCACAGCATCTATTTTTGCTCTAGTTTTTTCAATGAGAAAAATTTCTGGAAATTTCCTAAAAAATCTTTTTTATGAGATTTTAAAAATTGTTTCAATCGTATCAATTTTTATATATACATCTTCATTTTTATCAACATTTTTAGAATTCCTATTTCTAGGTATTCCAAAAAAAGATCTTGTTGGACAGGTAATTTCAGAAAGCGATAAAACTTTTATAAAATCTTCGCTTCTAAAATTTCTATCCATACTTTTTTCATTCGGTCTTTTTTTCTCATATAAAACAAAAATTTTGACATCAAATCTAAATTTTTCAAAAATAAAAATCCCTCTTCAATCTTTTTTTCAAAAAACTTCAAAAAAAGATAAAATTGATGAAGAATAATTTTTGATTTAAATTAAAAATTTATTGAAATTAAATTTATTTAAATGGTTTTTCTAGTACTTCTTTCGATCCTACCAATTATTCAATTCACATTTTTTGCAATTGAAAATACATTTTCTAATAACTTCAAACTCAATTTAAAAATTCCCAAAAAACTTCTTGGTTGGCTTTCACTTTTCATAAAAAATCCAATTCCAATTCTAATTTTACTTTTTTTTATTTCAGATAGTTTTGAAAAATTTGGAAACATATTTTCTGGAATAATTTTTTTTGGAATCTCTGCTTTCCTAATTTGGAAAAAAGATATAAAATTTTCAAAATCTCCAATTAAAATCTCTATTTTTCTTCTCTCTGTAACTGCTGGAAATTTCTTTGCATTTTTAGTGTGGAATTATTTATATAATAACGAAAGAGATTCAGTTTTTTCAATTTTATCAATTCTTTTTTCATATCTATTCGTTCTTTTTGTAAGTTCTACAATTTGGATTTCAAGAAAGTTATCAAGCCTAATAATTTTTCAAATAGAAAATTTTTCACTAAAAAAAGAGAAGTTTGAAAAAATTGTTTTGATACTTGGGATTGAAAAAATCGAAAGTTTTAAAAAGGAAACAAAAAAAAATTTTGGTGAAAAAATCTCTTTTTCAAATTTTAGAAATGGAAAATTTGAAAAATTTGAAAAATCAAAATTTCTCGGAATCATTGTTTCTTCTCCAGAAAAATTCTTTTTTGAAAATAATATATTGCCTTCTTTAGATGCAATCGTTGTTCTTGATTCAAGCAAGAATTTTTATGAAACAATGTTTAATGCAAAAAGATTTTTGAAGCCAAATGGAGAATTTTTTATAAATTATGATTTTGATACAAAAGGTGTTGCAGAATTTTGTTACCTCTCAAACCAAACTCTATCTCTGATCTCTGAAAACAATAAAAAGGCTCATATCTATATTAAAGAGATTTTGGAGAATAAAATTATTATTTCAAAAAGATTAAAAAATGAAGAGATAAATTTTTTGAAAAAAATTGACGATTATGGAATTTTTCTTACTAGCTATATGATGATTTCATTCTGTGAAAAATAATTTTTTCAAAAATTTTCTAATTCTTATTTTCTCATTTTTTTTACTTTTCAAGATTTTTGAAGAGATAAAAAAAGATAATTTTTTAGAATTTTTTTATGTTGGACAGGGTGATGGAATTTTAATTAACACTGGAAAAACTCAGATCATAATTGATGGTGGTCCAGACAACACAATCCTTCACAAACTTGGAAACACGCTTCCCTACTTTGATAAAAAAATTGAATTTTTAATTTTAACACATCCAGATGCTGATCACTTAACTGGACTAATTGAAATTCTTGAAAGGTATGAAGTTGAAAACATAGTTTTAAACGGAATGAAATCAAAAAAAATTGAGTGGATCGAATTTACAAAAAATTTCAAAGATTCAAAAATCTTTTTTTCAAATGAAATTTCAAGTATAGATTTAGAAAAAAATTATAGTCTAAAAATTTTTTTTCCAAAAGAAAAAATTCCAGAAAATACAAGCAATTTAAAATCAAATTATTATTCAATTATCTCTGGGCTTTATAAAAAAGATGAACCTATCGCAATTTTTACAGGCGATGCAGAGATTTTGTCGCAACAAAAAGTTCCAAACGAAACTTTCAAAATTTTGAAAGTTTCTCATCATGGAAGCAAAAAAAATACAAATTCAAAAATTTTAGAAAAATTTTCTCCAGAAATTGGAATAATTTCTGCAGGAAAAAAGAATTCATATGGACATCCTCATCCAGAAATTCTAAAAATCTTAAAAGAAAAAAATGTTGAAATCGTTGAATTAAAAAACGGGGATTTTATTTTTCAACTTTAAAATTATTCTATTTGCTAAATTTTTTAAAAAAATTTATTTGTAAATTGTAAAATTTAAAAGTTTGAAAAAAGCAATTATTACAGGAATTACAGGACAAGATTCTGCATATTTGTCAAAACTTTTGTTAGAAAAAGGTTATGAAGTTTATGGTGGAGTTCGAAGAGGAAGCGATAGAACTTATTGGAGACTAAAAAGAACTGGGGTTTTTGACAAAATCAAACTTCTTGATTTTGATTTAACTGAATATTCAAATCTTTTTGAAACCATAAAAAAAATTCAACCAGACGAAATTTATAATCTTGCTGCACAAAGTTTCGTTGGAACAAGTTTTACACAGCCAATAGTTACAAGCGATATAAATTATAATGGAGTTTTACGAATTTTAGATATTTTAAAATCTGTTAAACCAGATACAAAATTTTATCAAGCCTCAACTTCTGAGATGTTTGGAAAAGTTCAAGAAGTTCCACAAAATGAAAAAACACCATTTTATCCAAGAAGCCCATACGGAGTTGCTAAACTTGGAGCACACTGGATGACTGTAAACTATCGTGAATCATACAAAATGTTTGCAACAAGTGGAATTTTGTTCAATCACGAATCCCCTCTTCGTGGCGAAGAATTTATTACAAGAAAAATTTCTCTTGCAGTTTCAAGAATTTTTAAAGGTGAGCAAGAAGTGCTCGAAATTGGAAATATGGATTCAAAAAGAGATTGGGGATATGCAAAAGAGTATGTTGAAGGAATATATCAAATTATGCAAAATCCAATTCCAGACACTTTTGTTCTTGCAACTGGAGAAACTCATACAGTTCGAGAATTTATTGAAAAAGCATTTATTGTTGTTGGAGATGAAATTTCTTGGGAAGGTGAAAAAGAAAAAGAAGTTGGAAAAAGTAAAAAATCTGGAAAAATTGTTGTACGAGTAAATCCAGAATTTTTTCGACCTTCCGAAGTCAATCTTCTTCTTGGAGATCCGACAAAAGCAGAAAAAGAGCTTGGTTGGAAAGCCAAAACAAAATTTGAAAAACTCGTTGAAATTATGGTGAAAGCAGACTTAGATGGTTTTGGTGCATAAAAAACCTACTTAACAATTAAAGAAATTTTTAATTAAAAAAAGTTAAAAATAATTTAAATTTTGAAAAACTAAAATTTCAAACTTCTATGTAAATTTGAAATTTTTAAAAATTATCTCTAATTTGCAAGTATGAAAAAAGTTTTAAAAAAAATCTCATTTTTTCTTCTTGCAACAATTTTTTTTGGACTTTTTTTTGTTTCAACTTCAACGGAAATTTTTTATAAATTTATAAAATTTTCAGAAAATAAAAATAATAGAAATGTCTCTTTTTCTGGAGAATATAAAGTTCTTGGATCAAAAAAAAATTACAAAACCAAGTTTAATCTTCTCGACAAAGGTTCAAAATTTTTCTCTTTTTCTATAAATAAAATTGCAAAAAATCTTCCAGAAAGAGTAGATTATTCTGCTTTTGATAAAAAGATAGTTTTTCAATTTAACTATCAATTTTATCAAAATTTTTTTAAAAAAGATAGTTTAGAATTTTTTAAAATTGAAACAAAAAACAAAACTTTATTTGAAATTTTAAAATCCGAAAAAGTTTTTCAAAATCTTTGGGGAACAAAAAAAATTGAAAAAAAAGATTATGAGATAATTTTTCCAGCAAAAGAAAATTGGAGAAAATTAAAATTTTTAGAATCTAAAAAAATGAAATTTTCTAACTTAGAATTTTTAGTTTTTGTTTTTCAAGCAGAAGAAAGTTATGAAATTGGCAGTTTTAAAGTTGAAAATTTTGAAATTAAAATTTTACAAAATGTAAAAATTTTTACATTCATTGATTCTGAAACGGGAGCTCCCCTACAAATTGAAATGAAAACAAATTCTGAAGCAAAGATTCCATTTTTTCAAAAAACTTTTTTTGAAGGAAATGGAAAAATTGATGAAAATACTTCGTCTTACAAAAATTATATTAATTCTATCTCGCTTTTTGGAAATTTATTAAAAATTTTTAAAATTTTAAGGTTTTTCTTTTTAGGAATTGGAACAATTTTTTTATTTTTGTTTTTTAAATCATTTTATGAAAAAAGATCTTTTTAAATCAAAAAAAATTATTTTTATAATTTATTTTTTTGGATTTTTGATTGGAATTTTTTCTTTTTGGAAAATCTTTTTTTCTGAAAAAAAGAAAGAAAAGATAGGTGAAATATATTTTGGACTAGAAAGTAATTCAAATTTTTTAGGCAGAAAAGATGCAAAAATCAAAATTATTGAATTTGTAGATTTCAATGAAAACAGATCTGCAAAAGTTCAAAAACAGCTTGAAGAGATTTTAAATTTATATGGAAAAAATATCTCTCTTGAAATAAAATTTTTGGAAAATGGAAGTGGAAACATCTCCGTTTCTAATGCAACTTTGTGTGCAGGAGAAGAGGGAAAATTTTTTTCATATTTAGAAAAAGTTTATGTTAATCAGTTAGCAACAGGTGAACTGATTTTAAGTGAAAAAAGTTTAAAAAATATTGCAAAATCAATTGATTTAGATGAAAAAAAGTTTGATAGTTGTGTAAAAAATTTAAATTTTAAGAAAAAAATTTCTGAGATGAATTCTGATGCTCTTAAAAAAGGAATATCATCTGCACCAATTTTTTTCGTTAATGGAAGAAGTACAAAATGGACAGAAATTTTAGAAATTGTTGAAAAGCAAAATTTTTTTATAGAAAAAAATCTTCATTTTAAATTTGATTTTCCTTTTCAAAATAAAATTGGAAACGAAAATGCAGAGAATAAAATTGTTCTTTTTGTGGATTTTTCTGAAAACGAAAGTCGTGAAATTTTTAAAAAAAGTTTTGATATTGCAAATAAAAATTTAGCAAATACTAGCTTTGAATTAAAATTTGCAACAAATTCTAAAAATCCAAACTCTTTTGATCTTGCTATGGCTTCTTATTGTTCTATGGATTCTGGAAAATTTTGGGAATATATTCAAAAAATTTCTGAAGTTAATAATAGTTCAAAATTTTCAAGAAGAGATCTTACAAATTATGCAAAAGAGCTTGGAATTAACGAGGAAAAATTTAATTATTGTCTCTATTTTGGCGTTACACAAGAGATTGTTTTACAAAATTTTTCAGAAAGTTTTGATTACGATTTTCTTTCATATCCAATTTTAACACTAAATGGAGTACCTGTTGATATTCAAAATTTAGAAAGTAAGATGAAATAAAATTTTTAAAAATATAAATTTTCAAAAAATATAACATTTAAATTTGATAGAAAAGGAAACAAAAATATAATATCGCAATAATTCCATATAAAAAAACTTCTAATTTTTTAATCTCACTTAGTCAAAAATATAAAAAAAGATCTATTCTTACACTTGAAAAAACAAAAATTTTCACATCTATCTATTTGTTTTGTTTGCTTAAAAAGAAAAATCTAAAACAAGTTATCGAAATTCTAAAAAATTTTTCTTTAGAAAAAACTCAATTAAACTCTTTCCAAAAGAATTTTTTTACAAACAATGATATTTTGGAATTTATTATAAAGTTTCACAAAAAATTTTAAATTTTCAAAAAGAAATCATTAAAAATACAAACATAAGAAAATTGTAAAAGAATCTTTTCCAAATTTTTCAAAAAATCAAAAAAAGAATCTAAAAATTTTAATATAAATCATTTAAAAAAGTTTTAAATCAGATACAATTCTTAGAAAGTTTTTTGATAAAGTTAAAATTTTTAAAAATAAAAAAATCACCATAGAGCATTTGTTATTTATATCAAACAAAATTGAAATTTTTGGATTAAAAAAAATGAAGTTTATAAAAAAAGTTTTTATTAATAATTTTATCTAAAAATTTTAAACAGAACTAAAATTTTACTTACAAAATATTTTTACCCTTTCTTCTGATTTGTAAAATTATTATTTTTTAAAAAACGAAATTTAATCTGTAAATTTAAAAAGTTAAAGTAAAGAGATTTTGGATTCAAAAATCAAAACTAAAAATAAAAAAGTTTTTAAATTTCCTGTGGACGATGGAGGACTCGAACCTCCGACCCTTTGCACGTCAAGCAAATGCTCTAACCAACTGAGCTAATCGTCCATATCTCTATTTCAAAAAATTCAAATTTCTTTTAAATTCAAATTTCTCTCTGTCAATTTTCAAAATCTTTTAAAAAAATATCAAAAATTTGCGGAGGGGACAGGATTCGAACCTGCGGACCCGTTGCCAAGTCTCCAGTTTTCAAGACTGGTTCATTCAACCACTCTGACACCCCTCCAAAACGAAAAATTCAAAGCCTTTCTAGTTTTTTTTCAAAAAAATCAAATCATTTTTATTTTTTCAAAAAACTAACTTTCTTATTTCATAGTTTTCAAAATTCCATAAATCATATCAATCGCATTTTCAGAAATACCACTAACCATAAATTTTTGATTTGAAATTGAAAAAACATAAAAAACTTCTGTAAAGCTCAATTTTTCTGGGCCACAATTTTTGTAGAAAACTACACCTTTCTCTATCTCCTTTTCGCTTCCCCCAATACTCACAATCTCTTTTTGTAAAACTGGAACAGAAGAACACTCTGTTGCAGTGTAATAATTTAATATTAAATCTCTTGCAGTAGAAGAATTTTCTCCAAAAACACGAATTTTTAAATTTTTATTTTTATCTGATTTTTTCTCAACAACAACAGAAAAAGGTTCTGTTTCAAAATTTTGAAATTCAGAAACTTCTTCGTCAATTTTGTATGAAAATTGAAAATTAAAATCCTCATTTTTATAAATTTTATCTTCAATATCACCTTGAGAAATGCTATTTAAAGCTGTTTCCAAACTTGAAATTTTTGATTTCAAATCTTCAATTTTGATTAAATTTGATTTATTTTCTTCACTAACTTTATTAAATTCTTGTAGTTTTTCCTCTGCTTCATATTTCCAGTAAATATAATCCCAATTAAAAAAGATAAGAAATCCAAAAATTGTTCCAAAAATTGTTCCAAAAAAAGAACCAATCAAAAAAATAGATTTTTTAGAGATTTTTAAAGATACTATATTTCCAAAAAATTTTTTAAAAATATTAAATTTATAACTTTGTTTCTTGCTATATTTTTCAAGACTTTTCTCATCCTTTTTGTCTAAATTATTTTTTAGATCTTTTTTTCCTTCTCTTTTCAGTTGTATTTTTTTCAACAAAGAAATAAAAAATAAATTTATTCTTGCAAATTTTTTTAGAAAATGAGAAATTAAATTTTTAAATTCAACAAAGAAAAACTTTTAAAAAATTTGTAAATTTTTCTCAATTTTTTAGGTTCTCAAACGAATTAAACTTTTTCTAAATGAAAATTGTAAAAATTTTGTCAGAAGATAATTTAACTTCAATAAATTCAAAAATTGCAAAAATTTTAAACGAAGAAAATCTCTATTTTCTTATTGAAGAAAAAGGAACAATTATTGAAAAACAGATAAATTTGAAAATTTTAAAAAAACAGATTGAAAAACAAAACTCTGTTTTAAAAATCGCTACAAATATAAAACCTCTTTTGACAATTTCTGAATCTCTTAAAATTCCAACAATTTCACCAAAAGAACTCAAATTGATTGAAAATTTATCAAAAAATGAAAACTCTTCTTCTGGAATAAATATTAAACATTCAAAAATCCTATCTTCTGAACTAAAAATAAAACCAATAAAGTTTATGACAAACGAAGAAGAAACCAAAAAAGTAAAATATTCAGAAAAAAAAGACAAAAATGAGTTAACTTCAAAAAACAAAGAAAATAAAATTTTTTTCTTTTTTACAAAGCAATTTTCAAATATAAAAAATTTTTTTGAATCTAAAAATAAAATTTTCAAAAGAAAAAATAAAATTTTGGGAAAATCAATTTTCGCATTTTTAACAATCTCTTTAATTGTATTTTTGTTTGTTATGTTTGTTTCATATCCAAGAGCAAGTCTAACGGTTGCACTAGATAGTCATTCTGAAGAAAACATAATTCAATTTAAAATCAGCAAAAATATATCTTTTACAGATCTTAATCAAAAAACAATACCTGCTTTTGTTGAAGTTCGAGATATTGAAGGACAAAAAGAAGTTTCGACACAAAATGCAGATATTTCTGGAACAAAATCCTCTGGAAAAATCAGAATTTATAACGATCAAGATTCTCCTCAGGGTCTTTTAGATCAAACACAACTTCAACCAAAAGGTGGATCAAAAATTTTTAGAATTCAAGGTGCAGTAACGATTCCAGCAAAAAGTTCTGTTTTAGTTTCCGTTGTTGCAGATTCTGTTGGAGACGATGGAAATCTTGATCCAACCGATTTTATTATTGTAAAACTATCTCCATATCTTCAAACTCTTGTTTATGGAAAGAGTGAAGAAAAATTTAGTGGTGGCACAACAGTTCGAACACCAAATGTTTCTGCTTCAGAAATTGATTCTCAAAAAGGAATATTTTCATCTGAATTTTCAGAAAGCAAAACAAAAGAAGTAATTGATGAACTAAATAAATCTTCAGAAAAAATCTTTATTTCTGGAAGTGAAAAAGTTGAAATTACAATGATGGATGCTAGTGTAAATGTTGGAGATAAAGTTGATTCATATTTAATTTCTGCAAAAGGAAAAGTTTCTGTTTTAGGATTTAAATCAGAAGATTTAAAATTTTTAGTTTCAGAGATTGCTAAACAAAATTTACTAGAAGGTGAAGTTTTAGATACATTTGAAGTTTCAAATATCTCTGTAGTTTCAAAAAATGGACTTATTGATGCAGAAATTAGAGCAGAAGTTAAACTTTTTATAATTTCAGATTTAGATAAAGAGGAGTTAAAAAATAAAATTTCTGGCAAATCTAGGTTGGATGCACTAACAATTCTAGAATCCACACCAGGAATTCGGGAAGTTAAAGAGCTAACATTTTTTCCAAGTTGGTTCAAAACAGTTCCAGTTTCAAGCTCAAACATAAAAATTGATTTTATAAAAGCACCTTCTATGAAGATCTCTGAAACTAAAAATAATGAAAATGTTCAAGCAGAAAATTCTAAAAATATAACATAAAAATTTTGAAAGAGATTATTTTGGCTTTAGATTTTGGAAAAACAACAATAGGATCTGCAATTTCTGATATTTTTGGAAACACAAAACCACTTTCAAACAACTCAATTTCAGATTTTGAAGAAAAGATCTTCTTTTCTTTTTTTGAAAAATATAAATTTCAAAAAGTTGTTATTGGAGAGATTACAAAAAAAGAACTTCTTCCGATTTTTGATTCTTTTTTAAAAAATTTGAAAAAAAAGGCTAAAGAGTTGAAAGAAAAAATTGAAATAATAATTTTCGATGAAAAATATTCAACTTGGGATGCAAGATTTACAAAAATTTCTGGAAAAAGAAAAAAGTTTAATATCAATGCAGTTTCTGCAGAGATAATTTTGCAAAACTATTTAAATTTTAACAAAAAATAATTTTTATCTTTTACATTTTACCTATAAAAAATTTTTATTCCTAAACTTTCAAGTTTTTCAGTAAATCCACTTTTTTTGATCTCACTTTCAAAAATTTAAATTTTAAAATTTTCTGGTAAAATTATAATTTGATAGAAATTTTTTTAGTTTCTGTAAATTTTAATTTTTTTGATTTTCTATAAATTATATCTCCAACAACAATTACTATTTTAATTTTAAAAATTTCTGGAATTCCAATGCTAGAAAAGAAGTATAAAAGAAACAAAGAATTTAAAAAATATAAAAAAGAAACTAGTGCTTTTCTCCCTTGGTTTCCAAAAAAATAAAAATATAAAAACTTTTTAAATCCATTTTTACAAATCATTTACATTTTCTTGGCTTAAAATTTTTTATTTTTAGTTTTTTATGAATTATTTAATAAATATTTATAAGAATTTCTTTTGTTGGAAAGGGTGGAAGCGGAAAAACAACTTTAGCACTTTCTTTTATTGAATATCTAAAAAATTCTACCGAGCATATTATTGTAATTGATGCAGATATAAATATGCATTTGCAAAATTCTTTAAAAATAGAAAAAACTCCGATCTATCTTGGAGATAATTGCAAAAAAATTTCCGAATACTTAAGAGAAGAGAGAAACGACATAAATTCATTTCCCGGAATTGGAACGATTCCACCATCAAAAGGTTCCGTTTTAATTTCTAGAAAAAAAAGAAGATCCATTTTATAAAAAATTTGCTACCCAAAAAGAAAATCTAACATTTACGAATGTTGGAACATATTTTGAATGTGAAATTAGAACAAGCTGTTTTCATGGAAAATTAAATTCTTTAGAACTTTTTTCATCACCTAAAAGACGATGAAAAAACTTTTGTCGTAACAGATATGACTGCAGGAGTTGATAGCATGGCAACATCACTTTTTTTGCAAGCGATCTTATGATTTTTATCGTTGAACCGACTAAAAAAAGTATTGATGTGTTCAATCATTTTTATGAAAATATGAAAAATTTAAATCAAAAATATGGTTTAAATCAATATGTTTTGATGAATAAATCATCTTCTGGAGATCTTGATTATGTTAAAAAATTTATTGACAAAGAAAAAATTTTGGAGATTTTGCCATTTGATGAAAATATGAAAAAATTTGAACAAGGAGAAAGATATGCTTTGCAAAATTTTGTAAAAGATAATTTTCAAATTTTTGAAAAAATAAAAGAAAAGTTAATTTCCTACAAACGAAACTAGAAAAATTATCACTCTTTACTTTTAAAAATTTTTAAAGATGAATGCCAAACTTGAGCAAATAAAAGTTACGGTTACGAATTAGACAAAAAAGTAGTTCCTGATTTTAGTAAATTTTATGAATAAAGAAATTTTTAAAAAATTTAAAAAAAAGATTTTTTCACTACAAGATACTTTTGGTGGAAAAATAAATTTTTTATTTCCAGAAATTATGGAAAATCAGATAGAATCTACTACAAAAGTTTTCAAATCTTCTGGTGTTGATGCAAAAATTTTTTATGTACACAAAACAAATTCTTCAAATGTATTCGTTACAACTGCTTTAGAAAACGAAATTGGAATTGATGTTGCATCTACAAAAGAACCTCAAAACGCACTTTCTAGAGGTTTTGTTGGTGAAAAAATTATTGCAACAGGTCCTAAAGATGAAGATTTTTTATTTTTAAATATTTTACAGGGAGAATAATAAATCTTGATAATATCTCTGAATTGAAAAAAATTTTACAAATTTCAAAAAAAATAAACAAAAAACAAAAATCTTGATTAGAATTAATCATGAAACTTTGAAAAATTACAAAGCAGAATCTAGGTTTGGATTTGATGAAAATCAATTTCATTTGGAGAGTTTAAAAATTTTATCAGAAAGTAAAGATAATTTTGAATTTCTTGACTTTTCCTTTCATATAAATATTTCATCCGTTTATGATAAAATTTCAATGTTTAATCTTTTGCTAAATTATTTTAAATTGTCATATAGTTTTGGATTTTCTCCAAATATAGTTGATATTGGTGGATCTTTTCAACAAGTTTTTGAAGAGAACGATTTAAACTTTTCAGATCAAATTCAAGAATTTTTAGATTTTAAAATTGAAAATCATGGAAATATCTCTGTTAAAAATCTTCTTAATGAAATGATGCTAACTTTATACATTGAGCCAGAAAAGCTTTGGTTGATTTTGCAGGGACAACTATTACAAAAATTATTTATAAGAAAACTAGCAACGAAAAAAACTTTGTTGGAACAAATTTAAAAAGAAACGAAATAGTTCCATTTGATATTGATCCAAAAATTTTGCCATTTGTATTGAAAAGAGAAGACAACAATTCAATTGATAAAAATAAAGTTTTTTTACTTGGAAATTTATGCCTTGAAAGAGATTATATTTTTAAAAATGAGATCTTTCTTAATTCTGATGCCAAAGAAGATGATAGTATTGTATTTCTAAATACAGGAGCATATTCTATGGATTTTTCAGCTTCAAATGCAATTATGTAACCTTTGTCTGAAAAAATTACAATTTTTTTCAAGATGAAAAATTTTTTTGGTATCTTGATAAGTTTTATCCATTAAAAATTAAAATATAAAATATGAAATACAACCACATAACAGAACTAATTGGAAACACACCACTTCTCTTAATTCCAAAAAAGTTCATAAAATAAAAAACTAGAGCTTTATGCGAAACTTGAATACTTCAATCCTTTTAGATCCATAAAAGATAGAACAGCTTGGGGAATGTTAAAAGATGATATAGAAGGATATATCTCAAAAAAATATGTCAATTTTGAAGCATCCAGTGGAAATACAGCAAAAGCAATTGTTGGAATTGTAAATTTATATGATATGCCTTTCTCTACTTTAATAAATAGAATGAAAGTTCCTGAAGTTAAAAAAAATTTTACAAATTCTTAGTGCAAAAATTAAAGAATTTCCATGAAAATCTGAATGTCCAGATCCAGCCAATCCTGATGATGTAGTTTCTGTAATTAAAAAAAGAGTCGCAGATGAACCTGAAAAATTTTATCATACATCTCAATACACAAACCAAAAAAAATATATTAGCTCACTACAAAACAACAGGAGAAGAGATTTTACAAGATTTAGGAAACATAGATTATTTTTTTGGAGGACTTGGAACAACAGGATCAGCAAGAGGAACAGCAGAAAAACTAAAAGAAAAAAATCCATCTTTAATATCAATTGGAGTTGTTGCTAGTGAGGACGATTTTATTCCCGGAATCAGAAAAGAAAGCGAAATGTGGGAAGTAGGACTTTTTGATAAAAGTTTTTACAATTCAATTGAAATAACTAAATCCGAACAAGCTATTGAAGATATGATCACATTAATTAGAAAAGTTGGAATGATGTATGGTCCAACAAGCGGATCTGCTTTTAGTGGTATTTTAAATTATTTCAAAAAAATCCTTTAGAAAAAAATCAAAAGCTGTTTTTATTGCATGTGATAGAGTAGAATGGTATTTAAGTTATCTAGAAAAAAGAAGATCAAATATTTTTCAAAAAACCTCTCTTTTTCAAAAATTTTCAAAAGAAAATGCAAAAATTATTGACTCTGAAACTCTTGTGAAAAATTTATAAAAAACGAAAATCCAATAATAATTGATACTAGAAATCCAATTAGTTATAAAATGAAACACATTCCAACTTCAATAAATATTCAAGAAAGTTTTATTGAAGATTTTTTAAATTTTGGAGACTTTTTACTAAAAGAGAAAAAAATTATCTTTGTTTGTTCAACTAGAGAAACATCTGCAAAATTTAGTGCAATTTTAAATAGCAAAAACTACGATTCATACTCTCTGAAAGATAGAATTATTAATTGGCAAAAATCAGGCAAAAAATTTATTTCAAATTTACAAAATGAATTATAGAGATTTTTTTCCAACTTTAAAAAATAATCCAAATCTTATTTTTTTTGATAATGCAAGTGGAACACCAAACCCACAAAATGTTATTGATCTAATAAACAAATTATACGACTAATTCTCTTAGAAATTCTCATAGAGCAAATTATTTTATACTCAAAATCACAGAAGAGGTGGAAGAAATAAGAGAAAAAATCGCAAAATTTTTAAATACAGAAAAAAATGAGATATTTTTTACAAGTGGGGTAAGAGAATCAGTTAATATTTTTACATACTCGTTTGGATTTGAAAATTTTGAAGATGGAGATGAAATTATACTATGTCCAAATGATAATCAATCAACAACAGAAAGTTGGTATGCTTTACAAAAACTTCTTTTAAAGCAAAATATAAAAATAAAAATTCGTGAACTAAAATATCATTATCATAGAGATTATAATTTAGAAAAATTAAAACTTTTGATAAACAAAAAACTAAAATTATTATTTTAACTCATATTCATACAGTTTTTGGTTTGGAAATGGAAATTGAAAAAATTAGGAAAATTATTCCAGAAAATGTTATTTTTTGTTTAGATATTTCGCAAAGTATTGGAAAAATGAATATAGATCTAAAAAGTTTGGAGTTAATGTTGCATTTTTTTCTGGAAATAAAATTTTTGCTCTTCAAGGTTCAGGTGTTCTCTTTGTTTCAAAAAATTTACATGCAAAAATTAAAAATTTTTTTTCTGAATCACAAAATACCTCAAAAATATTTGAAATTGAAAGTTTAAATATCTTAGGAATTTTAAGTTTAGGTGGTGGAATAGATTTTATCAATTCAATTGGAGTTGAAAATATTCACTCTTATCTGATAGATCTAACACAATATCTGATTTTAAAATTAAAAGAATTAGAAAATATAAATTTTTTACCCGGATATCACCAATTTAGGTGTGTAGATGGATATGGAATTCTTTCTTTTAGTTTAGAAAATCTTAGTTCAAAAGAGATTAAATTTTTATTAAATGATTTTGAAATAGATGTTAGAACAGGTTGAGATTCCAACAACCTTAAAAAATATTCTGATTCTATTCGAGTTAGTATGCATATACACAACATAAAAGAAGAGATTGATAGATTTATAAAAGTAATTCAAAATATTTTTTAGAAATTTTTATATTTTTTAGAAATTTTTAAAATTTTAAATTATATCAAACAAAAATTCTTATTATTTTTTTGGTAAAAATACTCCAACTATAAATTCTCCTTTTTTAATAATTTTATCAAAATCAAAATTTTGAATCTCTCCAGAGATAATTTCTTGATTTAACTTTGTTAGTTCCCTTCCAATTGAAAAATTTAAATTTAATTTTGATTTAATTTTTATCTCTTCCAAAACTTTTTTAATACGAAACTTATTTTCAAAAAAGATAACACAAGGAACAATTTTTAAAATATCTAATATCTCTTTTACAAATCCCCTTTTTTTCAAAAAACCAAGAAAGGTAAATTTAGAATACGGTATTCCAGAAATTGAAAAAAAGGTCGTTAGAGAGCTTGGTCCAGGAATTGCTTCAATAAAAGACCCAACTTCTCTTGCTTTATTTACTAATTTCCAACCGGGATCACTTATACAAGGAGTTCCAGCGTCAACAATATAAGAGATATTTTTCCCATTTTTTAACTCTTTTTCAAAAAATAAAATTTTTGAAAAATCAGATTGTTGATGAAAAGAGTGCAAATTTTTTTTAATATCAAAAAAATTTAATAATTTTCTTGTTTCTCTAGTATCTTCGCAAAAGATTATATCTGATGCAGAAATTGTTTCTAAAAATCTTTGAGAGATATCTTTCAAATTTCCAATAGGTGTTGCAACAACAAAAAATTTTCCAACCATTCTTTTTCTTTAGTTCTAAAATCTTTAATTCTATTTTTTAATTTGAATATTTTTTTTATTTTTTAAATTTTCTACATCTTTCCATTCCGCAATTGTATTTTTATAAACATTTATTGTCTCTGTAGCAACCCTATCCCAATCATAAATTCTAGACATTTCAAAACCTGAAATAGAAAGTCTTGATGCGATATTTTTATTTTTTAGTATCTCAGAAATACCATCAGCAATACTATTTGAACTAAAAGGATCAACAAACACAGCTCCGTTTTTTGAAATTTCCATCATAGATCCTGTATAGCTTGTTACAACAGGTGTTGCACAAGCAAAACTCTCCGCAACAGGCATCCCAAAACCCTCAAAAAGTGTTGGATATAAAAACACAGAAGCCATTTTATATAAATTTGCCAAATCTGATTCTGATACAGCTCCAACAAATTTTATCGTATCCTTTAAACCAAGTTCAGATGCATACGAACTAAGCATTGATGGTTCGTAATATAAACTATCTTTATTATTAATAGATATGCTACCTGCAATAATAAAATCATAATCATTAAATCCTTTTTCATTAACTAAAATAGAAAATGATTCTATTGCCTTTTTTAAATTTTTTCTTTTATCAAAACCCCCAACATATAATATAAACGATCTATGAATATTGTATC
This sequence comes from Candidatus Methylomirabilis sp., assembly GCA_020723005.1. Taxonomy (GTDB): domain Bacteria; phylum Patescibacteriota; class DYJS01; order DYJS01; family DYJS01; genus DYJS01. The sequence continues at coordinate 99,417 of DYJS01000001.1, read as the reverse complement.
TAGTTTTAATCATATCTCTTTCTGTGATAGATAAAACTGGATTAAAATTTTTTGTAATTCCATTTGGTAAAACAATTATTTTTTTGTACGAAACATCAAGAAGTGCTGCGATATCTAATTTTGTGTTAATTGAAGTTGAAATAATTTTATAGCTATTTTTTAAACCAACTTTTGTTAAATTTAAAATAATTTTTGAAATAAATTTTTTATGATAACTTGGAAGCTTCCATTTTGTTGTGTCATGAAATGTAACAACAACTGGAAATTTTTGCTTAAAAACTGAACCAACCTGATACAAAGAATGATAAATATCTAATTTTAATTTTTCGCAAGCTACTGGAACTAAAAAATTCTCCCACCAAAATTTTGAAAAATCATCTCCTAAAATAGATTTTTTTTCTGGTATGATAATGAGATGAAAATTTCTAGAATTAAATTTTATATTTTTTGGTTCTTCTGGAACAAAAAGATAAAATTCATCTTCTAGATTCATTGAATCAAATTTAGAAAGTAAATTATAGGTATATTTTCCATAATTTGTAAAAGGTTCCAAAAGATACTTTGCATTTATTCCTATTTTCATTTTTTTTCTTTTAAATATTCTGGTAATTTAGACTCTTCGTCCATCTTCTTTTTGTTTCTAAGAGATTCTAAATGAGTTTCAATTTTATTTTGTAAAAGAGCTTCCCTTTTTGCAATTTTTTCAAGTTCTTCATCTGTAATGATAAAACTTCTCTCTTTTGTAAATTTCTCAGACATTTTTAAAATTTCATTTGCAAGATTTTGTGGATTTGCAACAGGAAAGATCTCTATATTTGTTTTTTCTGCATTTGTAATAATTTTCACAAGCCCCATATCAAAAGCAACTTCTAAAAAACTCCTACTTGTAAAAGTTATGTCACTAACTGATTCCCAGCCAATTGATGAGGTTGTTCTGTTAAAAATTGACTTCTGATCTATATCAAAAATTCGTAAATTTGTAAAAATAAAAGAATCTTGAGACCAAAGAAGAAAAAGATAAAAACCATACGAAATCCCAGATACAGCCCAAAAAAATATAAGTAAAATAACTATCGGAGAGTAAATAAAACTTAAATCAATATATTTATTTAAAAAAAGATAAAAAAATATCATTGGAAGAAAAAAGTATAAAACAGATAATTGACCAATCTCTTTTGCAAAATAAAGTGGATGTCTTCTAACAACTAAAACAATTTTTTCTCCATCGTCTAAAAGGTCTTTTGGAGATAAAAAAAATTTTTTTCTAAGATATGTAAATAATTTTTCAATCAATAAATAAAAAATTCAATTTAGAAATAAAATTTTTTTCAAAAAAGAAAACTATTTTTTATTTTTTCTTTTAAAAAATTTATATGCAAAAATAATCAAAGATATTCCAATTAAAACTATTAAAATAATTAAAATCAAATCATTTATATATGGTGCATTAATTTTTTGAGATATATTTGAATCAAGATAGTTTTTTTCAGATTCTATGTATAATCTAGTTGATAAATTTATATTTCCAAAAAATGTAGCATTTTCAAAAATATATTCATTTTTCCAAATTCTTGAATTGCTTGGCATAACAGAGGATTCTGGAATAGTAAAAACTTTATTTTTTCCAGAATTATTAAAAGAAACTTTTTGATAAGATCCTTCCTCTGGTGTTTCAAATGCAACAGAACCAGTATTTTTTATTTTCGTCATAAACTCTACTTCAACTTTTGGAGAAAAAATCTCTTTAATTGAAAATTTTCTCCAATCAAATCTTTTAAAAATATTTTTTTCATTTTTGTCATAAAAACTAACTGAAGCATAATTATCCATTGTTTGCTCTAAATTAGAATATTTTAATTGAGCAATTTTTTTATTAATGACATCTTTTGGATTATCCAATGAACCTTCTGGAAGTATATTAAGTATAACGGGAACAGCAATTCGTGGATTGGCCGCAATTCCAGAAACTCCATCATCAATTTTTTCTGGTTTTGAAGAAACAAAAAGAACAGAATATTTGCTTCCAACATCTTCACCTTCTGGAACGGAAACAGATAAAAAAACTAATTTTTCCTCTTTTGGCTCTAAAATAAAATTTAATTCACTAACAGACACATAATTTTTTACTGAAGTTTCCGGAATAAAACCAAACTCTGTATAACCATCCTTAACACCGTCTTCCCTATATGTAAAATCATTAAAATATAATTCATATTCGGTTTTTGAATTTGATGTATTTATAATTTTTAAACTACTCTCTCCTGTTTTTCCAGCTTCCAAATTAAAAACTTGTTTAGAACCAACAACAGTTACACCACTTCCAGAATAAGCATTTTTTTGTTGTAAAAACAAAATAAACACAAAAAATATAAATTGAAAAATTTTATTTTTTTTCATTTTTTTATTTTAATAAATCGTCTATATTTACATCATCTGATACAAAGTTTTGTGTTGATTGTGAAGAAGAATTTTTCTCTTCATCTTTTTTCTCTGCTTCTGGATTTGGAAAAGCATTTAAAATATCATCTAAATTAAAATCTTCATTTTGCTGGTTTTCAAAAACTTTAGACTCAAAATCTAAAGATTCAGATTTTTGATTTGAAAAATCATTGTTTTGTTGTTGGTTCTCATCAAATCCATTTTCTAAAATGTTTTTATCACCCAACAATGAATCCAAATCAAAACTATCTGAATTTTCTTGATCTTGATTTTTTTCTTGAGGTGATTTCAGATCTGACAAAGAAATATTTTTAGAATTTATTAAATCGTTAGAACTCTCTAAACTTAAATCCGAATCTCTCTTTTCTGAAAGCTCTTCTAATTTATTTCCATTGTTATTATTCTCACTCTCTTCTTCCAAAGAATTTACATCAACTATATCTTGCTCAAAAGTTTGATTTTCAACCAAATTCTCTTCCTTTATACTTTCATTAGAATTATTTTTTGCAAGATTTTCAGTATTTTTATCAAGAGATTTAGATGAAACTTCTTCTGAAATATCTTTTAGTTCTTCAGATTTTTCTGGCAAAACAGCTCTTTTTTCTTCTAAATTATCTTCTACCTTGCTTTCAAAATTTTTTACTTCACCAAGAGAATTGTTATCTAAACTTTTATTTTCTCCAAAAAATTTTCTTGCTTCAGAGATAACAATATTCTCAACATCATTTACCTGCTTACCTTCAATTTTAAATCCAGAAGCTTTCTTATGTCCACCACCACCAAAAATTTTGGCAAATTCATTTGCATCTCTTTCTCCTTTGCAACGAACAGAACAAGTAATAAGTCCTGCTGATTTTTCAGTCAATAAAATTGCTGTTTCGGTCCCTTCAACACCAGAAAGAATATCATCAATTAAATTTTCATTTCCATTTTTTGAATCAAGCCCAAAATCAACAAAATCTTGTTGTGTAATCACGCCCCAAACAATTTTATATTTTTTGTCTATGTTTAATGAGGATAAAATTTTTCCCCAAAGTTTAAGCATTGCTAAAGGTTTTGTTTTATATATTGAACTAACAATTTCTTCTCTTTTTGCTCCCATAGAAACAAGTTGTGCCGAAATTGTTAAAGATTTTGAAGTTGTATTTGCATTTTGAAATGTTCTAGTATCAAATAAAATTCCCGTCAACAGAGCCGTTGCAATTTCAGAAGTAATAATATTTTCTTCTAAAGATTGAATTACTCCAAATAAAATTTCACAAGTAGAACTGGCTTTATCATCAACAATATTTAATGTTCCAAAATTTGTATTAGAGATATGATGATCAAAATTTATAAAATCTATACCAGAAAAAACTTCCTTGTTTTCTAAAAAAATATCTCCCAACATATCCTCATTCGGTGCATCAACAGAGATAATCAGATCATAATCTATTGAGCCTTTACCAAAACTTACTAGATCCTTTGAAATTTTTCCATTTTGAGGTGTAATAAAAATATTAAGTTTATTATTTTCAACAGTATATCTAACACCCTTAACAGGATTATTTGTACAATCAATTGTCACAACAAAATCACTTGATAATTTGTCAAGTGTATTTTTAAGATCATCTATATTTGGCAAAAATTTATACATATCTGGAATATATCCATCAGAAACAGCAGTTACATTTTTTCCAATCTTTTTTAAAGAAAGATAAAGAGCTATTGCAGATGCAATTGAATCTCCGTCTGGATATGCTGCAAAAACAAGTATATTTTTTGAAGCTTTAATCAAATCAATTGCTTGTTGTTTAAAATTATTTATCATATTTTTAGAAATTAATTTTCTCAATTCAAATCTCTAGAAAAAGTAGCATTTATTTTTTTAATTTCAAGAGTTTTATTAAAAACAAACCTAAAAAATTTTTTAAAATGTTGTGCCGAGGAGAGGACTTGAACCTCCATGGATTGCTCCGCTAACACCTCAAGCTAGTGCGTATACCAATTTCGCCACCTCGGCTTCAAAATTTTACTAACAACTTTTTTTTATTCTTCAAGAGATAAACTAAATTTTTAAAAAAATAAAAATTTTAAACCTTTATCTTTTAAAAAATTCTAAAACTCGTGTTTTTAAAAATTTAAAATTTTCTGAATTCATAGAAAATAGAACAGAAAAGAATCCAACCAAACCAAGAGAAAAAGAAAAAGTTACCTGAAGGAAAATTGTTAAAAATGTATTTGTTATAAAAAATTTATCCCAAATATTAAGTCCAGCATAAATTATTATTGCCATCAAAATTGAACTTCCTAAAATTTTCAATATCTCTATAAAAATTTTTTTAAATTCAAAATTTCTAAATTTTTTTACAAAAAATATCATCAAAACCATAAAAGAAACAAAATATGAAAAAGAAATTATTGAGGAAAAAATCGTCACATTACTTTTTTCACCCAAAAGAAAAAATCCAAAAATCAAAAAGATCATAGAGATAAAATTTGCAAAAATTGGAAATTTCGTTTCCTCCTTTGCATAAAAAATTCTGGAAATAATTGGAATTAGATTAAAAAATATCAAACCAAAAGAGAGAGCTTGAAGATGTTCTAAAGTAAGAATTGTGCTTCTCCAATCAAATCCATCTGCTCCATATAAAATTCGAACCAGTTGAGCACGAAAAACAAAAAGTAAAAAACTTGCAGGAATACTAAAAAAAATAATTAAATTTAATGCTTTTTGAAAACTTTTTAAAAAATCTTTTTTTGTAAAATCAACATAAAAAGCTTGAGAAATCGTGATTGAAATTAGAGAATTTGCAATTGCAAAAATATTAAAAGCATATCCAAAACTTGCAAAAACTCCAGCTCCAAGCGAGTTTGCCTTTTCAGAAATTAAAAAATCTGTAAGTTTTCTAATAAAAATTGTGCTAAAAAAAAACGGCAATGAAATTCTTAAAAAATCTTTTTCAGCTTTTTCCAAAGGAGAAAAGATATTTTTAAAATCAAATTTTAAATTAATCTGTGTTAGCATATGCAAAAATGCACCAATCAAAGTTCCAAAAATTATTCCATTTACACCAAAAAATTTTGATAAAACTGCAACACCAAAAATCGTTCCAAAATTATATAAAAGCGGTGCTAATGCAAAACGAATATATCTTTTTTCAGAAATTAAAGTTGCTGAAAAAAAATTACTAAAAGAGAGAAAAATTCCAACAGGAATCAAACTTTTACTCCACAAAACAAAAAGGTCTTTTTTACTTTCAGAGATATTGTTATCAAGAATAAATTTTGCTAAACTTTCTGTTGAAAAAAAGAAAATCGCAGAAACAAAAAAAACTAAAAATGAGAGAAAAATCAAAACTCTTCCTGCAAATCTTAGAGCAGATTTCAAATTTTCCTCTTTAAGTCGCATAAAAATTGGAAAAAATGCAAACATCATAATGCTTTCAGAGGAAATTGCATAAATTGCATCTGGAATCAAAAATGCAGAATCAAAAATATCTTTTTCCAAACTTGTACCGAAAAAACCTGCTAAATATCTATTTTTTATGAAACCAAAAATTTTTATGAATATTTGAGAAAAACCAAAAAGTAAAATTGCACCGAATGGTGTTTTACTAAAATTTTTAACTTTCCCTTTTATATTTTGAATCTCATCTTTTTTGTTTTCTTTCAAACTCTTGACAAATCTCTCTCTCTCTAGAATCAGATCCAAAAATAGCAAAAGATTTTATTATTAATTTGCCACCAAAAAAATATCAAAAGATTGCCGGGAGGAAATAAAAGCCCTTGCTAATTCATTATTAGAATCTGCTAATAATAATAAGATATTTGATATAATAATCGAATTAGAATTATTAAATATACTCAAAAAAATAAACGATTCAATTATATATTATGGAAATAAGATTAAACAAAACGATGATACACCATCAAATGAGGAACAAGAAGATCTACTAGAAACATTAAGTGTATTATTAAATTTGAAAAAATATTTATTATTAGCACTAAAAAATATAGTTAACGATAAAAATAAACCTGTTAGTTCACAACCAGAGAAAATTAGATGAATTAAAAAACATAAAACAATATTTTAAAAACTAATAATTTTTTTATTCTTTTATTTTTATAAAAATAAAATTTTATTTTCAAAAAAAGTTTTTCATCTAATTTATTTTTGAAATTTGTTCAATTTGATTGAAGATCTAAAAAAAATTGCATCAAAAAGTCCGCACAAACCGGGAGTTTATATCTGGAAAAAAGGAGAAGAGATTTTATATGTTGGAAAAGCAAAAGATTTAAAAAATCGATTAACAAGCTATTTTCAAAAAAATGTTTCTATTAAAACTTCAAAACTTATTGAAAAAGCTGAAAACATCACTTGGACAATTGTAGATTCAGAATTTGAAGCTTTAATTCTTGAAAATAATTTAATTAAAGAACATCGACCACCTTTTAATGTGATTTTTCGAGATGATAAAGATTATATTTTTATAAAAATTTCTTATAGCGAAGATGTTCCAAGAATTGAAGCTGTGCGAAGAAGTGGAGCAATTTTCAAAAAAAAAGATTTAATGATTGGACCATTTACAAACTCTGAAAAAGTTCGAAAAATGATAGATTTTGCAATTCAAATTTTTTCACTCTCTGCTTGTAATCGTGAATATTTTGTTGGAGAAAACGGATTTTTGAAAGTTAAAGGTAAAAAAGGACACTGCATTGCTTGTGAAATAAAAAAATCAATTTCGCCATGCAACTCTCACATCACAAAAGAAGATTATCTAGCAAGAGTAAAACTTGCTGAAAATTTTTTGAGAGGAAATTTCTCTGATGCAAAAATTAAACTTCAAGAAAAGATGCAAAAGTTTGCAATGGAAAAAAAATTTGAAGCAGCTGCATCCATTCGTGATACATTTTTAGCATTAGATGAAATTTCTAATCGCCAAAAGGTTTTTTATAACGATCCAGTTAATTGGGATTTTGTTGGATTTGCAAATTCTTTATCAGATGGAGTTGTTACGGTTTTTAAAATTCGTTTTGGAAAGATGATAGATAGAAGTTTTTACGATCTAAAACTTCCACAAAATTCTGAAAATAGTGAAAGTTTAGAAAGATTTTTGTTTGAATACTACACAGAAACAAGTGATTTGCCTGATGAAATTTTTGTTTCAGAAAACTTTGAAAATGTAGAAATTCTAAAAGAAGCGATCTTAAAATCTCAATCTGAAAATATTCAAAATATAAAAATCTCTTTTCCGCAAATTGGAGATAAAAAAAAGTTGGTCGATTTGGCAACAAAAAACTCTATTGAAGAGCTTAGAAAACGAAAACCAAACTGGGAAAAGGAAAAAGAAACAAATGAAAATCAATTGAAAAATTTGATTGAAATTTTGAATCAAAAAATTGAAATTACAAAATTCAAAATCAAAAATGAAGAAAATTTGAAAAATTTTCGAATTGAATGTTTTGACAATTCTCATTTTTCTGGAAGTTTACCAGTTTCTGGAATGGTCGTTAACATCGGTGGAGAAATGAAAAAATCTTATTATAGAAAATTTAATTTAGTTTCAACTGGAGCAAGTGATGATTATACTGAAATGATTGAAGCAGTTTCAAGAAGATTTAAAAATCATTTTTTAGAAAAAGAAAAAAATAAAAAATTTTTCCTACCAAAAAAATTAGAAATCGAAAAAATTCAAGAAGATATAAAAAAAATTGAAAAAGCAATTTTAGAAGATTCAAAACTCAAAAATCAAAAATTAAAAATTTTAAAAAAATTATCTAATAAAAATTTAAAATCTACTAATCAAGAAAAAGAGAAGAAAAATATGGACAGAGAAAGGGTAGAAGAAAAAATTTTTAGAACAGAAAAAATTGGTGAATTTTCTGAAAATTTTATTAAAAATTTACAAAATGAAATTTTAGAAAATAAAAAAAAGATTAAAGAAAAAACAAAAGAATTAAAAAAACTTCAACCAGATGAAAGTTTTTTGCAGTTGCCAAACATTTTATTGATTGATGGTGGAAAGGGACAAATCTCTGTCGTTTTCCAAATTGTAAAAAATTTTTTTGAAGGAAAAATTCCATTCCTAATTCTTGGAATTGCAAAAGGTGAAAATCGAAAAGATGATCATATTTTTGAAGCAAATTCAAATTTGGATTTAGAAATTGATAAAAATTCTCAAGAAAGTTTTTTCTTACAAAAAATTCGAGACGAAGCACACAGATTTTCGAAAAGTGGAAATGCAGTTCGTCTAAAAAATGAAATTAAAAAAACAAAAATTGACGATATAAACGGAATTGGAGCAAAAACAAAGAAGAAATTGATTGAAAAATTTGGAAGCATAAAAGATGCGATGAATGCAAGCAAAGAAGATTTGAAAAAAGTTATTGGGGAGAAATTGACAGAGAAGCTGAAAGAGTAAAAATTTAAAAATACAAAAACTTGACTAAGAAGAATTTGCCTCTTCTTTTCCTTTACCAAAAACTTTAAAAGATTTAAAATTAAGGATAGATATTAAAACTAAAACAAAAGAACCAACCAATTCTATTAAGATCTTATTTATCCAAACTTTAAACTCTGCTAAAAAACGAATTTTATCACCACCAGACATTGTTCTAACAATAAATTCCCAATTCAAAAATTTCTTCTTAGTTCATTTGAAACTTCAATTGGAATGTAATTTGAAAAATATTCTACAAACCTCATTCCTAAATCACCTGAAATTGCCTGAAGTGATACTAATACATTTTGAACACTGCTCATATCTCCTATAATTTGCATATTTTCAATTGCATCTAAAAATACTACAAAAGCAAAAACGACGGAAGCTCCCCCTCAAGGGCTAATTGAAAAAGATCTTCTTTTTTAATATTAATATATTCTTTTATCCTTGAAATCAAATCATTTTCATTAGTCATTTTTTTTCTTTAATTCTAAAATCTTTTGAAAAGTTTTTATCTGCTTTTCGTATTTGATTTTAGAGAGAGAGAAGTCAAGAGTTTTTAAAAAATATAAAAGTTTTTCTTAAATTTGGACAAAAATTTTCTTTTTTTTGGAGGTTTTTCCAATTACAATTTCTACATTTTGAAAACCAAACTCTTTTTTCAAAAATTTTATCAGTTCTATATTTGCAAGATTTTCAGTTGGTAAGCTTTTAAGAGAGATTTTTAAAACTTCATTTTCAATCTTCAAAATTTTTGTTTCAGGAGATCTTGGACGAACAGAAACCCAAAAAGATATTCCAAAATTTTTTCTCTCAATTTTTAAACCAGATTTTTCAAATTCTAAAAAATTTTGCAAATTATTTCATAGATTCTAAATTTAAAATTTCATAATATTCAATTCCGTCTGAAGACCTCATCAAATCTCCAACTGTTTTAATATTTGCTTCATATATTACTGTTGCAACTTCCAGTTTGGAAGGAATTTTTTTCTCTTCGCTCCATTTTTTAAAATTTTCGTAAGAGATCAAATAAAATCTTCCAGATTCCATATTCATAAAAAGCAAATACTTTTCATCTTTTGCTCCAGAAATTTTTGCAGCTTCTCCACTTTCAATTTCTCCATTGTAAAAGAAAAATTTTTTTCCAACTATACTCATTGCATCGTTTAACGAAACAACTAATTGATTTTCAGATTTACTATCTTTTTTTGTACCATTTTTAGATAAATTTTCATTGGTATTCTCATTCCCCTTCTCTTCTTCTTTAATTTTTTCTCTTTCAAAAAAAGTTTCTGAAACTTCTTCTAATTTTTCAACTTCATCTTCTTCTTTTTTGTCTTTAATAATTTTATTCTCTTCAGAAGATTTAGCATTATTTTCTTTTTTCTCTTCAGATTTTTCACCAAAAACAAAAAGTGCAGAAACAATTAAAATTATTGAAAATACTCCACCAATAAAAATATACTTTAGATTTCCAAAATTTTTCATAGAAAAATTTTAATTCCAAAAATTTTTTAAAAAGAAAACAAAATTTGTAAAATTGATTTATAATTTCACAGACTTCCCAATCTTCTCAAAATCATCATCATCATCATGACTCACTGCAAGAATTAACCCTGAAAATTTTTTACAAAAATTTTCCAACTCTTGAATAGAAAAAAGATCAAGGTGATTTGTTGGCTCATCAAGAATCAAAAAATTTGAAAAAGTAAGTAAAATTTTCATCAACTTTAACTTTGTTTTTCTCCACCAGAAAGTGAATCAATTTCAGAAAATAAAATTTTTTCCGAAATTCCAGTTAGTTCAAAAATCTTTTCAATTTTAGAAGAAAAAATTTCATCAGAATTTTTTGCTAAATTTCTTTCAGCATCAATCAAATCATTCATAAATTTTTCAAAATAACTTTTTTTAAGAATTCTTTTAAGCTCAAAAACTTTTTGTTCCCAAAAAATTCTCTCTTTGTTTTCTCCATAAATAAAATCAAAACTTTTTGTTTTGAATTAAATCCCTCTTGAGAAAGTGTTACTGTAGAGAAATTTAAAGGTTTTTTATTTTTTCTAAAAGTTTTTTTCTGATAAATCTGGCAATTCAATTTCTGATAAAATTTTTAAAAGTGTCGTTTTCCCTACCCCATTTTTTCCAATCAGAGCAATTTTATCTCCTTTTGAAATTAAAAAATTACATTTTGAAAAATCAAATCTGTGTCAATATGTTTTGAAATAGAATTTACTACAAGCATTTTTGTTTTAAAAAATAATTTCTAATTTTTTTAAAAACTAAAATTTTTAATTAAATTTGCAAAAGTAAATTCGAAATTTTTAAAAATTTTTTTTAAAAACGAATTTCTTAAAAAATTTAAAAAATTATTTTCTCTTGTTGCGAGAGTTAGATTCGAACTAACGACCTCCGGGTTATGAGCCCGGCGAGCTGCCTCTGCTCTATCTCGCATCTGATTTTCTGCAAAGAATTTCTAAAAACAAATTTTTATTTGTAAAGAGAAAAAATTTATTTAATCAAAAACTTCTAATTTCATTTTCAAAAATAAAAATCAAAAAATATAGGTTCTTAACCCTCTATTTAAGATAAAAAAAGCTAAAATGATAAAAAAACAATTCAAAATATTCCCTTTCTGAAAGAATCAAAAAATCTAAATTATGTATTTGGTAGAATTGAATCAATCGTTGCAAAAGGACTTTTTCCATCTTTTGGCAAAATTATTGAAAGTTTATCACCAGGTTTTGCTTTATAAAATGTGACACTTGCAAATAAAACATCAAAAACCGAATTTTCACAAATAACTTTATACTCTCCATTTTCTTGAATCAATTCACCAATCACCCACTTTCTCTCAACTAAATTTACAGGTTTAAAAACCATTTTTCCATCACTTTTAACAATCAACTTTAGTTTATCTCCATACACAAGACGAGACTTACTTGCATAATTTGCATTTACAGGATAAGTTTGGCCATTTTCTGCTTTAATTGAATTTCCAACAAAAATTCCAAAAATAGAATTTTCATCTACAGAATTATTAGAAAAAGCACCCGAAGAAGATGAATTTTCAAAATTTTCATTTAAATCTATTTTGAAAGTTTCAGAAATATTCTCTGAAGACAAAATTTCTGCTAAAATTTTTTTTGCACTCTCCAGCTCTCCCTCTATTGATGAAATAAGTCCATTCAGAAGTTTTAATTTCTTTTTTTCGTCTTTGTTTTCCATTTTTTTTGTTTAGAAAATTTTCGTGAATTTTTTATACATAAAAATTTTTAATGCAAATTTCTATCAAAAAAAACATTTGGATTGCAAGAAATAAGAAAAATCTTCCACTTTTAGATTTAAAAATTTTTGAAAATAAAAATGAATTTAGAGAGCTTGAAGATGAAAATTTTGTAAATCTTGAAGTTCCAAATCTAAAAAAAATTGGAGATGAAATTATCTCTGGAAAAAAAGTTTTAATTCATGGAGATTATGATGTAGACGGAATTTGCTCAAGTGCAATTTTACATAAAACATTAAAAAAAATTGGAATTTTTTCAGAGATAATCTTGCCAAATCGTTTTGGTGGTGGTTACGGTATAAACCTTTCTAAAACAATTGAAAAGCTTGATCCTGAAACAATTTTTTTGACACTAGATTGTGGAACAAATGAATTTTTAAAATTTGAAGAGATTTCAAAAATTTCAAAAAAAATTTTAGTTTTAGACCATCATGAACCAGACGAAAACTCACTTTCAAAAAATGCAATTATTTGCAATCCAAAATTTAAAAATAATTTTATAGAAACAAAGAATTTGGTGACTAGTGGATTAGCTCTAAAACTTGCAATATATATTTTAGAGAAAAAAAATATTTTAGATCAAAATTTTCTAGACGAACTATTTGTTCTTGCTTCAACTGGAACAACTTGTGATGTTGCTCCAATGAAATATGAAAATTGGCAAATTGTTCGAAAAGGATTAAAAAATTTTGTTGGAAAAAATCTTGGAATTGATGAACTTTTGAAAATTTCTTTCAAAAAAAATGATGAAGTTGCAATTCCAAAAATTACAAATTATCATTTAGGATTTGTACTTGGACCAAAAATAAATGCAACTGGAAGAATGGATTCTCCAGAAAAAAGTTTAAAACTTTTAATCTCTGAAAATCAAGAAGAGGTAGAAATTTTGGCAAAATTTTTAAGTGAAGAAAACAAAAAAAGACAAAAAAAAACAGAAGAAGCTGTACAAAAAATTTTAGAAAATTTTGATCAAAAAAATGAAAAATTTATTTTTTTTGGTAGTCAAGATTTTTCAAGAGGAATTGTTGGAATTGTTGCTTCAAGAATGATGGAAAAAACAAATCTTCCCTCTTTTATTTTTGAAGAAAATGAAGAATTTTGCATCGGTTCTGCAAGAAGCATGGGACAAATTGATTTAGCAGAAACTTTGCACAATATAAAAAATTCACTTATTTCTGGTGGTGGTCATAAAAAAGCTGGTGGTTTTGTCTTTGAAAAAAAGAAAAAAGATGAAGTTTTTTTAGCTCTAAAAAATGAAATCTCTAAAAATTTTAAAAATATTCCAAAAACAATTCCTGTTGATGCAGAAATTATTGATTTTGATGAAAAAAATTTAATAAATTTTGTTAAAAATTTTGAAAAATTTGAACCTTTCGGTTTTGAAAATTCTGAACCAAAATTCTTGATAAAAAATTTACAAATTGAATCTTTTTCAATAGTTGGAAAAGATTCAAAACATATGAGAGTTCAATTTTTTTCAAAAAATAAAATAAGATTTGTTGGAATTTTTTTTAATTTTCCTGATTTTTTTTCACCAAATGGAAGTTTTGATATTTTAGTTAGTTTGAAAATTTCGCAATTTAATGGAAAAGAAAAAGTTGATTTTATTATTGAAGATATGAGAAAAAATTTAAATTAAAAAGATTTTTAAGTTTAAAAATAGATTTTTTAAATTTTTTTATTTTAAATTTTAACTCAATATAAACTAAATTTTTCAACGAATAAATATTTTAAGAAACTAGATAAAAATTTATTTTAAATAAATTATGCTTCTTCCACACGAACATTTATTTTTCCTAATCTATAATTTGCTATTTGAGAAAACCCTGTTTGTGATAAATCTATAATCCTAGGATCATTTTCATTTATTTCTGGACCATAATCATTCACCATACAAATCATACTTTTTGAATTTGCAAGATTTGTTACAAGAAGCTTTGTCCCTTTTGGATAATCTCTACTTGCACATCCAAATCCATACCAATCGCTACTTGGAAGATTTTTATTATAATCTTGATACTCCCAAGTTCCATCTGGACCTTTCCAACCATACCAAGTTGCTTTTCCTATGTAAAATTTACTATCCTCCTTACTTTCCTTTTTTTTTGTTCCAATTAAAATTTTTCTATCAATCTTTTCAATTTCAATCTTTTCTGAAATAAGATCTTTTGAAATAACTTCCCCATTCTCTTCGCTAATTTTATATTTTTTAACTTTTAATCCATTCTGCCCTTCAGATAAAATCTTTTGAACCCCTTCAGAAATCGTTGAATCATAAATTATTTTCTCCTCGAACTTTAAAATCTCTTCTTCAATAATTTCGTTTGAGGATGACTGATACATAAAAATCTTCATTCCGTTAAAAATTTTTGAATTTTTTTCTGGATATGTTGAAAATTTTAAAATCTCATCTTCTGAAAAACCTATCTCTTTTAAAGACTCTTTAATAGTTTTTGAAGAAACTATTTTTTTTTCTCCATTCAAAAAAACTTCATTTAAAGAATTGATTTGAATTTTTTTATTTTCAAAAATAAATTCATTTAAATTTGGTTCTATTTTAATAAGATCTAAATTTCTAAAGCCTAAAGAAATTAAAATTTCTGAAATTGTTCCACTCCAAGTATCAACTAAAAAAACATCTTCATCAAAATCAATCTCAAGAGAGATAAAATTCCGAACTATATTTTTTTCTGCATCAAATTTATATTCCGAAGAATTAAAATTTTCACAAGTAATAAATTTTTTTTCAGAAAAATTATATTCACAATTATAAAAACTATCTTTGAAAAAAACTTTTATTCCAGAAACTTTTTTTTCATTTAAATCAAAAAAAGAAGATAAAAAGAAAAATATAAAAACTAAATACAAAAATTTTTTTCTAAAAATTTTCATCAAGTTGGTAAATAAACAAGTGGGTTTACATGTTTTCCATCAACAATCAATTCAAAATGTAAATGAGCTCCAGTTGTCATTCTCCCAGCTCCAGGTGTTCCAGGTGCTCCACCAGAAAGTGCAACAACCTGACCCTTTGTTACTTTCTCTCCTTCAGAAACTTTAAACTTTGAAACATGACCATAAACAGATGAAACTTGATCGTCATATTGAATCATCAAATAATTATACCCCATTCCAGCATCACGAACTTTAGAAACCTTTCCATCAGCAACTGCATAAACAGGACTTCCTTGTGTAAGAGAGATATCTATTGCATAATGATTTACACCAAAATATTTTTTATAATCTTCATCTAAAAAATATGCTGTAATCTTTCTACTATCACAAGGCCAAGAAATTGAAATATCAATATCTCTTGTTCCAGAATTTTCTGTTTCATTTTTAGAGAGCCTAGATTCTTCAAGTTGTAAAATTTCAACTCTCAAATTTTCGTAATCAATTCTAGATTCAGCTAACAATTTTTGATATTCAGATTCACTGCCTGCAAGATCTTGAAGAATCATTTTCTTTGAAGAATTTTGTTGCTCAAGTGTAAAAAGAAGCTCTTTTTGTTGTTCTGTCAAATTGTTTAAATTATCAATCTCGATTTTCAAATTTCTCTGCTTACTTTTCAAATCTTCTCTTTCTGAACGAAGAGCATCAAGCATCAAAACAAGTTTTTCTTGCAAAATTTTCAAATTTTGGCTAGATCGCAAATAATCAGATAAACTTTTTTCACCAAGCAAAATATCAAGAGTTGTTGGTTTTGAAATTTTTAAAAATTCATATGCAACTTCATTCAAAAATCCTTTTTTTGAATCAATTTCCAAATTTTTTACATCAATCTCTTTTTGCAAATCAGAAATTTCCAAATTTTTCAAAACAATACTATCTTCTATTGCAGAGATATCTAAATTTGTTTTTGAAATAGATTTTTCAAGTATTGAAATTTCATCTTGAACAGAAGATTTATTTTGAGAAATCTTTAAAATATCTTCTTCAATAGCTTGAATTTGAACCTGAATCTCTTCAAGTCTTTTTTTCCTATCTTCAATTTCAGAATCTTCTTTATTTTCTGAAAATATTTTCTGATTCGGGAAAAAAGAAAAGGAAAAAAGAAAAGAAAAAAGGTATTTTTTTATACTATTTTTCTTCATTTCGTTTCTTTATTTTGAAAAAAATTATGAAAAAAATCGAAACTACCAAAATTACAAAAAAGATAAAAAATCCGATAGCCAAAATTTTTACCCAAAGATTTTCACTAACTTCAAAAACCTTTTCCCCAACAAATTCTCCATTTTCATAAATTAAAATCTTAATTTTGTATGTTTTAAAAATTGAAAAATCTTTAATGTAAATCTCTTTTGGATCAAGAAAAAACTTTTCTTGTGGATTCAAATTTGGAGAATAAAAAAGATTTGGAGCAGAAAGTCTAATTTGAGATTTTTCAGAGATAATTTTAAAAACCTCTTCTTCGCTCCTTCCTTGTGAAATTTTTTCAACAAATTCCTTTGTTTCTTCTTCTGGAGAAAACAAAAAATAATCATCCTTTGAACTAGAATCAAGTTTTATATCTGGATATGAAAAAAGTTTTGAGTTATTTTGCAAAGTTCCAAAAACTAAAAATTTTACATCTTTTTTCCTCTTAAATTTTAAAAAATCAATTTCACCTAAATTAAATTTTAAATTTTTAGAAACTTCATAATTTTTTCCATTTTCTTCGGATAAAATTTTTATTTCAGAAACATCAGATATAATTTTTTTAGTATCAGAAACATTAAATTTTATTTTTACTCCAACCCCAAAAGAGAAATTTATTGATCCAGAATCTTTTGAATCTGTTTTTGCAACAATTAAAAGCTCATTTGCAGACTCTTTTGCATCTTTTGGAATTTCAAGAACAAAATTAATAACTTTTGAGTTTTGAAAATTTGAGTTTTCTTTTGAACCAAGCGTAAAATTTTGATCTTCTTCTAAAATTTTTATCCAACTTTCTCTTGCATCGCCAATCTTTCCATCTGAAGAAACGATAACTATTTTTAAATCTTCATCTGTTGTATTTTGAACTTCAAATTTTGATTGATAGGAAGAGCCAGTTTTTAAATTTCCAAACTCATCAGAAAAATTTATTTTGAGAGGCGAAACAACAATTCCTGTTGGAGATTCACTTTTTAAAAAATTTGGAAATGCAAAAAAAAACAAAACTGCAAATAATTTAATAAATTTTTTCAAAAATTTTATTTTACAAAAATAAACTATCAAAATTTTTAAATCTAGCAAATTTGAAAGATTTTTTAAAAAATTTATAGAAGAAATTTTAAAATCATCAAAAAATTTTAAAATGAAAAATTATTCGTAATTTTTTACATCATCAAAATCTTTTTGATGAGCTGGTGAGATAAAATTTTCAAGATTATTTTGTTTAATTCCGCACCAATATCTCTCTGTTTCTCCAGCGATTTTTTGTGCATAATTTATCCAATTGTTAACATATTGACAATAAACACAATTTAGTTTTTCAATAAAAGAAAGTTTTGAAAGTTTATGTCGATCTATTCTGATATATTTTTTTCTTTCAACAATTGGAATTCCATAAAGTGGAAAACAGATTCTGTGATAAATTTCAACAAAGATGTCTGCAACTAAAATAGGAAAAATAATAGAATAAATTATTGGAGCAGAAATTATGTGTCTTAAAAACCTTTTTGGATACTTTTTAAACTCCATATTTTTTGCAAATTATACAAGTTTCGTCTAGATTAATCTTGAAAATTTGCAAGTTTGAAATTTTTTAATCAAACAAAAAAATCTGATTTTCAAAAAAACCTCTCGCAAAAAGAATTAGAAAAATTGATAAAAAACTATATTTTTCGACTTTTAACAAAAAGAGATTATGCAAAACAAAATTTAAAATTTAAAATTTTTCAAAAATTTCCAAATTTTCCAAAAGAAAAAATTGAACAGATTTTAGAAAATTTTGAAGAAAAACACTATTTAGACGATCTTCGGTTTGCAGAAAATTCAGCTAGAAGATTTTTGGAAAATAAAAAAGGAGAGATGAAAGCTAGAGAGTTTTTATTTTCAAAAGGGGTTTCAGAATTTTTAATAAATCAAATTTTAAAAAAATTTTTCACAAAAGAAGCAAACGAAAAAGCAATAATAGAAATTTTACAAAAAAAATTTGGAGTTGAGAGTTTTGAAGTTTTCAAAACTTTAAATCCTTTAGAGAAATCAAAAATTCAAAAATTTTTATATTCAAGAGGGTTTGAAAAATTTGAAATTTAATTTTAGCAAAAAATTTTCTACTTACTTTAATTTTAAAATTACAATTTCACTAATTTTTTAATATTTTCAATAAAATCAATCTAATTTATTTATTTTTAAATTCTTTTCATTAATCTTTTTTTGAAAATTTTAAATCTTAATGAAAGTTGCATTTTTTATTATTACAGAAGGAAGAGGACATATGAGTCAAGCTCTTGCAATGGCAGATATTTTAGAAGCAAATGGAGATGAAATTGTTGCTGTGATTTCAGACAAAACAGAGAGACCAATTCCAGAATATTTTTCAAAAAGATTTGAAGGAAAAATTCATCAACTCAAAACACCTGGACTAGTTTATAAAGAGGGAAAAAGATTATCAATTTTTTTAACCTTAAAGGATATTATTAAAAAGTTTCCACTAATTTTTAAATATTCAAAAAATATTGAAAAAATTATGGAGGAAACAAAACCTGATATAATAATAAATTTTTATTCTTTGTTACTTTCAATATATCAACTTTTTTCAAAAAAAAAGATACCAAGCATAACTGTTGGAAATCACTTTTTATTAACTCATAAAAACTTTTTAAAATTAGAGAAAAAAGGGAAATCGTTTTTTACAATTCAAACAATGAAAACTTTTAATGATTTAATTGGAATTACTACAAATAGATTTTGGGCACTCTCGTTCTCTAAAAAATTTGAAAATATAAAATCAAAAAAAATGCGAGTTGTTCCTCCTCTCATTAGAAAATCCGTTTTTGATTTAGAACATAAAAAAGGAGACTATATTTTTGTTTATTTGATGAATAGTGGTTATATGGAAGATGTTATATCGTGGCATAAAAAAAATCCTGATATAAAAATTCACTGCTTCACAGATAGTAAAAAAATTGATAAGTTTTGGAGATACGATAAAAATTTAATTTTTCATTATTTACATGAGAAAAAATTTTTAATTTTAATGGCAAATGCTCGTGCTGTTGTTACTTCTGGTGGATTTGAAACTTTTTGCGAATCTATGTTTTTTGAAAAACCAACTATGTTAATTCCAACTGAAGGACAATTTGAACAAGCTTTTAGATCAAAAATTGCCGACTCTATGGGGATTGCGTTATGCTCAAAAAAATATGATTTGGATAAAATTTTAAATTTTTCAAGCTCAAAAGAGGTTAAAAAAGATTTAACAGAATTTCGTGAATGGGTAAAAGAAGGTCCAAGAATTTTTTTGGAAGAAATTCAAAGCCTTTTACAAAATTCAAACAAACAAAATCTTCTTAAATAATTTTTTAATAAAAATTTAAAAAATTAATTTTGTTTTTATGAAACAAATTTCAAATTTTTTCTCTGATTTAGGAAAGAAACTAGATTTTAAAAAAATAGTTGCATTTCGTATTTGTAAAAAAACAGAAGATTTTTTGCTAAAATTCTTGAAAAAAGAAGATTTTAAAGTTAGTTCTTTTATGAATGGAAATATGCATATTGAGTTGCCAAATTCAAAAAACCTCACTTTTCTTCAAAATATTCAGAAAGATATCCTAAAAGAGATTTTAGAGATTAAAAAAATTATAATTAAAATTAGAAGAGATGGAAATGTTTTTTAAAATCTTCTTCGTTTATATTTTAATAGGAATTTTTATTTTTATAACAATTTCTACACTTCCTTTTTATTTTGTTGGAATTTTTATGCAGGCACCTTTTGTTCCAACAAGTCAAAAAATGGTTGAGAAACTTTTAAAACTTACAAATTTTAAAGATGGAGATCATATTATTGAACTCGGTTCTGGAGATGGAAGGTTTTTAAGAACTGCTGGAAAAAAATTTACAAACATCACAGGAATTGGTTACGAATGGATCTGGTGGCTTCCAATTCTCTCAAACAAATTAGCAAAAAAAGAGAAAATTTTTCCAAGAATAAAATTTGAAAGAGCAAATTTTTTTGATAAAGATTTAAGTAATGCTGACTGGGTTGTGATTTATCTGATGCCAAATGCTATGCCAAAAGTTCTTAAAAAACTAAAATCAGAGTTAAAAACTGGAACAAAAATTTTAAGTCATGCTTTTCCAATAGATGGTTTAAAACTAATAAAAGAACTTCCAAAAGATGAAATTGGAACTCGTGTTTTTTTATATGAAATATAATTTAATGAAAATTTCCTAAACTTTACTTTATGTCTAATTTGCTTGAAAGATTAAAAAAAGAAGATGTGATTGAAAAAAGATCTTCTTTTGATAAAATTTTGCTTTTTGCAATTTTAGTTTTGAATGTTTTAGGACTTGTATTCGTTCTTTCCAGCTCTTTGCCACATGCACAAAGTTTAGTAGAAAATGGAGATATTTCATCACCATATTTTTTCTTTATAAAACAGCTAAAATCAACTTTTATTGGATGGATTGGGCTTTTTTTTGGATTTTTTTTCCCAATAAAATTTTATAAAAAAATTGCACTTCCTGCTTTTTTTGGACTAATTTTTACACTTTTTCTTGTTGTTTTTTCTCCACTTGGAACAAATTTAAACACAACAGCTTTCAGATGGGTCAATTTAGGTTTTTTAACATTTCAACCTTCTGAAATTGGAAAATTTATTGTAATAATTTATCTTGCAACTTGGCTTGATTCAAAGGGAAAAGATGTAAAAAGCTTTTCTTTTGGTTTTGTTCCTTTTTTAATTCTTCTTGGAATGTTAAGTTTTTTGATAATAAAACAACCAGATCTTGGAACTTTAGTTGTTGTTTTTGCAGTCTCTGTAATTATTTTTTTTGTTTCTGGAGCAAATCTCTCTCACCTAGCATTTATGGCTAGTTTAGCTGGACTTGCTTTATATTATACAATTTTACACTCTGAAAATGATTATCGATTAAAAAGATTTCAAGTTTGGACAAACCCAACAGAAGACCCAACTGGAGACGGACATCAAATTTATCAATCACTTCTTGCAATTGGTTCTGGAGGAATAAACGGAATTGGTGTTGGAAGAAGTAAGCAAGCTTTTTTTATCCCAGAAGCATTTTCTGATGGAATTTTCACAATTATTGGAGAAGAATTTGGTTTTATAAAATCTGTTGCAATTATTTTACTAATCTATGGAATTTATATTTGGAGAGGAATTGACATTGCAAAAAAAATAGAAAATAAATTTTTTATGTTAATTGCACTAGGAATCACATCTTGGATTGGAATTCAGACCTTTATTAACATTGCATCTTTTACAAATCTTATTCCGATGACTGGAGTTCCTCTTCCTTTTATCAGTTATGGAGGCTCTTCGCTGTCTGTTTTAATGTTTGCTAGTGGAGTTTTGCTTAATTTAAGTAGATACAAAAAAGAATAAAACCAAAATTTTTTATTTTAAAAAAATTTTTAACTTTTTGATCCACTTTCCTCTATGTCAATATAGATTGATGTTCCTTCAAATCCAAATTTTTCACGAATTTTTCTTTTAAAAAACCTCTCAAAATCCTCTCCAAAATAAAGTTTTTTATTAACTAAAACTTCAAAACATGGTGGGTTAGAAAATTTTTGTCTAATTTTAAGAAGTCTTGTTGAACCAATTCCAACACGACGAGTTGGATATTTTTGAGTTTTTATCTCTTCAAACCATTCATTCAATTTCTCTTTATCAACCACGAGATTTCTACTTTTTATAATTTCTAAAATTTCATCCAAAATTTTTTGTAAATTTTTTCCAGTTTTTGCAGATCCAAAAATTGTTGTCGTCCAATAAAATTCATTTTCCAGCTTTTCTGTTAAAAAAGTTTTTATAGATTTTCCAAATTTCTCTTTTTGAGCTTCAATTTCATCCCATTTATTCACAAAAATCAAAACTCCTTTCCCAAACCTGTCGGCATAGTGAAGAAGTTCCAAATCTTGCTTTGAAAGCTTTCCTTCAGATCCATCAAGAACTAAAATTACAATATCTACAACTTCAACAATTTGCAAAGCTCTTGTAACAGAATAATATTCAACTCCAGCTGTAACATTCCCCCTTTTTCTGATTCCTGCCGTATCCCAAATTTTAAAATTTTCATTTTTATAAGTAAAATTTCCCCAAATTGGATCTCTCGTTGTCCCCGGTAAAAGATTTACGATTGATTTAAAATTTTCTGAAAATTGATTAAAAAGTGTTGATTTTCCTGCATTAGGACGGCCTAAAATTGCAATTTTTGTAAAATTCTCATTTATTTCAATTTTTTCTAAAATTTCAATTTCTTGACGAATTGTATCTACAAGAAAATCTAAAAAATCTGAAATTCCATTTCCATGGAGTGCAGAAACTAAAAAAGGTGTCCCAAGACCAAGAGAAAGAAAGTTTGCTGATTCGATTTGAATCTCTTCAGTTTCTTCATCAACCTTATTTAAAACAAGAACAACTGGTTTTTTTGATTTTTTCAGTTTTTGAGCAACATCAAGATCAATTTTTGTTAATTCTTGTCTAAAATCTATTAAAAAAACAATTATGTCAGCCTCATCAATAGCAAACCAAACTTCATTTTGAACCAAACTTTGAAGATCCCCTTCTTCCGTGCTTGGATCCAAAAGTTCAATTCCACCAGTATCTATCAATTGAAAATCAACACCTTTCCAAGAAACATTTTCATAAACTTTATCTCTTGTTGTTCCAGAAAATTCAGATGTGATTGCAATTCTTGAACCAAGAATTCTGTTAAAAAATGTTGATTTTCCTGTATTTGGTCTCCCAACAATTGCAACTTTTGGAATCATAAATTTTAATTTCCAAATTGAAGTTAAAATTTTTTAAATTAAAGTAAATTTTTAAAAGAATAATTTTTAAGATAAAAAATTTTAAAATTAAACCTTTTCAATTTTGTTAACTATGATCACTTTTCCGAAATTTTCATTTTTTAATTCCCCAAAAACTATAACTTTATCTCCAATCTCAAAATTTTCTAATAAATCCTTATCTTTAAAAGAGATTCTAACTAAACCTGCTTTTGTTTTTAAAACTCCAAAAAGATCTTTTTTTTGCAAAATTTTTCCAACCAAACCCCTTTCAGACAAAAAATTATTTGCAAAGTTTTCTCGCGGATTTGGTAAATTTCTCCAACTTTCTGAATCCAAAAATTCTTTCCCTGCAAATTTTACAAGCGAATTATTCTCCTCTTCTAATTTTTGAATTTTTTCATTTTCAACTGATTTTTCATAAAAAGATCCAATGAAAAATCCAGCCAATAAAAAATTTATGCTGAGAAGAATTCCAAAAATCCAATATAATTTTTTACTATCTTGCATTTTTTAATTTTAAAAATGGAAATGAAAAAATTGGCACTAATAAAAATGAAAAAAATAAAATTCCATCAAACAACGAACCTACAATTCCTGAATTAAAAATTTGATTATTCAAAGAATATACGAGTGTCTCAAAACTTGTTGAACCAGAAAAATTTATTACACTATAAAAAAAACCAAGAAGAAGTGAAAAAATTACTGAAAAAGTAGCTAAAATTTTAAAAGGTTTCAAAAATTCTCTTCTTCTTTTCTCCTCGTAAATTTTTTCAAAAACATTCAAAATAAAGTTTTGAGAATCTTTTTTTTGTTGAGACAAATTTTTTAATCTTTCCTCAATGTTCATTCTAAAAAACTTAAATTTAATTTTTCCAAATTTAGATCATTTTCCAGCTTTTTCAATCCTCTCCGAAGTTTTGTTTTAACCGTTGAAAGAGGCAATTTCAATCTTTCTGCAATCTCTTCAAGCTTCAATTCAGAGATATATTTGAGAGAAATTATCTCTCTATCAATTGTTTTTAATTTCTCCATCGCAATCCTCAATTCAGGATCAACTTTTTCAATATCATCTTCAGATTCTATTGCTTTCTCTTCTAATGTTCCCAAAATTTTTTCTAGTGAAACAAAAACACCCCTTTTTGATGATAAAAAACTTCTGATATGATTTCTGGCAATTGCATATAGCCATGGTTCAAAAGGTTTAGAAAAATCAAAATTTTTGATTCCAAAATACACTTTTACAAAAATCTCTTGTGCCAAATCTTCTGCATCAAAAGAATTTCCAACCATTCCATATGCAAAACGAACAATTTTTCTTTCAAACTCTCGAATAATAATTTCAAAAGCTGAATCATCTCCATCTTTTGCTTTTTTCAGAACTTCTTTTTCCAAAAAATTTGCATTCATTAAACAATTAACAAAAGATTTCTAAAAAATAAAGTTCTCAAAAATATATACAAACAAAATTTTAAAAAAGTTTCAAAATAAATTTTAAAACAACCAATTTAATAATAAATATTATTAAAATAAATCTAAAAAAATTATTTCATTAAAATTATGATGGAAGCAGAATAGGAGATACATATTTTCTTACAACAATTTTTTTAATAAACATTCTGTCTCTACCCCTATCATCTTCAGTTATTTCAAAATTACAAGAAAGAACTTCAATCCCTAATTTCTTTAATTCAGAAGATATGTATAATTCAAAGTAATATTGTGAATCTTGAGAATATCTAATACTCAAATGAAGATCTGGAAATAATATCTCTATCTTGTTTTGATTTAACTCCGATCCTCTGTGCCCAAATTCTCTATTAACAATCTTAACAACTTTCTCAGCTAACTTTAGTTCTGATGTTCCTTCTGCAAAATTATATTTTTGTAAGATTTCTAAATCTAAGCCCATTTTGACAGATCTTTCCTCTGCAGGTGTAAGCGGTCTTTTGCCTCTTATTGCAAATTCACTTTTTTCTCCTCCTCCCAAATCAATATTATTATCCATAAAAATTCTTTAATGATAAAACTTTTCAAAACAAAATTTGATTGTCTTGAGATTTTATTTTAGAGAGAGAGAGAGAAGTCAAGGTTTTGCAAATTTCACATCTTTTGAGTGGTGGGGTGGATAGTTCAGTTGCTCTTTTTCTGGAAAAAGAACAAGGTTTTTCTGTTCAACCATTTTACATAAAAATTTGGATGGAAGGTAACCTCGGTTTTGGGGAGTGTCCTTGGAAAGAAGATATTGAATTTGCTGAAGATGTTTGCAAAAAACTTGGATTAAATCTTGAAATCGTTTCTCTACAAAAAGAATATTGGAATTTGGTGGTTAATTATACAATTTCTGAGGTAAAAAAAGGAAGAACTCCAAACCCAGATATGATGTGTAATAAATTAGTAAAATTTGGTGCATTTTATGAAAAATTTGGAAAAAATTTTGATAAAATTTCTACAGGACATTATGCAAAAGTGCTAAAAGGAAGAATTCAAAATTCAGATATGATGCATAATAAATTTATAAAAGATACATTTTTTATAGAAGAAAGAGTTCAAAACCCAAAAGAAAGAAATGTCTATCATTTAATGACAGCAAAAGATAAAATCAAAGACCAAACCTATTTTTTGAGCCAACTTTCTGTTGATCAAATTTCAAAATCTTTTTTTCCACTTGGAGATTTAGAAAAAAAAGAAGTCAGAGAAATTGCAAAATCACAAAATTTCCTCTCTGCAAATCGTCCAGATAGTCAAGGAATCTGTTTTTTGGGAAAAATAAACTACAAAAAATTTTTAGAGCGATATGTTGGAAAAAAATCTGGAAAAATTATTGAAAAAGAAAGTGGAAAAATTTTAGGAGAACACAATGGGTTTTGGTTTCACACAATCGGGCAAAGAAGTGGACTAAATCTTGCTGGTGGTCCATGGTTTGTAGTTTCCAAAAATGAAATTGAAAATGAAATTTTTGTTGCAAACGGATACGATCCAGAAGAAAGATATGTTTCCGAAATTTTTATAGAAGATTTTAATTGGATCAATCAAAATATAAAAATTGAAAATCAAAAAACAAAAAATTTTGAAAAGGAAATTCATTTTAAAATTCGTCATACACCAACTTTTGAAAGTGGAAAAATTTTAAAAATTTCTAACGAAAATGAAAATTTAAATTTGGAAAACAAAAAAGAGAGATTTTTAATAAGATCTGATAAAAAGATTTCTGGAGTTGCAAAGGGACAATTTGTAGCAATTTATGATAATAATGAATGTTTAGGTGGTGGAGTGATTTCATAAACTACATAAAAATTTTTACATATTAAAATTTAAATTTCTCAAAATTTTTTCTAAAAATTTTATCATTTAAAAAAAGATTTTAAATTTATCTATTTTAAAAAAGTAGAATTTTAAAAAATTTTACTTTTTTTTACTTTTCTTTAGATATTTTTTTGTAAAATTAAAAACCTTTGAAACAACTTGAAAAAAATCCATCTTTTCCAAAAATGGAAGAGGAAATACTTGAATTTTGGAAAGAAAATAAAATTTTTACAAAATGGGTTCGAAAAAATGAAGGAAAGAAAAATTTTATTTTTTATGAAGGACCACCAACTGCAAATGGAATGCCACATATGGGACATGCAATGCCAAGATCTGTGAAAGATATCATTCCTCGCTTCAAACAAATGACAGGATATCATGTTTATCATCGTGATGGTTGGGATTGTCAAGGATTACCAGTTGAACTTGAAATTGAAAAGAAAAAAGGTTTTTCCGGAAAAGCAGATATTGAAAAATTTGGAATTGCTGAATTTAATGAACTGTGTAAAAAATCAGTTTTTGATTATGTTGATCATTGGGAAACTTTTTCAAAAAGATTGGGTTATTGGAGCGATACAAAAAATGCATATAAAACGATGGACTCGGAATATATTGAATCTGAATGGTGGATTTTGAAAGAGATTTGGAACAAAAATTTGCTTTATAAAGGTTACAAAGTTATGCCATATTGTCCAAGATGTGGAACCACTCTTTCTTCTCATGAACTTGCTCAAGGATATAAAGATGTAAAAGATCCTAGTGTTTTTGTGGAGTTTGAAGTGCTGGAAAACGACAAAGATCAAGAATCAAAAAATAAAAGTTTGAATGAATTTTTCATTGCTTGGACGACTACACCTTGGACATTACCATCAAATGTAGCACTTGCTGTAAATAAAGACGAAAACTATGTTTATGTCATTCAACAGACTCAAGATCACAACAATTCTTCAGGACAAAAAGTTTTTATCTTAGCAGAGAAATTAGTCGAAAAGGTTTTTGGAAAAGATAATTTTAAAATTTTAAAAGTTGTAAAAGGCTCTGAGCTAGTTGGTAAAAAATATAACCCACTTTTTGATTTTGGAATAAAAGAAGAAGGAAAAATTTATCATGAAGTTGTTGATGCAGATTTCGTCACGATGGAGGATGGTTCTGGAATTGTTCACACAGCAGTTGCTTATGGTGCAGAAGATTTTGAACTTGGAAAAAAGAAAAATCTTGGAATGTTTCATTTTGTTGATTTGCAGGGAAAATTTGTTTCCGAAACTGGAAAATTTGCTGGAATGTTTGTAAAAGATGCTGATAAAGAAATTATTAAAGACCTAAAAGAACGAGACCTACTTTTCAAAAAAGAAGACTATGAACATTCTTATCCATTTTGTTGGAGATGTAAAACTCCTTTAATTTATTATCCGATTGAAGCATGGTTTATTGCAACAACAAAAGTAAAAACTCAAATTCAAAAAGCAAACGAGAAAATAAATTGGGTTCCAGAACATTACAAAAAAGGAAGAATGGGAAATTGGCTTGAAACAATGGTGGATTGGAATTTATCACGAAGTAGATATTGGGGAACACCGCTTCCAATTTGGGTTTCAGATGATGGAGAGGAGACGATTTGCATCGGAAGTTTTGCAGAATTGAAAGAAAAAGCAGTAAATCCAGAATTAATTGGTGAAAATTTCGATCCTCACAAGCCTTTCATTGACGAAATAAAATTAAAATCAGAAAAGGGAAAAGGTGAATTAACTCGTGTTCCATATGTGATTGATTGTTGGTTTGATTCTGGAGCTATGCCATTTGCACAAAATCATTATCCTTTCTCTAAAAAAGCTTTTTATCCATTTGAAGACCAAAAAATAAATCTCTCCGAAGCACTTTCATTTTCTTCTGAAAAAAATCAGATGCCACAAGATTTTCCAGCAGACTATATTTGCGAAGCATTAGATCAAACAAGAGGATGGTTTTATACTTTGATTGTAATTTCAACAATTTTATTTGGTGAATCGTCCTTTAAAAATGTTATTGTCACAAATCATGGACTGGACGAAAAAGGGCAAAAACAAAGCAAGAGTTTAGGAAATGTTTTGGATCCAAACATCGCAATGAATGAAATTGGTGCCGATGCTCTTCGTTGGTTGATTTTTAGTAGCGATGTAACAAAACCAATGCGACAAAGTTTAAACCTTGTTCGAGAACAGGTAAAAAATATGTTGCTTCCACTTTGGAATTCTGTAACTTTTTTTCTAACATATGCAGAAATTGATAAATACGAACCAAAAATAATTCAAGATACACCAAAAAACGAACTTGATAAATGGATTCTCTCTAGAACTTTTTCTTTAACAGAAAAAACAAAAATTTTTTTAGATAACTACGATATTTGGAGAGCAACTCAAGAGATTTCAAAATTTTTAGACGATTTAAATAACTGGTATATTCGTCTTTCCAGAAGAAGATTTTGGAAAAGTGAAAACGATTCAGACAAGATGGAAGCATATGACACACTTTGGTTTGTTTTAATTAGTTTTTCAAAAATTCTAGCTCCTTTTATTCCTTTTACAGCAGAGAAAATTTATCAATCAATAAAAAATCAAGACGGAAAAGAGAGTGTTCATCTTGAAGATTGGCCAGATGTTCCAAAAAAATTTTTCAATCAACTTTTAGAATCAAATATTTCTCTCAACCGAGATCTTGTTTCTTTTGGACTTTCTGCAAGAGCTTCTAGTGGAGTAAAATTGAGACAACCACTTGCAAAAGCAACTTTTGTTGTTGGTGACCAAAAAAATTTTGTTTCTGAAGAGATTTTAAAAAATGAATTAAATGTAAAATCTATAGAATTTATTGACGATCTTAATTCAATGGATTCTTTTATGGATTCTATAAAAATCAAACTTAATTTTTCTATTTTGGGAGAAAAATATGGAAAAGCAATGCCTGTTATTCAAGATCTGATTAAAAACAGAGAGTTTAAAATTGATTGGCAAAATAAAAAAATTTTTCTTGGAGAAAATATAAAAAATGAAAAAACCAATTATATGATCAAGAAAAATACAAGATTTACAATTGAGTTTGGAAGTGAAGCAGATCTTGAATTTGAAAAAAATGTTTATGGAGATTCAAATAAAAATCTTTTTGTAAAATTAGACACAAAGATCACAAAAGATTTAAAAAATGAAGGAATTGCAAGAGATTTCATCCGTCTTGTTCAACAAGAAAGAAAAATAAAGAATTTTAGTGTTTCATCAAGAATAAAACTTCTTTACACAACAAAAGATCTTGAGTTGCAAGATGCAATCAAAGAATATTCAAATCTAATAATGTCTGAAACCCTTTCTGAAAATATAAATTTTGTTCCAAAATTAGAAACTAAAAAACTTTTTATTGAGAAAAAAGAGGTTCAAATAGATTTTGATTCAAACTTCAAAGAACAAAACTTAATATAAAAAAACAAAAATCTAAAAAATATAAAAGTTCTAAAAACTTTAAAGATTCTTTTTCCCTTTTTAGAAAAATTTATTTTATAGATTTTTTATATTTTCTTTTTTAAAATTGCCAAGCTTTCTAAATGTGGAGTTTGTGGATATAGATCCCAAAAAGTAATCTCTTCAACATTCCATTTTCTAGATAAAATCTCCAGATCTTTTGCTTGAGTGATTGGATTGCAAGAAAGATAAACAATCTTTTCAAAATCTCTCTTTAAAATTTTTTCTGCAGATTTTTCCAAACCAACTCTTGGTGGATCAAGAATTAAAATATCAAAATTTTCATTTGAATTTTCCAAAAAATTATCTGTTGTATCACAAACAAAAAAAGCATTTTGAACTTCATTAAATTTTGCATTTTCTTTTGCTCTTTCAATAGATTCAGAAACACTTTCAACGCCAACAACTTTTTTTGAAATTTTTGACACAGGAAGCGAAATTGTCCCAACTCCGCAATAAAGATCTAAAATCGATCTTTCGTTTGGAATTTCTGATAAAATTTTTGAAAGTAATTTTTCAAAAAGAGAGATATTTTGCTGAAAAAAAGTGTTTGGACCAATTAAAAATTTTATTTTTTCATCATCAAAATCCCCCATTTCAAGCTTGTCGTTGGGAAATGTCATCCTGAGCTTGTTGAAGGGTTTTCTTTGTTGATGTGCTTCAACAGGCTCACCATGACAATCTGAACTGCTCACCATGACACTTTTTGAATTTTGAATTTTCAAATTAAATTCTAAATTTTTCTTGCCCCAAAATTTTTTAATTTTTCCAAAACTTGTGTCCGAAAGTTCAGAATTCTCAATTTGATAAAGAGAAACAACTTTTATGCTTTCGTTTTGATCTTTTCTCTTGTTCTGAACAATTTCTTCATTCTCATTCTGGGTTTGTCGAAAAATTTCATTCCCATAATTTTTCAAACTCCAATTTGCCAATTCATCAATTTTTTCATCAAAATTTTTATCATTTTTTGTAACAAAAATTATCATTAATTCATTTTTTTCATTTTTCCGAACAGATATGTATCGTAAAAAACCAGTATGAGTTTTTAAATTATATGGCAAAATTTCTAATTCTTTTGATTTTTCAAAAATTTTTTTAACAACTTGAAAAGCATCAAAACTAAAAATGTGGCATTCACTTAAATTTTCAACTTTATCAAAACTTCTTTTTGCACGAAGTCCAAAATCATTTTCAGAAAGCACAAAATCCATTCTTGTTCGATAATCAAACTCTTTTTCACTTCCAAAAATTTCAATTTTTTCAACTTCGTTTTTGAAAAATGAAAAATTTGAATCTCTAAAATTTTGGAAAGTTAAATTTTCAAAAATCTTTATAGTTTCCTCTTTTTTTGCTTTTAATTGATCTTGATAAAAAAAATCTTGAAAACTGCAACCACCACATTTCAAAAAATGTGAACAGAGAGGAACTCTTTTTTCAAAATTTTCTACCAAATTAACAAAAACATTTGTATGAAATTTTCGTTTTTTCATTTTTCAAGAAACCTTTTCATCTATCTACTAACGAAAAAGCTTTAAAGAAAAATAATAAAATAAAAAATTTTAAATTTTTATCTTTTTTCTATTCTATCCTTTCCAACAAATTTTCTAAGCACTTCTGGAACAATAACTGATCCATCTTCTTGTTGAAAATTTTCCAAAATTGAGATTAAAATTCTTGGAGTTGGAAGAGCTGTATTATTCAACATATACACAAATTTTTTACTTCCATCTTTATCTTTAAATTTTACATTTAACCTTCTAGATTGCCAATCCAAAAAAATACTTGCAGAACCAGTTTCTGCCCACCTATTCATTCCCGGAATCCAAGTTTCAGAATCATATTGGCGATATTTTCCAGGAGAGAGATCTCCTGTACAAATTATTACTTGTCTATACGGAATTCCGATCTCTTCATGCATTTCACGAGAAATTCCAATCATTTCATCTTGCAATTTTTTTGCTAAATCTTTGTCATCCCTACAAAGAACAACCTGCTCAACTTTCATAAATTCATGAACACGATAAAGTCCGCTAGTATCTTTTCCATAACTTCCTATTTCGCTTCGGTAACATTGACTAAATCCACAAACTTTTATTGGTTCATCATTTTCAAATTCAACAACTTCATTTGCAAAATATGCAAGTAGTGATGGCTCAGCAGTTCCAACCAAAAATTTACTCTCTTTATTCCTTTCTCCATTAGATTCAACTTCAAAATTTTCGATTTTATAAATTTCATCAACCTCTGGATCAAAAGATGTTGATTTAAAATATCCACTTCCAAAAAGTACAAACTCTTTTACTAAAGTTGGAGGAATCATTGGAGAAAAACCTTTACTAATCATTTTTTGCAAAGCATATTGCATCACTCCCATAGCAAGCATCACCATATCCCCTTTCAAAAAATATCCACGATAACCACCAACTTTTGCACCTCTTTCAAAATCAATCAAATCTAAATTTTTTGAAATCTCAATATGAGTTTTTGGTTTAAAAGAAAATCTTTTATTGCTTTCAATTTCAAAAAGTTTCTCTGGATTTGGAAAAACAACTTTATTTTCAGAATCATCCTTTCCAATCGGTGTATCATCTGATTGAATTGTTGGAACCTGAACTAATAATTTATTTAATTTTTCTTCAATCTCTTTTAAAATTTTTTCACTTTCAAAAATTTTCTCCTTTAAATCAATACCCTTCTTAATTAAATCTTCAGGAGGTTTTCCACCAAGTTTTTTAATTTCCTCAGCATTTTTATTTCGTTCTGCACGAAGTTCTTCAACCTTAGAAAGAGCTAAAAGTCTCTGATCATCAAATTTTAAAATTTCATCAATATCAAGTTTTATTTTTTTTAACTGACAAGTTTTACGAATTTCGTCTGCATTGGTTCGAATAAAATTTATATCTAACAAGAAAAATTTTTAACAAAAAGAAACTAAAAAATTTTAAAAAAATAGCAAAAAATTTGAAATTTATCCTGATTGAAAAGTTTCAAACACACCTATTCCATTTTTCAAAGATACTAAAAGCTATTTTGATAATTAAACTTGCATTTTTCCTGTTTTGTTGATTTGTGTCCATTGTCTAAATTCTTTTTTCAAACTCATCAAATTTTTTTATAAATCCTAAAATTCTTCTCACAAAATTTCTCTCTTCTTCGAATAAAAATTCAATCAGTCCTATCGTTATTTGAGTTTGTTCTGCAAAATATATTGTCGCTTCTTTAAATCTACACCGATTTTTCAAACGATTCAATACACTTAGAAAATAACCAACTATGAATTTAGGAAAAAGTGCTTAGAATCAAATTTATATTTCTTACAAAAATAAGATTTTCTTTTTGCAATTTTCTTCTTTTATTATTTGAGAACTAACAAATTCTACGAAACATATCCTCTTCATTTTCTGAAATTTCTCGTAAGGACTTCTCAAGTTTCTTATAAATTTTTTTAATTGGCTATTCTATTTTTCTACACAAATCAATTAAAGTCTATTGATTAAGTATATTTAGAAAATCGTTTTTTCTTAAACTAAATTAAAAAATATAAATCAAAATTTGTCGAAATATCATTTTCGTCATAAATATTCTTTCTCTCTGTATCATGTGCCAATAAATCTTCCGTTTCTTACAATGTTAAACATTAGTCCATTTTACTAATTTAGTTCAAATTTTACTATACAAGTTCCAAATTTAAATTTGCAATCACCATGCTTTTCATCCAAAGATACTCTTTTTCTGCAAAAACACTTCGTTCTTTTAATGATTTTTCTGCAAAATCCATAGTATCTGCAACTTTTTCTGATGCTACTTTGCATAGAAAATTTACAAGATCAAGTATCTCTTTCTTTGTTAAAATTTTTTTACTATTTTTTATTTGATTTGCAATTTTTTCAGAAAGTGTTTCACTCATATCCCTTTTTAAAACAGAAAAAATATGAGAAAGATGAGGTTTTTTAGAAGATTTTTTAATAACACTAGTAATTCTTTGACCATACCAACCAACAACATTTTGTATCTCTTCTGACGAAACTTTTATCATATCATTTATAAAATTCATTTTTAAAAAATTAATTATTTATTAAAAAAATATATCTAATTTTTTTAAAAAATCAATACTTTCTTAAAAGTTTATTTTTTAATAATAAGATTCTTTTTAAAAATTTAATTTGAAAAATTTTTAATCTTTTGAAAATAAATTTTGAGATTTTTAAAAATTTTGATAGTTTCTTTTTGTAAAAATTTTTATTTGGATATTTTTACCGAACAAGATAGGAACAAAAGAAAAAGTGTATTTTTAATTTTTATTTTTATTGCTTTTATCACACTTCTTGGTGCAATTTTTGGAACAGCACTTGGTTTGCCACGAGAAGAATGGATTGGCTCAATAATTTTTGCACTAATTTTTTCATCTTTTTCTGCTTTTTTTTCATATTTTTTTTCAGATAAAATTGTTTTAGCAATTTCTGGAGCAAAAAAAATTGATAAGAATTTAAATAAAGAGCTTTACAGAATTTTGGAAAATTTATGTATAGCAAGTGGTTTGCCGATTCCAAAATTTTATATTATTGATGACACAGCACCAAATGCTTTTGCAACAGGAAGAGATGCAAATCATGGAGTTATTTGTATCACAACTGGACTTATTCAAAAATTGGAAAGGAGCGAATTGGAAGCAGTAATTTCTCATGAACTTGGACATATTGGAAATCGTGATATCTTATTTATGACATTGGTTTCTGTTCTTGTTGGAACCGTTTCTTTGCTCTCTGATCTTTTTTTGCGATTCACATATTTTAATCGTGGTGGAAAAAAACGAGATAACGAAAATGGACAAATTCAAATTATTTTAATCCTTGCTGGATTTATTTTAGCAATTCTTTCTCCAATCGTTGCAACTTTGATTCAATTTGCAATTTCAAGAAAAAGAGAATTTTTAGCAGATGCTGTTGGAGCCCAAATTTGTCAAAATCCAGAAGCTTTAGCAAGGGCTTTGGAAAAAATTTCAAAAGATACAGAACCTCTTGAAGTTGCAAATTCTGCTACAGCACATCTATATTTTTCCAACCCACTAAAAAATGGTAAAATTTCAAAACTTTTTTCAACACATCCACCAGTTGAAGAAAGAATTGCGAAACTTCATGGAATGGTTGGAAAAATTTAAAAATTATATTTAAAAAAATAAACTCTAATTAAAATTGTATAAGAAATAAAAAATTAAACTAAAAAGATTGTTACAAAAAATCTCTTAATAATAAAAACTTTTAAAGTAATTAAAATTTTTTAAAGATAAAAAACTAAAAACTTTCTAGTATTTAAAGATACAAAAGGAGCAAAATACATAAAAAACTAAAAAGCCTTGAATTTTCAAAATTCAAGGCTTTAAAATTCAAAAAATAAAATTTATGAATCCGAATTCTTTTTTGGTTTAGCAGTTTTTTTCTCTTCGCTTTTTTCTTCTTTCTTTTTTTCTACTCTTTTCTTTTCTGATTTTTTCGGTTTTTCTTCTTTTCCTGTTTTAGACTGATCAGATAAAGTTTTCTTTACACTCTTTTTTAGTTTTGTTTCTTCGATTTCAGGCTCTAATTTTTTCTTTTCAGAATTTTTGGAAGATTTTAATACTTCAGATTTTCTGGTTTCTTCTGAAACAACTTCTTCTTTTTTCTTTTCAGATTTTTCTTCAACTTTTTTTGCAACAGTTTTTTTCTCAGATTTTTCTGCATCTTTTTTCTCTAACTGATCAAGCAAATTTTCATTTTCAACACCTTTTAAAGAAACTCCCATTCTGTGTTCTGTTGGATCAAATTCAATAACTTTAAATTTATATGACTTTCCGACTTCAACAATTTGACTTGCTTTATCTAGTGGTTTTTCGGAAAGCTCTGTGATATGAGCCAAAGCATCAACAAAATCATTAACCTTTACCAATGCTCCAAATGGAACAATTCTTGTAACTTTTCCAGAAACAACCTTTCCAAGCTCAATTCCTTTTGTATGCTCAATCCAAGGATCTTCTGTAAGTTGTCTTGTTGAAAGAGAAACTTTATCCTCATCAACTTCAATAACTTTTGCTTTAATTCTTTGGCCTTCAGAAAAATAATCAGAAGGGTTTGCAACATGCTCCCAAGCAATTTCTGAGATATGAATAAGTCCTTCAACTCCTTTATCTAATTTTATAAAAACACCAAAATTTACAACTCCGCTAACAGTTCCATCAACAACATCCCCAACAGATAATTTTTTCAACATATCTTTGACATCTTCAGAAAAAGTTGCTTTTTCAGAAAAAATCAATTTTTTCTCTTTTCTATTTACATCCAAAACACGAACTTTCATTGGAGTCAAAGTAAGTCGTTTCAACTTTGCCAAAATCTCTTCACGATTTGCATCTTTTACCCTTGGATAGTGTTCAAGTGAAAGCTGAGAAACTGGTAAAAATCCTTGAATACCATGCAAAACTACAATCAGCCCACCACGATTTGCTTTTGAAGGTGTTACTTCGATCTCTTCCTTAGATTCCATTTTCTTTTCCAAAATATCCCACACCGTTTGTCTTGCAGCTCTTTTAAGACTTAAAACCATATAACCTTGTTCATTTTCTGGAGATAAAACATATGCTGTCACATCTTCTCCAACTTTCAAAGATTTCATAGTCCCCAGTCCATCTTTAATTTCTCTTGGTGGAACAACTCCGATTGTTCTTTTTCCAACTTCAACCCAAAGTTCATTTTTGGATTTAAAAATAATTTTTCCTTTCACCAAAGAACCTTCTGCTGGAGGAACTAAATTTTCATCTTCAGAAAGCCAAGAAGGTAAATTTTTTTGTGTATTTGCCATACACCAAGTTATTAATTAAATTCTGCGGAAATTTGCACACAGAAAAACCAAAGATACAACTAATTAAAACAAGATTAAAAGTCCAGAATTTTTGAAAATTTATAAAACTACTAAATTTTATTAAAAGTTTAAAAAAATATCTTGATTTTAAACTTGACGAACTTTTTTTTATTTTTAGAAAAATTTTGCAAGTTTTTAATAAATTAAGTGGGAGAGAATTTCTCGTTTGCACCACATAAAAAGGAGTAAAAATGCCAAAAAAAGAAAAAGATAAAAAAAAGAAAAAAGAGGTTATTAGAAAGAAAGATGATGAAAAAAAAGTCATCAAAAAACCTCAAGCGTCTCAGAAAAAAACTTTTCGAGGAAAAAAATATCTTGAAATGAAAAAAATGATCAATTCAAGTCAATTATATTCTCCAATGGATGCGATAGAGCTTGCAAAAAAACTCTCTTTTGCAAAATTTGGAGGAAGTTTAGAAGTTCACCTAAACCTTGGTGTTGATACAAAAAAACCAGAGCAGATGGTTCGTGGAACAGTTAATCTTCCAAGCGGACTTGGAAAAGTGAAAAAAATTATTTTTTTAGGAATGGATGAAAAAGACCAAAAAGATGCAACTAATGCTGGTGCTATAAAATCTGGTGGAGAGGATTTAATTGAAGAAATTTTAAATGGATTTTTAGATTTTGATGTAGTTGTTGCAACTCCAAATATTATGCCAAAAATCACAAAACTTGCTCGTATTCTTGGACCAAAAGGTTTAATGCCAACTCCAAAAGCTGGAACAGTTTCAACAAATCCTGCACAAACAATTTCCGAACTAAACAAAGGAAAGCTGATTTTTAAAGTTGATAAACTTGGAATCATTCATTGTGGAATTGGAAAGATCTCCTTTGAGAAAGAAGCTTTATATGAAAATCTATCTGCACTTTTTATGGAAGTCAAAAAACTTAAACCAGTTGGTCAAAAAGGTGTATATTTCAAATCTCTTTCACTTGCTCCAACAATGGGACCATCTGTAAAAGTTGATATGACGAGTTTAATTGGAAAATAATTTTTTTCGAACACTTCTGGAAATTTAAGAGCGATTTATAGAATCGCTCTTTTTTATTATTTTTTAAAAAAGTTTAAAAATTTATTTTCAATTTTTTAGAAAATTTTTAAAATTTCAAAAAGTCCTGATTAAAATTCTTCATTTCTAAAAATCTGATTTTCATAAAACTCTCCATTTTTCATAAAAAATTATAAATTTTTATAATCTCTATTTCAAAACTTTCTCAAACTCTCTTCCCATTACATCAACTTTAAAGTTTTCTCTCCAAGTCAAAGTCTCTTTTTCAAAATTTTTTCGTTTCCCCTCATTAAACCACATCTCTTTTATTGCTTCAAAAATTTCATCAATATTTTTTGGATCAACTGCAATTCCACAATTTCCCAAAACTTCTGGCAATGATGATGTGTTGCTTGTTATTGCACTTTTTCCAAAAGAGATGCTTTCTGCAACCGGCAAACCAAAACCTTCAAAAAAAGGAACAAGGAGAAGAGAAATGGAATTTCTGAAAAGTGCTGGAAGATCTTCATTTGGTGTATAGCCTAAAAATTGAACATCTTCTTGCAAATTCTCCTCTTCAATTGTTTTAAAAATTTCAGAAAAATACCAACCCTTTCCACCAGCAATTACATATCTTGGAAAATTTTTACTTGTCATTCCAAAATTATCATTTGAAATTTTTGTGCCAAAATTATCATTTGAAGTTTTAGTCGTAAAATTATCGTTTAAATTTATCTTTCTAAGATTGTAGAAGGAACTTTCATTTTCCTGCTGATGAAATTTAGCTTCGTTTGCAACATCACTTTTTAATTCATTCTTTTTTAAAAAATTTAAAAATTTTCGAAATGCTTTCAATGTGTTTGAAAGATTTTTTCGTGGCTCAAGTGTGCTAACATAAAGAAAATAGTTCTCTTTTTGCAAATTATATTTCTTCAAAACATCTTCATCTGGATTTTGTTTTTTATACTCTTTTGCAGATCCCATAATTGCAAAAGATTTTTTTGAAGTTTTTGGAAATCTTTGCAATAATTCTTTTTGTGTGTTTTGAGAAATTGTAATAATTTTTGAACTTCTCCAAACAATAATTTTTATAAGTAGTTTTTCAATAATTTCTGCTTTTCTATTTTTTTTAAAATCATCATTTTTCCAACTAGCAAAATCATAAATTATTGAAATCATCTTCCCTCTTCCAAATGCAACAGGAATAAAACTTGTGAGAGATAAAAAATAATCATATTTTTTGCTCCAAATCTCTTTTATCAAACTTAAATGAAATTTTATTCCTCTCTTTTTGCACTCAATAAAGTGAAAATTTTTTGGCAGATCAAACTCCATTTCAAATCTTTCTGGAGCAAAAAGAAAAAACTCATCTTTCTCAAAATTTTTATTCTTTGCAATTCCAGCAAGCAAACTTTCAGCATAAAAAGCTTTTCCTGCTTTTTCT
This sequence comes from Candidatus Methylomirabilis sp., assembly GCA_020723005.1. GTDB lineage: Bacteria > Patescibacteriota > DYJS01 > DYJS01 > DYJS01 > DYJS01. Next base: position 60,222 of record DYJS01000001.1, on the reverse strand, counting down.
TTTTCTAGTGTATGAACATCAACCAAAAATTTCAAAAAATTTTTAAATCAAAAAATTTCTAAAAAAAGTATTTTTTAATTCAAATTTATAAAATTTTACAGATCAAAAATAAGCTCTGCAGTCAAAAATTCTGACGAGATATTGCTATCTTTTCCAACCATATCTGATTTTTTTGCAACTCTCGCAAATTTAGCAATTCTTTTACACTCGTTTTCAATATCCAAATCTGAAAAAGGAATCTCTTCGCAAAGATTTTTAAAATTTATTTTTGAATTTGATGCTGTAATTAAAAAATTATTTATCTGATTTGGTTTTTCTGAATCTGGAGAGATGTAAACGAAATCAAAATTTTTCTGCATAGATCCAACAACAACTTTTGTAATTTTCGAATCTTCACTAACAGCATTCAAATTAAAAGTAACAACCCCTTCTGGTGTAAGAACTTTTGAAATTTTTTGAAAAAACTCTTTCGTAAGTGCTGTACTTGGAATATAAAATTCGTTTGAATAGAGATCAACCACAACTAAATCATACTTTTCTTTTGTAAAATCCAAAAAAATTCTTGCATCACTAGAAACAAATTTTGTTCCAGAAGAATTAAAAAACTCCTCTGCAATTTTATGCATTTTTGGATCAATATCAACATTAGTAATTTCTAAATTTTCATAAACTTTTCCATAATATTTTTGAATGTAGCTACTAACCGTTTCTCCAGCTGAGCCAAGAATCAAAACTTTAAAATCTTTTGAACCTATATTTTTATTCAAAAAAATTAATGGATTATCAAAATAAAATTTATTCAAAAATTTTGAATCTGGATCAAAAATAGATTGATAGCCAAGTCCAAGATTTATTCCAAGAAATTTCATTCCATTTTCGTCTTCCCTAACTTCTATTGTTTGGTATTCTGTTTCAAAACTTTTTATAACCGAAGCTTTTGTAAAATTTTTTGGAAGAACGATTGAAAAAATTGTTAAAATTACTAATAAAAAAAACTTTTTATCAGAAAATTTCTCAAATGCAAAAAAGAAAAAAAGAAGATTTATTAAACCTATCAAAATAAAACTAAGATCTGTTCCAAGAAACGGAATTAAAAAAAGATTTGGCAACAAACTTCCAAACAAGCTTCCAATTCCAGACCACAAAAAACTTTTGCTTGCTGTTATTTGAGAAGATTTTATTTCGTCTTGCAACATTGCAAACACAATAGGAGAGGAAAAGCCAAGACTCATTGCAGGAATTCCTGCAATAAAAAAAGATCCTAAAATCGAACTTGCAAAGAGAAAAATAAAAAAAGTTAGAGAGAGATCATTTATCAAAACTGATGCAATAATTTTTAAAAACAAAATTGAAATTGGTGCAATTATAAAAAAAAGTGATGAAACAAAAATTCCAATAGAGAGATTTTTTTGAGATTTTTCAACTTTTCCAGAGATAAAATATCCAAAACTCATTGATAAAATCACAACAGAAATTATATTTGAAACAACAATTGAAGAAGAACCAGAAACAACCGAAAGAGATCTTATTGCAAGAATTTCTCCAGCTAAAGATGAAAAACCGATGAGAAAAGTTAGAAATAAAAGTTTTTTCAAAAAATTTTTAGACAGAAAAGATCTAAAATGAAAAAAATTTTACTCAAGAAAATTTCTAAATTTTTAAAAACAAAAATTTATTAAAAACTTCAATTCTATTATTTTTATTTTTTTGATACAATTTTCTTTCTCTCTGCTTTAACTTTTTGAGAAATTTTAGAATTTTTCCCTTTATCCTTTCTTGTAATATTTTTTCTAGAATCTATTGAAAATTTTTTTATCTCTTCAGAATTTTCTATTTTTTTAGAATTTTTATTTTCAGATTTTTGATCCAAATTTTTTAAATCGTTTGTAATAAATTTACATTTTGGATAGTTACTACAAGAATAAAAAACTTTTTTCCAACGATTAATTTTTTTTATCAAATCTCCAGTTTTGCATTCTGGACACTTCACACCTGTTTCATTTTCCTCACTTCCTTTAATATATTTACATTCTGGATATCCACTACAAGCAATAAAGGTTTTTCCCCAACGACTTTTTTTCTCCACCAAGTCTCTTCCACATTTAGGACATTTTTCACCAACTTTTTTCGCTTCTTCTTTTTTAATAAATTTACATTTTGGATAATTTGAACAACCAATAAAAGAATTTCCTCCCTTTTTAGATTTTCTTTCAACAAGATTTGCTCCACATTTTGGACATTTTTCTTCCAATAACTTTGGTGGTTCAGCGATCATCTCACCACTTTCTCCAACAATTTTTTTTCTTCCTTTACATTCAGGATACCTACTACAAGCTAAAAATTTTCCAAAACGAGAAAGTTTAATAACCATTTTAGATCCACAAAGATCACAAATTTCTTCACTTTCTTCGTACAAATCTTCTTTTTTTACATTCAAATCTTTTTGTTCTAAATCTTTTTCAAAAGGTTTGTAAAATTCATCAACCACTTTTATCCAATTCTTTTTTCCATTTGCGATCTCGTCCAGATCATCTTCCATCTTTGCAGTGAATTCATAATCAACAATCTTTGGAAAATGTGCAACCAAAAATTTTGTTACAGCAACACCAATATCTGTAATAAAAAATTTTCTATCTTGCAAATTTACATAACCCCTTTCTTGAATCACAGAGATTATTGAAGCATATGTTGATGGTCTTCCAACTCCAAGCTCTTCAAGTGTTTTAATCAAACTAGCTTCATTAAATCTTGCAGGTGGCTCTGTTTGATGTGCAGAAATTTCTGTTTTCAAAAGTTTTAAACTTTCTCCCTTTTCTAAGTTTGGAAGAATTTTATCTTCAAAATCTCCACCCCAAACTTTTAAAAAACCTTCGAAAGTGATTACCTGACCATTAGAACGAAACTTTTCATTTTCACATAAAAAATCAATTGTTGTTCTAAAACCTTCAGAATCACTCATCTGACTTGCAACAGCTCGTTGCCAAATCAAAGTATAAAGTTTTAACATTTGAGAATCAATTCCACTTGCAGATAATTTTTCTGGAGTCAAATTTACATCTGTTGGACGAATCGCTTCGTGTGCTTCTTGAGCTGATTTTGATTTTATTTTATAAATTCTTGGTGAGTTTGGAATAAAATTTTTTCCAAAATTTTTTTCAATAAAAATTCTAGATTTATTCAAAAATTCTCCACTAAGATTTGTTGAATCAGTTCTATGATATGTGATCAGACCACCAAAATCTGGAATTCCTTCAAACAATTTTTGAGCTAAATTCATTGTTTGTTTTGCAGAAAAATGCAATTTTGCAGATGAAGTTTGTTGAAGTGTTGAAGTTGTGAATGGTGCATATGGTTTTTTTGAAAATTTTGTTTTCTCAACTTTTTCCACAAAAAAATCTTTATTGGAGATTTTTGAAAGTAAATTTTTTGCATCCTCTTCTGTTTTAAGAGTTGCATCTGCTCCAGTTTTTTGAACAAATCTTGCAGAAATTTTATCAAAAATTAAATTTTTCGGAATTTCCAATTTTATATTTTCAGAAATTTGATTTTTAAAATAATCAAAAAGTTCAAAATTCTTTGTAATTTCAACGTCTAAATCCCACCAAAAATCTGGCTTAAAAGCTTTTATCTCCTCTTCCCTTTCAGAAATCAATCGAACTGCAACACTTTGAACACGACCTGCAGAAATTCCTCGCAAAACTTTTTTCCAAAGAAGCGGAGAGAGTTTATAACCAACAAGACGATCTAAAACTCTACGAGCTTTTTGTGCATCAACAAGATTAAAATTTATTTCACCAAGATTTTGCAAAGATTCAGAAACTGCATTTTTTGTAATTTCATGAAAAGTTGCACGAAAAAATTTGATTTTTTTATTATCTAGCAACTCTTTTATATGCCATGCAATCGCTTCTCCTTCTCGATCTGGATCTGATGCCAAAATAATTTCATCAACAGATTTTGCGGAGATTTTAAGATCGTTTAATGTTTTCTTTCCTCTTTCTGAAATTTCAAAACTCATTTCGTAGTTTGCATTTGTATCGACACCAAGAGTTTTTTGTGGTAAATCTCGAATATGTCCAAAACTAGATCGGACAACAAAATCTTTTCCTAAAAAAGCTGATAAGGTCTTCGCTTTTGTTGGAGATTCAACGATTATCAAACTTTTTTTAACCATTTTTTCAATTTTCTTCTTTTCGCTAGGGCAAAAATTTTTTTGGTCAAGGGAAACCAAGTATAAATTTTATCTTTTTTATTTTTTATTCAAAATTATTAAATAAGAAATTTGCTAGTTTTTTATTTAAAAATTTTTGAATTTAAACCTTTTTATGACAAAACCACCAATCAAAACATTGCATCTCACCACTTTTTGACTTTTCTTTTCTTTCGTTTGCAAGATTTTGGCTATTTGCAGGAGGAACAATTACATCTCCTCCAACAAGTTCATTCTCTGGCCAATTCGCAGGAATTGCAACTTTTTCTTTGTCGGAAAGTTGCATACCTTTCACAACTCGCAAAATCTCTGAAATGTTTCTTCCAAGCTCTTGTGGATAATAAAAAATTATTCTAATTTTTCCTTCTGGATCAACAACAAAAACTGCACGAACAGTGTTTGTGCCTTTTCCGAAGTGAATTAAACCTAAAGTTTCTGCAACTTTTCCTGTGTCTGCAATAATTGGAAATGTGATTTCTACATTCAAATTTTCTTTAATCCACTCTTCCCATTTTATATGTGAAAAAACTTGATCAACACTAAGTCCAATCAATTCGCAATTTATCGCTTTGAAGTCCTCTGATCTTTTTTGAAAAGCAACAAATTCTGTTGTACAAACTGGTGTAAAATCTGCTGGATGACTAAAAAGCACAAACCATTTTCCTTTAAAATATTGTGGAAGATTCAAAGTTCCATGAGTCGTTTGAACTGTTAAATTTGGAAATTCATCACCCAAAAGAGGTATTGACCTTTTTTCTTCTGTATTCATTTTTCCTCCTATAAAAAATTAATTTACAAAGATAAACTAATTTGAAAAATTTTTATTTGCAACTAAATTTTTAAAAAATTTGCAAAAAGAAAAACTTTTTTTAATTTTCTTTTCGAAAATTTTCTTTTCAAAATTTTGCCCAACAAGCAAAAAAAAATTTTGAGAAAATTCAATTCTGAATTTTTTAGAAAATTTGAGAGCTATAAATTTTTCAAAATTTATAGGAAAGAAGGTGGCACCACGGGGAAATTTTACCTCGTCCTTCGATTAGAAATTAATTTTTAGTCGTTGGGCGAGGTTTTTTTAAAAAAATATAGGTTCACACAAAAAAAGAAGAAAAAACAATACGACCAAAACGGAACTTTCCTGCAAAATAAATTAAATCTAAAAATTATGAAAATTGCAATTGCATCAAAAAATCCAAACAAAGTTGAAGCAATAAAACAAATTTTTGAATTTTATTTTCCAAATTCAGAATTTGCAAGTTTTAACATTCAGCCATCTGGAACAAACCAACCAATAGGAAAAGATCAAACAATTGAACTTGCAATTGAGCGAGTAAATTTATTAAAAGCAGAAACAAAAGCAGATTTTTATGTTGCGATTGAATCAGGATTTTATGAAGACGAATTTGGTGCATATAGTTTTGGGGTTTGCATAATTTCGGATAGTCAAGGAAAAATTTCAAAAGTTTCTGGCGATGTTGATATTTTGCCAGAAGATTTAGCAATTTTAATAAAAAATGGTGTAGAAATGGGACCAGCAGTTGATGAAATTTTTGGAACCAAAAATATAAAACAAAAAGGTGGATTAATTTCAATTCTTACAAAAAATTTGATAACAAGAGAAGATGATAACAGAAATTTAGTGATAAAAGCGATAACTCCTTGGCTTGCTAAAGATTTGGAAGAGGTGGAAAACGATTTAGAAGATGATGAATTATAAAATATTAAATACAAAATAAATATAAAAAGAACAAAAATTAAATTTAAAAAACAAAATATAGCAATTTAACATTTTGCCAAAAAATTTTTAAAAAAATTAAATTTATAAAAATGAATACAATTTTTACAAGCATTATAAATGGAGAAATTCCTGCTTACAAAGTTTTAGAAACTGAAAAAAGTTTAGCATTTTTGGACATAAATCCAGTTGTTGCTGGACATACTTTGGTAATTCCAAAAACTTTTGCAGAAAATATTTTTGATCTAAACGAAGATTCTATGAAAGATTTGATGCAAACAATTCAAAATACTGCAAAACTTTTAAAAGAAAAACTAGGTTGTTCTGGAATAAATATTATAAATGCTAGTGGAGCTGATGCACAGCAAACAGTTTTTCATCTTCATTTTCATATTATCCCAAGATTTCCGAACGATGGATTGGATATGTGGATTGGATCAAAAAATAAAAAGGTTAAAACAGGTTTTGAAGAAGTGATGAAAAAATTGAAAGGTTAAAGATGTAGAATATGAAAAAAATTTAATTATAAATTCATCCAATAGTAAAGAAGGAAAGTTTGGGCCAGAACTTTCTGGAATAGATATTGATTTAACAGAAGATGTTTTAAAAGATAAAAAATTTTGAAGAAAAAATAAAAAAATCTCTGTTTTCACAAGAGATAAAAAATTTTAAAAAATTAAATTTATTAAGATGAGTAAGTTTAAAACAAGTTTACGGACACATACATGCGATGAATTAAGAATCGAAAATGTTAATGAGGATGTCACACTGGTTGGTTGGGTTGATTCTATTCGTGACCATGGAGGTTTAATTTTTATTGATCTTCGCGATAGATACGGAATTACACAAGTTACTGTTCGGCCAGAAGAAAATTGTTTCGAAGAAGCACAAAAATTAAAAAATGAATCTGTGATTTCCGTAACTGGAAAAGTTTTAAAGCGAACTGCAAGCCCAAACCCTCGACTTGCTACTGGAGAAATTGAACTTGATGCAGAAAATTTAAAAATTTTTTCCGCAAGTGAAACATTACCTTTTGAAATTGATAAATCTTACGAAACTAACGAAACCCTCCGTTTGAAATATAGATACCTTGACTTGCGAAATAAAAAAATTCTAAAAACTTTGGAATTTCGCCACAAACTAATTGAATTTGCGAGAAAATTTTTTTACGAAAAAGGTTTTTTAGAAGTGCAAACACCACTCCTCACAAGTTCAACACCAGAAGGTGCAAGAGATTTTCTTGTTCCATCTAGAATTTATCCGGGAAATTTTTATGCACTTCCACAATCTCCACAACAATATAAACAACTTTTAATGATTGCTGGATTCGACCGATATTTTCAAGTTGCTCCTTGCCTCCGAGATGAAGACACAAGAGCAGATAGACTTTACGGAGATCACTATCAATTTGATATTGAGATGAGTTTTGCAACACAAAAAGATATTTTTGAGATTCTCTCAGAATTTTACGAAAAAATGATTTCAGAACTTTCAAATAAAAAAATTTGGAAAACTCCAATTCCAGTTTATTCTTACGAAGAAGTTATGAATCGATACGGTTCAGACAAACCAGATTTAAGATATGATATAGAAATTTTTGATGTAAAAGATATCATAGATGCATCAGATTTTTCTACCTTTAAACCTAAAAAATTTGTACGAGCGATCCAAGCACCAAAATCTTCAAAATTTTTCTCACGAACAAAGGTTGAAGAATACGAGAAATATGCAAAAGATCTTGGGGCTAGTGGACTTGCTTTTGTAAAAATTGAAAATGGAAATTTGCAAGGAGGAATTTCAAAATTTTTTTCAGAAAATTTACAAAAAAAGCTGATTGAACGAACAAAAACTGAAAACGGTGATTTATTGTTTTTTATTGCCGATGATGATTTTGAAAAATCTTGTTTATATCTTGATAAAATTCGCAGAAAACTTGGAGAAGATTTAAAACTTGTTGATGAAAATATTTTAGCATTTTTGTGGGTGACAGATTTTACATTTTTTGAACTAAACGATGAAGGAAATTTGGATATCAAGCACAATCCTTTTTCAAAACCAGATGCAACTATTTCTGAACTGAAAAAAATGAGCAAAGAAGAATTGCTACAAGTAAAAGCAAAACAATATGACATCGTTTGTAATGGATACGAACTTTTATCTGGTGGAGAAAGAAATTATGATCGCGAAATTTTGAATTTTATTTTTCAAATTTTAGGATATTCAGAAAATGAAATTCATGAAAAATTTGGACATATGTTGGAGGCTTTCAAGTTTGGAGCACCACCAACAGCTGGAGCTGGAATTGGAATGGAAAGGATTTTGATGATTTTAACTGGTGAAACAAATGTTCGAAATATAGTTGCATTTCCAAAAGATGCAAAAGGTTTTGACCCAATGATGAATTCCCCAAACGAAGCAATGGAAAAGCAGTTAAAAGAATTGAAAATAGAGATTGAGAAAAAGTAAAAAGATAAAAAATTTATTCTCTTTTTGGTTGTTCTATAATTTCAAAATTAAATAACTTTTCTAAGAAATTTTTTAAATCGTTCAACTCTTCTTGGTTTTAATGCAACGAGCAGTTCATTTTCTGGAATATTCCCATTAATCTTAATCTAAGATTTGCGAGAGTAGTTTTTATATGTTCTAATAAAGAAAAATTTTGATCTAAAAAATTTTTCTGAGGATTTTGCAGTAATTTAATAATTTCGTCAGTTGTTTCTTTAAATTCTTTAAATTTTTCAGTGAATGCTGTGTCTTTGTTTTTTCTAAACTGATAAGTATCATTTGGATCTTTTGCAAAAATTAAATAATCAAATATATTTTTAGTTAATTTTTCTAAATTTTGAATTTTTATTCCTATTTCTGAAACATCTTTATATTTTCTGTTTTCATTTCTCCAGTATAGAATAATAAAAGGTGCCAATGACAAACAAAGAAATTTTTCTAAAAAACTGACATTTTTTCTTTAAAAGTTCCAACTATTTGTTCTTTTAAATCATTAAAAAAAGAATTAAGATCAAGCATATTTTTCTTTAATTCTAAAATCTTCTCAAAAATTATCTTTTTGAAATTTGATTTTAGAGAGAGAAGTCAAGAGTTTTTATAAAAAAAAATATTAAAAAATTTATTACAAAATAAAAAAAGCAGTCTCGCGACTGCTTTTTAAATCTCTATTTTAAAAATCTTATTTTACTCTTTTAAAGTAGTAATATCCACCAACAGATGTTAGAAATATTGCAAAAGATATTGCCAAAGCGATCATTATTTCTGAACCTGTATCTGTTAATTTATCTACTCTTGAAAAAGAAACTTGATCTGTGACTGCTGCAGAAACAACTGTTACTGAAAATGTGTGAGAACCTTCCGAAACTTCATTAACAAGTGTATAACACCAATTTCCAGAAGAGTCTGTCGTAACATTTCCAACTACAACACCATCAACTCTAACCTGAACTGATGAAGCTGGGTAGTTTGATGTTCCACAAAATCTTGGAAATCCTGATGTTGTTTCAACAGGAGAGTCCGATGTTATTGTTCTTCCATCTATTGATTCAATAGAAACACCACTTGTTGGAGTTGATGTTTGTGCAAATGAAACAACAGAAAGTGAAGACACTAAAGAAAAAGCCATTAAAAAAAATAATTTTTTCATTTGAAATTTATTAAAAATAATTCGTGAAACTTCTAAATGCTTTTTTTTTTATGTCAAGAGTTTTATAAAAATTGAATTTTTATTTTAATTAAAAAAAATTTTAAACTTTTGTTTCATCAAGTTCAGTTAAAATTTTTGGACCACTTTTTGTAATTGCAATCATGTTCTCATAGTGAACAGAGAGTCCACCATCTTTTGTTGTGATTCTCCAACCATCATCAGATTCAACAATTTCTGGAGATTTTTCAGTTAAAATTGGCTCAATACAGATCACCATCCCTTCTTTTAAAACAACTTTTTCCATACTATGGTGTGGAAAATTAAAAATTATTGGATCTTCATGAAGATTTTTTCCTATTCCATGCCCTGTCGTTTGACGAACAATTCCAAAACCATCTTTTTTTGCAGAATCAAAAATTTTTTCCCCAACTTCAATCAATTTTCTTCCCGGTATACAAACTTCAAAAGCATTCCAAAAACCTCTTTTTGCAGAGTTTATCATTTTTTGTCCAATTGTATTTTCTCCAATCACAATTGTTCTTGCCATATCGCAAAAATATCCTTTGTATTTTATTCCAAAATCAAGTGTTACGACATCACCTTCTTTAAACTCTCTTTCAGTTGGAAAACAATGAACCGTTTCTTCATTTATACAAACAATCAAATGATTTGGAAAACCATGATAACCTTTGAAAGCATTTTGAACATTATTTTTTTTAATCAACTCATCTGCACGATGTTCAAGCATTGTTCCAGTATGTCCAGCTTTTATCAAACTCAAAAGTTCACCTAAAATATCAGATAAAATTTTTCCACCAATACTCATTGTTTTTATCTCTGCAGGATTTTTGTAAAAAATTTTATTAGTCATAAAAAAGAAAAATCAAAAACCAGTTAAATAAAATTACTAAAAATACAAAAGATTTATAAGTAAAATTAGTATTTTATTTTTTTACTACGAAAAATGCAACTATTCCAGATAAAGCACCAATAAGTAAAAAAGTATAAACTATTTTTGTTAAAAGAGATAAGAAAAAAGAAAATTTGATGATATTCCAAATTACTAAAAATAAAAAAGCCCCAGAAATCAATAAAAATGCTGATAAATACATTAAAAATAAACTTTTAAAAACTCTTATCATAATAAAATTTAATAGACCATTTGAAAACTAAAGAAAATAGATTAAAAATTCAAGATTATTTGATTTTTTTAGACTTTAACCAAGCAATATTTCAAAAAAATATATTTCAATTGCAAATTTTTTATAAAAAAGATAGTTTGCATTTGATTTACAAAAAATTTTGACATATTGGAAAGATTACGAACTGATTGATTCTGGAAATAGAAAAAAATTTGAAAAATTTGGAGATGTTCAAATTGTTAGGCCAGAACCTATTGCAACTTGGAAACCAGAAAACTCAAACTGGAAAGCCGATGCTGAATTCAATGGAGAAACAAAAACTTGGAAATTTTGGAAAGATGTTCCAAAAAATTGGGAAATTTTTTACAAATATAAAAACTTAGAATTTAAAATTTTTTTAGAATTTTCCGAAGGAACAAAACAGATTGGAATTTTTCCTGAACAGATGAGAAATTGGGGTTTTGTTTACGACGAAATTTTTAAAAACAAACTTAAAAATCCAAAAATTTTAAATCTTTTTGGATATTCTGGAATTTCATCTATTGCATCAAACCTTTCAGGTGGAATTGTAACACATGTTGATTCTTCAAGTCATGCAATTCATTTAGCGAAGAAAAATGCAGAAATAAATAAAATTTCAAATATTCGGTGGATGAAAGATGATTCTGAAAAATTTTTAGAAAAAGAATTTAGAAGAAAAAGTTTTTATGATTTTGTGATTCTTGATCCTCCATCTTTCGGAAAAGGAACAAACTCAAGCTACTTTAAAATTGATAAAAATTTTGAAACTTTAATTTATTCCGTTTCAAAAATTTTAAAAAAGAAGGGAGTTGTTGTCTTAAGTTTACATTCCAAAAATTTTGATGAAGAAATTATAAAAAAAATTTTAAAAAAAATTTTTCAAACAAACAACATTCATTTTGGAGATTTGAAGATAGAAAAAATTAATTTTGGAAAATATTTTTGGATTAAAACTTTTTAAATTTAAAAATATAAATTTTATGAAAATTTATGAAAAATTTAAATAAAGAAAAAATCTTGAAAACCCTCTCTAGTGTTTTCGACCCAGAAATCAATGTAAATATTGTTGATTTAGGTCTTATTTATGAAGTAAAAATCTTAAAAAATGAGATTATTATTTTAATGACACTAACTACTCCAACTTGCCCATTTGGAGAATTTTTAGTAAATCAGGTTGAATCTGCTTTGCTTTTATTGGAAGGTGTAAAAAATGTTAAAGTTGAAATTACATTTGATCCACCATGGGAGATTTCAAAACTTAGTGAAAATGCAAAAGATGAACTTGGAATTTTATAATTTATTGTTTTTTAAATTTTAAGCTTTTTGAAAACTTGATTGCAATCAATGTGCTTAAAAGAATAATTATTGAGCTTGTTCCAGTATTTGGATTTGTTTTTTTGCCATTTGGGACAAGTGGATTTGTTCCAAATTTTTTCATTTCATCACCATCTGAAAATCCATCATTATCTGTGTCAGGATCAAATGGATCTGCTGTTCCACCATATTTTTTAATAACATCATGATATTCTTCAAAGTTTGTTAATCCATCATTATCTGGATCTTCGTCTCTGTCTGATGGATCATTTGGATCTAAACCATTTTCAATTTCCCACCAATCTGGCATTCCGTCACCATCTGTATCTGTTGGAATTGAACCAGCATCACAAGGATTTGTTCCTGCAAGATATTCTTCCATATTATTCCATCCGTCATTATCATAATCTCTGTCCCAATCTGATGTATTTTTATCCATACAAGGATATTGATCTTCCCACCAATCTGGCATTCCGTCACCATCTGTATCATTTGTTGATGTCCCAATTAAAGTAACTACTGTTTCTGCTGTTCTTCCTGTTCCTTCTTCTGTTGTTGTGATTATAACTTGAGCAGTTCCAGAAATTGGAAGATTTACTGCACAAATTCTTCCATTCTCATCAACCTGAACATATGTTGGATTTGATGATTCAAAAGTATAACCTGTCGCATTAGCAGATTTATTTAAAACTTGAATTGTAATACATTCACCAACTTTTGAAAAAGAAACAGAGGAAGGATTATTTACAAGATCTGCAAGATTTTCTTCAATACCACTAACTGTTGCAGTTGCCTCTTTTCCAGATTCGTCTTGAGCTTTTATTGTTGCATATGTTGCAGAACGAACATTTACTTTAACTGCTCCTACTTGATAATTTGGATCTTCAGGGGTTAATTTTATAATTTCAAAATTTGCTGGATCAGAGCTTGTCCAAACTATATTGTCTGCCGATCCAGAAAAATTTTTTGGAACTATAATTTGAGAATATCCAACTGGAACTTCTGAAAAAGATGGTGTTAAATAAAAGCTTTGTGAATTTGGATCAACAACTGTTATATTTGAAAAACCAACCTTTCCAGATCTTGTTACAATAATTGTTGCATTTCCAACAGAAACACCACGAACAACACCGTTTGAATCAACTGATGCTATGCTTGAATTCGTTGATGTGTATTGAATTGGACCACTTCCACCAGAAACAAAAAGTTGTGCAGTTTCTTCTATGTCTAATTCTAAAAATTTCGGATTTACATCAAGCGAATCGTTTGGATTTGAAACAATAACAGTTGCATATGCTTCTTCTCCAGAAGGAGTTCTTGCAATAATTGTCGTTGTTCCTGGTATTACTCCTGCAGTTAAAACTCCTGTTGTTGGATCTATTATTGCAACAGATTCATTTAAAGAGCTCCAAGTAACACCCTCATTTATAATTTCTTGACTTCCTGCAATTCCCATTATAACAACCTGACCTGGATATAAAACAGAAAAACCTGGAATAACTGAAAATTCTCTATTTGAAGGTGGTGGATCAAGGGGGTCAAAAATCATAATTCTTGCTGTTGATGCTCTACCACCAGTATCTCTGACCGAAAGATCAAGCTCTCCAATTTGTGTTGCAGAAAAAGTAACCTGATCTCCTGTTGTTTGGTTAATCGAACCAAATTCTGTTGATGATAACTCCCAAGTTGCACTTCCTTGAACATTGTAGGCTGTAAAATTTTGAGTTCCTCCAATTGGTAAAACAGAAAAATTTGGAAGAAGATATAATTCTGTATCAGAAAACTGACATTCAACTTCAGTAGAACCTGCTTCGCAAGTAATTGGTGGAATTTTTACAACTAAAATTTTTGAAACAACTTCATTTCCACTACTATCTTGAACAGTTACATCAACTGCACCTTCAGAGACTCCTGTAAAAATTGCTCTTCTATCACCTATAATATTTGTTGTTCCAACTGTTTGATTACTCATTCTCCAGCTAACACTTCCATCTCCTCCATAAACACTTAAATTTACTGCAGATCCAACAGGAATAACTGCTGTACTAGGATCAATGTAAAAAAGTGTTGATGAACCAGAATTATTAACAGAGATATGACCAACTCCATAATTTCCAAGAGAATCAGAAACAACTGCTTGTGTATATCCATATTCATCACCCTCAACTTCTATTGTTGTTCCTGTTGATGAACCATTTATATCTGCAATTTCTGTATCTAAAATTCTCCAATTCACATCTCCAACAGAACCTAAAACACTTATATTTGAAGTTTCATTTTCGTCTAGATTTGTATGTGGTGGATCAACTTCCAAAAGATTTGAGCCCTGCTCAATAACAAGAATATAAGATGTATCAGAAACTCCATTATTTACAACTTTTACACTATAAACACCAGTTGAAAGACCTGTAAAAACATTTGTATTTTCTTCCGTTGTTAAACTTGGAAGAAATCCAGAAACATTTTGACCATTTTCATCTTTAACTTCCCAATTATAACTCATAGAATTCAATCCTCCAAGAGCTAAAAGTTCAACTGATGAGTTTTTTTCAATTGTAGAAAAATCTGGTATTAAATCCAATAATCTTCCTAAATTTTCTGTGATGACAACAATTGCTGTTGCACTTTCTGTTCCACTTTGAACAGTTACTGTTGTATACGAATTTGTTGTAACTTCATCTGCAACAAACACTGCTTCCGATCCTGTTCCAACTGGAACAATTCTGCCAAAATTTGAATTTGTTGTCCAAACATAATTTCCAACCCCATTATATGCAGAAAATGTAAATTGTGTTCCTTTTTGTAATTGAACATATTCTGGAGAAATTCTTAAAGCATTTGTAGTTCTATATGTAAAATCATTGCCAGCTCCAGGAGTTTCAACGATACTATTTGCACCTGTTGCTCTAGAACGAACAGAATAATTTCTTCCCTCTGTCCAAGTTGGCATATTCCCAGAAAAATTCCAAGAATTTGTTCCTTCTGCAACAAACCAAACTTCTGAAATATTCCAAGAATTTGTTGAAGGATCCCAAAACCAACCAGTTTGATTATCTCTTAAAGAAAGATCAACTTTTGCAACAGTTGTTGATGTTGCACCTGCAGTTCCGGAAAAAAATGGAACTGACGAAACAACTGAATTATCAACAGGTGTTGTAACAGAAGAATATATAGTTGTTGTATCACTAACATTGATATTTACATCCATATCTTCTGCTTTAGCAGAGGATGAAAAAATCAACATACTTGCGAAAAATGAAAAAATTTTTTGTTTAAAATTCATGCTATATTTTTAATAATTCTCAGCTTATCATATATTTATTAATAAATAAGTCAATAATATCTATAAATTTTAAATTTTTATACTTTCTCAAAAATTAATAAATCATAGTAAATTTTTGAAATAATTTTTAAAGATTTTTAAAAAAATTCACTTATAGATTTTTTACAAATATTTTAAAAAATTCTTAAAATAATAATTTTTTTAAAAATTTTTATTAAGAATACTTCAACAAAACTTTCAATAAATAAATTACTTATTTTTATATTGCTAAAAAAATAAACTTTTTTAGTTTTCATAAAAATTTTAAATTTATGTTAAATCTTTTTTTCACAAACATCGATCAATTTATAATTTTTGCTTCAATTTTCTTATTTTCAATATCTTTTCACGAATTTGCTCACGGATTTGTGGCAAATGCAATTGGAGATGACACGGCAAAAATTTCTGGAAGACTAACAATAAATCCCTTTGCTCATCTTGATCTTTTTGGAGCAATTTTCTTTCTAATTGCTGGTTTTGGTTTTGCAAAACCTGTTCCAATAAACCCGGCAAGATTTTCAAAAGTTTCTGTCAAAACAGGAATCTTTCTTGTTTCTTTGGCTGGTCCTTTGGCAAATCTTTTTTTAGCAACAATTTTTTGGTTTCCTTTTCGATTTGCAAAAGATTTTTTTCAGACTGAATCTTTTTCAAGTCCATATTACCTTGCAATGCAAATTTCCTACTACCTTGCTTTAATTAATATCTCTCTTGCATCTTTCAATCTTCTGCCAATTCCACCACTTGATGGATCAAAAATTTTGGAATCTTTAACTATGAATAAATTATATAATTTTTGGTGGGAGCTTGAAAAAAAAGGTTCTTCTTTATTATTAATTTTAATTTTTGTTTCATATGCAACAAATGGAGTTTTAAACCCAATCGGTTGGTTTGTAGATATTGTTAGTATTCCTTTTAGATTTTTTGTTTTTGGAATTTAAAATTTTTTTATGAAAGATTTTTCAAAATTAGTTATTATTCTTGGTGGTCCCGGTGGAAGTGGAAGATCCACAATCGCAGAAGGATTAGCTGAAAAACTAAATTTACGAAGAATTTATGGTGGTGGAATTCAAAGACAGATCTGTTTGGAAGTTGGTTATGGAGATATTGATAAATTTTCTGGAAAACTAAAATTTAATGAAGAAAAGTTTGGAAAATATCTTAGCGAATATGTTCCAAAACATCCAGAGATAGATTTAAAAATAGACACAAAACTTTTTGAAGCTTCTTATGAAGGTGGAGTTATTATTGAATCTATGAATTTTGCACCAATTATCAAAAGACTTAATTTGCCATATATAAAAATCTGGATTACGGCGGAAGAGAAAGAAAGAGCAAGAAGAATTTGTGAAAGAGAACAAAAATTTGGAAATATATTCTCGATTGATGAGATGATTGAAATTACAAAAAAAAGAAATGAAACAGATAAAAAAAGATACAACTCAATTTATGGCTGTGATATCTTTGATTTTGAAAATATTTATGATTTTGTTTTTGACACAACAGATGTTCCAAAAGAAAATATGGTTTCTGAAATGATTAAAATTATTGAAAAATTGATTCAATAAAAAATTCAAAATAATCTTTTTTAAAAAATAATCTTTTACAAAAAATAAAAAGCTTAAACTGATTATTTTAAAGATTTTTTAAAAAATAACTTCCTTTTTATGTTTTAGAAATTTTGTAAATTCCAAAAAAATAGAAAAATTTTTAAACTTTTAACTTAAAAAATTTTTTACATTTTTCAAATTCTCTTCCATTCTTTTTTCAAAATTTTTTCATTAACAAAAAAATTTATATCTGAAAAATATTTATCCACAAAATTTTTGTGATCTAAAAAAATTTGATCAGTTCTTTTCAAAGATTCTTCATGTCCTTTAATTTTATAAAATTTTTCTAGCCTTTCTTTTAGTAAATCTATACTAATTAAAAAAATTTTGTAACCATTTCCTTTTAATTTTTCTTTTAAATTTTCCCAGTTTCTATCAACACTTGTATCATATATAAAAGAAATTTTTTCTGTAAAATTGATGTAATACGACTTTTTGCAGTTTCAAAAAAATCTTTTTCAGATTTTTCGTTTTCAGCAACTTCGCTCCTAATAAGATCGTTTGCAAAAACTAGAAGTTGCAAATTAAAACTCAAAAAATTTGAAACTGGGGATTTTCCGCTTCCAACACAGCCTGCAAATATGATGCAAAACTTTTTTCTTGGAATATATATTTTTGAGACATTTAAAAAAATTATGAATTTATTTTCCTAGCAATTTTCTCAACTCCTCTCTTGCAACAACTCGATCATCCCACCACTCTTCCCCATTTCCAAAATTCATACTCTGTTCGTGACCTTTTCCAGAAAGAAGAACGAAGTCTCCATCTTTTGCCATTTCAAAAGCAGTTTTTATTGCAATTCTTCTATCGCTAATTTTAAAGAGATTTTTGTTTAAAATTGCACCATTCTCAACTGCATATTTTTCAGCTTCGCTCATAATTTTTTCAACCCCTTCGCTTCTTGGATCTTCTGCTGTAAGAATTGTTATATCAGAAAGTTTTGCAGAAACTCCACCCATTTTTCTCCGTTCAGGATCTCTTTCTCCAGCATTTCCAAAAACTGCAAAAATTTTTTGCTTTTCAGATTTTCTAATTTTTCGAATTCCCTCTAAAAGTTTTTGCAAAGAATCTGGTGTATGAGCAAAATCCACAAAAACTGAAAAATTTTGCCCCTCATCAATTTTTTCCATTCTTCCAGAAACTCCAGTAAAATTTCTTAAACTTTCAGAGATCTCCTTTAAACTCATTCCATAAAAAAGAGCAACGGCAATGGAAGACAAAGCATTTGAAACATAAACTTCTCCAACAACTGGCATAAAAAATTCTTGTTTAAAATTCTCTCTTTTTACTAAAAATCTTGTTCCTTTTTCGCTAATTTCCAAAATCTTTCCAAAAATATCAGCTTTTTCATTTTTAATTGAATACGAAACAATTTTTCCTTTTGCACATTTTTTGAGATATTCAAAACTAAGTTTATCGTCAAAATTTAAAACAGAAAGTTTGAGCTTTTTTCCACGAAAAAGCAAAGATTTTGACCATAAATAATGTTCAAAAGTTGGATGATAATCAAGATGATCTCTTGCAATGTTCGTAAAAACTGCAACTTCAAAATCAACAAATTCTACTCTTTTTTGAAACATTCCGTGTGAAGTTGTTTCAAAAACTACCTTTTCTGATTTTGCTTCAAGAGATTTTTTTAAAAGTTTATAAATCTGATTTGAATCTGGACTTGTTACATGAAACCCTGTATCAACATTTTCTGAACCAATTTTTGCTTCAATTGTAGAAATTAACGAAGTTCTAAATTTTGAATTTAAAATATGATATAAAATAAAAGCAACAGAAGTTTTCCCCTTTGTTCCTGTAATTCCAATAATTCCAAGAGAAGAATTTTTTCCGGGAAAATTCTCTTTCAAAGAATAAAAAAAAGCTCTTGGTATTCGAATAAAAAAGTTTTTTAAATTCTCTAATTTGATATTTTTTGTTAGTTTGTATCGTAAATTTTTTAAATTTTTAAACATCTCTTGACTTCTCTCTCTCTCTCTAGAATCAAACTTCAAGAAGTAAATTTTTGAGAAGGATTTTTTAATTAAATTTCAAGAAATGACAAATGAAACAAGTTTATTTATTTGTAAATATTGTAAAACAAAATATACAGAACCTCATGAAATTTGTAAGATGTGTGGTGCTCCAATGGGAACAATAGAAAGCATTCCAAATGATGGTCAGATAGAAGCAACTCAACCAGAAAAAATCACGGGGATAACAGGAAAAATTATTATTGAAATTGGTTTGTTTAATAGAGCTTTTGCATCTATGCTTGGTATACTAATTGCTATGCTACCAGCATTATCAATTCATAAAATAACGGAATTGACGAAAAATCCAGAAACAGTGCCTTTGTTTATTGCGATAATGACACTATATCCATACCTGTCATATAATTTATTTCATATTGCACTCCAAGATAAAATAGAATTTAAAGTAGAACTTTCAAAAATAGAGTTTAAAAAATCTAAATCTGACAATAAATAATATTTTTAATCTTTATTTATTTCCTAAAATTTTTCCACATCTCACTTGCTTGAACAGATCTTGAACCAAAGTATTTGCTATTTAAAGATGGATCACCATATTTTTTTTCAGAAGGTGTAAGAAGTTTGGCAAATGCAACTTGTCCTATTTTCATATTTGGATAAAGTTTTATTGGAATGTTGTTCACATTAAAAAGCTCTAAAGTTAGGTTGATTTCGTTGCCAGGATCCAAAAAACCAGCAGTTGTATGAATTATTAATCCTAATCTCGCTAGAGAACTTTTTCCCATCAATTGACAATTGTATCTTGAAGAAACTCCAATAAAATCTTTTGTCACACCTAAAATAAATTCTTGAGGATTTAAAGTTATAAAATCCCCATCAGAAATTTTTTCTCTTATCATAAATTCTGAAATTGAAACTTTTGGATCAATCACAGAAATTTTAGATTTATCAAATCGTAAAAAATCATTTCCAAGCAAAATATCATAACTTGATGGTTGTAAACGATTTTCGTCAAAATTTTCAATTTTTATATCACCAGTCACAATGGCATTTTTGATATCTATATCAGATAAAAACATTTAGAATTTTTATTCAAAATTTTTCTAAAAAAAAATTTTCTTTTAACAACAAATCTCTCAATATAAAATTTTATAAAATAAAGAATTTCTAAATTTTAAAAATATAATTAATTTATTCTTTCTTCTTCATTTTTTTAAAAAATTTATTAGAAGAGAGATGAATTAAAAAGATTTTGATTGACAAACTTTTGGTTTCTGTCGTTGTAGACGATGTTTTTGCTGGAATTTTTGTTTCAGTTCCACCAGGATATGTTGCCTGTATTTATGATCATGGACGGGGTGTAATAAAAAAAATTTTAAAACCCGGTCTTCATTTTAAAATTCCTCTTTGGCAAAAAGCAAAACTTTTTAATGTTCAAACACTTGAATATACACTTCGAAAAGAACTATCAGATGAAGAAAAATCTATTTTAGATAAATCTGTTCAAGCAACAACTTCTGACGGAAAAAAACTAGAGATAGAAGGAACTGTTCTTTTTCGATTAAACGAAGACAAAATTCCAGAAATTTGGCAAAATGTTGGCGAAGATTTTATTGAAAAAGTTGTAAAACCAATCACAAGAAATCGTTTGACAAGCGAAATTGGAACCTTTCAATCTGAACAAATTTTTTCCAGCCAGAGACATTTAATTGAAAATGCAATTCAAATGAAACTAAAAGAAGCTTTCGAAAGTCGTGGTCTTATTTTAGAAGATTTTTTACTTGGAAGTATAACTCCTGTCAAAGAAGTAAAAGAAGAATCTGCTCCACAGCAAAATCAAAATCCACAATTTATTGCAACAATGCCTTTTTATGGAGGGATTCCACAACAAAATCCAATTCAACAAAACCAAACAGAAGAGAAGAAATAAATTTTAAATCTCAAAAACATACCAACTTCCAAACAAAACATAAATTGGAATTTTTCCTCGTAAAATTTTTGTTTTTTCAGAAGATATTATGTTGTGTCCAGAAAGTGAATTGCTTCCAATCAAAATATATGAATCTGAATCTTGTGCAATTTTTTCTAAATCTAAAAAAGTAGAATATATGTAAACTTTTTTTTCAGATTTTTTTCCCAAAAATTTTGCAAATTTTTTAGCTCTAAAATCATCTTGTCCCCATTCAATGTTGGAACTTCTAAAAAGATGAAATTTATCTTTTTCAGAAACCAAATTGTTTATATAGGAAATTGTGTGAGGAAAAGATGAAATCACAGAGACAAAACCAAAAACTGAAAGTGGAATAAAAATTTTCCCGAATTTTTTAATTGAAAAAATATACGAAGAGATAAGAATTGTGAAAGGATCTGCTAAAATTCCATGTCTATAACCAAGATTTATTTTGCTTATAGAAAAAATAAAAATTAAAAATATAAAAATTCCAAAAAGTAATTTTTCTTCGTCCAATAATTTTTTTTTCTTTAGTAAAAAAATAGAAGAAAAAATAAAAATTATTGTTGTTGAAATTGGATTTTTGAAAACAAAAGAGAAAAGAAAATAAAATTTAAAACCATCTTTAGATTGTTCATTTAAAAAAAAACTATATTTTTCTCTTACACCAGAATATTGTCCCATTCCATTATCAAAAAAACCACGATACCAATACACAAAAGGAGTTTTTAAATCTTCATAAAAAAACTTTATTGCAGGCTTAATTTTCTTGTCTGAACTTTCCAAAAAATAAATCCAAATACCACTCTGTATGACTTTCTGATTTTGGAGTTTCTTTCCAAGATTTGAATTGAAAAAGATAGCCAGCAGAAATAATAAAAAGCATAAAAAAAGCAGAAATTAAACCTTTTAAAATTGGTTTATCAAATCTCCAAAAATATAAAAAAATAATTATTGGCAAAATTGCAACCAATGAATATTTTATGAGCATTCCAGCACCAAGTAAAATTCCAAGTATGATTGAAAAAAAGATTTTTTCAAAATTTTCAAAATTAAAAATTATAAAAGAAAAAATTGTAAAAAAGAAAAATGATGAAGCCATATCTGTTGTAATGCTAATTCCACTACTCAAAAAATTTGGCCAAAAAATTGAAATTAAAAAGGCGAACCAAGCAGATTTTTCACCAAAAAATTTTTTTGTTGTGAAAAAAATTAAAATTAAAAGTCCAAGAAAAAAAATTAAATTTGATGCTCTTGCTAAGAAAAGAATTTCCCAAATTTTCTCCTTATTCCATTCAAATAAAAATCTATCTGCAAGACAATCTTTGTTTGCAACTTCAAAGCACCAATCTGTTTTATCAAACTTTGGTGAGAGAAAAATTTGCACTAAAATTACATCAAAAACATTTGCAAATGGTGGATGGTCTATGTTTATTCTAAAATCTTTGGTTTGTATTGCAAAAATTCCGCGAACAATATGATACTCTTCATCTATTGTTATTGAATTTTGAACAGATGAAAAAAGAGAAAAAAAGTATGCAAAAATCAAAAAAATAGTAAAAAAAATTTTTGATTTTCGTTTTATTTTTTAAAAAAATTCAACAAGAAGCTAGAAATTAAAAATTTTACTTCAAAAAAACTTTTATTAAAAAATTATATTTAACTTTAATTTATATTTTAAAACGATACTATTTGTTTAGTAAGGTTAATAAAAAAATTTTTAAAATAAAAATTTAAAATTCAATAATTTATTATCTGTTTTAAAAATATTCTTTAAAATTCTTGGAATCTTCACTTTTTAAAATCTTTTTCTAGATTCACTTCGTAAAAATTTTATTTGAAACTTTCCTACAATTTACTTCAAACATTTTTTGATGAAAAACTACCAAATCCTTATGATTTGGCAAAATTTATGACTTTAAATATTGCAGAAAATGATCCAGTTGTAAATTTTGGAGAAAAATATAAAGACATTGAAATTGCTCAAGTTGAAAAAATTGAGAATCATCCAAATGCAGAAAAATTAGTTTTATTGGAAGTAAAAAAACTTGATGGTAAAAATTATCAAGTCGTCACAGGTGCAAAAAACTTGAAAGTTAGAGACAAAATTGCAGTTGTTGAAAAAGGTGGAACAATTCCGGGTGGATTTGGACATCTTTCGTTTGTTGTAGAAGCAAAAGATTTGCGAGGAATTATTAGTGAAAGGGTTTCGCTTTCACAAAAAGAGCTTGGGCTTGGAATTGATCATTCTGGAATTTTTATTTTTCCAGAAAATACTCATCTTGGAAAATTGCTTGAAGTTTTTCCATATTTTAACGATTTTGTTCTTGAAATTGACAACAAAGCACTTTCAAACCGTGCAGATATGTTTTCATATATTGGAGTTGCAAGAGAAATCGGTGCATTTTTAAATTTGAAAGTAAATTTTAAATTTCCAGAAGTTGAACTTTTGCAAAGTAAAGAAAATATTTTTGGTGAATTTGATAAACGAATAAAAAGATTTGCCTTATCAAAATTTTCTTTTTCAGAACAAAAATCTGATCTCTACATTTCTCAAATTTTAGCTAGTAATGGAATTCGTCCAATCTCTAGGCTTGTGGATGCAACAAATTTTGCAATGCTTATAACAGGACAACCTTTTCATGTTTTTGATTATCAAAAACTTAAAAAAGTTGGAAATGGAAAAATTCAGATTGGGGTTCGGACAGGAAAAATTAATGAAAAGTTTACAACACTCGATGGAAACGAAAGAATTTTGAATGAAAACGATTTGCTTGTTACGAATAATTCTGTTCCAGTTGGATTGGCTGGAGTGATGGGTGGTTTGAATACTGAAGCAGATGAAAATACAACAGAGGTTTTGATTGAATCTGCAAGCTTTCCAACAAATTTAATTCGAAAAACTTCAAGGAAATTTGATCTTCTTTCTGAAGCTGCACAAAGATTTGAACATGGTGTAGATTTTTCACATATTGATCTTGCACAAAAATTTATTCTAAATCATTTGGGGATAAAATCTGCAGAATTTTTTGATTACAAAAATTTTGATGAAGAAAAAAAGACGATTTTTTTGCCAAAAAATTTTGCAGAAAAAATTATTGGACATCCAATTGATCTAGATTTTCAAATTGATTGTTTAAAGAAAATAGGTTGTGAAGTTTCTGATCCAAATCCAAATTCAAAAACTTTTATTAAAAATTCCCAAACTCAAGAAATGGAAGAAATTGATTCAAGTCTTTCACCTTCGCAATTTACAGATTTTTCTGAAAAAAAAAGGTATCCATTTCAAGAAGAAAATTCTTTAACCATCGTAGTGCCTTCTTGGAGATTTGATCTTGAAATTGCTGAAGATTTAGTTGAAGAAATTGGGAGAATGGATTCTCTCACAAAAATTTCTAACACTCCAATTTTAGGTTTTTCAAAACCTTCAAAAAAAGAAACTTGGATAGATTCGGAATTTAAACTACGAGATTTGATGGTTGGGATGGGTTTTGCTGAAATTTATACATATTCTTTTATGATAGACGAAAAATTTGCCGATGTCTTAAATTTAGATAAATCAAAACTTTTAGAAATTATAAATGCTCCTTCTAAAAAAATGAGCTTCCTTCGCCCACAAATCTCTGTAAATTTACTTGATGTTCTTGAGAAAAATCGTGGATTTTATGATGAACAAATGATATTTGAAATTGGAAAAGTTTTTGAAAAACCAGAAAATCCAAAAAATTTACCTATGCAAGAAAATAAAGAATGGAAATCTTTCGCATTTGCAATTCTTTCAAAATCTTCACCACAAATGATTATGAGAAAAATTTCTGGTGTGATAAAAACAATCTCTATTCATTTTGGAGTAGAAATTTCTAACCTCAAAACAAAATTTTCAAAATGGTTTATCTCAGACTCAGACATAAAAATCAAAGGTGCAAATGCGATTATCTGTGAAATCTCTTTAAGCGATTTAGAAAACACAAAAAAATCCTTAGAAAAAAAATTTAAAGATGCACCAAAATTTCCAAGCATAGTTCGTGATATAAATTATGAATTTTCAAAAGAGAAAAAAACTTTAGATTTAAAAAATGAGATTGAAGAAAAATTAAAAACACTTCAACAGGTTCAAGATAATAAGGAGAAAGCTCAAAATAACGACAAAATTTTAATCTCTTTTGAAATTATTGATCTTTTTGAAACAAATGAATTTAAAAAATTCACAGCAAGGTTTGAATTTTCATCTGAAACAAGAACTTTAGAGAACGAAGAAATTGAAAAAATCTTAGAAAAGCTGAAATAAAATTAAATCTATGCAAAAAATCTATGAAAATTTCAATTATTATCACTGCTTGGAAAGAACCAAAAACAATTGAAAAACTTTTTGAATCAATTCTTTTTGAATTAGAAATTTATAAAAATAAAAATTACGAAATCGAAATTCTTCTTGCTTGTCCAGACAAGGAAACGAAAATTTCTGCAGAAAAAGTTTGTGAAAAATATAATTTTCAAAATTTTATTCACATTCAAGACGAACAGAAAGGAAAACCTTCTGCACTGAAACTTTTATTTGAAAAAGCTACAGGAGAAATTTGGATTTTAAGTGATGGAGACACATTTTGGGGAAAAAATGCTTTACAAAATTTAGTTATAAAATTTTCTGATGAAAATGTTGGTGGAGTTTCTGGACATCCAGTTTCTATTGATGAAAAAAATAATATATTTGGCTATTGGGGCCATCTACTCGCTGAGTCTGCTAACCATAAAAGAACGATTTCATCTCAAAAAAATGAATTTTTTCCAATGAGTGGCTATTTAATGGCTATTAGAAAACCAAATTTTCAAATTCCAACCGAAGTTTTAAGCGACGATGCTTTCATATCATATAAAATTTTGGAATCTGGAAAAAAAATCTCTTACTCTGAAAATTCAAAAGTTTTCATCAAATATCCAAAAAATTTATCTGATTGGTATAAACAAAAAGCTCGTTCCCTTGGCGGTTATCTTCAGCTAAAAAATTTTTTTGTATTAAAAAATTCAAAAAAAACAAGAACCTTTTTTGACGAACTGAAATATTTTTGGTTTCCATTTTCTTATGCAAAAAATTTAAAAGAGCTTTTTTGGAGCTCACTTTTATTTCCTGCTCGTCTTTTTCTGTGGATAAAAATTTTTTGGGAGAGGAAGGTACTAAAAAAAGATTTTGCAAAAACTTGGGTTAGAATTGAAAGCACAAAATAAAAAAAGAAAATTTGTAATTTATATCAAAAAAATTTATTAAAAACTAATCTGCGATAGAAAGAATTTTAATCTTAAAAACTCTTGATCCAGATGTATATGTAGAAAAATCTCCAACTTTTTTCCCAATAACAGCTTGACCAATTGGAGAAGCTGATGAGTATTTTTTCTCTAAAGGATTTGCATTTGTTGAGCCAACAACTTGGAAAGTATCTTTTTCTCCATCTTCAAATTGAACGGTTATTGTGTCGTTAATATTGATAATTCCTTTAACATTTTTAACTCTTACAACTTTTGCATTTTTTAATGTATTTTTTAGATCAGAAATTTGAACATCTAACATATCCATCTGACTTTTCAAATCTGTATATAGTTGATTTTCTGAAACATCACCAAACTCAGCAGCCTTTTTAATTTGAGCTGCTATTTCTAGTCTTTTTTTTGTATCTAAAAATAAAATTTCTTCTTCAAGCCTTTTTTTCTCTTCTTCTGTAATAATTATTTGATCTTGTTTTGGTGCCATATTAAATTTTTAATAAAATCAATTGTTTTCTAAAATAATTTTTTTTTTCTTCAATAATTTCTTTGTATACAATTTTCTAAAAAATTTATTAAATATACAAACAAATTTTTAATCTACATTTTTGAAGTTTTCATCAAAAAAGTTGCAAATTCATTTGGCAAAACCTCGTTTTCAACCATTTGCAATTTTTCATTTTCATCTGCTGGATTAGAAAGAAAAAAATCTTCTTTTTTCCAAACTTCATCTGTTGTATTTTTTATCTTCAATTCAAAAAGTTTATTTTTTTCTGAAGAGATAAAAATTTTTTCACTGTTTTCAGAAATTGAACAACAGGAAGAGTTGCCATCTGTAGAAACAAAAATAACAAAATGAATTCCAATATCTTTAAGCCAAAATCTGTTTTCTACAACTGGAGAAAAATACTCTTTAAAACTTCCTTCATAATTTGGAGCTTTCAAAAGAATTGGAATTTTTATCGTTTCGTTTGGAAGAATATCTTTAGGAATTTCAACTCTATTTTTTGAAAGGAAAAGAGAGATTCTGTCTCGATTATTTGTTGTTCCAAGCTTAAATTCTCCTTTTTTCCAGATATTTGAACCTCTATTTTTTAATTCAACAAAAACCTCTTTCGTTTCGTTCGGTTTCATTGAGATGAAAGTTTTTGTCTGAGAAATAAATTCATAATCAAAAAAACCATTCCAAGTTGCAAAATCCTCCTGAGTAAGTCTCCAAAAACCAATTCCACCAAGATTGTGTTTTGTAAAAATTTCAAAACGAGCTTTTGCTGTTGCATTGTTTTCGTACCAAGTTGCAAATTGTTCTCCAGAATTCAAAGTGTATTGAGCAAACTGAGTTCCAGAATTTTTATCAAAAGTTTCCCACTTTGACTTTGAATTTGCCAAATCATTCATCACATCTGAAAAATTTACAACCCTTCCTTTTAAAGTTTTTAAATTCCATCTAATTCCGTAAAAAGGAGTTCCTAAGATAATTTTTTCAGAAGAAATCTCTGATTTTGCATAATTCACAACACTATCAACCCACCAAATTGGAGCAGAAGGTTGTGGAATTTTATTGTTTGGAGTAATCATATCATATGCCATAATCAAAACAAAATCACTACATTCTCCAAGTTTTTTATAATCATAAATTCCACTCCAAGAATTTCCAACAGATTCATTTTTTGAAATCACATCAACTTGCAAAATTTTATCTCCAAGCTCTCTTTTTAAATTACAAACAAAATTTGAAAAATTATCTTTCTGATCTTTTTTTAAGCCTTCAAAATCCAAATTTACTCCGTCAAAACCTTCTGTAAAATTTTTTATATTTGAAATTGCATTTTTTTGATATTCTGAATTCCAAAAAAATTCATCAAAATTTGCAAATTGTTCAGAATTTTTAAATCGTGGATAAATTTTAAATCCATATGATCGTATTTTTTCTGTAATCTCAGAGATCTCTCCGTTTTCGACAACACCATTTTTTTGAACTGTGTAATATGTTGGAGAAATTGCATTCAAAAAATTTTGAGAAGCTTTCAAAGATTTGTCAATTGAATCTATTGAATCTTTCGTGTAAACAAATCCCAAACGAATCTCTTTTGAATTTTTAAAATTTTGAACTTCCGCAAAACTTTTTTTATTTTCAAAAGAGAAAGGAAAGAAAAAGGAAAAAATTAAGAAAATTCGAAATAAAAAATTTTTCATATCTAAAATTTATTTTTTAAGTTTTTTTGATTTGAAAAAGAAACAAAAATTTGATTTGTAACAAGATAAAATATCAAAAAAGAAAATTACAAAAAAAATAAAAACAAAAACAAGCTCTAATCGAAAAAGTGTTGCAAAATAATTTTTTGTCCAATCTACATTTAAAAGAGAATCGCTTTTTAACGGAAATTCAAACAACTGATTTGAAAAAGGAAAAAGCCATCTAATTCCGATATTTGTGAAGATTGAATCAAAAAATAGATGAGAAAAAACTCCAATAAGAAGAATTTGAAAAATCTCTAAAATTGTTTTTTTCTTTTTTTCTGAAATTTTTAAGAACTTTAAAAAAAATTTTGAGATAAAAAATATTGATAACCAAAAAATTGGTGTATGTGTAATAAACATTCTGTGCTGAAAAGTTTTTCCAAAAAAAGCTCCAAGAATCACAATTGAAAAATCTAAATCTGGCAAAAAGTTTCCAACAATAATTGCAAAAATTTTCCAAAAACTTCTCTTCTCTTTTGGAATAATTTTTGATTCAATGTAACCAATTGGTATATGTGCAAAAATCATTTTCTAAAAATTTTCAAAGAAACTCTAAAAAAAGACAGAGAAAAAAACAAATGAAAAGTTTGAAACTGGATAATTTATAAATTTTTTGCTCCACTTGAAATTAAAACGGAATTTTTCGGCATTTCAGATTTTTGCCAAGCAGAAAAAGTTAATGCAGATTCGTAGCTTACAAATAAACCAAATTTTTCTTCCAAAATTTTTCTTGCTTCAATCGTTTCAAAAGTAGAAATTGCCATTGCAAAAAATCCATTTTGATTTTTATTTTCCAAGTTTCGAATCTCATCAAAAATCTCTTTTTTTCTATAACAAATATAATCAGAAATTGCACTCGCTGGATGATTTTCCTCAGGAAAAATTTCAGACAAAAAATTTTTTATTTTTATATTATTTTGATTTTTCTCTTGTAAATTTTGAATTTCCAAAAATTCCTTCACTATTGGAAAAACTTTCGTTGTTTGAACCGCAAAAAAATTTGGGATTTTCTGAACAATTCCCAATTTTCGTAAATCTAAAAATCCATAAAAAGTGCCTAGCATACTTGTTCCAGAACTAACTGGAAAAAATATATTTTCTACATTTGGAAAATCTTCAAAAATTTCAAAAGCTAAAGTTTTAAATCCTTCTGTTGCAAATTCTGAGGTTGATTGACGAAGTGATTTTGCTCTTCCCTCTTTCTCTAAAATCAAACTCTCCTTTTTTGGTTCATCAGAAATTTTAATTATGCAGTTTGGGTTTTTTCCCATCTCTGTAAGTTTTCGCTCCTCAATAAATTTTGGAACAAACACAAAAAATTTTATTGGGTTTTTAAGTAAAAAACTTTTTTTTTCTAAAATCTCATCATTAAATTTTCTCAAAATTTCACTAATTGCTACTCCAGCATTTCCACTTGTAGAGATTGTAAAATCTAAATTCTGATTTTTCTCTTGTAAATTTTGAATTTCTGTTGAAATTTGATATGCAATTCCTCGTATTTTATGCGAACCAGCGGGATTTTGATCTTCTCTTTTAACAAAAAAATCTCTTCCTAAAAAATTATATTTTTCAAGCCTTGTATTTCCTTCATCAAGTGAAAGTTTAATGTTTGGAATTTTTAAAAAAAACTTTTTCCATCGCCAAATTCCCAATTCTTTTTCATTGTAAAAATCTTGCAAATTCATATTTTCAAATTTTTAATATTTTTTTCAAAACAAGCTTTATTTAAAAAGATAATTCTATTTTTATAAATTTTATCTTCGTTTTTAATTTTCTGATTCCATTTTACAAAAATTCTTTTTAACAAAATAATCTATTTATATTTTCAAAATTCTTTAAAAACTTTCCAAAATTTTTTATTTTTTCTAACTTTCAATTGCAAATTAAATTAATGTCAAAATTAAATCAAAAAAAATCTAAAACAGATAAAAAAAATATAAAAAAAGGTGATGATAAAATTCAAAACAACCTTGCAACCTGCCCTGCTTGTGAAACAATTTTTCCAGTAGATTCTGATTATAAAGTTGGGGATTATATTGAATGTCCAGAATGTTTCACAAGTTTAGAGATTAAATCTCTAAATCCTGTAGTTTTTTTTCCAATCACTAATCTTGGAAAATGATAGAAAATTATATTTCATCTTTACAAAATTTTGATCTTGTGCTTTTTTTTGTTGGTTCGTTAGCATTTTTTATTATTTTTGGACAATGGAAAAAAATTCTTGAAAAATTAAAAGATACAGAATTTTGGAAAAATATCTTTGTTTCAATTGGAAAAATTCTTTTTTTCTACCTTATGTCTGCAAGTTTTTTAAAAATTTTGGAAAAACTAAAAACTTTTTCAACTACAAACTTAGATTTATTGCATGACATTTTTATTGGAATTTTGTGGCTTTTTATAATAAAAATTTTAATTCAAAGTTTTATCAATTTATATCTTTTACCAAAAGCAGTTCGAACAAAATCAAAAGTTGATAACTCTTTTTTGCCAATAATTGAAAAACTCATAATAATGGTTTTGTATATTGTTTTTATTATTTTTGTTTTAGAAAAATATGGTGTGAACACATCATCAATAATTGCAAGTCTTGGGGTTGGTGGTTTAGCAATTGCTATTGCTTCTCAGCAAACTTTCTCAAATATGTTTGGAACAATTTCTATTGTTACAGACGATATGTTTGAAGTTGGAGATTATATTAAACTTTTTATGTTTCCGATTGGAGTTGAAGGAATTGTAAAACAGATTGGGCTTCGTAGCACACGAATTATTGGAAAAACTGGAGAAGAGATGATTATTCCAAATGCAGAGATTCAAGCTCGTGTGATCGCAAATCTTGGGAGAAGAGCAAAAAGAAGGGTTGAATGGGTTTTTAACCTTCCACTAGACACACCAAAAGATAAAATTAAACTTGCAAAAAAAATTATTTTTCAGGCAATTAAAACTGCTGGAATAAAAAATAACGAAGACGAAATTATTGTATCTTTGAAAGAGATTGGAGAAAAAAGTTTTAAAATTTTTGCAATTTTCTATATTATAACACAAGATTATGAATCTTCTGTCAAAATTCGTGGGAACATAAACACAATAATTTTAGATGGCTTTGAAAGAGAAAAAATCTCACTCATAGAAGGGAAAAACTCTCAAAATATAGATGAGAAAATTTTGGAAGAAGAAGACGACCCAACAACTTAAAATTTTGTAAATTAAATTTTAAAAACGAAACAGATTTTGCTTTTAAATCCAGAAAATACATCGGAGAAAAATGTAAATAATTGGAAAACAAGATTTACATCACGAACAATTTTGCAAGATGAAAACGGAAAATTGCAATTATGAAAGTTGAAAAGAAAAATTCTTTCAAGCTTCCATGTGGAGGAATTGATAAAGAAGAAACAAATGAAAAAGCCCTGAAGAGAGAATATCCTGAAGAAACAGGTTGTGAAATTGAAGCCTTAGGTGAAATTGGAAAAATTGTTGAATAGAGAAAGTTTTGCGAACTTTTACAGGTTTCATATTGTTACTTTGCAAAAGTTATTAAGAAAAAAGAAAGCTATTTGAAACAAAGAGAAATTGATGATGGATTTAAACTTTTGTGGGTTGATTTTTCTGAAACGATCAATTTGTTAAAAAACTCAGAACCAAATAGTTTTGAACATAAAAATTATATCATTCCTAGAGATTTAAAATTTTTAGAAAATTGCGAATTTATTTAAAAAACCAAAAAATTAAAACTTCTTCAAAAAAATTTACAAAAAAATCTTTCAATTCAATAGTAAAACTCTCAATTTAAAATAGAATTTAAAAAACCAATTAACAAAAATATATAAATAAAAATCCAAAAAAAATTTTGCAATTTAAAATAATGCTCTACCAAACTATCAAACTCAAAATCTTCATCTTTTGTTTTATGAGAAAGAGCAAATGTTTTGTAAATAAAAATTGCAGATGTTGTAAGAGCAAAATTAATTATTGAAATTGAAGCTAGAAAACGAAAAAAAAGCTCAGGTAAATCGTTATTATAA
Source organism: Candidatus Methylomirabilis sp. (assembly GCA_020723005.1). Classification (GTDB taxonomy): domain Bacteria; phylum Patescibacteriota; class DYJS01; order DYJS01; family DYJS01; genus DYJS01. The sequence continues at coordinate 27,773 of DYJS01000001.1, read as the reverse complement.
TTTGAATGGAAAACATATATTTGTAGCAAAATATTCAAAATTAATGAAGAAAAAATATTTATATAAATTATTGTATTTATTAAAAAGTTTCTTCCTAAAAGTTTTAATAAAACATCAATATATAATGAGTTTATTGAAACAATAATAAAAAATTTGTAAAATTTCTCTACAAAAAACGAATCTAATAAACCCCAAACAGAAAAAACCGAAACAATCATACTTATAATTATTAAAAAAAATGTTGTATTTAAAAATAAATAAAATTTTGAAAAATAAGAATCCTTTTCTCTTTTAATCATAAAACCAAAAAATATGATCATATGAACAGATGTTGTTAAAACCGTTGTTAGAGCTTTCTGAGCAATATTATTAAAACCAACAAACATAATTAATATTGAAATTAAGATTGAGAAAAAAAGAAACATAGAAACTGTAAACCAAAGAAAAATTTGTTTAACTTTACCAATATTCATAATTTTTAATTCCTTTTATTTCTATTAAAGTTTTATAAAATTGCAACATAAATATTTTATAACACAAAATTTCAAAAATATAGGTAAATAATAAAAAAAATGAAATTGACAAAATTTATCAATTTCATTTTTTTAAACTATCTATAAATATTACCAAACACAACTATCAAGAGCAGTTTGACCTGCTGAATCAGATGCTTTAATATAAAATTCATCTGTTCCATCATCTGCAATTAATCCCTCTGTGTCAAAAGAACCACCTAGACAATCTTTCCAACCTGTTGATCCTTTACTAGAAGAGAAAATACATTGACTATACTTTGTTCCAGACCCACCAGAAAAAGAAAATCTTATAATATCTGTTTGTGGTGGACAGTTATCAACCGAAACCTTTAATTCAAAAATTGTATCATCTCCATTGTCCATAGGTCTTGTTCCAAGTAAGCTCATCAATCCATTAACAAGTGCATATGAAAATAAAACTATTACAAGTCCAGTTATGCTGAAATTTATATTTTTCTTTGCAATCTCAACTTTTTTCTCATCTCCTCCAGATGATAAATATTGAAAACCTGCAATTATCAAATATATTACAACCAAAACTCCAGCCAACATTATAGCTGTTGATATGAAATCTGGAATAGATTGCCATATATCTTTAATAGAAAATACACTACCTAATCCAAAACTATTGTCATTTACCTGCTTTGCAAATAATTTTATCATTCAATTAACCTTGAATTAACGAATTTACACCTTGCATAATTGCAAATGCCAATAAAATAACAATCAAACCTATAATAGCATTTGTAATTGTTTTCTTCGCTACCTCAACTTTCTTTTCGTCTCCTCCAGCAGTAATATATCTAAAACCACCCATAATCAAATAAATCACAACTAAAACACCAACTACCGTCAAAACAACTGAAATCATATCAGGAAGCTCTGTCCAGATATTTGTCCAATTAAAATCACCATTTTTATTTAGATTAACTGCTGGTGGTTTTGTTGCTGAAAAAACTTTCTTTATATTAAACATATTAAAAAATTAATAATAAAAAATTTTAATTAACAAAATTATGTTGGTGAACCTGTCAAAACAAGTCTCACTAACCGAACAATTCCATATGCAAGAAGAATATAAATCAATCCAAAAATTGCTGATCTCAAACCTTCTTTTGCTTTTTTTGCCTTTCCATCGTCTCCTGCAGATGTTAAATAATTAAATCCTGCAATCATAATATACACAACCGCTAAAACTCCAGCCAAAACCAATACTGTTGAAATATAACCACCCGACAAACTAACTAAATTACTTTTTATTTTAAAAGCACCATTCAAAACTCCACTCACCTGGCCGCCAACATTTACTCGTAAAATCCAATTCATATTTTTTAAACTTTTCTTACCATACTAATTTTCTTTATCTTTTTGTCAAGCTTTTTTCACGAATTGCAATTTCCCTAGAATATAGCATTAAACCAAAAGATACAACAAACAAAAATGCAAACATTAACATTTTATTACTCTTCTTTTCTTCTTCGTCGAAAAAACCACTAGTCTCTTTTCTCAATTTGTCAATTTTTGGAATCAGATTTTTTCCAGGACAATCTGTAATCTGTTTTTTTCCATCAATCAAAAAATCTTCATAATCTATATGCCCTGCAAGATTTTCAATTTCATTTCCTAAAAAAATCTGACTTTTTCTAGGATCAATATGATATTCAATTGCTTTTTTTTCAATCAAATTTTTCAAAGATTTATATGCATCATCTGTAATTTCTTCTGTATTAAAATTTCCAATAACAGAAATTCCAAGACTTCCAGTATTTGCTCCATAAACATGACTTCCAATAACTTTATCTCCACCTCTAATACCCTCATAAATTTTACCATCTGGAGCGATAAGATAATGATATGGAATATCTCCAGTAAATTCTTCACCAGAATTTGGATTTGTATGATATTTCAAAAGATCTTGAAGATATTTTTCAACGTTCTCTGATTTTGAAAAATCTTGATTTGTTCCTGTATGATGAATAACTATTCTTTTTACGTCAACAGCATACTCTTTTGCAACTTTTAAATTTTTTCCATCAATCTTTAAAACTCTTTTTTCAATTTTCAAGTCCTCTGGATATTTTTGATAAACTAAAGCAGTTCTGTCATTAACTTTACTCTCTTTTGTCCAAAAAAGTAAAGATTCATCTGCGCCCCAATCTTCCCTTTTCACAATTTCAACTTTAATCTCTTTAGAAATATCCTTTTCAAAAAAAATTTTTTGAAAAAGTGAAATAAAAAAACCACCAATTGAAAAAATCCAAACAAAAAGAGAAAGATAAAAAAAATTTTTCCAATTAAATTTTACTTCCTCTTTTTTTCTTCTTGATTCAAATTCAACTCTTTTCATAATTTTCAAAAATTTTTATAAATTTATTTTTACCAAAAAATCAAGCAATGCCTCTTTTGGACTAGTAACACCCTTTTTAATATCAAAATCTAAATCAAAAATTATTTTAAAAAGATAATTTATTGATTTTTTTATCATTCTTAAATTTTCTTTTGCTTTTCTAAAAACAAAAGGCTTGAGTGCATTAGAAGAATCGGAATTCAAAACTGATACAATAATCATATTAGAAATTTGGCTTAAAACTCCACCGAAAATTTTATGTGGATCAAAGCCCGAAGCCAATTGTTTTTCTAAACTTTTTAAAGATTTTTTTAAACCAGAAAAAACTTGATTTGAAAATTCCCATTCACCAGAGATCTCTGATTGATAAAGATTTTTCAAATCCAAATCATTAATATTTTTTTCAAATCCAGAATATGAAGATAAAATTTTTAAATTATTTATTGATGTTGATAAATCGTCTCCACTAATATCAACAATCCTCTCGCAAGTTTTAATGTTACAAGGAGTTTTAAATTCAGAATTTGCAAGAGCATAAATTTTTTTAACAATTTCATTTTTTGATAAAATATTAACAAGAAAAACTTTTGCATTCTTGAGCAACCAATTAAAAAAATCTAAACTCTCATTTTTGCTATTTTTTTCACCTTTAACCAATCCACTATGAAAAATAATAATTTGAATATTTTTATCTAAGTTTAAAATTTTTGATTTTAAAATTTCAAAAATTTCAGTAGAATTTAAAAAGTTTTGAGAAAAAAGATTTTTTAAAAGTAAAAATTTTTTTTCAGAAAAAAGTCCTTGCGACAATGATTGAATTAATTTATTTTGAGAAAAATTTTGATCTAAAAAATCAACATTTTCTAAACGAAAACCATTAGATTCCTGTTTTTTTATCTCTTTTTGCAAAACAAAAGAAAGCCTAAATTCATCATCCCCATAAATAAAAATAAGGTTTTCCAAAAAAAATTTCAAATCAAATTCACCCTAAAAAATGATAAATAAAATATCAATTTATTTTTTCTAAACTTTTTAAAAAATAATAATTTTTTAAAAAAATATAATTTAGAAAATTTTATTTTATAATTCTATACTTCAAAAACATAGAAACTTCCATTAATAACATATATTGGTTCTTTTGAAATCAAAAAATCTGCTCTATCTTCATGCCAAGGTGCATCAATCAAATAATTTGCAGAAACAATAACATAACCGTCAAAATCATTTTTTAAAGTTTTTGCATTTTTTTCTGTAAAAATCTCAGTTTTTAAATTTTTTTTATTCATATTTTCAGAAAAATATCTTGCAAAAAATTCATTTTGTCCCCACTCCAAATTGCTGTCATTAAAAACTTTGAATCGCTCTTTTTCTGGAACAATTTCATTTGTATATGAAATCAAATTTTCACGAAATTTTATAACAGAAACAATTCCAAAAATCATTAGAAAATAATAAAAAAGATTTGAAAAAGATTTTTTTGAAAAAATTGATGCTGAAAGAATTATTATCGCTGGTTCGGCAATCATAATATGTCTATAACCAAGATTTAATTTCCCAATTGATACAATAAAATATAAAAAAAATATTGATGAAAGTAGAAAAAGTTCTTCAGATTTATAATTTTTAAATTTAAAAAATCTAAAAATATAGATTCCAAAAAATATTGGAAGATAGATTGGAGTTTTAAGCAAAAAAGAAGAAACAAAAAACTCCCTAAAACCAGAATTTGTAAATCTTCCAAAAAGATACGATGTTCTTGGCCTTGAAATTCCCGAAAAACTCCCAAAACCATTATCCAAAAAACCTCTCAAAAAATATGAATATGGTATTTTCAGATCTTTGTAAAACCAATTTGCAAACTTTTTTTCATTTTCATTCGAATCATCTAAAAAAAGTTCAACTGAAACCTTTGAAATTTCATCATCTCCAAACGATTCCTCTATTGTTTGAAACTTGAATTGATAAATTCCTGCAAGAAAAAATATTGTTAATAATCCAATCAAAATTATATTTCTTAAAAAATTTTTTCGTGATAAAAAAAGAAGAAAAACAAAAATTATTATTGAAAAAACAACGAGACTATATTTTGTTGCAATTGATAGGGTGAATAAAAATGACAAAATTATAATATTTTTAATTTTATCAAATTCGTAAAAATGAAAAATTATAAATGAAAAAATTGCAGTTGCAAAAAAAGTTGCAGACATATCTGTTGAAACAACTGCCCCATGACCAATTAGATTTGGAGAAAAAATTGTGAAAAAAAATGCAATCCAAGATGTTTTTGTTCCAAAAATTTTTCTTGAAGAGAAAAAAACTAAAGCAGAGGTTCCAAGAAAAAAAAGAAGATTCATAGCTCTTCCAAAAAAAAGAATCTCCCAAATTTTTTCATTATTCCAACTTGCAAAAAATTCTGATGCAACAAAATCTTTATTTCCAGTTTTCCAATATTCATCTTCAAAATCAAATTCCAAATCCATAAAAGCAAGTGGAATTGCATCAAAAAGATTTGCAACTGGAGGATGATCTATATTTAAACGAAAATCTAAAGTTTCTAAAAGTGCATAACCACGAACCAAATGCCTTGATTCATCGTTTGTTGCAGACAATTTAACAGAAAAAAATAGAGAAAAGAAATATGAAAAAATCAGAAAAATAACAAAAATAATCTTTTCTTTTCTGGACAATTTATAAAAAAATCAGAAAAAAACTATTAAAATTTTTAAAAATCTCAAAATTTATTTTTTAAAATTAAGAATTGTTTACCTAATTTGGATTTGAAGGTTTAAAAATTTTTAACAATACCACTCCTGCAACATATGAAAATGAAACAATAATAAAGATTCCTAATTTAATTAAAAAAGTCTCTCTTCATATATTTAAATATTTCAAAACAATTTAATTGTAAGTTATGCCACGAGCAACTATAATTTTAAAACATCCATTTTATTGAAGATTTTTTCATATTTAAGAAATCAATGAAAACAGTTTTTTATCTAAAATATCTTTTTAAAAAATCAATCAAAAGAGTATTTTCTATATAAAAAAACTTAAAATGATTTTAAAATATATTTATAAATTTCTTAATTTTTTAGAATATCAATGATAAATTTTTTTATGAACACACAAGGAAAATTTTTTGTTATTGATGGGATTGATGGATCTGGAAAAGGAATACAGATGAAAATGCTTATCGAACGACTTTTAAAAGAAGGGCTTGATATTGCAGTTTATGACTTTCCACAATATGGGAAAAAATCTTGTGCCTTAGTCGAAGAGTTCCAAAATGGAAAATATGGAAATGTGAATGATGTTTCGGCTTATCAAGCATCAATTTTTTATGCTGTTGATAGATTTGATGCAAGTTTTCGTATGAAAAAAGATTTAGAAGATGGAAAAATTATCATTTCAAATCGCTATGTTTCATCAAATCAAATTCATCAATCTGGAAAAATTTCTGACGAAAAAGAGCTTAAAAAGTTTCTGACTTGGCTTGACGACTTAGAATATGGAATTTTCAAAATTCCAGTTCCAGATAAAGTTATTTTTTTAAATATGCCATTTGAATATGCTATAAAATTTGCAAGATCAAAACAAACTCTTTCATTTGTAGAAACTGGAAAAGTTGACATCACAGAAAAAGGAGAACAATCAGAAGAGTATCAAAGAAAATCTTATAAACAAGCAACAAATTTGCTAAAAAGATACCCAAACTGGATAGAAGTTCGATCTGTAAATGATTCTGGACTTCGCACAATTGAAGATATAAATGAAGAAATTTATCAAATTTTAAAAAGAGAGATTTTGAAAATTCAAATTCTATAGCTTTTTAAATAAAAATTAAAAATTTTAACAATTTATAGAGCTTATAATAAAACTTATACAGGTTTCTAAAATGTATAAATTAAACTCCACACATACAAAATTATAAAAACAATGAATAAATTTTAAACCTTCCACTCATACATTACTTTTGTTTTTGAGATATTTTTGTCTGATGATGAAAAATTCGCAATCGTAAATCCGAAAATTTTAAAACTTTGAGATTGAGAAGCAAGAATTGAATCAAGAAATCCTAAAGATTGATTATAATAATACACCCTTGTTTTTTCTTGATCTATATTTTGTAATTCACATATCTCTTTTACCAAATCTTCTAAACTTCCGATTTCATCAACTAAACCTATATTTTTTGCTTGTTTCCCAGAATATATTTTTCCTGTAAAAACATCTTCAAGATCAGTAATTTTATCTTTTCGATTTTCAATAACCAAATTTTTAAAATCTAAAAATGCTTCATCTACAAGCTGTTGAAAAAAATCTAATTCGCTCTGTGTTAATTCATCTCCATAATATCCAACATCTTTATACTCTCCACTTTTAATAGTTAAAAACTGAATTCCAACTTTGTCTAATGCTTTACTAAAATTTTGAATCTCCATTATAACACCAACATTTCCAACTAAAGAGTTTGGGTCTGCATAAATCTTTCTAGTTGCAAGTGCTGTCATATATGATCCACTTGCACTCATATCTTGAACATATGTATAAACAGGTTTTTTTGTTTGATCAAATTTTTTCACAAAATCATACAAATTTTTTGAACCAACAACACTACCACCGGGAGAATTCATCATCAAAACTATTGCTTTTACTTTTTCATTTTTATTTGCATCAAGCATTAATTTTTTAATTTCATCAATTCCAATATACGAACTAGTTGAAAATGTGTCTATTCCAGTATTTATATTTATAACAGCTATCTCTGATTTGCTATCATCTTTTTTTGGCATTTCATAGCTAAAAATAAACTCTTCCTCTGAATATCCTGATACATTGTTCTCCTTTACTCCTTTAGATATACCAAAAATAAGAGATAACAAGATTATCCATCCAAAATTTTTCACTAAAAGATCTTTGAGAAATTTGAACAAAGAAGATAATAAATTTCCAAAAAAACCAAAAAAACCCTTTTTTTCTTCTTTTTTTTCTGGAGTTTGTATTTGCTGATAAAAAACTTGCTGAACTGGTGTGTATTTAGTTTCAAAAGTTTCATTTTCTATTTTGTTTTTTTGATCTTCCAAAAAAATAATTTTAAACAAAAAAAATCTAAAGTTTAATTTTTTAAATTCAATAAATTTGTTTTTATATAAAAAATATTATTTAGTTAAAAATTATAAATTAAAAAATTTTTAGGAGATAAAAAATGTTTGAATTGCTATAAAATTAGGTTATGAATTTTCTGCATTAGAGCCATTTTTTGATGCAAAAACAATGGAAATTCACTACACAAAACATCATCAGACTTATTTAGATAAATTCAATGCTACTTTAAATAAATTTCCAGATCTATTTAACAAAAATGTTGAAGAGATTCTCTCAGAGATTGAAAATCTTCCAACAGAAATTCAGAGTGCTGTTCGAAATTTTGGTGGGGGTTTTTAAATCACAACATTTTTTGGAAAAGTTTAAAAATTGGAAGTCAAATTTCACCAGAAGTTCATTTTGAAATTAAAAAAGATTGGAAGTTTTGAAAATTTTCAAGAGGAATTTACAAACAAATCTCTCACACTTTTTGGATCTGGATGGGTTTGGCTAACAAAAACATTTGACGAAAGTTTAAAAATTTTCCAATCTCCAAACCAAAACAACCCATATTCTGAAAAATCTGGAACTCCAATTTTTGGAATTAATCTATAGGAGCACTCATACTATTTAAAATTTCAAAGTGATAGAAAAAATTATATTGAAAATTTTTGGAAAGTTTTAAATTGAGATTTTGTTTTTGAACAACTTTTTAAATAAATTTATACAAAAACTTGAAAATAAAATTTTATTATTTAGGTTAACATCGATTTATTATTTAAAATAATTTTATGAAAAAGTTAATATATCTTGGATTTGCACTTGCATTCTCAATGTCTGCTTGTGTAAGAAATGAAAACAAAAAAGATAACTCTTCTGCAAAAGAGAAAACATCTTCAGAAGAAACAAAAACAGTTGATGGTTATAAAAAAATTTCAGAATTATCTCAAAAAAATCCTAATTCTCCAATGGCTCAACTTTTTTCAAAATTAGACAAGGGTCAAGAAGTAAATTTCAACGACCTAACATCATCAATTACATCTTCAAAATCTTCTGTTAAATTTGAAATAAATAATTTAAAATTGGAATCTAATGCTTTGGCTGGATCTGGAATTAAATCCAATGTCGACTCAATTGATTTTGGAGTTTCTGTATATACAGAACAAGACAAAGAAGGAGATTCATATGTAAAAATGTCTTTGAAAAATTCAGATTCATTAGACAAACTCTTAAAAGATGCAATGAGCTCTGAGCAAATAAAACAACTTATAACATTTGTTCCAGAATTAAAAGATCTATCCACATCAAAAATAAATATGGAGGGAATTGTTTTAAAAAACGATTCTGTAAATTATTTAAAATCAGACCTGATTGATTTAATAATTAAAGATGCAAAAGATAAATGGGTTCAAATTTCAAAATCATCAAGCGAACCTTTAACAACTTATTTTAATATGGATTTAACAAATACACTTCAAAATGTTTCTGGAGAAGAAAAATTGTCATACAAATATTATGGCGAAGAAACAATTGATGGAGAAAAAGCAGAACATTATAGAATTTTTATAGATTTTGACAAAATCAAAGATTTAAAAAATATATCAGATAAAGATTTGAAAACTTTAAAAAATAATTTTAATGTTAAGTTTGAGGTTTGGGTTAATAAAGATTTTGAAATGTTAAAAGGAAAAGTTTATATGAAAATTAAATTTACTCAAGATCTAATTGATGCAATGAACAATCTTTCTAAAAACAAAACTTCAGAAGACGAATCAAATAAAATTTTAATAGGTTCAGAAATAGTTCTTGAAGCAAGCTCAGAAAGTTACAAAAATGCAAAAGTATCAGCACCAAGCGATTATATTTCTGAAACAGAATTTAGTGATATATTTTACAGAACTCCATTTGGATCTCTCATGAAGCTTGGTCAATCTTCATAATAAAAAATTAAAAATTCTAAATGGTTTTTTACAGAAACAAAGATTCTAAATCTCAACAGCAAAAATCATCTTCTACTTCTTCAAAGAATCTTAAAAAAAATGAAGAAATTGTTGCAAGAGAGGTTAATTTAATAGATGAAAAAGGAAATCTTGTTGGTATAATTGATAAAAATATTGCAATAGAAATGGCAGAAGAGATTGGACTTGATTTGGTAGAAGTTTCTCCAAATACAAATCCACCAACTTGCAAAATTATGTCATATGGAAAATATATCTATGAACAAAAGAAGAAAATTCACAAAACAAGTTCTAAAAATCAAAAAACCATAAGAATTACATTTAATATAGCAGAGAACGATATTTTAATTAGAGCAAAACAAGCTGAAAAATTTATCGAAAAAGGTCATTCTGTAAAAATTGTTTTACAATTCAAAGGCAGAGAAGAATCTCATGAATCAATTGGAAAAGAAAAATTTGATATTTTTTTAGAAAAGCTTAGTTCTTTAAATGTAGGTTTTAAAATTGTTTCCGAACTAAAAAAACAAGCAAAAATAATGTCATTAACAATAGAACCAGATGTCAAGCTCAAAAAATAAAAAAGTAAAAATCAAAACACACAAAGGAACAATGAAGAGATTTCGAATTACAAAGACAGGAAAAATTCTTCGTATGGCTCAAAAGCAAAGCCATAAATTAGTAGCAAAGAAAAAAAGTTTAAAAAGAACAAAAGCTATTATGCAACCTGTTGCTAAAGTTGATACGAAGAAAATAAAAAGATTGTTAGCTGTATAAATTTTTGAAATTAGATTTTAAATATAAAAAATGGTTAGAGTAAAAAGAGGAACAACAATAAAAGCAAAACATAAAAAATTAAGACACCTTACGAAAGGAATGACTCATCTTAGAAGAGTAACAGTTGTAAAAGCACACGAAGCCCTTCTTCATAAAGATCAAGATGCTTATATTGGACGAAAAAACAGAAAAAGAGATTTAAGAAAACTATGGATTGTTCGCATAAATGCAGCAACTAGAATGGCTGGAATGAGCTATAGTCAATTTATAAAAAATTTAAGAGAAAAAAATATCAATTTAAATAGAAAATCTTTATCGGAAATAGCTTTTGAAAATCCAGAAACAATCAAAAAATTAGTTGAAATGGTAAAGTAAAAACTTTTTCAAAATCTTTTTTAAAAAAAATGATCTTTCAAAAAGATCATTTTTTTTACTTTAGATAATTCTTAAAAGCATGGTTTACATGGAAATAAATTAAATTTTTAAAATCAAAAAAATAAAAAAGATGAATTGCTCCATCTTTTTTATTTTAAAAAATTTTAGAATTTAAAAATTTAAACTAACAAATTGAAAATCTTTTATTTATTTATTTTAGAAAAGTTAAAATTTCTTAATATTTTTTTACCACCACCAAATCTTGCACCACCAAATCCACTTCTTCCTAAAGAAAATAGATGAATTCCAAGTTCATCTGCAATCTTTTTTGCAAGCTCCATATCTCCACTTTCAACTGCATTTTGCATTTCAACAACTTTTGAAAAATTTTCTTCTGTAATTTTTTCTGCACAAGGCATTCCTTCAGAGGCTTTCACAAAAGCATCATAATCTTTGTTTTCAATTGCTTCTTTTAATGCCAATCTTTTCAATGCTTTTTCATGCATCTCAGAAAATTTCTCTTCTGTTGGAATATTCAATTGTTGCAAATCTAATAAAGCACTTTTAAAAGCTTCATAGTCACCACTTTCAATTGCACTTTTCATTTTTTCATGAACAGATGATCTATTATGCATTTTTAAAAAAGTTTCCTCACTTATACTTTCAGCTTTCGTTGTTGTGGAATCATCATTGTCAGAAACTGCACTTTTAAAAGCTTCATAATCTCCTTCTAAAACTGCATTTTTTGCATCTTCGTTTCCACCATTTCCAAAAAATCTATTTTTTGCAAATGTAGAATAGAGAGAAAAACTCATAATTCCAAGTGTTAAAAATCCAACTGTCACCCCCACAAAAAAATTTTTTTTATTTTCTTTCATTTTGCTACTCCTTAAAATATTTATTACTTAATTATTTTTAAAAATTTTGAAATTTAATTTTTATAATTTGTATTTTTCTCAAAAGGTGAGATTCCTTAAATTTATAACAAAATTTTAATTTCAAAACTTTTGATTTTTATTTTTCTTTTGGCCAAAAGTTTTGAGATTTTTAAAATTCTTTAATTTTTCTAAATCTCAAAAATTAATACAGAAAAAGTTTAAAAAAAGTTTCAAAAAACATTTTGAGTTTTTAGTCTTTTCATTTAATAAATCTTTGGAGGGTTGCCAGAGTGGTCGAATGGAACAGTCTCGAAAACTGCTGTTGGGGAAACTCAACCTAGGGTTCGAATCCCTAACCCTCCGCAAAAATTTAAAAATTTTGTTTATAAAAATTTTTTAATTTTAAAAAAATATAAAAGATTTAAATTATTTTGCGAAGCAAAATTAAATTGGTTGAAATTTTTAATAGGAATCATTTTTAATTTTTATAAAATTAAGATTCAAAATTTTTATTAAAATTTCTCTTTAAAAAATTTTCATCTAATTAATATTTGGTTTTCAAAACTATTTTTTTATGCAACAAAAAATTTTATTAGACAAAAAAACATATATCAAAATTTTTCAAACTGCTATTCAAGAGAGAAAAACTACAATTTCTGAAATATCTCAAAAAACAAAAATTCAAGAAACTTCTATAAAAAAAATTATATCAGCAGATTTTTCAGATTTTAGAAAAGTAACAATTTCAAACTACATTAAATCTATCTGCAAAGAGCTTAAGCTAAAATCCAACCATTTCATCATATTTGCAGAGCAAGAAACTGAGCATATACCAGATAAACAAATTTTATATCCAAAAAAATTTGATAAAATTTTGGAAAATAAATTTTTAATAAGAATTTTATATACTTTTTCAATCTTTCTTTCAACTATTTTTATTATTATTTTTATTGGTTTCCAAATTAAAAGCTTTATTGAAAAGCCAAAAATCAATATAATCTCTCCAAACAATAATGAAGTTTTTTCATATGATGTTATAAAAATCTATGGAACAACTTGTGAAAAATGTTCGGTTAGTATAAATGGAAAAAATGTTTCTGTTGGTCAAAGTGGCGAATTTGAAAAAACTTTAAAATTAGTTGAAGGAAAAAATATAATTTTTATTTCATCCAGAAGCGAACTTGGAAGATCTAACGAAAAAAAGATCTCCATTTTTTATAAAAAAAATAAAAATTAAACTTTTTACAAAATAATTGTAAAAGGACCATCGTTAGTGAGAGAAATTTTCATATTTGCACCAAAAACCCCTTGCTCAACTTTTAGCCCAGATTGATTCCTGATTTTTCTAACAAAATAATCAAAAAGTTCCTTTGAAAGTTTTGAATCTCCAGCATTCAAAAAACTTGGTCTGTTTCCCTTCTTTGTGTCTGCCAGAAGTGTGAATTGACTAACACACAAAATCTCTCCAAAAATATCTTTAACAGAAAAATTTATCTTATCATTTTCATCAGAAAAAATTCTTAAGTTTATGATTTTTTTAATCATTAAATCAATTTTTTCTTTTGTGTCAAAATTTTCAAAACCAACAAAAACCAATAGTCCTTTCTCGATTCTTCCAACCTCTTTTTCTAAAACAGAAACAGATGCACTTAAAACTCTTTGTAAAACAATCTTCATAAAAAACTCATTTTTGAAATTTCAACAAAAAATTAATTAGAAAAGTTTTTTAATCAAATTCAGAAAACATATTTTTTAAACAAAAATTCCAAAAATCCTTGACATCTCTCTCTGCTAGAATTAAATCCCGAAAGAGAAATTTTGAGAAAAGATTTTTTATTAATTAAAATTTTATAAGATGAGCTTAGAAACAACAAACAATTCTAGTTTAGAAATTATTATGGATAATTTAAAAAAATTTTTTTCAGACAAAGAAGATTTTTCTTTAAAATGTCAAGGATCTCAAACAATTGTTCAAATTCTCTTTAAAAAAGTTCCTATTTTGTCAATTAGCTTAAACGAAAAAAAATAAAATATTTAGATCTACAACTAGTGGAAATAATATAACAGATCTATCAAGAGATCTTAATGCTTTTAAAAGAAAAATGAGATCAGATAATTTCGATTCTCTTAATGATAATACTTTAGAAACTTTATTTGAAACCTTAAAAAGTTTATAATTTTTTGCTTTTATCTTTTGATACAAAGAACAAGTATTTATTGAAAAATTTTAAAAACCTATTTCTCGCAATAACTAAATCCACAAGAGTAACACTTACTACAACCCTCTTCCATATGCAAAACACCACCACATTCTGGACAGATATTTTGATTTGCTCCCAAAGGAACATTTTCAACTTCTTCATCTTCTAAAGGATCTTGTTTTTTCTTTTCAGAAGTTTTTGAATTTAACTCTAAAACTTGAATTTCTCGAGAACCGTCACGATAAACTGTAAGGCCTTTTAGTCGATTTTTCCAACCAAGAAAATATCCATTTTTTACATCTTCCTTTGTAGCAGAATTTGGAAAATTTATTGTTTTAGAAATTGAATTATCAACATGTTTTTGAAAAGCAACTTGCATCATAATATGTGCCTCTGCAGAGATATCCATCGCTGTTACAAAAACTCTTTTTAACTCTTCTGGAATTCCTTTAATACTCTTTAAGGAACCTTTTTGAACTATCTCTTCTAAAATTTTTTCATCTGTAATCCCATATTCTTCTAAAGCTTCTTTTAATGGTTCGTTAAAATAATTATAAACCCCACTCTGAACAATTTTTTTGAAAGCAAGTGCAAAATTCGGTTCAATTCCACTAGAAGTGTTCGCAGCCATAGAAATTGAACCAGTTGGAGCAACGGTTGTGAGAGCAGCATTTCGCATTTTTATTCCTTTCTTAAAATAAATTGATTTTTCCCAATGAGCAAAAACTCCTTTTTCTTCTGAAATTTTTGAAGATTCGTCGTGTGAAATATCATTTATAAATTTCATAAATTTTTCACCTAGTTTTCTTCCTTCGTCAGAATCATAAGCAACACGAAGCCTAAAAAGTGCATTTCCAAAACCCATAATTCCAAGCCCAATTCGTCGATTTGAACGAAACATTGTATTTACCATTTCTGATGGAAAATCTGTTCTATCAATAACATTATCAAGCATTCTAACAGAAAGTCTCGTCACTCTTTCGAGATCATCCCAATCAACTTTTTTATCTTTAACAAATTTTTCAAGATTTATTGAACCAAGATTGCAAACATCTCCAGAATGTAAAAATTGTTCTCCACAAGGGTTACAAGCTTCAATTCTTCCAAGTTCTGGTAAAGGATTTGTTTTATTAACTTCGTCTAAAAAAACCACACCAGGTTCTCCATTTCCCCAAGCATTATCAACAATTTCATCAAAAATATCTTTTGCTGTCATTGTTACTTCTTCAATTTTCGTTATTCTTCCATAAGCATCACGAAAAATTCTTCTAGGCTTCATTTTTTCTCCTTTCCAAACACACATCCAAGGATCTTGAGAATTTGATTCAACTTCTCGCATAAATTTATCTGTTAGTGCAACCGAGATGTTAAAATTTTCAATTGAACCTTCAACTTTTTTAGAATTTATAAATTCCAAAATATCTGGATGATCAATGCTCATAATTCCCATATTTGCCCCATGTCTCCCTTGTTGTTTAATAATTCCAAAAGCACGATTATAAATTTGCATAAAACTCACTGGTCCAGAAGATGTTCCTCTTGTTCTTTTTGTTATTGTTCCAGCAGGACGAAGAAGATGAAAAGGAAAACCAAGACCACTTCCTGCTTGTTGCAAAACAGCAGATTCAGTCAATGTTTGAAAAATACTTCGCAAATCATCTTCAAAATCAAGAACTATACAATTTGAAACCAAAGCAGTTGGACCACCAGCATTTCTTAAAGTTCGTCCAGCTGGCAAAAATTTAAAACTTGTCATAATTTCATAAAATTCATTCGTCAAATTTTGAACTTCTGTTTCAGTTTTTAAATAATCATATTCAACCTCTGCCAAAAATTTTGCAACTCTTTCAAACATCTCTTCTGGAGTTTCAATAATATTT
This sequence comes from Candidatus Methylomirabilis sp., assembly GCA_020723005.1. Classification (GTDB taxonomy): domain Bacteria; phylum Patescibacteriota; class DYJS01; order DYJS01; family DYJS01; genus DYJS01. The sequence continues at coordinate 11,739 of DYJS01000001.1, read as the reverse complement.
CCATCTTCATCAACAGTTAAATATCTTGATGCAATAACTCTTGCAGATTCTGGTGTTAATTTTAACTTTGTAGAATTTCCACCAAGTGCAATTTCTCTCTCTTTTCTAATCTTTTTTCGTTCTTCACGATAAATAATAAAAGCTCTTGCAACTTTTGGCTCGCCAATCTCCATCAAACTTTCTTCAACAACATCTTGGATCTCTTCAACAGCAGGAATAGAATTTGGATGAAATTTTGCAGAAAGCTTATTTTTTATAATCTCAACAGTCAAAGAAATTTTATTTTCATCTGTTTCACCATTAAAAACTTCTGTAAATGGTCCACGAACAGCCTTTTCTATTCGTGATAAATCAAAATCAACAATCTCTCCATTTCTTTTGCGAACTTTTTTTACCAGAGATCTTTCCTTTTGAGTAATCATAAAATTTAATTTAATACTATAAATTGTGTAGCAAAAGTTTTCTAAATACAAAATATAGAATTTCAAGCTTTTTTCAAAAAGCTTTTTTATCTCAATCAAATGGCAAAAAAATAAAAATTTTAAATTCAAAACAAAAAATTTTCATAAAAATTTGCAACTTTTAAAATAAAACTTTAGAAAGTTTTTGAACTTGGAGAGTTCGCCTAGTTGGTCTATGGCGCCACCCTGGAAAGGTGGTTTACCGCAAGGTATCAAGGGTTCGAATCCCTTACTCTCCGCAAAATAAATCTAAAAAAACAAAATACAAAAAATTTCGAGCAAAGCTCAATTTAACCCAAAACGAATTGGCAAAAAAATCTGATCTTCCCTATTACAACACTGACCAAAATTGAAACAAATGTTATTACTAATCCTTTTGCAATTTTTAGTGGAATTATTAGAGAAATTTTTGGACTTCGTTCTGTTTGGCTCATCGCAACATTTTTGAAATTTTTCATTTTTGTCTTGGCAACAAAATTTATAAAAGAAGATTCTGATTATAAATCCGAAAAAGCCAAAAACATGGCGAAATAAAAATTTTTTGACTCACAATGAAAGAGAATTTTTTGCTAATTAAAAAAATAAAACAAAGAAAACTCAAAATTTATAAATTCAAATTTTTAAAAATAATATCTTTTACACTCCAACCCCTAGCAAAAAATTCACGAATTTCATCTTTTGAGTTTCTTTTTCCATCTGCAACAATTCCAACAGAATTTATTCCAAGATTTTCACAAAGAAAAATTGCTCGAGAGATATGAAAATTTTGAGAAACAAGAATTGCATCATCAACAAAAAAATCATTTTTTGCACGATTGCAAGTCGCAAAAGTTCTTGAACCAAGATCATCTTTCAAAACTTTCTCCTCTGAAATTCCAAAATTTTGAACCAAAACATTTTTCATACTTTCTGGTTCATCATAATTTTGAGAAGAGTGTTTAAAACCAGAAACAATAATCTTTTCGGTTTTCTTTTTCTCAAAAATTTCAGCTCCCTTTTTAATCCTATCATACAGAATTGGACTAACCAAATCTCCATAAACACTTGCTCCAAAAATTATTGTGTATTCCTGCTTTTCAATGCTTTTTAAACTTTTAATTTTATCTTTTGAAAATTTTAAAATAAGGATATTTGAAAAAATAAAAAAATTTGAAACAAGAAAAAATATAAAAACAAAACAAAGAAAGAAATTTTCTAATTTAAAAATTTTTTTCACTAAATCACAAAATTTACCAATTTATTTTTTACAAAAATCTCTTTTTTAATCTCTTTTCCAGAGATCCATTTTTGAACTTCTGGCAAAGATTTTGCTTTTTCTATTGCAATTTTTTCGTCAGAATCTCTCTTTAAATCAAATTCTGCACGAAGTTTTCCGTTTATTTGAACAACGATTTTGCAGATTTCATCTAAAATTTTTTCTTCATCATAGTTTGGCCACTTTTCCAAATGAACCGAAGTTTTGTGTCCAAGCTTCTCCCAAAGTTCTTCTGTAATAAAAGGAGCAAACGGAGCTAAAAGTTTTACAAGAGTTTCCAAAACAAAAATTTTTTCATTAGAATTTAAAGAGTTCTCACTTTCTTTATACCAATTTACAAGCTCCATAATTTTTGCAACAGCGGTATTAAAAGAGTGAATTTCTAAATCTTCACCAACTTTTTTAATAGTTTTGTGAACAATAGATAAGTTTGATTTTTGATTATTTTTATTGTCATCCTGAGCATGTTGAAGGATATTTTCCTGCGGTTTATGATTCAACTGGCTCACCACAACATCTTCAAAAAGTCCCCAAACTTTTTTTACAAACCTTGCCATCCCTTCCATTCCAGAATCCCTAAAATCTCCACCTTGATCAAATCTTCCCAAAAATCGTAAATAAAGTCGAACAGCATCAGCACCATATTTTTCAATATAAACATCCGGATTTACAACATTTCCTTTAGATTTACTCATCTTTGCTCCATCTTTTACGATCAATCCATTGATTTTGAACTCTGGAAATGGCTCTTGAAAATTTATATAGCCCAAATCATTCAAAACCATATTTACAAATCTTGAATAAAGTAAATGCAAAACCGTATGTTCTTTTCCACCAGTGTATCTTCCAACTGGTAGCCATTTCTCTGTCAAAACACTTTTATGAGTTTCCAAAATTTTAAGCCCATCTAAATCTTTTTTTCTTTTCTGCTCACGATATTCATAAGTAGAAAGTTTTGAATAGATTAAAAGCATTGTATCAATTGGCAAAATATTAAAATCAACTCCAGCAAAATTTAATTTATAATTTCTACTAAAATCTTTTTCACTAAAATCTTTGTTCAGAATTTCGTTTTTCGTCCAAATATCAATCTCCACCCAATCCTTCACCATTTCTATGTTGTAATTATAATGCTCTTTTTGACTTTTTTCAAAACCAATGAGTTCCAAAATCTCCACAACTTTTTCTAAATTTTTTGATTCAACAATAATATCAATATCGTTAATATCCGTATAAATAGCTTTATTTAAAGCATTTAATGCAACAGATCCAGAAACCCAAAAAGGAATTTTTGCATTTTCCAAAATTTTGCAAAGTTTTCTAAACTCAACTAAACTGTTTCTAGTTCGTTCACTTGGAACAATCTCTGGCAAAATTGGAGAATCTAAAAAATCAAAAGGTTTATCATCAATTCCAACACTTGGATATCTCAAAAAATACCAACTTGAATCTACAAAAGAATCTGAAACATCTGTTTCTCTCTTTGCAGGACTTCCGCAAATTGGACATTTTACATTTACAAAATCAATTTGTTTTTGTAATGGTCCTTTTCCACTTCCATCTGGCAAAAAATCTTCAAATTTTGGAATTTCAGGTAAAGTTACTGGAAGATCAGATTCTGGAACTGGAACCCAGCCAGAATTATTATTTGAAATTTTAGCACCAAAAACTTCAACTAAAAATTCATTTTTTAAAAAATTTGATATTGATTCTTTATACCTTTCATCTTCTGAAAGTTCTGTATAATATTTTCCGCTTTCTTCATCAACCAAAAATAAATCAAGAGGATATCCGGGTTTAAATTTATCACTTTTCCTTTTTTGAAAAAAAGCATTTTTTTGAATCGAAATAAAATCTTTTGTTCCATCTGAATCTGTATAAGAAATTGCAAAATGAAAATTTGCACAACTTCCACTTCCAATAATTGGTAAAAATTTTTCTTCAATAAATTTTATTACCTCTTCATCAGTTGCATTATCATTCATAGTAGCAAGTTTTCGGATATGAACAATATAACCATTATCTTTTGGCCATTTTTCTACCCACAAAATTTGATCTATAGAAATTGTTGGGATTCCAGTTTTTTCAAAATAAAATTTTGATTTCATTTTGGAGTTTTTTCTAAAATCATCTCCTTCGATTAAATCAGAATCATCAACTTCATAATCCAAATCATTCAAAGAGATAAATTTAACACCCAAATTTTTTGGAAATGAATCTCGTATCATAGAAACCTTTGCTTCATTTCTTGTTCCAACCAAAATTTTTTCTGGAAGTTTTTTATTAAAATTTATACCAGAATTTTTTGCACAATTTTCACAATAAATCATAGGAATCGGTGGTCCCCAATATCTCTGACGAGAAATACACCAATCACGAAGTCTGTAAGTAATTTTTTTGTTTCCAATTTTTCTCTCTTCTAAAAATTCCAAAATTTTAAGTTTCGCTTCATCTGTTGAAAGATTGTTAAGAAATCCAGAATTTATAGATACTCCAGATTTTACATTTTGAAAATCAAATTTTTTAAATTTTAAAAAACTTTCTGCCAATTGATAGTATAAAAGAAAATCACTAAAATCTTCTTCTTTCAACCAATTTTTTACAAAATCATTAAAATCAAATAATTCAGGTTTTGGATTTATATTTTTTTCATACTTATCAAAATTTACTCCTTTGCTTTCTAATGAATTTATTTTAACAATGAATAAATGAGTTTTTCGAAATCTTGCAACATTTTTATGCTCTGCAAAAAAATGAGAAAAAATTGGAACTGGAAATTTTGCTATAATTTCTAAATCAAAAAATCCTGTTTTTTCCTCAATTTCTCTTCTAACAGCATCTTCAAAATTTTCATTTTCTTCAACTCCTCCAATCACTGGTTCATATCTCCAATTAAATTTATCTGATTTTAATCCAATAAATTTTTTTTCTTTTTCATACCATAAAACTGCAGTTATTGTTTCTCTAAACTCTTCATTTTCTTGTTTCTTTCCAAACTCTGGTGCAACAACAGGCAAAATCTCCAAATTATATTTTTTTGCAAATTCATAATCTCGATCATCGTGTGCAGGAACTCCCATCACTGCTCCAGTTCCATAATTTGCCAAAACATAATCTGCAACAAAAAGTGGAGAAATTTTATGATTTACTGGATTCAAAATTTGAAGTCCAAGAATTTCCACCCCTGTTTTATCTTTATTTAAATCTGTTCTCTCTAAATCGGATTTTGATTTTGATTTTTTAATATAATCCTCAATTTCTTTTAAATTTTGAATTTTCTCTTCTAAATTTTTTAAAACCTCGTTTTCTGGAGAAACAACCATAAAACTAACACCAAAAATTGTATCTGGACGAGTTGTAAAAACTTTTATTTTTTCCTGTTTTTCAAAAATCATTTCAGATAGTGCAGAGGTTATCGGTTCAAATTCAATTTTATAATCTTCTGGAATATTTTCTAAATCAAAATTTTCATTAACTGATGGTTTTCCGGTTTCTTTTGAAATATAAAGATTTCTCATCGGCATCCAAATATCTAGTTTGGAATGTTCAATATCTTTTAAAGTATAAAATCTTTTATTAGAATTTTGCTTAATACTTCCATCTGGAAATAAAATTGTAAAATTATCTTGATAATAAAAATCAACTTCACCACCGTGCTTTTTTGCCAAATTTTTGTAAAAATCATTTAAAATTTTTCCAATCTCTTCTTGAGTTAAACTTTTTTCATCTTCTCCAAAAAGTGCAATTCGCTTTACCTCTGTTGGATCAAAATTTTCTCCATCAATAAAAATTTCTGTATCTTCGGAAATTACAGGAAATTCAAATCTCCCTTTCAAATTTTTCAATTTTAGAAAAGAGTTCTCTAAACCATCTTTTCCATTTTCTTCAACATCTTGATAATTTGGAACTTGCTCAACATCAATTTCTAAACCCAAAATTTTGAAAAACCTCTTAAATCTTTCAACTTTTGTTTCATTCGTTGTTGCAACAAGAATTTTCTCTCTAAACTTTGAATGAATTTCTGAAAAATTTTGGATGATTTGATTTTCTGGAATTCCCTTTTTAAGAACTTCATAAGGCAAATATCCCCAACTAACTCCAATAATTTTTTTTGGATCAACAAATTCATTCAATTCAATATAATCTGAAGTTGTGTCTGTTATATAAAAAACATCTTTTTCTGAAACTTTCCAATCTGCACAAGCTTGGGCGATTTTATGCTCTTTTGACCAATGATCTTCATAATCCAAGATTCGTTCAATGTTCAAGCCAGTTTCTCGAAGCTCTTTTTCAAAAAATTCTTTTGGTATAGAAGTAACAACAGAAAATTTTGCATTTGGAATTTTTTTAAGTTCAGAAATAAATCCATCAAAAAATTTTAAACCATAAACTTCTTTAAATTTCTTCCAAATAATTTTTAAATTTTTTAATTCCTCTTCATATCTTTCTTTTGATGGTGGTTCTGATTTTTTATGAATTGTAGAAGAAAACATTTCAATTTGCTTCTGTTTTAACACTTTTGGATCTTCACCCCGAAATTCACCCCAGAGAACTTGTAATCCATCAAATGTATCTGCCAAAACTCCATCAAAATCCAAAATTATATGTTTTGTTTTTGAAAATTTTAAAAGAGAATTTTGAACAACCCAAAAATCTATCTCTGCACCTTCAGATTTTCCAATCCAATTTCTCTGTGCTTCAAGCACATCTTCTGGCCAATCAAGCCAATTTGTATTTTCAATCAACCTTTCAGCATAATCTGTAATCTTCCAAAACCATTGTTCTTGATCTTTTTTCTCTGTAATTGTATCACACCTTTCACATTTTCCATCAATAACCTGTTCGTTGGAAAGTGTAGTTTTACACTTTGGACAATAATTTACTGGAGATTTTTTACGATATGCCAAACCCTTTTCCCACATTTTTAAAAATAACCATTGAGTCCATCGATAATAATTTGGTTTATAAGTTTCAACCCTATGATCTTTATCAATCATCAACCCTGCCATTTCAACTTGATCGTAATAATGTGCTTCGGTTCTTGCTGAAACATCTTTTATGTGTTCACCAATTTTTATTGCAAAATTTTCAGAATGAATTCCAAAACCATCTAACCCAAAAGGTTCAAAAACATCAAACCCTTGCATTTTTTTGAAGCGAGAAAAAGTATCAATTCCAGTAAAAGTATAAAGGGATCCAGCATGAAGACCTTCTGCACTTGGATAAGGAAACATCATCAAGTTTGTAAATGGATTTTTTCCATTTTTCAAATCTGGATGATTAATTTTTGATTCATTCCACCTTGCTTTCCATTTTTTCTCAATCTCTTTGTGATTAAATTCGCTCATTTAAAAATTTTAATTTTACAAAAATTTCAAATCTCTTTTAAAAGGTTTCTAAAAAAATTTAAGTATTTTAAAACAAAAAAAGAAATTTAAAAATAAAATCTAAAATCAAAAAATTTAACCTAACATTTTAGACCTACCTTTAAACACTTCTGATATAAAAATTGCAGATGGTATCGAGAGAAAAACTCCAATTATTCCTCCAAGAATTGCACCAACTAAAATTATAAAAAGTGTAATAATTGGACTAAAATTTACAGAACTACCCATAATTTTTGGAACAAAAAAATTATTTTCTACCTGTTGAACAACTTGAGATGCAATTATAGCTCCAACAACTGCCCAAACATCTTGTGTTGCACCAACAAAAACAGCTGGAATTGTTGCAATAATTGGACCAAGTGCTGGAATAATTTCCAAAAGTCCAGCGATAATTGCAAGAGATCCTGCTAATTTGAGTCCAGCAACAAGATATGCAAAATAACTTAAAACACCAACTAAAAGCATTAAAGAAAGCTGACCAAATCCCCAACTTGCCATTTTTGAATAAAGACTCTTTTCAATTTCATCTATTTTTTTTTCATCTTTCTCTGGAAGGAAAAAATCTATAATTTTTCTTGTGCTTTGTTTATCAATCATAAAATAATATGTAATAAAAAGAACCATAATAAAATTGTAAAAACTACTAACAACTCCTGAAATAAGCCCAAGTGCCATAGTTCCAGTAATTTGAGCAGCCTTTCCTATGCTATCAAAATTTGCAGAAATACCATTCAACATATCTTTTTTATACAGAGCAGGAAGATTTTTTTGAATAAAATTTTCTACTTCTGGAAAATTTGATTTATAAACATCTACTATATCTGGAATTTGATTTATTACAACCAAAGAAACTACCAAAACAGATATAACCAAAAATGAAATAATAAAAATTATTGCAAAAAGAGCAGAAAGCCCTCTTGGAACTTTATATCTCTCTGCAAAATCTATAAAAGGTCTTGCTGTCAAACTAATAACGAATCCTATAAAAAAAAGAAAAAGAACAGATCTAATTTGATATGCTGTGAAAAGCAAAATAACTCCAAAAAAAATTCCCATTGCGATGTTTCCACCAGTCAAATTTTCAAAAAAATTATATGCTTTTTCTGGCAGATCTTTTCTATTCTCTTTTGTTTTCATATTTTAAAATTCCGAATAGATAAATAAATAATTGTTTTTCTAATACAAGAGCAATTTTCTAAGAACCTGTAAATCTTTGTTAGTATGTTTTTCAAAACATTAAAAAAATTGTTTTTTAAAAATCTAAATATAAAAAATTTCTATCTATCTATTTTGTTTATCTATCATTGATACATTATCCATGCTTAAAAACAATCACATCTCCGTCTGAAACAAGATAATCTTTACCTTCTAATCTCAATTTTCCCAATTCTTTTGCTTTGTTCCAACCACCAATTGATAAAAGTTCTTCCCAATTTATCACCTCTGCTTTAATAAATTTGTTTAAAAAATCTGAATGAATTGCACCACCAGCAATTGGAGCAGTTGAACCTTTTTTAATCGTCCAACTTCTCGTTTCATCTTCTCCTGATGTAAAAAACTGAATTAAATTTAATTTATAAAAACTTTTTCTAACCATTCTATCAATTGAAGTTTCAAAAATTCCAAGATCATTCAAAAATAAAAGTGAATCCTCTTTGCTCATCTGAGAAAGTTCCTGTTCTAATTTTGCAGAAATTGGAAAAATATCTTCAGATGAAATATTTAATTTTTTCGACCACTCTTCTGAATTAAAAGAAGATAACTCGTTTTCTGAAACATTTATTGCAACTAAAAATTTTTTAGCAACAAACATCTGTAAATCTTTTTTTTCTTGTTCGCTAAAAGATTCTCCAATATCAAAAATTCCATCGTTTATTCTTTTTTTTAATTCAATAAGTTTTGGCAAAAGCTCTTTAGCTTTTTTTTCTTGACCTTTTGATTCTTTTTCTGTTTTAAATATTTTTTTATCCAAAGATTCAAGATCAGACAAGAGGAGTTCTGATTTTAAAATTTCAAAATCTAAAACTGGATCAACCCTATTTTCTGTATGAATTATATTTGAATCTTGAAAACCTCTTAAAACAAATAAAATCAGATCTGTTTCTCGAATATGGCTTAAAAATTTATTTCCTAAACCTTCTCCTTTGTGAGCATTTTTTACAATTCCAGCAATATCGTAAAAATCTAAAGTTGAAAAAATTGTTTTTCTACTTTGAAATAAATTTGACAAACTCAAAACTCTTGTATCTTCAATTTGAACAGTTGCCTTGTTTGGATCTATTGTGCAAAAAGGGAAATTTTCTGCTGGAACCGAAGATTTTGTTATAGCATTAAAAAGTGTTGATTTTCCAGCATTAGGAAGTCCTACTATTCCAACAGAGAGAGACATAAAAATTCTTTATATTTTGAAAAACTTTTTTTAAAAAACTAACTATTTTTTATCTTCTGTATTTGATTTTTCTTCAACTTCTTTCTTCCTGTTTTCTTCATTTTTTCTATCTAAATCATTTTTCATTTCAGATACTTTTTTTGATAAAAGAGAAAAAAGTTCTTCTGCATCTTTTTTAACATCCAAAATACATGGTCTTGAAACAAAATTTGATTTATACAAATAAACAAGATGAACAATTGCAACTACAGAAACAAAAAGAAGAAAAAATAATCCAAAACCATATGAAAAATCAAAATATTTTTCTGCTTTAGAAAAATCTTCTGCTCTTGGAAAAGTTCCTTTTAAGCCAACAAGATGAATAACTCCAACAAGAAAAGAAATAACTGGAGCAAAGAAAATTCCATAATTTAGATATTTTTCCATTCTCTCTGGAGCAAATTTATAAAATTTATTAACATATCCAGCAATCATAACGGAAGCAAAAAGAATAACTAAAAAACCTCCAAAAAATGAGTAAATTCCTCCAAAATCAGCATCACTCTTAAAATCTGCAACATCAGATTTTCCAAAAGAACTTTTATTCAATGAATTTCCTGTATATGTATCATCATATGAAACTTTAAAAAATCCTTCTCCGTAGGAAAATTCAGCTTTATGCCATGTCATAAAAGTTGAAAAAACAAGAAGTACACCAAGAACTAATCCTGCGATATATAAATTTGTTTTTGTTAAATATGATTTTGCAATTTGAACAAAATCTTTTACTTGATTCTCTTTTTTTGATTCAACTTCATTCATCTTTTAAAAATTATTTTACAAAAAGAAAACTAAATACTTTTTATTAAAAATCAATTTTTTCTCTTTTTTTAAATAAAATAGATTTGACTTAAAAAAAAATATTTATAGAAAACAATCCAAAATTAAATTTATTTTATGAGAAAAAACTACAAAACAATGCTTTCTATAATAATTTTCTCCATTTTTTTTGGAGGAAAAAATTTTACAAAAGCTGAAAATAGAGAAAATTCAAATTTTCAAAATCAAAATGAAAAATTCTATAATTTAAAAGAAAAAATTGAAGAAATTGTTGAAAAATGGAGAGAATATATCTTTTTAGCTATAAATAATAAATCTGAAAATTTTGAAAAAACTGAAAATCTAAATAATAATGATTTATTAACTTATAAATCAAATATAATTATTTTTTATGAAGAAAAACCAAAATTTTCTACCCAAGAAAATTTTTTAGTCTCAAATGAAAAAACCCTTTCAACCCCATCTAATAAATCAAAAAATGAGAAAAAAAATGAAAATAAAATAAAAAAAGAGAAGATTTTAGAACCAAAACCAAAAATTAAAGAAGAAGATTTTTATTTTGAAACCACTCCAGAAAAAATTGCAAAGATAGGAGAAAAGTTTTTTTATACACCAAAAATTTCTGGAGCTTCATCTGCTGTTTCATATTCTTTTAGTTGCAAAGATCTTCAAATTTATTCTGATCCAAGATTTGACAAAAATGCTATGCTTGGATTTTCTCACTCACTCTCTTTTATTCCAAAATTAGAAGATGCTGGAAAGATTTTAAACTGCTCTGTTACTTCTGAATCTGAATCAAAAAAAATAGTTCAAAATTTTGATATTCAAATTGAAGCTCCAAAAATGGATCTCTCAATTTATTATCCAATGAATACACAAAAATTCAAAAAAAATGAAACATTTGAAGTTTGGGCAAGTTCAAAAATTTTTCAAGAGGAAGTTGATTTAGATCAAGAAAGTTATATTTGGCAAATTAAAAAAGATGATGAAACTACCTTTTCTTTGCAAGGAAAAAAATCGAGTTTATCACTCTCTAAATCTGGAAAATATGAAATTTCTCTAAAATATATTGAAAACGATTCTGAGACAAAATCCAAAACAATTCAAATTGAGATAGTTTAAATTCCAAATTTTAATTTCTAAAAGATAAAATTTTAAAAATAAAAACTCTCTAATTTTTTTAAAACAAAATAAAAAAAATATCCAAAAATATAAAAATTTTATTTTTTAAAACTATGCTAAACAAAAAATCCAAACTTTCGTTTGGATTTTTTTAAGTATAAAATTGATAAATTTTATACAGGTTGAATAGTTCTAGGTTTTCCCAGCTGCTTAGAAGCTGATTCTAGCAAACTTTCTGCTTCCTCTGGAGTTTCTGCACAAACACCCAAAACCATCTCAGAAGATGAATTTGGTGAAGAGAGAATT
>DYJS01000018.1 GCA_020723005.1 Candidatus Methylomirabilis sp. | reverse complement strand
AAATTTTAATAATTTTTATTTCTCTTATAAATTTGTTTTTGTTTAAATAAAAGTTTATTTTGAATAAATTTCTAAAAAATTATAAAACTTTTCAAATCAACACATCTCTAGCTTTACTTGTTCCGTCACTTGGAGAGATTATCCCTTTTTCTTCCAACTGATCCATAATTCTTGCAGCACGAGCATAACCAATTTTTAGTCGTCTTTGGAGAAGTGAAGTGGAAGCACTTCTTGCAGAGATAACAATATTTTTGGCTTCAGAAAAGAGAGAATCAAAATCATCGTTTTTTTCGAAATTTTCATTTCCTGAAAATTCATCAAAATTTTCTGGAGAAGAGCTTTCCAAAACTTCATTTTGATAAATTGCAACAGATTGTTTTTTCCAATGTGTTGTAATTTTTTCAACTTCGTCATCAGTAACAAAAGTTCCTTGAATACGAGTTAGACGACTAGAATCTGGACTGATATGAAGCATATCTCCTCGTCCTAAAAGTTTTTCTGCACCACCAAGATCAATAACTGTTCGAGAATCAACTTGACTAGAAACTGCAAAAACAACACGAGCTGGAATATTTGCTTTGATTAAACCTGTGACGACATTTACAGAAGGTCTTTGAGTTGCAAGAATCAAATGAATTCCAATTGCACGAGCCATTTGTGCAAGACGAACAATCAGATGCTCAACTTCTTTTCCAACCAAAAGCATCAAATCTGCAAGTTCATCAATAATTAAAACAATGTATGGCATCTTTTCATTTTCAGAAACTGCTTTATTAAAATCTGCAATATTTCTTTTTCCAATTTCAGAAAGTTTATCATATCTACGATTCATTTCAGAAACAAGCCACTTCAAAGCAGATAAAGTTTTTTGTGGATCTGTGATGACTGGAGTGATTAGATGTGGAATATCTGCATATGGAGCAAATTCAACTTTTTTTGGATCAACCAAAACAAGACGAAGAGTTTTTGGAGATCTCTCCATTAAAAGACTAACAAGAATAGAATTTAGACAAACAGATTTTCCTGTTCCAGTGGCACCAGCAACAAGAAGATGAGGCATTTTTGCAAGATCAATCCAACTTGCTTCACCATAAATATTTCTTCCTAAAGGAAGTTTTAGCTCTCCTTTTTCTGGTTTTTCAGAAAGTAAGCTTTTTAGAGAAACAACACTCCTTTTTATATTTGGAACTTCAATTCCAACAAGTGGTTTTCCGGGAATTGGTGCTTCAATTCGAATAGATTTTGCAGAAAGCGAAAGTGCAAGATTTGAAGAGAGACCTGTAATTTTTGAAAGTTTTACTTTTTCATCTGGCTTAAGTGGATATTGTGTTACAGCTGGACCAACAGAGATTTGATCACGAAGAACTTGCGATTCAATTCCAAAATTTTTTAAAGTTTCTTCAATTTTTCTTGCATTTGCAATTTTATCTCCACCATCTGGCTTATTTTCAGGATTTTCATTTGCTAAAATTCCATCAGGTGTAGGAAATTCCCAATTCTGATTCAAATAAGTTAAATAATCTGGCGAAGATTTTTTTTCAAAATTTTCAGATTCAAGATCATCAGAAGCGATGTTTTCATTAAAATTTTTTCGTTTTTTGTTCTCTTCTTGATTTTCACGAATCTCTGTTGCAATAAATTCTGGTGCTATTTCCGAAACTTTTTCAACTACTTTTTTCGTAGTTTTAGAAATTGGTTTAACAGATAAAGTTGCATCTTTTAAAACATTTTTTGCTTCAGATAAAAAAGCTTTTATTTGAGTTGAAAAATATGATAAAAATTTTACTCCAAAAAAAATCATAAAAATTGATAAAACTATCTTTGTCCAAAAAGATGAACCAAAAACAACATTTAGAAAATTTATAATTACGAATCCAAAAACTCCTGTTGAATCAAAACCCTTTGTTTTAAAATCAAAAATTTCAAAATTTTTTGGATCTTCAAAACTGGAAAGAAATAAAAAAAAGAAAAAAACTGCACTTAACAAATTCAAAATTTTTAAATTTCTTGAATTTTTTGGAGAAAAAAACCTTGCTCCAAAAAAAACAAGAAAAAATGCTAAAGAGAGAATTCCAAGAGAGCCAAAAATTGGAAGTAAAAAAACTTGAAAAAATTCAACTTTTTTCGAACTTCTGAGAAAAAAAATCATTAATAAACCAAAGAAAATTGAAATTATGGAAAGAAAAAACTGATTTCCAAAAACAGAAAAAACAAGGGATAAAATTTTTTCTAAATTTGTTTTTCCTTTTCTTTTAATTTTTAAAATTTTTCTTTTCAAAAATTTTATAGTTCAATATTTTTCTAAGAATAAATTGGAATAAAAACAAGATGTTTAAAAGCTGAAACATTTTATTTTGTAGAAAAAATTGAAATCTGCAGAATTTTTATTTTAAATTGATTGAATTAATTATGTAAACTTGATTTGAAAACTTAATTTAATCAATAAAATTTTCTCATAAAAACATTTATAATAATTAAATTTTTTTTATAAAAATAACGAAAAGAATTTAGTAAAAATAGTTTTGAAAATTTACAAAAATTATTTTTTCTGAATGATTCGTAATTTTGCGCTTCTGCTACGAGGGTTTTTAAAAATCTCTTCATCTGTTGGTAAAATTGGTTTTTTTGTTAAAATTTTATATTTTTTCTCTTTTTCCAAAACTTTAAAATTATTTTTTACTATCCTATCTTCCAAAGAATGAAAAGAGATAATTGCAACAATTCCGTTTGGATTTAAAATTTCATCAATTGAGTTTAAAAATTTTTCAATTGAAGAGAGCTCATCGTTTGTCCAAATTCTAAAAGCTTGAAAAACAAGTGTTTTTAGAAGAAGAAGCTTTTGAAAACTCAAAAATTTAAAATTTTCATCAATCAAATTTGTTAAATCAAAAGTTTGTTTTAAATTAAACTTTTCTTGAAAAATTATTTTTGCTAATTTTTGTAAATCAGAAAATCTGAACCTTTGTGTGATTTCTCCAAAATCATTTAAAATTTTTTGAATCTCTAAAAGTTCTAATTTTTTTAATTTTTCATAAAAAGGGGTTTCAGAATTTTTATTCATTCTAAAATCAAGTAAAGAGTTTTTTTGTAAAGAAAATCCATGATTTTTATCATCTAGTTGCATTGAAGAAACTCCAAGATCTAACAAAATTTTATCAACTTTTATTTTTTTTGATTTCAAAAAAGCTGGAGCAAATGAAAAATTTTGATTTATGATTTCAAAATTTTTAAATTCAGAAAGGTTTTTTTTAGAAATTTTTACTGCTTCATAATCTAAGTCAAATCCAAAAAGTTTTCCGTTTGGAATTTTTTCTAAGAATTTTTTTGAATGTCCTCCAAGTCCGATTGTTCCGTCTAAAACAAGATCTGATTCTTGTAAATCAAAAAATTTTAAAATTTCAGAAAGTAAAACAGGTTTATGTGTAAAAATTTTGTTTCGATTCTCCATTTTGGAATCTATATTGATGTTTTAAATGGATTTGATTTATCAACTTTTTTTGTTTTGGAAACACGAATAAAAAAACCTTCTTTGATTTCTGTTTCAATCCCGTTTATTTTTAGAACAATTCCGCATTCATCTCCAGATTTCACTTCTTCAACTTCAAGATTTTTGATTTTTAGAGATGTAATATGAACTTCAGATAAGATTTTTTTATTTTGTGAAATAACGAAAATTTTTTCTTTTCTTCCAATTTTTCCTTCTTTTATTTTTACACCAACTAAAACCTCTTTTCTGTCTGATCTAAAAACTTTTAAAATTTCTCCTTCTCCAGAAATCGTTTCAATTTCATCCGGCATAGAGAGAATTTGAATGGCTTTTTGAACTTTTTCTGAAAGTCTATAAATAATTTTATCTGTTAAAACAGTTATGAGAGAGCTGGAAGATTTTAAAGATTTTTCTGCAGTTTTTGACATCTCAACATTAAAACCAATGATGTGTGCTTTGATACTTTCTGCATATCGTATATCGTTTTCTGTGATTTGGCCAACTCCTTTTGCAGAAAAAAACACTTTTACATTTTCTGTTGAAAGGCTCTCTAAAACATTGTCTAAAGCTTCTAAGCTTCCTTCTGTATCTGCTTTTATGATGAGGGAAAGTTTGTTTTTTCCAGAACCAGATTTGCTGTTTTTTATTGATTTTACAACAATTGTTTTTGCATACGAAGATTTTGAATCTCCATCTAAAGAGATCTCTATTCTATCTCCAACCTCTGGAACATCTTTAAACCCACTTATTCGAACAGGAGAGGAGGGAAGCGAGAAAGAGACCTGTTTTCCAAAATGGTTTTCTAAAAATCTAACTTTTGCAAAATGATTTCCTGCTCGTATGTTATCTCCAATTTTCAGTGTTCCATTTAAAATTATTGCTGTTGCTAGAACACCTTTTTTTGGATCACGATTTGATTCAATAATTACACCAATAAGCTCTCCGTCTGGATTTGCTTTTAGTTCTTTTAAATCTGTGATAAGTGCTGTCATTTCTAAAAGTTCATCAATTCCAGTTCCTTTTTTTGCAGATATTGGGATAATCTGTGTGTTTCCACCCCATTCTTCTGGAATCAATCCTTCTTTTGAAAGTTCATCTTTTGTTTTGTCTGGATTTGCATTATCAAGGTCAATTTTGTTCATTGCAACAATAATTGGAATATTGTTTGATTTTGCTAAATTTATTACTTCACGAGTTTGCTCACGAACTCCATCATTTGCTGCAACAACTAAAATAATCACATCTGTTACACTTGAACCTCTCTCTCTCATAGAACTAAAAGCTTCATGTCCTGGAGTATCAATAAAAGTTACAAGCCCATTTTTTGTTTTTACTTGATATGCACCGATGCTTTGAGTGATTCCACCAGCTTCTCGATCTGCAACTTTGCTAGATCTGATTTTATCTAAAAGAGTTGTTTTTCCATGATCAACATGTCCCATAACAGTTACAATTGGAGGTCTTGGTTTAAGATAATCTTTTTCGTTTTTTTTAATTTGTAAAATTTTTTCAGCTAGAGAAATAAATTTTGTTTCCGTTTCATCTTTTTCTTCGTCTTGAGAGTTTGGAGAGTATTCAACTTCTACACCAAGCTCTTCAGAGATAAGTAAAATTGTATCAAGGTCTAAATTATCGTTTATGGATGTGACAAGGCCTTCTTTTAGTAAACGAAAAAGGATTTCACTCTCTGTTTTTTGTAAAATTTGGGAAAGTTCACGAACTGTTAGAATGGGTTTTGTAATTTTTATCACCTGAGAAAATTTTAAATTCAAAAACTTTCTAGAAGAAAGATATTTATTAACAAGTAATTTTCTATTTTGCGGGCCCGCGAGGATTTGAACCCCGACAAATGGTTTTGGAGACCAGTGTGCTACCATTGACACCACGAGCCCAGCAAGAACTTTCTAAAACTTTTTTTAAAAAATACAAAGATTTTTAAATTTATTTTTTTTTATAGTGAATCTTGTATATTTAAAGAAGAGATTGCGCAACATATTGAAGATGTCATCTCTTTTAAAATTTGCTCTTTTTTAAAAAAGTTAAATTTTTTTATTGAGTCTAAATCAAGAAAATCAATCTTTTTAACATCTGTTTTTTCAAATTTAGAAAACATTTTTACAAAATTTTTTACATCTGGATTTGAAATATATATTTTGAAACCTTTCTTTTTTAATTGAATATTTTTTAAAAACATATCTTCTATTGCAACCTCAAAAGATGCAATCCAAACATTATCATTTTCTTTTTTATAATTTTGTTCTAAAAATATATCCCATCCAACTGAAAAAGATTTTATTTCTAAGATGGTGTTGTTTTTTACAAAACAAAAAGAGGTTAAGTTTTCTTCGACAAAAAATATAAAACCATCAAATCCATCTTCAGAAAAAGTTTCATAAATTGAATATGTTGCAACAAAAATGTTAAACGATTTTAGACCAATAAGTTCAGAAATGTTGTGTATTGATGATAGCTGAACAATTGGAGCGAAGATATTAAAAACTCCAATTTTTAGATCTTCTCCTTGAAAACCGATTGGATTTTTAATTTCATATCCATCAATTTCTGTTTGAACAATTGAGGAGTTTATTATATCAAAAGATGCAGATTTTGAATTCATAAAATCTGATCTTGAAAAATCAGACAAAGCTTTTTTTGAAGATTTTGAAACAACATCAAAAATCTCTTCCTGTTCTATTTTTAAATTTGGTTTAGATCTTTTGTATCTTAAGAAATCTGTTTTTCCAACAATGTTTTCACCACTAATGTTAAAATACACATCTTCTGGAATCTTTTTTTCTTCAATAGATTCCATCATATCGTATATTTTGTCTTCCAAAAATTCAGAGAAATCTTTAACATTATTTACAATTCCAGATGAAAGAGATTTTGTTTCGTCAAAAAAAGATCCACCAGAAATAATATCTATTCCGTTTTTTGTTGGAATATAAAAAAGCAAACGAAGTTTATTGTCAGTCAAATCAATAATAAGTTTTTTTTCTTCCTCTTTCTTTTTTCTCCCAAAAATTTTAAAAATACCTTGAAAAATTTCATAAAGAAATCTAATGAAAAAAGAAAAAAGTCAAATGAAAAAAATTATTATTGTTGGAGGACATTTTATGCCAGCAATATCTTTTTCCGAAGAAGCAAGAAAATTTTATGAAATTGTTTGGGTTGGTGTGAAAAAAACATCTCTTTTTTCAAAAACTGAAAGTTTAGAATTTTTATCTGTTCGTGCAAAAAATTATAAATTTTATTCTTTAATTGCAGGAAAATTTTCAAGATTTTGGAAAGGAAAAGAATTTTTTAAATCTTTAATTTATCTTGCAAGAGTTCCTATCGGGATTTTTCAAGCAATTTTTATAATTTTAAAAGAGAATCCAAAATTTATTGTTGGTTTTGGTGGCTACACATCCGTTGCAGTTTCTGTGGCTTCAAAAATTTTAGGGAAAAAATTTTTTATTCACGAACAAATTCTTTCCCCCTCTCTTGCTTCCAGAATTACCTTTCCATTTGTTGAAAAACTTTTTCTTTCTTTTCCTCCAGAAAATATGGAAGGATTGAATGAAAAAATTCTGAAAAAATCTTTTTATGTTGGAAATTTTATTCGGAAAGAAATTTTAGAAAAATTTGGTTCTTCAGTTGAGAAAAATTTAATTTTTGTCACTGGAGGAAATCAAGGTTCAGAATTTTTGAATCATTTAATTTTAAAAAATCTTGATTGGATGATTGAAAAAGGCTATAAAATTATTCATCAGACAGGTGGAAATTTTGATTTTGAAAGAATTCCAAAGAAGTTTTGGCAAAACAAAAATTATACACCAAAAAGGTTTTTTGAAAGTGGAGAGATGGCAGAAAATTTGGCAAAAAGCGAGTTAATTATTTCTCGTAGTGGAGCAAATACAATTTATGAAATGTTGTATCTTGAAAAAAAAGGAATTTTGATTCCTTTACCAAATTCCAGCAATAAAGATGAACAGATGAAAAATGCAGAATTTTTGAAAAGTTTTGGATTGGTTGAAATTTTGAAAGAAGATGAAATTTTAGAAAATCCAGATATCTTTTGCGAAGTTTTTGAAAAAGTTTTAGATTCAAAAAATATAATTGATGAATCAAAAAGAAGATCTTTTGATTTTGAAAAAACTGCAACGAAGATGCTTTTAGAGATTGAAAAAAGTTTTTAGATTTAAATTGGTTTTGAATTTATTTTAGATGAATTTTCAGTTTTGATTTTAAAAATTTTTTGATGAAAAATTTTTTAAGCATTTGTTAATTTTAATAATTTTTGAAAAAAATTTAAAGAGATCTTTTTTTTCTTGACTTTTTAAAATTTTTTTCTAGAAAGTTCACGAAAATTTTGGAAAAAGATTTTTAAAGGATTTCCCAAGAAGTTATTGTAAAAAAATGAAATATCAAGAATCACAAAAATTAGTTGTTAGAAAAGATCTTCTTACCCTTTTTATTATTAGAAATTTTGTGGGGGATTTGTGATTTTTTAGAAAAAACTGAAAATTATAAAAGCCCCCAAGAAATTGGGGGCTTTTTTGCACATCAAACAATACGAATCAGCAAAAAAATTTCAAAAAGTGAAAAATTTTTAAGATTTGTTTTCTAAAAACTCTGAAATCTATAATTTCAATTTTTCTTTTTTTGAAGTTTAATTTGCTGGTATCAACAAAAATTTATTGCCAAGCTAAATTTGAACTTCCCTAAATGGTTTTTGTTTGAGCAGGTTTTTTCAAAATTTCCGCGGGTTTTGAAAAAATGCTTTAAAAAATTTTTATAAATAATTTTTAAATAATAATTAAACAAGGAGGTTTAAGATGG
>DYJS01000023.1 GCA_020723005.1 Candidatus Methylomirabilis sp. | reverse complement strand
CAAAACTGGAGAACTTAAGAGAAAATCAACCTGTTCCATTTTGGAACAGGTTGCTACTAATGGAAAAATCAGAAAGATAAATTTTTACAATTCTCTTAGGTGATGAACATGCTTTATGAAACTTTTGATTCATTTAAAAAAGATTTTTTTACCTCAAGACTTGACAAAGAAATAGTTCAGAATTTAAACCCTAACTTTGAATTACGCGGATATCAAAAAGAGGCTCTTGGACGCTTTATAGTTTACTTGTCTGATAATTGCCAAATTGAAAAACAAAATCCACCAGTACATCTTCTTTTCCATATGGCAACTGGAAGCGGGAAGACTCTTATAATGGCCACGAATATTTTGTATTTATATAAATTAGGATATCGTAATTTTATCTTTTTTGTAAACAGCGTAAATATTATTGAAAAAACAAAAGACAATTTTCTAAATTCTTTGTCAGAAAAATATCTTTTTGCTCCAAAAATAAAATTTGGAGAAAAAGAAATTTTTGTAAAGGAAGTTCAGAATTTTGAAGGAACAAATCAGGAGAATATAAATATTCTTTTTACGACTATTCAGGGACTTCATACCAGACTAAATTATCCTCACGAAAACGCTATTACTTATGAAGATTTTGAAGATAAAGAAATTGTTTTGATTTCTGATGAGGCACATCATCTCCAGACAATAACAAAAAATAAGACAGAAATTGAAATAGAAAGAAGTTGGGAATGGACAGTAATGAGGATATTAAAAAGTAATCCTAAAAATATTTTATTGGAGTTTACAGCAACAATTGATTTAGGGAATTCAAATATTAGACAAAAATATGAAAATAAAATTATTTTTCAATACGACTTGAAACAATTCCGTCTGGATAAATACTCAAAAGAGATAGAAGTCTTACAGGCAGATTTAGAGCCAATTGACAGAACTTTGCAAGCAGTAATTTTAAGTCAGTATCGTAGAAAAATCGCAGAAAAGCATAAAATAAGATTAAAACCTGTGATTCTTTTTAAATCTAAGATTATCAAAGAATCTAAAGAAAATTATGAAGGATTTTTGACTAAAATAAAAAATTTAAACACTCGCGATATTCAAGAGATAAGTTCGCGCGCAAAAGGAACGGATATGGAAAAGGCGTTTAAGTATTTTCAGAAAGAAAATATAAGTTTTGAAAATTTAATCAGAGAATTGCAAGAAGATTTTTCAGAAGAAAAAGTTATGCTTTTGGATTCAGAAAATGTTGATGAAGAGAAGCAATTAAAACTTAATTCTTTGGAAAGCAAAAATAACGAGATAAGGGCAATTTTTGCTGTTAATATGCTTAATGAAGGTTGGGATGTTCTTAATTTGTTTGATATTGTAAGACTTT
>DYJS01000008.1:17210-43721 GCA_020723005.1 Candidatus Methylomirabilis sp. | reverse complement strand
TTTTTCACTCATTTTAAAAATTTAAAATCTAGTCATCCAAATTTAATTAAATCAAAATTTTTGTCAAACAAAAATCATAGATATAAAGATTTTTAAAAAATATAATTTTCTTGACGAATTTTTTTTCAAAACTAGGTTTCAGTCGTCTAAAATTTATTTACATTGAAAAGCTCAATTCATCCACCATACAATCAAGTGACATTTACCTGCTCTTGTGGTGCAACTTTTGTTGCAGGTTCAACATCAAAAGATTCAAACATTCATGTTGATATCTGTTCAAATTGCCACCCTTTCTACACAGGAAATCAAAAATTTGTTGACACACAGGGTGTTGTCACCAAGTTTCAAGATAGAATGAAAAAATCAGCAGAGAAACAAACTGCTCAAAAAGATTTGTTGGTTAAAAGAGGTGAAAAAGCTTTGGAAAGAGAAGAAAGAAGAAAAGAGAAACTTGCAAAGGAGCTTGGAATTAAAGATCTTTCAAAAATTTTATCTAGAGGTTCAACTTCACCAACAACTAAAAAATAGTTTTTTAAAAATTTAAAAGTTTAATATGGGAAATTTTTCAAATGTCACAGATTCTGATTTTGATGAAAAAGTTTTAAAATCAAAAACTTTTGTTCTTGTGGATTTTTGGGCTCCTTGGTGCGGACCTTGCAGAATGCTTAGCCCAATTTTAGAATTGATTGCAAAAAATTATTCAGACGATCAAATTCAATTTTTCAAAATGGATACAGATCAAAATGTAACACCAGAAGATTATAATATTCAAGGAATTCCAACTGTAAAAGTTTTTAAAGACGGAAAAGTTGTTGGAGAATTTGTTGGTGCAAGATCAGCTGATTTTGTTAAAAATTTTCTTGAAAAAATTTTAACTAACTAAAAAATAAAATCAAATTTTTTAAAAAACAAAATAGCAATTTTTAAAGTTGCTATTTTTTATTTTATTTTTTTCTTTTTTCTTTTATTTTTTTCAAAATTATAAAATTTTCTCTTTCACTTTTTTTCACTTTATCTAGTTTTCTTTTCGTAAAAATATAAATTTTGATTTTCAAATTCTTGTCAAAAATTTTTTTCAATAGTAATGAAAAAGAATTAAAAAAAATCCTTCCAATTGTTTCAAAAGTAAATTCATTTTGGGAAAAATATAAAAATTTGGAAGACCAAGATTTTCCAAAAAAAATTTTAGAACTTAAAAAAAGACATCTTGAAAAAGGAGAGAGTTTAGACTCACTTCTTCCAGAAACTTTTGCTTTGGTGAAAGAAGCAACAAGAAGAGTTGAAGGAAAAACTTTATACGATGTGCAGATTTTAGGAGGAATTGTTTTGCACTCTGGAAAAATTGCAGAACACAAAACGGGTGAAGGAAAAACAAATATTGCAACACTTCCACTTGTTCTAAATTCTCTCTCTGGAAAAGGTGTTCATCTTGTCACTGTGAACGACTACTTAGCAAAATGGCAAGGAAGTTGGATGGGTAAAATTTACGAATTTCTTGGACTTTCTGTTGGAATTTTGACAAATGGAATTTCTCAAGAAGAGAGAAAAAAAGCATACAATGCGGATATTACATATGGAACAAACAATGAATTTGGTTTTGATTATCTTCGTGATAATCTAACTTCAAATCTTGAAGAAAAAGTTCAAAGAGAATTAAATTTTGCAATTGTTGATGAAGTTGATTCAATTCTGATTGATGAAGCAAGGACTCCGCTTATAATTTCTGCACCAGTTCGTGAATCTTCTGAAATTTATAAAAAATTTGATTTTATTGCAAAATCTTTAATCAAAGAAAAAGATTTTTTGATTGATGAAAAAGATGAAGTTGCAACACTAACAGAAGATGGAATCAAAAAATGTGAAGAGATGCTTGGGGTTGATAATTTATACTCTCAAGGGCTAGAAACCGTTCATCACATCGAAATTGCTCTGAAAGCAAACACACTTTTTAAAAAAAATAAAGAATATATCGTTCGAGATGGAGAGGTGATTATTGTTGATGAATTCACTGGAAGAATTATGAAAGGAAGAAGATTTTCTGATGGAATTCATCAAGCAATTGAAGCAAAAGAGAATGTAAAAATTAAAGAAGAATCAAAAACTTTAGCAACAATCTCTTTTCAAAATTATTTTAGACTTTATCAAAAACTTTCTGGAATGACTGGAACTGCACAAACTTCTTCTGAAGAATTTTTTAAAGTTTATAAATTGGAAGTTTTGACGATTCCAACAAACAAACCAATCATAAGAATTGATGAAGAGGATAGAGTTTATACAACTCACTCTGGAAAAATAAAAGCGATTGTTGAAAGAATTAAAGAGATTCATAAAACTGGACAACCAATTTTGATCGGAACAACAAGTGTTGAATCTTCAGAAGAGCTTTCAAATTTTTTAATAAAAGAAAAAATTTCTCACAACATACTTAATGCAAAATATCACGAAAAAGAGAGTCACATTATTGCACAAGCTGGACGAATAAATTCTGTTACAATTGCAACAAATATGGCAGGTCGTGGAACAGACATCTTACTTGGTGGAAATGCAGAAGAATTTGCAAGAGTTTCTGCAAAACTTCCATCTATTCCCTCTTTGGCAGAATTAGAAAGTGAAGATCTTGAAACAAAATCTAAAATTGATATCTATAAGAAAGAATTACAAAAAATTAAACCAATTTTGGAAGAAGAGAGAAAGAAGGTTTTAGAACTTGGTGGATTATTTGTGATTGGAACAGAAAGGCATGAAGCAAGAAGAATTGACGATCAGCTTCGCGGAAGATCTGGAAGACAAGGAGAGCCGGGAAGAAGTGCTTTTTATATGTCGCTAGATGATGAACTTTTAAGAATTTTTGGTGGTGAAACGGTAAAATCTATGATTGGAAAATGGGTTTCTGATGACGAGCCAATTGAAAGCAAAATGATTTCAAAGGTAATTTTTAATTCTCAAAACAAAGTTGAAGGAATGAATTTTGACAGAAGAAAAAGACTTATTGAATACGATGATGTGATCAACTCTCAAAGAAAAATGATATATTCTATGAGAAAAGATATTTTAGAAAAAAATTTAGCAAGAAGTGTTGTTCAAAATTTTTTAACAAGCTTTCTCTCTGATATGGTAAATCAAAACATCTCTTCAAAGCCACAAAATTTTGAAAGATTTTTAGATATAATAAAATCTCTTGTTCCTGTTGATGAAAATTTTATGGAATTTTTACAAACTCACGAATCAGATGAAATTTTTTCTGAAACTAAAAAAATTTTAGATTCTGAATATGCAAAAAAAATTGAAAAATATGATCCAATTTGGTCTGACATAGAAAAAGATGTTGTTTTGAAGGTTATTGATAAATTTTGGATGGATCACATTGATGCAATGAATGATATGCGAGAAGGAATTGGACTTCGTGGATATGCTCAAAAAGATCCATTACAAGAATATAAACAAGAAGGTTTTGAAATGTTTCAAAAATTACAACTTATCATAAAATCAGAAATTGTCAGAATTCTTTTTCAAGGAGAGGTAAAAAATTATGAAAAACCAGCTCAAGATTTATCAAAAGAATCTTTGCAAACAAATGCAGATTTAAGCGATGGTGAAGGTTTAAAAGACTCTGAAGAAGAAAATTCTAAAACTTCAAAATCTCAAAAAAATCCAATAGTAAAAAGTTTTAAGAATGTGGGAAGAAACGATCTCTGCCCTTGCGGAAGTGGAAAAAAATATAAAAAATGCCACGGAAGAGATAAAAATTAAAAACTTTTTAAATTTTTGAAAATATAAAATTTTAAAATTTCAAAATATATCCTTTATCTGTCCCTTTCTCTTAAAAAAATTCTAAAAAATAATTTCAAATTTTTTAAAATGAATTTTGCATTTTTCTATTTTTAATAATGTGATAAATTTTTTTAGAAAAAAATTAAAAAATAAGAAAGCAAAAAGTTTTAAAAATTTTTTTGCTGGGAGACTAGGGCTCGAACCTAGATTGAAGCAGTCAAAGTGCTTTGTCCTACCGTTAGACGATCTCCCAATGCAAAGTTTTTCTAAATAGATTTTTTTCTGTGTCAAACAGATTTTTTAAAAAAGTAAAACTAATAAATTTTAAACTTTTCTAGACAATTTTTCATTCAAACTTTTATAATTACTAAATTGTAAATTCAACCTTTGATTAAAAATGATTTTAAAAATTTTTTATTCTTAAAAATTATCTTTTTATATTTGGATCCAAATCTATCTCTGTTGTTTTTACAAGTTCGTATTTTGCTAAATCTTTGCTGAAATCAAAAACTTTTTCAATCATTAATGTTGGAAATCCTTCGCTATCCATCATATTTATAATATCACCATTTTGATCATATTTAAATTTATATTTATATTCTGTTGTAATTAAACTTGAATTTAGAAAATCTGCTTCACCTCGCAAAAGATCTGTTTCAGAAAGAAGAAGATTCACATTTTTCCCATCATAATCTAAAATCCAATAGGTTAAATATTTTTCCATCACTCTTTTATATTCTTTCTCAAACTCAACTCCATAAAAAATTGCTTTTTCTCCCTCGTTGTTTGAAATTATATACGGAAAAATATATTTTTGAGATTCTGGACCAACAATTGTTTGAAGAGAGTTGTTTTTAAATTCATATTTAACAACCCACTCTTCTGTCGAAAAATTATATGCAATAATATTTATCAAAAAAGCTCTTGATCCACCAAACCCAATTTTATCTTCTGATAAAACAATATGTTCCAAATATCCATCATTGTTCAAATCAACCTCTTGATGATTAATTATAATTTGAGAATTTCCAATAATAGATTTCAAAGATTCCTCATCTAAAATCTGAATTTTTTTGCTAAAAGATTTTATTGCAAATTTCCCCAAAATCTCATTTTTTTCATTTTCAACAACAATCTGCATCTCTTCATCGGGATCAACTTCTGGAATTTGTAAATTTATTTCATAATTAAAAAATTCCATATTCTTTCCTTTTGGAACTTTTAAAGAAGATTTTGAAAGAAGTTTTAATTTTGAATCAAAAATTTTAAATTCAAAATTCTGCTCCTTTTCATCTCTTTCAATTCTCCCAACAACTTTTGCATCATTCAAAACAACCAAACCGGGATTTATTGAATCTACGTAAAATTTTTTATATGAAAGTCCAAGTGGCGAAAGAGAAAAACCTAAAAAAACAACCTTTTTATCTTCGTAATTTTTTAAAATCTCGTCTGTTGAAATCTTTAAAAATTCTCCATCTGAATTAACAAGATAGATAAAAATTTTTCCACCTATCTCTGCTTGAAAAGATAAAAAATCTATTCCACCTGTAGAAACAAAAGATTCAACAAAGATCTTTTCGCCAATTTTATCATCAAATTCAGAGATCTTTTTTAGTTCAGACTTAAGAATATTATATTTAAAAATACTTTGGACACCATCCAATGTTTCTCCGAAAAAAAGAACTTCTGTTCCATTTGAAATAAATTTTGGATATTCTGGATTTTTGTAATCTCCTTCCAAAACTTTTAAATTTTTTCCATATTGATCAACAAAAAATATCTTGGAAGAGGATTTTGAATCTGTTTCCATAGATTCTTCTGGATTTTTCCAAACAAAAACTATCTCTTCTTTAAGTTCCAATTTATCAAAATATAAAATTTCTGGACATTCTCCCGTTGCATAATTTTTCAAAGGTTCTCGTGGAAATGCAGAATAATCAGATTTTTGAGATATAAAAAGCCCACTTGTATTCCTGTTTAAATCACAACTCTGCAATGCTCCAAGCTCCAGATCTCCATTATTAAATTTAAAATCAAATACATTTGAAAGCTTTGTTTTAAAACGATTAAAATTTGTTGTATCAACAATATCAACATACTCTCCAGAACCTTTTCTAATAATCTCTAAAATTCTATTCCCTTTTGGAGAAAGCAAAACAGATGCTATCTCTGATTCCAAATCAGTTCTTAAAATTTTTAACTCTCCATTTTTAATAATTTTTAAATCCTTATTTTCTTCAAAAACAAAGATATTTCCATTAAGGTTGTGATCTGCAATCAATCCAAATTTTTCATCTAAATTTGTTTTATATGTTAAACTAGAAACCTCTTCTAAAAACTTTTTATCTTTAAAATTTAAAGAGATTATCTTTACCTCAGATGAGGAAAATTTATTTTCATCAACAATAGCAAAATTTCCATATATATTTTCTGGAAATTCTGCTATTTTTTTTTCTAAAATTTCATCTTTTTTAATCTCCTTTTTTTTATTTTTTTCATTTTCTGAATTAGAAAGATTTTTAATAACAAAAACAACGAACAATAAAAGCAAAATTCCAAAACCGATGAAAATAATTTTAATATTTTTTTTCATAGAACTTTTTTAATTTATAAAATTTTTTTCTCTGCAATGCAAAATAATTTTGAAGACTTTTTTTCATTTAATTCACCTTGATTTTTATTATTAAAACAAGAGATTTCAAAATTTGAATAAGATATTTTCTCCGGAATTTCAAAATTTTTAAAAGACAAAACATCAAAAAAAGTTCCATCTTCATTTTTTTCTTGAAATGATGCAATTGAATTTGAGATAATCCAGAAAAAAAGTTTTGTATTTTTTTCTTGAGAATTAAAAAAATCTACTGAAATTTTTTGAGAAGAAACTTCTGCAGATGATATATTTTTAAAAAATAAAATTGGATCCATCTCCAAAAATTCCAAAAAAGGATTTGTTCCCTGTGAAAGAATTAAAGAATTTTGAAAAAAACTTGTATCTACACAAAATTTTGTTTCAAAAATTTCAAGATCAAGGTTGCAAAGAGATTTTTTTGGAATTGAAAATTTTATTTTTTCTGAAAATGAAAGATCGAAAGTTTTAAAATCGTTTTCAATTGTAGAAAAATCTTTTTTAAATAAAAATTTCAAAAAATTTTTCTGATTTATTGCACCAAAAGAATTTTTAAAAGTTTTAATTTTTGTTTTTTCAATTTTCTTTTCCGAAAAATTTTGAGAAAATATCAAAAAAAACTTTTCATCTTTTGAAATTTTTGAAAAATTTTTATCTGATGTGATAAAAATCTCTTTGTCTGAAACAAAATAAAAAATTTTATCAGAAGAGATTCCGAAAGTAAATTTTTCCGGAAATGTAAATTCTGTATTTGAAAAAAAATTTTTAGCAAATTTCAACTCTAAAAAATCATTTTTTTGAATATTCTCAAAAAAAATAAAAGTGTTTTCAATTGTATAAAAATCTTTATATGAACTTTTTTCTTCTGTTTTTTTTGGAATAAAAAATTTTACTAAAATAAATATTAAAAAAAGAAAAAGAAAGAAATTTTTAAAATTAAATACTTTTTTCAAATTGATAAAAACTAAAATTTTGATCTAAAAACAATTCTAATAAAAAGCTAAAGTTTTATTTTAAAAAATAAACATTTTTAGATGCAAAATTGACTAATTCATAAATTCTCATAGTTAAGAAGAGAAAAATAAAAAATTTTGCTCGAAAAAAACTTTGAACCAAAAAAATACGAAGAATTGCTTTACAAAACTTGGGAAGAAAAAAATCTTTTTGCTCCCTCGGACGATTTGTCAAAAAAACCCTTTACAATAATTATGCCACCACCAAATGCTAATGGTTCTCTTCATTTGGGACATGCAACTTTTGTGACAATTGAAGATATTATGATTCGATATAAAAGAATGCGAGGCTACCGAGCTCTTTTACTTCCCGGAACTGATCATGCTGGAATTCAAACTCAAGCAGTTTTTGAAAGAGATATTTTGATAAAAGAAAGAAATCAAACAAAATTTGATCTTGGAAGAGAGAAATTTTACGAAGAATGCTATAATTTTTGCATTAATTCAAAATCTACAATTGAAAATCAATTTCGAATTCTTGGTGCAAGTTGTGATTGGAGTAGAAAAAAATTTACACTTGATCCAGAAATTTCAAAACAGGTTTTAAAAACATTCAAAGATCTTTATCGAGACGGATTGGTTTTTAAAGGAAAATATCTTGTGAATTGGTGTCCAAGATGTGGAACAACTCTCTCTAACATTGAAACTGATCACAAAGATGAAAATGATAAAATTTGGGAGATAAAATATAAAATAAAAAATTCTGAAAAAAATGTCATGATGAACATGTCGAACCATAAACCACAAGATGGTATCCTTCGACAAGCTCAGGATGATAATTCCAAACGACAAGCTCAGGATGATAATAATCAAAATGAAAATTTTGTGATCGTTGCAACGACTCGACCAGAAACAATGCTTGGAGACACAGCTGTTGCTGTTAATCCAAGAGATGAACGATATAAAAATTTAGCTGGAAAAACTTTAATTTTACCTTTAATGAATCGTGAAATCCCAATAATTTTTGACGAAAGTGTAGATATGAAATTTGGAACTGGCTGTGTAAAAGTAACTCCAGCACACGACCCAGTGGATTATGAAATTGGAAAAAGACATAATTTAGAAATGATTGAGGTGATTGATAAATTTGACAAAATTACAGAAAATGGAGGAGTTTATGCTGGGATGGAAAAACTTGAAGCAAGAAAAAAGATTTTAGAGGACTTGAAAAACTTAAACTTACTTGGAGAGGAAAAACCGCATAAACATGAAGTTCGAATTTGTGAAAGATGTAAAACAAAAATTGAATCCTTGCTTTCTGATGAATGGTATGTGAATATTAAACCAATGGCAAAAAAAGCAATTGAAGGAATTGAGAATGGAGAAGTAAAAATTTTACCAGAAAGATCTAAAAAAGTTTTGATTGATTGGCTAAAAGAATTTCAACCTTGGCCAATTTCTCGTCAAATTTGGTGGGGCCACAGAGTGCCAGTTTGGTACAAAAAAGAAAAATTACAAAATTCTAAAAATGAAAATCAAAATGAAATATCCATAAAAAACATGAAGATGAAAGACGATGAAGATTTTCTCGTCTCTACAACTGGAAAAATTGAAACTGATTTAGTTGTTGTTCGTCATGGAGAAGCAGAACATAATGTCCTAAAAATCAAAAATGGTGATCCAAAAATTGATTATCATTTAACAGAAATTGGAAAAAAACAAGCAGAAAATTTACAAGAATTTTTTGAAGGAAAACATTTTGATGCAATTTTTGTTTCCGAGCATATCAGAACACGAGAGACTGCAGAAATTGCTTTGAAAAAAACAAAATATGAAAAATTGATTGTTGATGAACTTTTAAATGATAAAAAAAATGGAGAACTTGAAGGATTTTCAGAAAATGAATATTATAAAATTTCAGAAAACGAGAGATTAAAAATTGGAGGAGAATCAATAGAAAATATTCAGAAAAGAGTAAAACTTTTTATTGAAAAAATTCGTAAAAATTACAAAGGAAAAAGAGTTTTAATTTTTACACATTCAGCAATTCTTCGAAATTTAAATATCTTGCTAGAGCATTATGACCCATTAAATAATGAAAATTCTAGCGGAAAATTACCAAAAGCAACTCCATATTTTTACACACTTTTTGATGAGCCGACTGAAGAATTAGTTCAAGATGAAGATACTTTTGATACTTGGTTTTCAAGTGGTCAATGGCCCGTAACAACACTTGGGGGTCCAAACCCTAGCGAAGATTTTTTAAATTTTTACCCAACAGATATGATGGAAACTGGATGGGATATAATTTTTTTCTGGGTTGCTAGAATGCTGATGCTTGGAAAATATATGACTGGGAAATTTCCATTTAAAAATGTTTATCTACATGGATTGGCTCGAGATAAAAACGGAACAAAGATGAGTAAATCTAAAGGAAATGGAATTGATCCTTTAATTACAATTGAAAAATATGGAACTGATGCACTTCGTTTAGCACTTTCTATTGGAAGTTCTGCTGGAGAAGATTTTAGAATTTATGAAGAAAAAATCGAAGGAATGAGAAATTTTGTGAATAAACTTTGGAATGCTGGAAGATTTTTAGAAATAAATTTTAATAATTTAGAAGTTTCAAACAACAAAAGTCAAAATAAAATTGAAAATATCTGGAATGTTTGGATTTTGAAAAAATCTTTAGAGGTTGTCTCCGAAGTAACTGAAGATTTTGAAAATCATCGTTATGGAATTGCTGGTGAAAAGATAAAAAATTTTACTTGGAATGTTTTTTGTGATTGGTATCTTGAAGCGATGAAAATTTTTGTAAAAGAAAATTTTAATGAAACAAAATTTGTTGCTTCTAAAGTTTTTGAAACCATTCTAAAACTTCTTCATCCTTTTGCTCCTTTTGTCACAGAACAGCTTTGGGGAGATTTGAAAATTTCTGATAAAATGTTGATTGAATCAGAATGGATTGATTTAAAAAATTTTGGCTGGGTAAAAAATTTAATAGGAGACGAAGATGTTGAAATTTTAAAAAAAGTAGTTGAAGAAACAAGATCTATTTTTGTTGATATTTTAGAACGAGACGATGAAGCAAAATCTTTTCTTTTTTCAGAAAATAAAAATGAAAAAATTTTATTAGAAAAAAATTTAGAGATTTTAAAAAATTTAACTGGAATAAAAAATTTAGAGATCTCTGATTCAAAAACCTTTTCACTAAAAACTCCAATCACAAATACAATTTCTGCTGAATTCGAAATTTCTGGTGAAAAAAAAGAGAAAGCAAAAATTCGAGTTGAAAAAGAGATTCAAGCTCTTGAAAAATATATTACAGGAATTGATGAAAAATTATCAAACAAAGGTTTTGTTGCAAATGCTCCAAAAGAAATTTTAGAAAATACGAAAAAAATCTTTGAAAAATCAAAGCAAAAAATTGCAAAATTAAAAATAATAAAATTTTAAATCTACCAAGTCATCATAAAGCACAAAACCTACAAAACGGAAATCTATGCAAACAAAAATTAACCTAAAAAAAGAAAACTTTACAGAAATAAATTTACAAGATAATGATTCTATAAATATTTTTGCATTTTTGAGCTTGAAAAAAAATGAAAATTTTGATGGAGAAATCTCTCTTGTTCATTTTGGCAAAAATTCAAAATCAAGAATTTCTGTTCGCATTGTCCTTTCTGAAAATTCTTTTGCAAGATTTTTTGGAAAAGTAAAAATTGAAAAAGGTGCAAAAAAATCTGACTCAAACCTTGATATAAAAGTTTTACTCCTCTCTGATTCTTCAAAAATTCTTACCGAACCAATTATAGAAGTTTTTGAAAACGATGTAGAAAATGCTGGACATGGACTTGCAATCTCTGGAATTCCAAAAAAAGAGTTACAATTTTTAATGACAAGAGGAATTTCTGAAAAAAATGCAAAAAAATTAGTAAAAAATGGATTTCTTAAAAATAACCGAACCTATTAAATAAAAATTTTCTTTTCAAAATTTTTAGTTTAATTTTCTTTTGAATTTTATAAAAAATTGTTTGAAATAAAAATTTTTGGGAAAGAGTTTGATGACGAAATAAACGAATTGGCAATAGAAAATTCTTCACTTTATGGATTTTTTCAATCTTCTCATTGGCGAGATTTTCAAATTTCTTTGGGAAAAAAAGTTTTTTCTATTGGAATTTTTGAAAAAGAGAAATTGATTGGATTTGGAAATTTTATTGAAGAGATTCAAAATAAAATAAATTTAAAATTTTTTTATTCTCCACGAGGACCAATCTTGCCAAAAAAATTTTTAGAAAACTCAATTTATACAGAAATTATTGAAAGGTTTTGGAATGAAATAAAAATTTTAGGAAGAAAAGAAAAAACCTCTTTTATTCGCATTGAACCAAATTTTGATTTAGATGCAGAAAACTCTTCTGTTGAAAAATTCTATGAAAAAATTGGATTTAAAAAAAGTTTTAAATTTCAAGTTCAACCACTCTCAACATCTTTTATAGATTTAGCAAAAAACGAAGATGAAATTTTATCTTCTATGAAACAGAAAACGAGATACAATGTTAATTTGGCAAGAAAGAAAGGTGTTGAAGTTTTTATAAATTATAAAAGTCAAAAGCAAAAAGAGAAAAATAAATTTTTTAGAAAAAAAATTGGATTAGAGAATTTTGAAGAAACTCAAATTGATATTTTTAAGGTTTTAAAAACTTATCTAAATCTTCAAAAACAAACCACAAAGCGAAACAAAATATCAATGTATGGAGATTTTTATTTTGAAAATTTAATTAAAATTTTTCCAGAAGTTTTTATTATTGAAGGAATTTTTGAAGAAAAAACTTTAGTTTCAAATATCTGTCTAAAATTTGGAGAAACTTTTATCTATCTTTACGGAGCAAGTGGAGATGAAAATCGGAATGTTATGGCTCCATTTTTAGTTCAATGGGAATCAATAAAACTTGCAAAATCTTTAGGTTGTAAATTTTACGATTTTGGAGGAATTGACAGATTTGGAGATTTACCACACTGGAGTGGAATAACAAATTTTAAAAGAGGCTTCTCTGGAGAAGAAAAAAGTTTTATGCATCCAAGAGATTTTGTCATAAATAGATTTTTATATGAAGGATTAAAAATTTATTCAAAAATTTTGAAATGACTTTTAAAATCAAGATAGTTTTCACTGAAATATCTATCTTGAAAATTTTATGCTCATTTCTTATATTTATTTTTAAAAAAGTTTTCTAAAAATTATAAAAATAAAAATTATCTATTTTTTGGAATTTGAAAATATTCAAGTGCAAACTTCATCATCTCAGAGAAAAGTGGTGCTGCTGTGCTTTCTGCAAAAACAAATTTTGATCCATTCACTTCTGGCTCTTCAAGACGAACGAAAATTAAAATTGGAGAAGGTTTGTCAGGATAGACTGGTCCATAACCCAAAAATGTATTATTAAAAGGTCCGTTTCTGTAATAAAATCCTGTATTTGGATCTACAATTTCACCTGTTCCAGTTTTTCCAGCAATTGCATAACCAGCTACTGCACCTTTTTTTGCATAACCTTTATCAACAGAGGAAACTAACATAGTTGAAATTATTCGTGAAGTTTCTTTTGAAATCACTTGACGAACAAAATTTGAAGGCATATTTTTTTCTCCATCTTTTTCATCGATTGTTTTATCAATAATTTTTGGAGAGAGAAGATTTCCACCATTTGCTAAAACAGATCCAGCCATTGCCATTTGAATTGAAGAAACTGAAAAACCTTGTCCAAACGCACTTGTTGCCAAATCAACTTCAAGCCATTTTCTACTTGTGTTATGTGGTTTGATTGTTCCAGAAGTTTCGTTTGAAAGCTCAATTCCTGTTTTTTTGCCAAACCCAAAATTTGTAAGATATTCATATGCTTTATCAGAGCCAAGTTTTTCAGATATCAAAGCCATACCGATATTTGAAGAATTTTGCAAAATCTCAGTCATTGTTTGAACTGGAAATCTTGCATTCAAAGCATTTCTAATCTTCAAATCTCCACCAACTTTTTTTTCTCCAGAAACAATATCATACTCCAAAACACCTGTTTTATCATAAACTTTTGAATTTTCCTTAACAACACCAGCATCCAAAGCACTTGCCATAAAAATTGGTTTCATCGTAGAACCAGTTTCAAATTGATCAGAGATATTTTTATTATTAAATTGCTCTGCATCAGAAACATCAAAAAAAAAGTTTGGATCAAAGTTTGGATAACTAGCCATAGACAAAATTTCTCCAGTTTCAGGATTTACAACAACAACACTTCCACTTTTTGCTTTATATCTTTCAACACCATTTTTTAAAATTTTTTCTATCTCTCTTTGGAGTCCTACATCTATTGTAAGATATAAATCAGTTCCATTCTCTGCAGAAAGTTTATCTTTTTTCCCGAATGCAAACATTCTTCCAAATTTATCAAATTCCCCTTTTATAATTCCTTTACTCTCTTTCAAAATTTCATTTGCAAAACCCTCAACACCATAATTCCCTTCCCTGTTTGCATTCAAAAATCCCAAAACATGCGAACCTATTGAACCTTTTGGATATATTCTCCCAGATGAAAAAAGATAGCGATATGCATTATTTTCAAAAATTTTTGCATCTTCAAATTTTTTAAATTCATCTTTTGAAATTCTATAACCAAGAAAAAAATATGTTTGTGTTGTTTCGGAAAAATCTTTTAAAAATTTTTCTTTCTTTTTTTTAATCAGCTCTTCTCTTTTTTTTTGATCTTTTTCTTTTAAAACATCTTCATCTTTTTCAAAAGAGATTAGGTTTGAAAAGCTTCCATCTTCATTTTTTACTTGAATTGTCAAAAGTTTTTCCCCTTCTTTTTTTCGAACATCTTCACCTTGTGCAGAAAGAGATGGTAAAATTACATACACATCATAAAGAATTTCATCTTTTGCAACCAAAACCTCTTCTCCATAACGATTTTTGAAAAAAATTGAACCTCTCTTCGCAGGAAGTTCCTTGCTTTGTATATATTGCCCTTCTGCAATTGAAGTGTAATAATCTTGATCTAAAACTTGAAGCTTAAAAAGTCTTGCAGAAACAAGAAGAAAAAGAAAAATAAAAAATCCTGTAATAAATTTTATTCTCCAAACTTCAATTTTTTCTTTCATAATTTTGAAGACAAAACCCACTTTTTTCTAAAATCAAAAAAAAAAAATCGCAAAAGATTTTTTAATCTAATAGAGAGATAGTTAAATAAAAAAGATTTTTAAACATAGAATTTAAGATCTATCTACAAATATTTCAAAAAAATGAAGTCTATAATAAAATTTTATTTTTTTATCCATTCAATTTCTTGATCTTTTTTAATTCCAAACTTTTCTGAAAGGCCACCATAAATTTCCAAAACATATTTATACTCTCCGTCTGGATAATAATTTCTACAAAATTTTTGTTCAGGATCTTCATCTTTACAAGGAACTCCTTTTTCAATATTCAAAATTTTCAAAATCTTTTCACTAGAATTTTCTTTTTTAACTTCTTCAATAAAAATTATATCAAATGGAATCTCTGTATTTTTCATCCAAAAAGCACCAGAATTTTTATCACTTTCAAAAACAAAAAGCATCCCTTCGTCATCTTTTAAACTTTTTCTATACATCAATCCTTTTTTTCTCTCGCTCTCTGAATCTGCGATTTCAACTTGAAAAATTTTCTCTTCTTTTTCAGTTTTAATTTTTACAAAATTTTCATCTTTTTTATAATTGCAAGAACTTAAAAAAAATACAAAAAAAATTGTTAAAAAAAAATTTTTCATTTTAAATTGTTTTTAATTTAAAAATTTTTCATAAATCTCAAAAGAGATCTTTTTTAAAAAAATATAAAAAATTCTTTATTCTAAAATTTTTAACTTTCCAAAATCTCTCGAATTTTATTTTTCGTAGCCTCAATACTTGTCGTCTCGTAACAATCAACACCAATAAGTTTTACTGCATAATCATTTCCACCCTCTTTAATCTCATCTCCAACAAAAAAAACTTCTGATAAATCCAAATTTAAGTGTTTACAAAGATTTTTGAGAGCAATACCTTTATCTATTCCTTTTTTTGTAATATCTATCGAAGTCGTTCCACCAACTTTTACATCAAATTCTGGAATGTATTTTTCAACTAAATTTTTCAATCTCAATTTTTTTTGTCTGTCTGGATCCCATTTCAATTTTAATTCTGCTGGAGCAAGTTGCCCAAGTGCAGAAAATGTAATTTGAGTTCCACGATCTTCAATTCTTTCACCAAATTTTGGTTCATTTTCTTCATCGAAACCAAATTCTTCTAGTCCTTTTTGAATAGCTAAAATAATTTTCTTGCGAGATTCTTCTGGTAAAGTTTCTGAAAAAAAATTTATCCACTCTCCATTTTGAAATTCAAACATTTTTGCACCCATAGTCGCACAAAGAAAAAAATTTTCAAAATTTGGATTTTCAAAATTTTTTGAGATTATATTTACGACTTGAGTTTCAAATTGCGGAAAATTTCCACCAGAAATCACACTAACTTTCTTTTTTTGCAAAAGTTTTCCGAGCAAAATTGCCATCTCAGAATCAATAGGAGATTTACTAACAGACAAGGTTTGATCAAGATCAAATGCAATAAGTTTATATTTTTTAAAATTTGTCATAAAAAATTTTTATTTAACTCTGAAAATGCTCTAAATGAAAATTTTATTTTTTCAAAATCCAAATTCCAAAACTTTTGGTTGAATTTTCTTTGCAAGAATTTTCAAACTTTCACTCAAATTTTTTTCCAATTCATTAAATTTCTCGTTTTTACTTTTGCTGTTCATTCTTCCAACTTCATTTCTACCTTTGAAAAATTCTTTTATGTCGTAAAGCGATGCATTCACATTTTTGTGATTTTGTTCGTAATAAAACTTCCAAATCTCTTTTCCTGCAGAAAAAACATTTTTTGCTTCATTGGAAAATTGTATTTTTGTGGTAAGGACAGGTTTTAAATTTGTTTTTATAGATTCAAACAAATCACCTTCTTTTTCTTTCTCAATTTTTCCAGAGATAAAATTTGTGAAAAAATGACTTTTAAATTTTTCTCGGGAATTGACTTCTTGCTCGGTGAATGGAATCCAGTAATTTACATTTTCTAGTAGGAGCAATTTATGAATTGTCCCTACATTTTTTATGTTTACAGAGATTTTATTTTGTCCATGAAAAATTGCAAAAGTCAAACAATCGCTTTGAAATTCCAAATCCGTTTTCCACCCGTCATTTGGAAACAAAAATTGATCGCGATCGTTTAACCAATTTGCCCCAAAAACATAACGAACAGCAAGATAAATACAAGTTTCGATTAAATTATTTTTTGTAATTATGTTCGTATGATTAAAATTATTTTCTGTTGTTATGCAAATATAGTTTTGATTTTGAAAATCGTTGCTTCTTGTATTGAAAACACCAATCTGCTCACCTTTATTGTCGTAAAAATTTTTATACCAACTATTTATGAGATTTTTATTTTCTGAAACAAAAGTTTTATTTCCAATAAAATTTCCATTTCTATCAAAAATATCAGAAATTATTTTTTGGAACTAGGAACAGGTTTTAAACCTGTCCCTACATTTTTGGTAGAAACACAAAAATCCACATTTCCAATAATTTTTGTTGTATCAAACGAACCAAAAAATCTTTTGCGACTCTATTTTTCAATTCCTCTTCACGAATGTTTTTATATTTCATTTTAAGATTTTTTGCTTTTATATAATTTAAAGTTTTTGCAAAAAATGATTAACTTTAAAATTATGCTTTTTCCAACTTCACCCTTCCCTGATCGTCAATTTCTGCAACTTTAACTTTTAATTTTTGCCCAACTTTCACAACATCTCCAGCATGTTTTACAAACTCTCCATTGTTTCCAAGTTTTGAAACATGAATTAAGCCACCAGTTTTTTCACCATCAACAAATGCCCCATAAGCCTCTACCCTTGCAACAACTCCCTCAAATTCATCACCAATTTTTGGTGTGTAAACAATATCTTGAATCATTGCATTTGCTTTTTTCCACCCTTCTTCATTTTCAGATGTAACAAAAAGTGTTCCATCATCTTCAATATCAATTTGAACATTTGCTTCAGTTGTAATTTTTTGAATTGTTTCACCACCTTTTCCAATAATTAAACGAATTTTTTCTGGGTCAATTTTTATTATTTCGATTCTTGGTGCATATTGACTTAAATTTTTGTTTGGAGCTGAAATAACTTTTTTCATTTCAGAAAGAATATGAAGACGAGCATTCTTTGCATGAACAAAAGCTTCTTCAATAACTTTCATTGAAACACCTTTTAGTTTTGTGTCCATCTGAATCGCTGTGACACCATTTTCTGTTCCACCAACTTTAAAATCCATATCTCCAAGATGGTCTTCCTCTCCTTGAATATCTGTGAGAACAACAAAATTATTTTCATCTTTTGGATCTTGAATGAGACCAACTGCAATTCCTGCAACTGGATTTTTGATAGGAACCCCAGCATCCATCAAAGCAAGAGTTGATCCACAAGTTGCAGCTTGAGAAGTTGAACCATTAGAAGTTAAAATCTCTGTGACAAGTTGAATTGTATATGGAAAAACACTTTTTTCTGGAATCATATTTTTTAAAGCCTTTTCAGCTAATGCTCCATGACCAATCTCCCTACGAGATAAAAATTTCTTTGGAGCAGTTTCACCAACAGAGTAAGATGGAAAATTATAAAAATGAAAAAATCTTTGCTGACCTTCATCGTCTGATCTTTCAAAAAATTGTGCATCTCCAGGAGAACCTAATGTGCATGTCGTGAGAGCTTCAGTTTCTCCTCTTCTAAAATGTCCAGAACCATGAACTCGTGGCAAAATTCCAACTTCAATTTCAAGTGGTCGAACCTCCATAACAGAACGACCTCCAATTCTTTTTTTTTCATTTAAAATTTTTCTTCTACAAAATTCAAAATATAACTCTTCTACAGAGATTGTTGACTCTTCAGGTAAACTTTTTTGTAAAACTGAAAGCATTCTATCTCTCTCATTCAAAACATTTGTTGCATAAATTTTTTCAAATTCAGAAGTAAAATCTGGTTTTTCTTCATCTGAAACTTTTGGTTCTTCTAAAAACAATTCCAAAGAGTGAGAAAAATTAACTCTTTCTTTAAATTCTTCTTGAAATTTATCAAGAATTGCATTTTGCTCAAAAGAGAACTTCATCGCTTCTTGAATTTTCTCTTCAGGAATCTCTTTTCCTTCAAACTCTACCATCACGACCTTATCTTTATAGGTTGAAAGTGTGAGGAGCATATCATTTTCTTTTTTTTCTTCTAAAGTTGGGTTAACAATAAATTTATTATTTTTTAATCCAATATAAGTTATTGAGAGTGGTCCAGAAAATGGAAGTCCAGAAAGTAGTGTTGCCATTGCACTTGCTAAAAATGCAGGAAATTCTGTTTCGTTTTCTTTATCAACAGAGAGTGGAATAATATTTATTGCAACATCGTTTCGCAAATTTTTATCAATCATTGGACGAATGGAACGATCAATTACACGAGAAAGTAAAATCTCTCCATCTGTCTGCCTCCCTTCTCTTTTCATCCAACGAGAACCTTTAATTTTTCCACCAGCATAAAGTTTTTCACGATAATCAACTAAAAGTGGCATATAATTTGCTTTAGATTTTTCACGAGAAACAGTGAGAACTGCTAAAACAATTGTTTCTCCATATCCACAAACAACGGAAGTCAAAGCTCTTTTTGCAAATTTCCCAGTTTCAAAAAAAAGTTTTCTTCCTGCAAAATCTATTTCATGTCGTATAGTTTCCATAAAATTTTTAATTTAACTTTTAAAAAATTCTCTTGAGTTCAATTTTAGAACACAATTCAAAAATTTTCTAAAACAAAAAAAGTTTTTAGCAATTAAAATAAATCTTCCAAAATTATCTTTTTAATTTCAAAAATTTTATATTTCAAATTTGCTAAAGATAAAATTTTCTTTAGCTTTTTTTCGTAATTTTTTAAAAAATTGTTATGTTAATTTTAATTTTTATTATTATTGTTTCTGCTGTGATTTTGTTTCACGAATTGGGACATTTTTTATTTGCAAAAAGAGCAGGTGCTTGGGTTCAAGAATTTGGACTTGGACTTCCACCACGAATTTTTGGAAAACAATTTGGTGAAACTTTATATTCAGTTAATCTTCTTCCGATCGGAGCTTTTGTTAAAGTTCTTGGAGAAAGTGGTGAAGATGACGATGAAATAAATGATTCGAATAGGCACTTAGCTATCACTTCAAAAAGTTGGTGGCATCGCACAAAATTTGTTCTTGGAGGGATTTTTTTTAACTTTATTTTAGCATTTTTCCTTCTTCTCGTTTCACAATTTGTAGGAAATGTTCAACTCTCCTTTGGAGATGAAAAAAATGTTTCAGATATCGTCGTTGTTGATTCTTATAGCAAAATACTCTCTCTAAAAGTTGAAATTCCAGAAAATTTTGATGTTGAAAAAATTCCTGAAAAATTTTTACTAACTAAGCAGAAGGAAAATTTAAAAAATTTTTATGGAAAAGATGCAATTTTTAATTTTTCAAAGATCTCCACATTCGACGAAGCAGAAAAAATTTTTGACGAACTTAATCTGAAATACACAAGAAAAAGCTTAGAAACTCCATCTAGCTTATCCAAAATTCCAAAAACCATTAAAATTAAAAAAATCTCTCTGAATAAAAAAAATTTAAAATTTTCTGATCAAGGAGATATTGAAAAAATTTTTTTAGATTATGCTGGAATTCCTTTAGAAATTTCGTATGAGACGAAAGAAAATAAAATTTTTACGAAAACAATCACAACAAATTTTGGAGATTTTTATCTTAATTCAGGACTTTTAACTTTAAATATTTTTGAAGAGAGAGAGTTAAATCCATTTTTAGCAATTTGGAATGTTTTAAAATCTTTTCTAAACGGAATTTTACAAGTTGTTTTTGGAATTTTTTATATCTTTTCTTCACTTTTTAAAAGTGGAAAAGTTCCAAACGAAATCTCTTCTGTTGTTGGAATTTATCCTCAATTTGAAGCTTTTTTCTATTTTGGTGGTTGGAAATTTGTTCTTCTCTCTTTTCCTGCTCTTCTATCTTTAAATCTTGCAGTTGCAAATCTTCTTCCAATTCCTGCTCTTGATGGTGGTCATTTTTTCTTTTTATTGATTGAAAAAATTAGGGGTGGAAAAAAATTAAATCAAAAAACTCAAAATATTATTAACTTTGCTGGATTTGGAATTTTAATATTTTTTCTAATTTTTTTGGTTGGAAGAGATCTCTCGAAAATAATTTAATTTAGAAACTAAAAAGAATTTATTTTTAGATACTTAGAAAAATAACCAAAAGAACAAGAGAGATAATAGAGAAAAATTTTTTATCTCAAGCTTAAGTTTTCTATAATTTTTTCTTTAACTCCAAAAAACTCATATAAAAAATCATCAATTTTGTATATAATTTTCAAAATTAAAGATTCATATTGATAATCTCCTCTTAAATTTACTTCCTTACAAAGCAAATTAAAAATATTTCTTCTAAAAAACTTGGATTATACTAAAAAATTTCTCAATCAATTAATTTTATCATGGCATTTTTTCTCGGTTTTAATAAAATTTTACTCTTTAATTTAATAACAAATTTTTTTTGTAGATCTTTTATTTTAAAAATCTACAAAATTTTTATTTTAAAAAAATTGACTTTTCAAAATCTTTTTTGAATTTATAGAAAATTAAAATTTTAAAAATCAAAGCACAAAATTATGCAAAAAATTTATACAAAAAAGGGAGATTTCGGAACAACATGCCTTTTTGATGGAAAAAAAGTTTTTAAATTTCATCAAAAAATTAAACTTCTTGGATCTTTGGATGAATTAAATTCTCTAATTGGATTTATCGAATCTTCTTCGGAAAAAGTATTTTTAGAAAAAATTCAAAATATAATTTTTGAACTTAATTCTTTTATTGCAAATGGAAGAAAAATTGAAGAAAGAGAATATTTTTTGAAAAAAATAAACGAAATCACAAAAGAGATGGAAAAACATATTGACGAGATGACTGAAAAATTGCCAGAATTAAAAAATTTTATCTTACCAAACGGAACTCAAAACTCTCTTTTTTCTCATCTGGCACGAACAAAATCAAGAAAAGTTGAACAAGAATTAGTTGAATTTGTTTTTGGTAGTAAAAATAATCTTTTTGAAAATTTTGATCATAAAAAAAGAAAGGAGAAAGAATTTTTCAAAAAAATTATTCCAATGATAAATAGATTCTCTGATTATTTTTTTACACTTGCAAGATATGAAAATTTTGAAGAAAAAGTTCCTGAAACAATCTGGAAAAAAGAGATTTAAAAAATTTATTTAAGAATTTAAAAAATTTTTCATATTTCAAACTTTAAAATTTCAATTATTTGATCTGGTAAAAATTGTATTAAATTTTTTAAAGTTATTTTAAAATTTGTGCCCTAGGAGGGAATCGAACCCTCAAGACCTTGCGATCAACGAATTTTAAGTCCGTCGCGTCTACCAGTTCCGCCACCAGGGCAATCTAAAATATCCGCAAAGTTTCTAAAACTTTTTTTATTTTTTTACAAGAAAAATAAAAAAAATTAAATTTTATTTATTTAGATTTTAAAAAAGCTCCCCTTCGGGAGCTTTTTTATAGTAGTATGAATTAGAAATTATTTAACTAATTCTTTAAGATTTTTTCCAACAGAAAATTTAACAACATTGTGTGCTGGAACTATTACTTTCTTTCCAAAAGAATTTCTAACTCTTTCGTCTCTATGTTCTTTTTTGAAAGAACCAAATCCAGCTAAACTAACTGCAG
This sequence comes from Candidatus Methylomirabilis sp., assembly GCA_020723005.1. GTDB lineage: Bacteria > Patescibacteriota > DYJS01 > DYJS01 > DYJS01 > DYJS01. The sequence continues at coordinate 21,508 of DYJS01000008.1, read as the reverse complement.
TTTCTTTTGCTTTTGCTTTTTTTAAAGCAGATGAAACTGAATCAATAAATGCATCTAAAGCAAGAGCTGCTTGTGCTTTTGTTATTTTTGCAGATGTTGCCATTGCTGCAACTAAATCTTGTTTTGTCATTTTGTTTCCTCCTTGGGAATTATTATTTCTAATGAACTTTTAAGACCATGAAATTGAAAGTCAAGTTTTTTAAATTTTTTATATCTAGCCTATGCAAGAAAAAAATATTTAAAGTTTGAATCACAATTTTTTAAAAAATTAAATAAAATTAGAAACTTACTAACCAAATTATGTTTGAAGATTTTCATATTTTTAAAAATCTAAAAACTATAGAAAAATATGAAAAAAATTTATAACTCCCTTATCTGAGCCGAAAGCTTTTTCTCTCCAAGCATTTCAACATCTGAAAGAAGAACAAATTTATCTCCTTTTTCTAAAAGATTTTTTTCTTTAATAACTTGAACTGCTTTTTCAAAAGTTTTGTTTGGATCTTCTAAAAATTCAATTTCAAAAGCTGAAACACCTTGATTTAATGCAAGTTGATTTTGAACTCTCTTATTTGGACAAAATGCTAAAATTTTCATATCTGTTCTAATTGAAGATGCAATAGATGCAGTTTTTCCAGTTCTTGTCATCACAACAAAAGCTTTTGCATCTACCATTTGTGCAATATATGCAGATCCAGAAATCATAATTTGTTTATCTGATTTTTCTTTCTTTTCTAATTTGTCTTTCTCTTCTAAGATTTTTGGCATTTCATATTTCACAGACTTTTCAGTTTCGTTAATAATTCTGACGAGCCAAGAAACTGCACGAACTGGATATGCTCCAACAGAAGATTCTTCGGAAAGCCAAACAGAATCACATTTTTGCCAAACTGCATTTGCAACATCGGTCGTTTCTGCTCTTGTTGGCATTGGATTTTTTACCATTGATTCAAGCATATGAGTTGCAACAACTGCTGGTTTTCCATGTTTTCGTGAAATTCTTATCATTTCTTTTTGAACTGATGGAATTTTTTCAAGTTCCATTTCTGCTCCCATATCTCCACGAGCAATGATACAACCATCTGAAACTGCCATAATTTCATCAAAATTTTCAACCCCAAATTGATCCTCAATTTTTACCAAGATTTTCTTATCAGATTTTTTTTCATCTAAAATTTTTCTAAGTTCTAAAACTTCTGAGGGTTTTCGAACAAAAGAGAGTGCAATGTAATCAAAATCTAGTGGTAAAATAAAATTAAGGTCAGAAAAATCTTTTTCTGTTAAAATTGGAAGCTCAACAAAAACACCGGGAAGATTAACAGTTTTTCTTCCTTTCACAATTCCACCAAAAATAACTCTTGCAAAAATTAAGTCATCTTTAATTTCGGTGACAATAAGCTCTGCAGAAAGACCATTGTCAAGCATAATTTTATCTCCAGCTTTCATCTGAATGTGCATTTTTGGATAATCAACATAAATTATTTTTTTATCTGGATTGTGTTTTTCTTTTGTTGGTGTAAATGCAACAATTTCATCTTGAAAAAATTCCACTGGATTTGTCATCTCTCCAATTCTAATCTTTGGTCCTTGTAAATCTGCAATTGTTGCAATTGGTCTTTTTAGCTCTTCTTGAATTTTTCGAACTTTTTCAAGCATTCTTTTGTGCCATTCTTGTTCGTTATGAGAAAAATTAAAACGAGCAACATCAGCTTCTTTTAAAACTTCTCTTAAAACTTCTTCGGATTCAATTGATGGCCCAACTGTTACAATAATTTTTGTTTTCCTCATATAAAAATTTAATTTTATAAATTCAATAAATTTACTAGATTTCACTTGATTCCTGTCAAGAAAGAAATTTTTATGAAAAATATATCAGAAATTTTAAAATCTTTAGATAAATATGGTGGAGTTTTAAATATTTTTAAAGAGAAGGGAAAAACTTCTTTTTTTATTGTTGGAAGAGTTAAAAAAATTTTGGAAAATCATTTTGGAATAAAAAACTTAAAAGTTGGTCATGCAGGAACACTTGACCCTTTTGCAACTGGAGTTTTGGTCGTTGCTTTTGGAAACTGGACAAAGAAAATTTCTGAATTTCAAAACGGAACAAAAACTTATGTTGCAAAAGTTAAGGTTGGAGTAGAAACAGATACACTAGATTCTGATGGAAAAATTATTTTTCAAGACGAAAATGAAAAATTATCTGTAAAAACAATTAGTAAATTAGATCTGCAAAATACAATTAAAAATTTTGTTGGGGAGGTCTCTCAAATTCCACCAAAGTTTTCTGCAATAAAGATCAATGGAAAAAGAGCATATGATTTGGCAAGAAAAAATGAAAATTTTGAAATTCCAAAACGGGTTGTTCAAATTCATTCAATAAAAATTTTAGATTTTTCAGAAAAAGAATTTTCAATTGAAGTTGTTTGCGAAAGAGGAACATATATTCGAACTTTAGTAAGCGATATTGGAAAATCAATAAAAATGCATTTTACATGCTGGGAGCTAAAAAGAACAAAAGTTAAAGAGTTTAAAATAGAAGATTCAATAGATTTGAAATTGTAAAATTTTTAAAAATTAAAAATAATCTCACTTGTATATTTTTCTGCAAAGAATAGAAAAAAGTTGAAACTACCTAAAAAGAAAAAATGAAACTAGATCAAAAATTATTATCTGAAGCAGAGAAAAAAGTTTTAGAAATTGAGAAAATAGATTTAGAACTTTCTAAACCAAATTTATCACAGGAAAAGATGATCTCTCTCTCAAAAAAAAGATCAAAACTAGAAAATTTGAAAAATTTTTTAAACGAACAAAGAATTTTAACAAAAAAAATTTCTGAAAGTGAAGAGATAATTTCAAGTGGAATGGATGAAAAATTTGTTAGTTTGGCAAGTGCAGAAATCTCTGAACTAAAACCAAAACTCGCTCAAATTGAAACAAAAATTCTAAAATTTTTATTTCCAAATGAAGACTCTGATGAAGTTGATAAAATTGTTTTAGAAATTCGAGCAGGAGCTGGAGGAGAAGAAGCTGGACTTTTTGCAGAAGAATTGATGCAAATGTATTTAAAATTTTCTGATCAAATGGGTTTTCGTGCAGAATTTGCAAATTTGCAAAGAAATCAAACCTGTGGAATAAAAGAAGCAATTATCTTAATTTCTGGCGAAGATGTTTTTAGCAAACTAAAATTTGAAAGTGGAGTTCACAGGGTGCAAAGAGTTCCAGCAACAGAAAGTTCTGGAAGAATTCACACTTCAACCGTAACCGTTGCAGTTCTTCCAGAATCGAAAGAAGTTGAAAATATTAAGCTAAAACCAGAAGAGGTTCGTGTTGATGTTTTTCGTTCTAGCGGACCCGGCGGACAAAGTGTGAACACAACAGATTCTGCAGTTCGTCTTACACATCTTCCAACAGGAATCACAGTTTCTTGTCAAGATGAAAAATCACAAATTCGCAACAAAGAAAAAGCCTTTAGAATTTTGAAAAGTCGAATTTTACAACAAATCAAAGAGGAGCAAGAAGCAAAAGAAAGCTTCGCAAGAAAAAGCCAAATTGGAACTGGAGAAAGAAATGAAAAAATTAGAACTTACAACTTTCCACAAAATAGAATTACAGATCACCGAATAAAATTTTCTACAAATAATCTACATGAATTTTTGGCTGGAAATATCAACGAAATAATAGAAGAATTAGAAAATTTTGAACTACAGAAAAAAATTAAAAACTTAAACATAAATCAAATTTAATTAAAAATCTAAATCTTAAATTTTGTATCAATAAAACAAAATCTTAAAAAAATAAATAAATTAAAAAACTTTTTTAATTTGGCTTAACAGAGATCTTAACAAAACTCTTCTAAATATGACATAAAAATTATAAAACCAAAAGAAAGAAAATTAAAAATTTTAAAAGATGAAAATATTTTGTAGTCCTAACGGGAATCGAACCCGTGTTCCCACCGTGAGAGGGTGGTGTCCTGAACCGCTAGACGATAAGACCATATTTTGTAACAACAAAATGAAAAACCAAAATAAAAACAAATCTAAAACTCTGATTTCTAAAAAACCAAAATAAATTATAAAACTTCAAGGAAAAACTAAAAACTATCTTTTTTTTGTCCATAATTTTTATTTCTCTTTTACTCTATTCAAAAAATATCTTTAGTAAAAAATTTTTTTAAAAAAATCACAAAACTCTTGACATCTCTCTCTCTCTGCTAAAATGAGGTAACTAAGTTTGAAATTTCAAATTTAGAAAAATTTTTATAATTAAATTTTTATAAAATGAAAAAAGATTCTAGTTTT
>DYJS01000008.1:0-17110 GCA_020723005.1 Candidatus Methylomirabilis sp. | reverse complement strand
TTATAAGAGTTCCAAAAAAACCTGAAATTTCAGCAAATCAACCAACATAATAAAAGTAGAATTAAAAATTTTAATTATTTAAAAATTTTACTTATTTCATAAAATTCTTAATCTAACCAAGAAGATTCTTTTTTTATGAAAATTACTTTTCTTGGAGCAAGTGAAGAAGTAACGGGAAGTGGATATTTGGTTGAAAGTAAAAAAAACAAATTTTTGGTGGATTTTGGAATTTTTCAAGGTGGAGATTCAAAAAAAAATTATGAAAAAAATTTAGAACTTGGATTTGATCCAAAAGAGATTGATTTTGTTCTTCTAACACATGCACATCTTGATCACTCTGGAAGATTGCCACTTTTAGCAAAAAATGGTTTCAAAGGTGAAATTTTTGCAACTCACTCCACAATCGCACTCTCTGAAATTGTTCTTTTTGATTCTGCAAAAATTCAAAATGAAAATCTAAAAAATTCTCTGTGGAGCAAAAAGGAAGATTTTTTACAAGAACCAATCTATGTTGAAAAAGATGTAAAAAGAGTTATCAAGCAATTTCGAAAAATTTCATTTCGAAAAAAATTAAAAATTGGAAAAGGTGGAGTTGAGGTAGAGTTTTTTAAAGCTGGACATATTCTTGGTGCAAGTTCAATCAGAATTTTTGTTGAAGGAAAATTTTTGACATTTTCTGGAGATATTGGAAGAGCATTTGAAACAATCGTCCCTACCCCAGATCGAATTCCAAAATCAAATTTTCTTGTTGTTGAATCAACATATGGAGATCGTGATCACAAAAATATTAAAGAGAGTTATGCTGAACTTTTAAAAGTTTGTAAAAAAGTTATTTTTGATGGTGGAAATCTTTTAATTCCAAGTTTTGCAATAGACAGAACACAAGAACTTTTAATGATTTTTGACAAATGGTCCAAAGAAAAAATTTTAAATGTTCCAGTTATTTTGGACAGCCCAATGGCAAAAGAGACAACAATGGTTTATAAAACTCATATTTCAAATCTCTCGCAAAACACACAAAATTTTGCCCTTACAGATAAATCTCTTTTTTGGTTTCCAGAGCTAAAAGTTATTTCATCCTATCAAGATTCTTTAAAAACTAACTCCAGAAAAGGACAAATTATTATTGCTGGAAGTGGAATGTGCACCGGTGGAAGAATTTTGAATCATTTAAAAGAAAATTTACCAAATCCAAAAAGTGCAATTTGTTTTGTTGGTTTTCAAGCAGAAGGAACTTTAGGACGAGAAATTTTAGAAAAAAAACCGATAGTTTCAATTTTTGGAGAAGATGTGGGAATAAAATCACAAATTTTTACAATCAATGGCTTTTCTGCTCATGCTGGAAAAAGAGAAATTATTGACTGGATTGAGCAAATTAATGAAAAAGAAAAAATCTTTATCACCCATGGAGAGACTTTGCAAAGAGAAAGCTTGAAAACTGAAATTCAAAAAAATTTTAATGGAGAAATCTTCTTGCCAAAAAGATTTGAAACTTTTGAAATCTAAAACTTTGTTTTGCAAAACTTTTCTATTGTCTATCAGAAAATTTTGAATTTCAAAATCTTGCAATTAATAATTTTAAAAAATTATTATAAATTAAAAATTTTCAAATTTTTACATTTTTTTGAAAAATAACTTTTTTAATTATACATAAACAATTTTTTAAAATTTAAAAAAATTCTTGACATTGATAAAAAAATTTATAGTATAACCTGAACATTAAAAATGAAGAGAAGAGAGAAAAGAAATTGAGAAAAAATCAATTTTTTCTCTCTCTACTGTTCGAGGAAAGGTGATCCGATCTATCACCGACATTTAAAATTAAAAAATTTAAATGTGGGTAGCAAAAAACTACCAGAAGAATGGTTGAGAAAAACCTAAAAAGATCGGTTTGAAGGTAGCCCAAGGCAAAGAACATAATTTACAGGTGTGTTCTGCCGAGGACACAAACAAAGTGTCGGTTTTTAAAAATCAGTGCTTAACATTTTAGTGACCTAGGCATCTGACCCGACACTTTTTGTATTGAATAAATTTTTAAATTTTTACAAGTTTGAAATTCTCTAAAAATTATTTTTTTAAAAAACTTTTCTAATATTTTTCAAAAAATATATTTTTTGCGTTTGCATTTTGCAAAATCTGAACAACATCCGAAACCATCTCAGGATTTCCACAAACATAAAAATCTGTATCTTCTAAGTCAAAATTTTTTGGATCAAAATTTTTCGTAATTCTTCCAGATTTAATTCTAAAATTTTTTTCTTCAAAATTTTTTTCCTCTTGGGAAAGAGAAATTGTAAGATCAATATTTTGAAAATCTGAAATTAATTTTTTTGAAATATCTTCTTCAAGTTTTTGAACTCCAAAAAAAATTGAGATCCCTTTTTCTATACTTTTTTCACGAACTTTTTTTATCATTGAAATAAATGGAGAAATTCCTGTTCCTGTCGCAAAAAAAACTTTTTTATGATCATTTTCTTGCAAAACAAAAGATCCAATTGGCAAAATTGCAGAAAATTTTTCTCCGATTTTCATATTTTCAAAAATTTTTGAAGCAGTGCCATTTGGCAAAATTTCAACTAAAATTTTAATAGAATTTTTTTCTAAACTGAAAATTGAATATGGCCTTGAAATTCCCTCTGCAAGGTTGATTGAAAGAAATTGACCCGGTAGAAAATCTTTTATCTCTTCGTTCGCTAAAAAAGAAAATTCAAAAATTTTATTACTAACTCTCTTTTTTTGAGAAAACTCCAAAATATATTTTTTCATAAAGTCAAAATTTTGAAAAATCAAAAATTATTAATTTTTAAGATTTTCATTTATCAATTTTTTTATTGAATCAAATTTTTTATCTTTTGATGCTTGAATTTGCTTTATTAATTCAGTAACAAAGCTTTGCATATCTTTCTTTGTTTGATCTCCAATTGAAAGTCCAAATTTTCTTTCGAACTCTGAATTTACAAATTCTCCAAGCTCTTTCTCTTTCATTCCAGCCGATTTTTCTGTAAAATTTTTTAATTCTTCTTCAGAAAAAGATTTTATCAATCCATCTGTGATTGATGTTGTGATTGACATCGTAATTAAACTGATCAATTCGCCTATCTGCTCGTCGTTCCAGCCAGATGATTTCAAAATTTCAATAAGTAAAACTATTGAATCTTTTTTCCCATTTTCCATTTTTTTGATATACAAAACAAAAACTAACTTACTTTTTTAAAAACACAAATTTTTTATTGTGTCATTTTTTCCAAATCTTCTTCTGTAAAACTTGAATTTGCAGAAATCAAAATTTTTATTGGAGATTTTGTTTTAACTAAAAAGCAATCTTTTTCTGAACCTGTTTTTTGCGATTTAAAACACTAAAAAAACCCACACCTTCAAAACTATATTGATCTTCTGTTTTGTTTTCCTCAAATACAATATCCCATTCCAGTTCTTTTATTTCAATATCTGGATTTTCATCAGAAGATACCGGAACAATTCCAATATGCCCACCCATCTTTAACAGAAAGAGTTAAATTTTTTCAGCAGGAATATAAATAACAGCACTTCGCTCTGAAACCAAAACAACTGGAATAATTTTTCTTTCTTTATCACCACTTAAAACTTCTTCTTTCAAACTAGATTTTGAGTTAAAAGAAACAAGTTCGGAAAATTGAAAATCTAAAAGAGAAAACCAATAATCAATTCTCTCTTCATCACCAAATTTTGAAAAACCACTAACAGCACCAAGAATAACTGGGAATTTTAAATGAGAATTATTTTGTAATGCATATTTCATTGCTTTTAACCCGTCATTTAAACACCATCTTAATCAAAGATCTTAACCATCTCAACACAACATCTGGATAAGATGTTTCTCTCCCCCCCCTCTCCACCAAATAGATCAAGATCTCCAAAAACTAAATCTGGTTTAATAAAATATAAAAGTTCTGGGTTGATTCCTGTTTCTTCGGAAAATGCTTTTTTATTTTAAGAGATTTGTTATGTTAAGTTCGTATTTTTTTTGCAAAAAATTTTGCAAGTTGACTAAATAAAACAAATAAAATTAAGTTTATTATTATGCCTATATTTTTATCTCTTGTAGCTTCAAAAAATTTTATTGCTTGTTTTTGTGAATCAAACATTTCTTTAAAAGATAGTAAATTTTCAAAACTTTTTGTAGAGTCAAAAAAACTCTTTCCATTTACAAAATGCTTCATTCCACTATCAGCAACATTTATTTTGGAATTATTAAAAGTTTTAGAAACTAAATTTAATAGTCTTTGTGAACAAAAACCTGCCAAAACAAAAATTTCAACTATTTTATTTAATCTCTCTTGGTTTTCTTCTGTCATAAAATAAAAATTTACTCTTAAAAATTTTAAAATAAATACTGATAGAAAATCAAAAAATTAAATGAATACGATAATTTTTTTGTGCATCACAATCTGGGGTTTGGTGAGTTTTCTAAAAACTGGAATTTCAAAGTTAAGTTTAGCTTTTTTAACTTTTTTCTCCACACAAATCATTGCTAGTGTATTTGTTTTTGGTGCATTTCTTCCAAGTTTTTTGAACAATAATTTTGATCAACTTTCCAAAACTACTCTTTTTTTACAATTCTTGCTGGAATTTTTGATGAAATTAGCTTAATAATTCAAATAAAAGGTCTCAGATATTTTAGTGAAAATGTTATACATTCTGCCAAGTAGTTTTTATATTGTAATTTTTGCAATTCTAAATTTTTTAGTAAATAAAATCTCTACTCCAAGCTCCTTTCTTCCGTCAACAATTTTGATTTCTTTTGGAATGATTTTTATTTCATATACAAAAGATTCTTTAGGAGAATTGCTACAAGAAAGTATTTGGGAAAAGGGGAAAAAAGCAAAAAAACTTTCATTCAATTTTCTTTTTGAGTTTCTAACAAGTATATTTTGGGCAGTTGGAATTTTTTTAAAAATTTTAGCAATGAAATCTAGAGGAGACACTTCTGTTATCACAACTTTTGAAGTAATAATTCCGATTTTTTTGATTCTTATTTTTTCTTTTTTGTTGAAATTGGCACTGGAAAAGTTCGTGAATTATATACAAAAAATTTTAACGAAACAGTTATTCTAGCTGGACTTTTGAATGGAATTGGATACTTTTTAGCAAATTTTTTACTTTCAAAAAATTTGAAATGTTCAACAGAGATCGTTTCAATTCTTTCTGCCCAAGTAATTGTTGGAGTTTTTTTTGGTTCAATTATTTTAAAAGAAAAAACGACAAAAAATGAGTTAATTGGGTCTCTTCTGATTCTTTTTGGAATTTTTTGGGGAATAATTTAGTAAAAAAATGAAGATATTTGCATTTAACTATTCTGAAACAATTTCAAAAAAATTTTCTGAATTTGGAAAAAATCTTAGAAAAAATTTAAAACTTTCTGGACTTTCAAAATATATTTCAGAAGAAGAATACTGGAATTTCGTTTCTCAAACTTGGAAGGAATCTGGGCGAGGAGAAAGAAAAAGTTTTCAAGGAGAGCTTTTACATTTTTTAGCAAAAAACATAATCTTGAAAAAAACAAATCAAAAACATTTGAAATCTGCTATTAATAGATTTTTTCAAAATTACTTTTCTTCTGAGATAGAAATTTTTTGGAAAAAAGTTTTTCAAGAAATTTTATCAAATCCAGATGCAATAATCTTGATTGCAACAGATAATTATCAAGATGCAACTTTCCATATTTTAAAAAACCTTAAAAAACTTGGATTTTTTGCAGAAAGTTTGGGAGACGAAGCTCAGCCAAATAAAAATAATAAAATTTGTAGAATTTTTGTTGCAAATTCTGACAATTTAAGATATTTTAAAAAAGAAAAAGAGTTTTGAGAAATTGTTTTAGAAAAATTAAAAAAAGATTTTTAGATAAAAATTTTAAAGAATTGAAGAAGCTTATGGACGATTTTAGCAAAAACGAATCTTCTGAAGATGATTATGGGAAAAAAGCAATAAAAAGATTAAAAGAAACAAAAGAAATTCTTGAAAAACTTTTTCAATCAGTTCAAGTTATTTTATTTTCAACTTTAGAAAATTTTCTGAAAGAGAGAAAAACTTTTGTTTCTCCTGAAAAAAGAAATTGAATTAATTTGTTTTTTAGAAAAACTTGATGAAATTTAAAATTTTTAAAAATCAATTTTTTAAATTTTAAATAAAAAATCAAAATTAGACTTTTTTCATCAAAATTTTAAAAAGTAACTGATAAAAAAAATTTTGAATAGAGAAAATACTGAAGATACTTTTTTACAAAATCTAAAAATTGCAATTGTTACTGATGAACTAAATCAATGGGGTGGTGCAGAAAATGTTTTACAAGAGATTTTAAAAATTTTTCCAAAAGGAGATCTTTTCACAGCTTTTATCACAGAAAATATTAGAGAAAGACTTTTTGAAGAAGGAAAATGGAGCAAAAATCAAAAAAATTGGTTTAAAGGAAAAATTTTTGAAACACCGCTAAAAAATAAATTTATTCGTTTTTTAGATAAATTTTTAATGACTTTTTACCCATTTTTTTATGAAACTATGGATCTTCGTGGTTATGACCTCGTTCTCTCTGTCACAAGTCGTTTTGCAAAAAATGTTATTTTACCAGAAAATGCAACTCACATATGCTATATTCACACTCCACCAAGGTTTTTATGGAACGATTGGAAAAGATATCTCAATGATCTAACTGGAATAAAAAAACTTTTTGTTCCACTTGCTCCACCTTTTCTTACAAAAATTCGACAAACTGATTTTCTCTCTGCAAAAAGAGTAGATTTTTTTATTGCAAATTCTGAATTTACAAAAAAAAGAGTTCAAAAATACTATAGACACGAAAATATTGACGTTCTCTACCCTCCTGTTGAAGTTGAACAATTTGAATTTTCAGACCAAAAAAAAGATTTTTATCTAATTGGTGGAAGAAATGTTGCATACAAAAAATTTTCTCTTGTAGTTGAGGCATTCAACAAACTAGAACTTCCACTAAAGATTTATGGACCAGAAACAGATTCTTTGAAAAAAATAAACACAAATCCAAACACAGAATTTTTAGGTTCAGTTTCAAACTCTGTTCGAAAAGAACTTTTTCGAGATGCAAAAGGTTTTTTATTTCCACAAGTTGAAGATTTTGGAATCGTTCCACTAGAAGCTCAAATCTCTGGAACCCCAGTCATCGCTTTCCGAAAAGGAGGTGCTTTGGAAAATGTTATAGAAAATGAAACTGGAATTTTTTTTGACGATCAAAGTGTAATCTCAATTGCTGATGCTGTCCGAAGATTTGAAAAAATGAATTGGAATCACAAAAAAATTAGAGAACATGCAGAAAAATTTGGAACAAAATTTTTCATCAATGGATTAAAATCAAAAATTTTTCATCAGATGAATTTTAGAAAAAAATAAAATTTATCTCCAAAATTATTAATTCTAAATTAAAGAGATTTTTTAAGAATTTTGAAATTCAACCAACTTTTCATCTTCAACTTTTGAAAAAATTGGAACTATATTTTCTGAAATTTGTATTTCTGAAAAATCTAAAATTTGAAATTCAAAAATTTTTTCTTCAGAAAAGGTTTCAATTTTTGGTAGATTTAAATTTTCCAAAATTTTATTTGCTGAATTTGGAACGAATGGATAAAGAAGTTTTGCAAGATTTACAACAATTTGCAAAGAATTAAATAAAGTTTTTTCACATAAATTTCTATTCTCTTTAACTAATTTCCAAGGTGCATTGCTATCAAAAAATTGATTTCCAAATTTTGAAAAAGTTAAAATTTCTGAAATTGATTCTGGAAATTTGCAAAATTCAAGCGATTTAGAAACTTTTTCAAAAACCTCTTTTGATCTTTTCAAAACTTCTGAATCTAAAATTTGATTCTCTTTTGAAATCTCTCCATCTAATTTATTTTTTAAAAAAGTTACAGTTCTATGAATAAAATTTCCAATATTTCCAACTAGTTCGTTGTTAATTGTGCTTTGAAAATCGAGCCATTTCCAATTTGCATCTCTGTTTTCTGGAAAAATTGAAGAGATATAAAAACGAATCAGATCAACTCCAAAAAATTCTCCAACCTTTTTTGCATCAAGATAAACTCCGCGAGATTTTGAAAATTTTTCTCCTTCAAGATTTAAGTTTTGACTAACACAAGGGAAATATGGCAAATTCAAATTTTTCTCTTGCCCTAAAAGTTGCCCCGGCCAAAAAATTGTATGAAATGCTAAATTATCTTTTCCCATAAAATAGTAGTGTTTGCAAGATTCATCTTGCCAAAAATCTTTCCAACTGATACTAATATTAGATAAAAAATTTTTTTCTGATGCGATCTCTCTTTGAATTTTATTTTTTGAATTTTGAATTTTTTCGCTCCATTCAACACTTGCAGAAAAATATCCGATCACAGCTTCAAACCAAACATAAAATCTTTTTGATTTTGAATTTTGAAGTTTCATTTCATCTGGAATTTCTGAATCTGGAATTTCTATTCCCCAATCAATATCTCGTGTGATTGGACGAGGATCAATTCCTTCTTTAAGCCAACCTAAAGTTTCTTTATGAATCCACTCCCTCCAATGTTTTTGTGAAGAAGTAAAATTTTTAATTTTTTCAGAAAGTTTTGGAAAATCAATGTAGTAATGTTCAGTTTGACGAAAACTAACTTTTGATTTTGTTAATTTGCTATGTGGTTCAATGAGTTCGCCAAAATTTAGAGTTCTTCCACAATTTTCACACTGATCTGCCCTTTGGTCTGGAGATTTGCAATATGGACAAATTCCCTCTACATAACGATCTGGTAAAAATTTTTGTTCTTCTTCAGAAAAATATTGTTCAGATTTTTTCTTAATGATGTATCCATTTTTTAACAAATTTAAAAAAAATTCTTGTGTAATTTTTTTATGATTTTCTGTTGTTGTAGCTGTAAAAAGATCATAACTTGTTCCATAAAGATTTATTAGTTCTCGAACTTTTGGATCGTATTCAGAAACCAATTCTTGTGGTGAAATTTTTCGTTTATCAGCTTCAACCGTAATTGGAGTTCCATGACAATCTGTTCCAGAAACCATCAAAACTTTTTTTCCAGAAGCTCGAGAAAATCTTGCAAAAATATCACAAGGAACAAGATAACCTGCCAAATGTCCAACATGAATATCTCCATTTACATATGGCCATGCAACTCCTATAAAAATTTTTTCTTTCAAATTCTTGACTTCTCTCTCTCTCTCTAGAATAAAGTCTTAAAAAGTAAAAATTTTAAGAAAAGATTTTTTAAATTAAATTTACAGAATGGAAATTATTTATAAATGTGAACGCTGTGGAGTATCACAAAAAGAACCTTTTAAATTTTGTCCCGACTGCGGTGCCCCAAGCAACACAGACGAAACAAAACGAAACCCAATATCCCAAGAAGCCCAACAACCGGACGATAATATTGCCAAAAGAGAAGAAGAATTTGAAAAATTCAACCAAAATCTTTATAATGAATTATTAGAAAAATCAGAATCATACCTTGAAAACATATCAGAAGAATTTAGATTAATAATTCATAAAATTTTTTATAATTATTCTTTTCATCGATATAATAGAAGGTTTATAACTGAAACTGAAGAAAATTTTGCTATGTTATTTACTCTGTTAACAAAGCCTAAATTTGTAGACAGCTATGGTCGTCATAGAGTTCAAATAATGGTAATAGATGATGAAGGAACGAGGTTGCGAATTATTATATTTCATTTTAACAGAGATGACGGTTCTTCTAACCATGCTGATGATAAAGAAATTAAAATATATTATTTTGGAAGTGATTGTATTATTGGCGAGAAAAGTGTTGGTCTTGTCAATTTTTAACACAAAACAAAAAAATAATAAGTATATTTTATTTGGAAAAGTTTGTTTTTTTGTTTTAAAAAATATAAATTTTACTATCAAAGAATATATCTTCCATTTTTTTCTTGATCAGAAAAAATTGTTCCTTCTTGCAATGTGATGACTCTTTTTTTGATATGATTTACAATCTGTTCGTTGTGTGTTGCCATAATAACCGTTGTTCCAAGAGAATTGATTTCCAGCAATAATTTTACAATTTCCCAGCTTGTAATCGGATCAAGATTCCCAGTTGGTTCATCTGCCAAAAGAAGTTTTGGTTTATGAATCAATGCTCTTGCAATACAAACCCTCTGTTTTTCACCACCAGACAACTCATTTACAGAAGAAGAAGCTTTGTGTGGCAATTTAACACTCTCCAAAATCTCAAAAGTTTTTTTCTTAATCATTTGAGATTTTTCTCCAGAAACCTCCAATGCAAAAGCAATATTTTCAAAAACTGATTTTTTCTCTAAAAGTTTAAAATCTTGAAAAATAGTTCCAACTTTTCTTCGTAAAGACAAAACTTCTTTTTCATGAAAAACAGAAGAATCTATTCCATCAATAGAAATTGATCCTTTTGATGGTAAAATCTCCCTTGTAATAAGTTTCATAAATGTTGTTTTCCCTGCTCCTGTATGTCCAATGAGCGAAACAAATTCCCCAGGACCAATTGATAAATTGATATTTTTTAAAGCAGGGTGTGTTCCATAATATTTTGATAAATGACTAAAAATTAACATATTTTTATATTTTCATAAATACAAACTAGAAAAAATAATTAAAAAAGAAAACAAAAAACTTTTTTTTAAAAAAATAAAAGATAGAAAAAGATTGATTTTTTATCTTTTGACATATAAAAAAATTTTAGAATGCATAACAATAGATTCTAAAAGAATTCCCAGTGGTGAAATCTTAATCACTGTTTTAGCAGAAGGTGTTGGCCAAAAAAAACTGATTGTTCGTGGAAGCCAAAAAATCACAAGCAAACAAGCCGGAAATGTTGATATATTATCAAAATTCACAGGTGTTATTATCGAAAGAAAATCTGGATTTGATTATTTGATAGAATCTAGAAAGATTGAAAGTTATCTTCAAATTTTCTTAGAAGATGAAAAGATGCTGAATTTAATTTTTCAATTTTTAAGAATTTTAAAAATCTCAACTCAAAACCTAGAAAGTGAAAACGAAATATCATATGATGAATTAAAAAACACTTTATTTTCACCTTCTTCAAATAAATCAAAAAGAATTTTAATATTATGGATAATAACTAATTTAATTAAAAACTCTGGATTTTACAATTTTAAATATATTGAAAGAATAATAAAAAATAATTATAAAAACATATACTTTGATGATATAAAAAATATTTTTGTTGGAGAAAATCAAAATTTTAACAAAATTCAAATTGATAAAAAAACTTTAAAATTAATTTTAATTTTAAGTAGATGCAAAATGAACATTGCAAAAAAATTGTTAGTGGAAGATTTTATTGTAGAAAACTCTTTCAACTTTCTATACAAAATTGCATCAAATATCTTCTAAAGAACCTTGACTTTCCTTTTGTGAAAAATATAATCAAATCAAATAAAAAACAAAAACAAAATGAAAGTTTGGAAAAAAGAAAAATTTAGGTTTCTTATTTTTGGGTTGATATTATTTTTCAGTCTTGGAAATATTAAAACTTTTTCATCTTCTAACTCAAACTATTCAACAAATGAACCTCTGTACGATGGAACATCTTCTCCAACCGAAGCTGATACAGGAATAAATTCTGGTGGTGGCCAAATATCATACGGCACATACAAACTTGTAAGTTCTTTAGGAGGTCCTGTTGATGAATTCTCTGGTTCAACATCTACTGGAGAACCACAAATTAAATCTGGGTTTTTAACATACGATCAATTAAAACCAAAAATTTTATCTACTAACTCTGTTCTAGATAGAAATAGTGCAACTTCTGGAACAGATATAACCTACTTTGAAACACCATCGACTCTTTATGCTGAGTGGACAAATGTTTTTTCAGATCTAGAATCTGGAATTAGAAAATATAGATATGATATTAGCACAAACTCATCAGGAAATGACTTGCCAACAAATAGAGGTTTATGGAGAAAATCTACAGCAAATTCTTCAACGACGATTGGTTCAATTACATCTTCAGAATTTGGATCAACATTTACTCCGGGAACAACTTATTATTTTTGTGTTGTAGCAGAAAATACAGCAGGATTTTTCAGTGATCCAGTTTGTTCAAATGGAGTGACTATAGCATCAATAGAATTAACAATTGTTGGAGCAAACGAAACAACATCTTGCACAAAATCAAATCCAAACGATTGTCCTTATGATTTTGGAAGTGTTGATGCACTAGACACACCAATTGATTCAACAACCAAATTATATCGTGGTGCAAAGATAAATATTGATGTAACACCAGATAACTTGTCATATAAATTTTATGTAAAAGCAAATAATTCAGATTTTTCAAATGGAACAAATTCAATATCTTTATCAAAAGTCAAATATAAATTCGAAAACGAATCATCAACTTCTTACAAAAATTTAACTACTAACTTTTCTGGTGGTTGGGACCAAACAGGTGATAAAAATGATTTAAATCCTTTAAAAATTGATTACCAACTAACACTAGATCTTTTTGATCCCGTTGGAACTGATTACTTAAATAGTATATCATACGAAGCGAGGTTATCAATATGAAAAATTTAAAAGAAAAATTAAAAATATTTTTAATAACATTTATAATTCTTTTTTCAGTAAAATTACAAAATGTTAAAGCATTTGACAATATGGAAACTAATTTCTCAATATTGGAGATATTTTCTAATATAAATTATGACAATGGAACTTCTGAAAAAATTGTTGAAAACGGCTCTTACAATGTTATTGATGGAGAAACATTTTTTTATACAATAGAAAATGGAAACAACGATATAGAAAGTGCTACAGTTATAATAAATGGAACAACATATCCTTTATCTTTAAATCCAGAGAATGGAAAATTTGAAACTTCAGGTATAGTTTTAGAAGAAGGAAGTTATGATGTAGAAATTATTTATGTTGGAAAAAATGGCTCTACATTTTCAACAACACACAAAATAAACACACTTCCAGATCCAAATAAATTCTCTGTGTTTTATGTTGAGAACGAAAATTCTGAAAAAGAAATTCATGAAGGTGAAATAAATGAAGTTAAAGTAAATCAAATTTTTAGTTATAGAATTCCAAACAATGGTTATCAATCAGTTTCTCTTAATATTGATGGAAGAGAATATTCTGCAAAATATGTTCAAGAAAACGATTCGTGGATTTTTGAAAATTTGCAATTTACAAATCCCGGAAATTTTACAGCAACAATAGAGTATATTACAAGTGAAGGAAGTATGAGAACTTTTAAATATGATATCTCTGTAAAAGGAGTCTTGGTTTCTACAGGTTCTAATTTCAATTTTTTATTATCAATAATATTTTTATTATTGTTACCCCAATTTTTAATAAATAAAAACAAAAAAGGAGGTCTAAAATGAAGGGGAAATATTTATTAGGAGCTATGCTCATATCTATGACAACTTATGGAGTAGTTAAACCACAAGTTAAAGCTGCTTCAAATGATGTTCATAATGTCGTTTTTGATGTTGGGAACACAGTTGAGATAGAAGTCGTTGACGGAAGTCAATATATTGCATCTGCACCAACAGCCGCAAATGTTGCAGATGATGACACGGGAGTTAAAACCGTAAATTTTGGTTCTAATCTTTCTTGGGCATCATCACCATATGATGTTTTATACAATGAAACATCTGGTGTTGCAATTCGTGTCAGAACAAATAGTGGAACAAACCATTCGCTTTCTGTAAAAGCAAATAATTTTACAGGTCCAACAGGACACACAAAACCACTTTCTGATTTAAAATTAAAAGGTGATGATTTTGATACACCTTTTAATACATATTCAGCTTTAACAACAACAGATCAAGTTGTAAAAGCAACAGCTAGTGTTAGTGGAACAGGATCTGCAAAATATTACAGAGCAGATTACCAATTAACTGTTAATCCAACAGATTTAGCTGGTTCATATTCAACAACCGTCACATATACAGTTGCAGAAGTCTAAAAAATAGATTTTTAAAAAATAAAAAAAGAGGCAAAATGCCTCTTTTTTTATTCTCCAGCTAAACCATAAATTGCAATTTGGTTTTGATGTTCTAAATAAGTTTTTGAAAATCTTGTAATTCCATCTCTATCTGCAAAAAAATAAAAATAATCATGATTTTCTGGATTCTTTGTTGCACTAACAGAAACTATACCTGGGTTAGAAATTGGTGTTGGAGGAAGTCCAAAATGATAATATGTGTTATATAAACTTGGATTTTTTATAGAAAATTCTTCAATTGGAACTTCATACAAAAGAGTTACATCAGATTGAAGTTTGATATCGTTTCGAATTCTATTCACGAAAACTCCAACAATCCCAGCAGAATCTTCTTCTCTGCCACTCTCCTTTTGAACAATAGAAGCTAAAATTAACATTTCATATTTTGAAAAATCTGAAGAATCCAATAATCCTGCATCAAAAATTTTTACTTTAAAAGTTTCAATCATTTTTGTTGCAACAATTTCTGGAGTAATTTCTCCCTCAAAAATATATGTATCTGGAAACAAAAAACCTTCCAAAGATTTTGAATCTGTTGGTAAAATTTCATTCAAAAATGGAAATTTAGTTTTGTATTTTTCAACATCTGAAACCTCTTTTTCAAATTCACCCTTTTCAAAAATCGCTTTCTGAAAAAAAATTTGGTCAATTTGAGAAATTCTACTTCCCTCTGAAATTGTAATTTTTTGAACATTGGAAAAAACCTTTCCAGCAGAAAATTTTTTAAGAAGAGATAAAGCTGAATCATTTTTTGAAATTTCATATCTTCCTGCTTGTAAATTATCAAAACCACCAACAATTCTCAAATAATAATATGTCCAAGTCTTATCTTTCAAAATTCCAATTTCATAAAAATCAGAGATAACTGATTTCAAAGTTTGATTTTCAAAAACTTCAAAACTAACTTTTTCAACATCAATTTTTTTATCTAAATCTTTTTTTGCAGAGAAAATTTTTGAAACAAAAAAACCAACTACAGCAGAAAAAGCTACAAAAAAAATTAATAAAATTTTAAAAAATGTTTTCATGCAAAAAATTATAAAAATTTTTAATTATTCTTTCTTCTCGATTCTATTATCTCTCTAAACTCTCTTAAAAAATTCTAAAATTCCAAAACCTCTTTTTAATTCATTTACAACTGCTCTTAAAACTGGAAATTTTTCTTTGCCACCAAAATATAAAAAAACCCCAATCAATACTGATAAAAGTATTTTTATTTCATATTATCTTCTTTCATAAAAAATTTAATCTTAATTTAACTAAAAAAAATTTTTTCAAAAACAAATCAAAATTCTAAAATTTTCTTGCTTCAAAATAGAAAAAATCTTTTTTCCCAGCTTCTCTCCATTTTCGAAAATATTTACTCTCTGGATACCACTTTGGAACCTCTTTTTTCTCTATCTCAAATTTCAAGTTCTTTGAAAAATTTTGCAAATTCAAAAAGGCAAATTCAAAAATTTCAAAATTATCACTCAAAAAATATATTTTTCCACCTTTTTTCAAATCCAAAAAAACAATTTTCCAAAAACTTTCTGTAAAAACTCTTCTTTTTTTATGTTTATTTTTGTGCCATGGATCTGGAAAATTTATAAAAATTGCATCTAAGCTTGATTTTTTTATAAAAAACTCTAGGAATGAAATTCCGTCAAATTTACAAACTTTTGCATTTTTTATTTTATTTAACTCAATTTTTTTTACAGATTTTCGAAACCAAGGATTTTGCAATTCGCAACCAAGAATAAAACTTTTTTCAAATTTTTTGGCAAAATTAACAAGCCACTCTCCATTTCCATGCCCAAATTCAAAACATAATTTTTCATCAAAATTTACATTTTTCTCGCTATCATTTTTATCTTCAAAATTATCATCTTTTTCCTCAAAAACATCATTCTGATCTTTTCGAAGAGTCTCTCCGTTGTCATTCTGAGCGAAACGAAGAATTTCGTCTTTTAATCCTTGTTTTAACTGATTTTCCAAAATTCTCTCTGAAAGTAAGATTCTAAAATCAAACTCTAAAGGAATATTTTTTGCTAAAATTTCTGGTTTTTCAAAATTTTTGGATCTAAAATGAACAAAAAAATGAAAAATTTTAAAAGAAAAAAGTTTTATTTTTTTGTAAAAACCAAAAAAAACTTTTCTAAAAAATGCAAACTTCCCTGCCCGACGATTCATAAAACTTTTGAAATTATCTGAAAGTTTTCTAGCTTCCTTTTGAAAATTTTCTAGCAAATGATAACTTCAAACACCTTATCAAAATTTAAAGATTCTGGAGTTTTTCATGGAGTTTCAACAAAACTAGATGGAATCCTTTCCTCAGAAGATCTTGACATGGAAACTCTCGTTTCAAATCGTGAAAAATTTTGTGAAAAAAACGAAATAAATTTAAAAAGTTTGGTTCTTTTTAATCAAATTCATGGAACAAACATCAAAACTTTAGACGAAAGAGATTTGGGAAGTGGAGTTTTTTTTGCAGATAGTAGCATCAAAAATTGCGATGGTGGAATCACAAACAAAAAAAATCTCTTTATTGTCATAAAAACTGCAGATTGCATTCCAATTATTGGATTTGATGAAAAAGAAAAAGTGATTTTTGGAATTCATGCTGGTTTTAAAGGAATTATGCAAGGAATTCACACAAAACTTTTAGCAAAATTAGCAAATGAATTTGGAACAAAATTTTCAAATCTTCATATCTTTTTTGGACCACATATCTCACAAAATTCTTATGGATTTGAAAGCACTGTTCAAGAAAATCTTCCTGAATGGCAAAATTTTTTAAAACGGGAAAAAGGAAAAATTTTTATAGATCTTGCTGGATTTATTGAGAAAGATTTTTTAGAGCTTGGAGTTTTAAAAAAACAAATAGAGATTTCACCAATTGATACATTTTCAAGTGATAGATTTTGGAGCTATCAAAAAGGAGAAAAACCACGATTTTGGACAATCATTGGTATGAGATAAATTTTATTAAAAAACTCGGAAACTTGAAATAATATTAATATGAAAATGACACAATCCTCAAGATAAAATATTCAATCAAAATCTACAAAAGTAGAAATTTCTTATTGGAAATAGAG
>DYJS01000017.1:6278-10459 GCA_020723005.1 Candidatus Methylomirabilis sp. | reverse complement strand
TTTGATTTTTTCTTGTCTGATATAGGGTGGATTACCTATCACGATATCAAACCCCCCATTTATTCCAAACATCCATTCTGGATCAAAAAAACTTGCAGATTCATTTTTAAAAGGATCCCAGTTTAAAATTTGTAAATTTAGTTTGTCTAAACTTGCATTTATAAGTTTTTTTGAATTTTCCTGTAAATCTTCACCACGATTTTTTAAATTTTCTTTAATACCAAAAATTTCGTTTTTTACTTTTTCATAACTTTCTTTAATTTCAAGCTTCTCTTCCAATGATTTTGCATGAAAATAATTATTCATCAAAGATTTCAGTTCATTCAACTTTTTTTGATTTGTAAAAAGACTTTCCACTTCCAATCCAACCAAACTATTCGCACAAACAAATTTAAAATCTAAATTTGGAAGTGGTTTAACACCCCAATTTCCATCTTCGTGATTTTTATCAATTTCTTGATCTACAATCAAAGTCAAAAAAGATCGTAAATTTGTCATATCTATTGCCATTGGATTTATATCCACACCAAAAATATTGTTTTCAAGAATCTCTTTTTTGATCTCATAATTTTTTTTCGTATCACCCAAAAGTTTTCGTAGTTCAAAAATCTTTTGCAAAGCACCAATTGGAAAAGCACCACTTCCACATGCAGGGTCAAGGATTTTTATATTTTTTAATTTTTCAATAATTTTTGGAGCAATCTCTTTTTTAAAATTTTCATTTGCACTCCAATACTCATCATCAAAAAGATTTTCAATGTGTCTTTCATTAAAACTTTTATCCGATTTCAAAAATTCTCGCAAACTTTCTTTCACCATATAATCCACAATTTCACGAGGAGTGTAAAAAGCTCCAAGAGCCTTTTTTGCATTTTCTTGTGTTCCACCATCTGGATTTATTTCACCAAGCAAATTTTCTAAAATCGTTCCAAGCATATCTGGGTTAATTGCAACTTCTTCGTCCTCACCAGAATTTTCATCAATCGTAAAATGATATTTTTGAAAGAAATTTATTATTCCTTCTTTGTTTGCACTTGCTGAATTTTGATTATTTCTATTAAGCCCAAAAGCAGTTATCCATTCGTGAGAATCAAAATTTTCATCATAAAAAAACTTTCCATTTTTTTCTCCCTCTTCCTGCAAAGCATCCAAAATAATATTATCAAAATTACCTTCTTCAAAAAGTCCTCCATTAAGATATGGCAAGTCTTTTAGCAAATCTTCAAAATTTCCAAGATTTCTTTTTTCCTTTCCTGTCGTCCTGAGCCCAGTCGAAGGATCTTTTGGTTTGTTAAAAGTTTCAAAAAATAAAGTTCTAAAATAATCGGAATAATTCAAATTTTTTTCTTTTACTTTTTTTAAGTGATCCACAAGTCCATTTGGAGTTTCTTCACTTTCAAAAAATCCTTTTTTCTCCAAAAACCAAACGAATAAAAATCTTCCAAGATTTTTTACAATATTTGCTTGTTTTGCATCTTCACCATTTTTGACACCAACAACTTTTTTGATTCTATCAAAATAAATTTTCACATCTGCAAAAAATCTCTTATTTAAAACTTCCACAGACAAGACATTTAGCCACTCTTTTTTTAACTCTTCAAAGCTTGAAACTTCTTTTGGACGAGTCAGATCTCTTAAAATATCTAAATGTGCTCTGTTTGGATTTTGGCAGTCAATATCTTTTAAAAAAATTGTTTTTTCAGTTAGCTCTCTCCCCCCATTTATGCCATTTCCCTTATTTTTTCTTGTCAAACTTGCCGAAATTGTGATGTATGTTGATTTTTCATCTTTGTAGCGAAAAAGAACGAGAGTTGGATTTCCAGATGGAAAATTTGAATTTATATTTTTTACAATTTGTTTTAACTCAGTTCTGTTTGGTTTTTTACTTTTAAACCTTTCGTCATCAATCAAATCTTTACATAAAATGTTGTATCCAAGAATTCTTTTTTCTTTTATTTCTTTCTCTGCTTCTTTTTTATCTAATTTTGCAAGATTTTCTTCTGATTCGTTTTCAAATAGCTTTTCTTGTTTTTGTTTTTCTGCAAGTTGTTCGTCTGTAATTCTAAAAACAAAAAAATAACTTTCTTTGCCATCTGGATTTTGCAAATCAGGATTAGTTTTTTTAAAATTTGTAACCTGAAAAAGTTCTTTAAAAAAATCTATTGAACATTCTCTTAAATTTTTTGTCGAAATAAAATTTTCTAAATCTAAATCTTCTTTTTTCATTTGATAAAAAATTATTCTGATAAAATAAACCAAGCAACGATTTGAAAATTTGATAAATTTGGCTCTGTATATTCGTAATAATTTCCATCTTTCCCATAATTTGGATCGTTTGTAACATTTTTCACAATGTTATTAATCATCTCTTTGTATTTTTCCAATTTTTGTATCGGTTTTAATTCTTCTGGAACAGATCTTTCAAATTCCGAAAAACTTTTCAAAACTTCCAAAGTTTTTGGCAAATTTTCCAAATGATTAAAAACTATATTTCCATCAAAATCCACAAAATAAAGATAGTATGGATATCTTTGATTTATTTTTTCCCGAACTTCCCTTTCTTTTTCTGTAGTCTCTTCAACATTTTCCAGCAAAAAAGCAACTCCTGTTTTATCAAAATTTGTAATTTGAGAATTTGAAAACAAAGAATTTTTACTAAAAAAAGATTTAGAAGTTCCAGAATACACACCATTTGGAAAAGAATCTAAATAAATTGATTTATTTTTTAACTCTTTATAATGATCAAAAATTTCCTGCCGAAAAGTGTCAAGCGAAGCATCGTCAAAACCAAATCCCTGTTTTTCCAAATCTAAGATATTGATCTCCTTTTTTTTATATTTTTCCATCAATCTTGCCTCTCTTAAGTCAATCAATTCTCTTTGTGTTCTTTCAACATCATTGTTTGGATAAATCCTGCTCAAATCCATTCCAGTCATCGTTGCCATCTCTCGAAGTTTTTCATCTAAAATTTTTTGCAAACCAAGAATTTCTTCAAACTCTTCGCAAGGCCAATAATTTATAGTTTTTATTTTCTCATTTTCACTTCCAATTCTATCAATTCTTCCATTTCTTTGAATCAAACGAACAGGATTCCAGTGTAAATCATAATTTATTACAACACTTGCATCTTGAAGATTTTGACCTTCGGAAACACAATCTGTTGCAAATAAAATATCAATTTCAGAAAAACCTTTTTCTTTTTTTGAATTTAAAAAAGTTTCATAATTTTTGTTAAAATTTTCTTTTTCTTTATTGCTCATTTCATTCCAAAGTTTTGATTTTGGACTGAACTTCTGCAAAGTTCTTTCAATTTCATTGGCATTTCTTGCAGTTACAATTCCACAAACTTTTCCATAAAATTTATTTTTTAATCTTTCAAAAAGATTTGTAATTGTATCTGCATATGCAGAAAAAATCAAAATTTTTGCTTTAGGTTTTTCTTTTAAAATACCTTTTATTGTTTCTTCAAGATCTTCAGATTTTCGATCACCAATTTTTAAAACTTCTTCAACTTTATTTAGAATTTCATCAAAAACTTTTTTATCTTTTGAAACAAACTTAAAATAATCTTCTTTCAAATCGGAAAATTTGATTTCTAGCTTTTTTCCAACCTTAAATTCAGTTAAAGTTTCTTCTAACTTCTCCTTATCTTCTTCTTCTAAATCTTCACTTTCTTCTTCTCCCAAATCAATTAAATTTAATTTTTCTTGTTTCAAAAAATTAATTCTATCATTTTCAATTTTTTCTGCATAATTTTTCATTTTTAAAACTGTTTCTTTAAAAGCAAAAATAGAACTTTCCAGTCTTTTTATTAAAATCATCTGCATCAACTTTGCTAGCCAATGCTCTCTACGAACCTGATCGTTAAAACTATCATTTTTTGAAATTTCAGTTTTTATTTTTAATTTTAGTTGTCCATTTTCGTCTGTATCATAATTCTCTTTTTTAAACTGACTTGGAAGATACATTGCAAAATCAAGCTTTTTAATTAAATCTGCAAAGTTTCCAAAATCCGTTGATTCTTTTTGGATTGACTCATTTTCTGGAAATTTAAAATCTTCATTATTTTTGTTTTTAAAAAACTTTTGAATTGTTTCACGAGTTCTTGAAACAGAAATTTCATCAATAAATTCCAAAAATTTTGTTGGTAATTGAAAATCTCTGTTTTCTTCATTTGAATT
>DYJS01000017.1:0-6178 GCA_020723005.1 Candidatus Methylomirabilis sp. | reverse complement strand
TGTTTTCTTCATTTGAATTGTTTATCTCTCTTGAAACTTCTCGAAAAAGTGTTTGCACATTGTTTAAATTTTCAAAACCCAACTTTTCTAAATTTTCCTTTTGATCGTTTCTTGCAAAACCAAGTGCAACTTGATTAAACATATCTTTTATTCCGTTATTTATTGGTGTTGCTGTCAGAAAAAGAATTTTTGTTTTAACTTTTCTTTTTAATGCTTCCAATAAATTTTGATATTTTTTTGTTCCAACATTTCTAAAATTATGACTTTCATCAATCACAATGAGATCATAATTTTCAACTCTTGGTATATTTTCTTCTTTATCTAAAAAGTTATGAGATTTAACTTGATAATTAAAATAATCTTCAAAAAATGGATTTTCTTCTGAAATGTTTGACAGATATTTTTCCCAATGAAATTTTAGTTTTGCTGGAGAAAGAATTAAAATTCTTGAACCTTTATTTTGAAAATATTTTACAACTGCGAGTGCTTGCCAAGTTTTTCCAAGACCAACTCCATCTGCCAAAAATCCAACCCCATATTCTTCCAACTTAATGATCAATTCTCTTGCACCAAATGCTTGAAAATCAAAAAGTTTTTTCCAAATGATACTATTTTCTAAAGATTTTATTCCACCATTTTGTTTTTCTAGCTCGATGTTTTTGACAATTTGTTTTTTGAAAAGTTTCCAAAGAATGAGGTTATAAATCTCTTTTGGAGAAAATTCTTTGTAATATTTTAAAATCTCTTTAATGGTGTTTTCTTTACTATCTTTGCAATTTTTGTCTTCCCAAAGATTTTCAAACCATTTTTTTGCATCATGTCCATCGCTAGATTCAAGACTTCCATGCTGAACAAAATTTAATTCCAAATTTGAATTTTTTATAATTCCAAGACCCGAACCAGTAAAATTTGAACTTCCAAGCGAAAAAAAAGAATGCCTATCCTTTTCTGCAGAAGACTCGTATAGATAAAGTTTTGTATGACAAAATCTTTCAAAAGTTTTAATTTCAACTTTCTCGCTTTTTAAAAACCGAATAAGTTCTGAATTTTCTAAATTCTCAAAATCTGCAAAAACATCGACTTGATCATCAAAAGACAAATTTTTTTCAACCTGAGGAATTCTTTCTATATCTTGTCCGGAAATTATTACAGATTCAACCTTTTTATCTCCATCTGTATTTACATTTCTTCCTAAAATCATTTTTAAAGATTTTAGATCTTTCAACTTTGGAAGAAGTTTAAAAAATGCAAAAACTGAATAAAATCCACTAACGAATGAAAATTCACCTCCTTCTTCAAGATCTTTTTCTAATTTTTGAAATAAAGTTTCTTTTTTATTATCAATTAAAACCATAAATTTTCAAATTCTCTTTCTCTCTAACCTTTCTTAAAAAATTTCAAAGAAAAATATATTTTGAAAATTATTAAATATGAAAAAAAATTAAAAAGAAAAATTAAATTTTGCTCGGGGATAGGGATTTGAACCCCAGTTAAAAGATTCAGAGTCTTTTGTCCTACCACTAGACGATCCCCGATTACAAAAAAAACTTAAATAAAAAGTTTAAAATCTCAAGAATTTTTCCTAGATAAATTTACGAAAATTTTTATGATAAAAACATAATAAAAAAAGAAGAAAAAATTTGACTAATAAAAAATCTTAAATTTATAGAAATTTATAAATTTAATTTGGTTGCTGAGCTTTTTTAAAACCAATGCATTTATATTTATTTAAAAACTCTTGAATTGATTTTTCTAATTCTCCAATTCGCAAAACCTTTTCCTGATAAGATAAAAACGGCCACTCTGAAGAACTAAAACTTTTACCATCTCCAAATTGTTCAATAATTTTGTTATATTCAGTCTGCAGTTCTCTTTTTTCTTCTTCGGTTAAATTGTTAAAGATAAAATATATAACAAGGTTAATAGATGATAAATAATTCATTCTCAATTTGTTTGTGACCTCTTCTTCTTCTCTCCCCCCTTTTCTCCTTTCTTCTCTTCTCTTTTTATGATTTTTGCCAAGACCATCATCATGTGGAATTGGCACTCGTAAAAATTCGCACAATATCTGTATCGATTCTTCTACTTTTTCTGGTTTTCCATTATCAATATTTTTCACAACAAAATTTACTATAAATTTTTAATTATTATAATATCATCAATGAATGATAAAACAATTTTTTAAAAACAAAATATTTTTTTAAATTTAATATTTTTGAAACTTTAAAAACTCATCTTTCTTGACAAAATTAAAAACTTTTATATTATGAAGAGAAAGATTAAAAAATATAAATGAGATCAAAAAATTTATTAAAAATAATTATCGGTGAAATAATTTTTTTTACACAAGTTAGTGTGTATGCAATTGGAAATTCTGAATATACAACTGACGAACCTCTTGAAGATGGAACATCAACAGGAACAGAAACTGATACTACAATCAATTCTGGTGGAGAAAAAATGTACTTGAATGACCTTGTTTTAATTGGATCTTTTGGAAATCCTTTAGATGGAGAATATGGTTCTACATCTCTTGGAGAACCACAAATCAAAACTGGTATCCAAGGATATGATAGCCTAAGACCATCAACATCTTCTGCTTTAGTTATAGACAGACCAGATTCCACAACAGGATCTGATATTGATTCAAGAACAGAAACAAATCCAGAAAATTTATATGGAAGATGGAGTGGATTTATTGATAAAGAATCTTCGATCAAACATTATTATTATACCTACACAACAAATATTGATAATGTGACAAATAAACCAGAAAAAAATAGTAGCTCTTGGGAAAACGCATGGAACGGACCAACAACAAATACTTTTGGAACGATTGTTCGTCCAACTTTAGAAATTGGAAAAATTTATTATTTTTGTGTTGTAGCTGTTAATACTGCAGGATTTTTTAGTATTCCAGTCTGTTCAGATGGTTCTGGAAGAGAATTTATATCTTTAAGTCTTGATAAAGAATCTATAAATTTTAATGTTATACCAACAGACACAGAGCCTGTTTCTGAACAAAATAGTATCACAATTTTTACAAACACAAGCACAGGATACGAGATGAGTTTGCAAAAAAATCAAGATCCTACACACACAAACGGTGTAGATAAAATTCTTGATACATTTTCTGGAACCATCTCCTCTCCTGTTCCATACTCTGGTTATGGACTTGGATTTTCATTAAGCGGAACATATGCAGAAAGTAAGTGGGCAAATGGATCAAATTATTCTGTTATTCCATCTTCCTCTCAAGTTTTTAACACATGGACAGGAACAATAGTAGATTCAGCAACTCATACATATCAAGTAAATTACAAATTAGATGTTGCGGACGATCAATTGTTTGGTGATTATTCAACAAGTTTAACATATATTGCAACGATGATATAAAACTTGTTTTTCTCTTCAAAACTCTTAGTTATAAAGAAAAAATATATAAATGAAATTATCTGATTGGATAAAAAAATATATTGTTTATTTGGAAGTTGAAAAAGGTTCATCTCCATTAACAATTAGAAATTATAAATTTTGGCTTTCTAGATTTGAAAAATTTATAGGAGAAAATATTAACCCAGAAGAGATCACTCTAAATTTAGTTCAAGATTTTCGTGTTTCTCTTTCGAAAATTTTTGATCCAAGAACAAAAAAACTTTTATCTAACAAAACGAAAAATTTTCATATAAAAGCGATTAGATCTTTTTTAAAATACCTTGCAAAAAATAATGTAAATTCGCTTCCATACAATAAAATAGATTATACAAAAGAAGAGGAAACAAAGATAAATTTTTTAGAATTTTCAGAAGTCGAAAAGCTCCTTTCTACCCCAAACACAAACACGATAGGAGGAAAAAGGGATAAAGCTATTTTAGAATTATTTTTTTCAACAGGATTAAGAATTTCAGAACTATCAAAATTAAATATTAGTGATATAAATTTACAATCTTCTGAATTTGAAGTTGTTGGAAAAGGAAGAAAGAGAAGGGTTGTTTTTCTTTCTAATGAAGCAAAAAAATTTTTATCAGATTATCTTTTGGCAAGAAATGATAAAAACCCTGCACTTTTCGTTCAATCAAAAATTTCAAAAAATTCTAAAGATGAAATAAAAAGAATTACAGTTCAGCAAATCACAAATATAGTTAGAAAATATAATATAAAATCTGGAATAGGAAAAAAAATTACTCCACACACATTAAGACACTCTTTTGCAACTGATTTACTAGAAAATGGAGCAGATCTTCGATCTGTTCAAGAACTTTTAGGACACAAAAATATTCAAACAACACAAATTTATACA
Organism: Candidatus Methylomirabilis sp.; assembly: GCA_020723005.1. Classification (GTDB taxonomy): domain Bacteria; phylum Patescibacteriota; class DYJS01; order DYJS01; family DYJS01; genus DYJS01. Next base: position 1,878 of record DYJS01000017.1, on the reverse strand, counting down.
CATATTACAAAAAAACAATTAAAAGAAGTGTATCAAGCATTTCATTCAATTAGAAGATAAATTAAAAATTATGCCAGCACCACAAATTAGAAGAACAGGAACAAGCAGTGCTCTTTATGATAAAGATTCAAGTTTTGCAACCCAAAGAGGAAGCGAAAAGGATTATGATGATGTTATTGGAAATATTGAAGAGCAACAAGCAATGAGTTTTGCAAAATCAAGAAATCTACCTTTTGTAAGTTTGTTAAAAAAATTTATTACACCTGATTTGATGGTTAGGTTTGGAATTGAATGGGTAAAAAAATATAAAATTATTCCTTTTGCATTAGAGTCTGGATTTTTCTATCTTGCAACACCAGATCCAAATTTTCTAAACAATCCTTTAATTGAAGAAGCTGTTAATTGGATAAAAGAAGAGTTATACAAAGATTCAAAAGTTTTTTTTACATCAAAAACAAGTTTTTCTGTTGCATTTAAACAATATGAAAAACTTCCAAGCCAAAAAACTGCAAAAGAAGATTTTAAACTTTCGGATGAGCAAGTTCAAAATTTTGCAAAATCTCTTGAAAATTTTTCTGAACTTCGAAAAAAGATAATGTCTGTTCCTGCTGTCGAAATTTTAAAAACGATTTTAGCTGGAGCAGTTTCAACAAAAGCTTCAGATATTCACATAGACACCGAGCGTGATAATGTTCGTGTTCGTTATCGTGTTGATGGAATACTTGCAGAAATTGTTCGACTTCCAATTGAAATTGGAATGAATTTGACTCAGCAAATTAAAATTGCTTCAAAAATTGAATTAACAAAAGTAAGAAATGCACAAGATGGACGATTTCAAATTGAATCTTTAGGACGACAAATAGATCTTCGTGTTTCTTTGATTCCAACCCAATTTGGAGAGAGTATTGTTATGAGACTTTTAGATTTTAATGCATCTGCAAGATCAATTGAAGATATTGGAATTTTTGGAGAAGATCTTGAAATTTTAAAGCGAGAGATTGATAAACCAAAAGGAATGGTTTTGATTACAGGGCCAACTGGAAGTGGAAAAACCTCTACACTTTATTCAATTATGGCAAAACTTAACAAACCAGAAGTAAAAATTATTACTCTTGAAAATCCAATAGAGTATCATTTAGATGGAATTTCTCAAAGCCAAGTTGATGATGCTGGAACAAGTGAAGCTCAAGAGATGGCAAAAGCAATTCGTGGCGAGATGACTTCAAAACCATATAATTTTTCAAATGCACTTCGTGCTGTTATGCGACAAGATCCAGACATAATTTTGGTTGGTGAAATCCGTGATCTTGAAACTGCAGATACAGCAATTCAAGCAGCACTAACTGGACATATGGTTCTCACAACCTTTCATGCAAATGATGTTCCTTCTGCAATTCCAAGACTTGTGATGATGGGAGTAAACACATTTTTTTTGCAGATCTCTTTAAATGCTTTGGTTTCTCAAAGACTTGTGAGAACAATTTGTCCTCACTGTAAAATAGAATACGATCCAGAACCAGAACTTTGGCAAGAAATTAGAAAAAAAATTGAAATGGCACCACTCTCCTTTCGAGAAAGATACAACCTAACAAATCTTGAAACTCCAAGAAAACTTTTTAAAGGAAAAGGTTGTGAATATTGCAACAATACAGGTTTTAAAGGAAGAAAAGGAATTTTCGAAATTGCAGGAATTTCCGACTCACTTCGAGAAAGCATTTTAAATGCAAAATCTGTTCAAGATATATATGCCACTCTAAACAAAGGTGGTTTTGTTAGCATGGAACAAAATGGTTTGAAACTTGCACTAGACGGAATAACAACATATGATGAAGTTTGGAGAGTGATTAAAACTTAAATTTTTGAACAAACTTTTCTTTA
>DYJS01000022.1 GCA_020723005.1 Candidatus Methylomirabilis sp. | reverse complement strand
TTTTTATCATTGATATAGCTTTTTCTTCATCAATACTTTCAAGATACTCTTCTAGCTTCTCAAATGTTTCAAAATCTCTCAAATCAATAAAACAATTTTTAGGGATATGCTTTTCAATTTCCGGAGCACCCAAATACAAAGGAATACTACCAGCCGCTAAAGCATCAATAATTTTTTCGGTGATATATCCGTCAAACGCAGTATTTTCAATGCAGACTGTGAACTTATAGTTTTTAATTATTTCATATTTGTTTTCACATTTTTTTGGATTTAGATTTTCTATTACTTGCAACATTTTAGTTTTCCATTTTTTTTCATACCTATCACCATCATCCCAAAACATGCCGTATAAAGCAAATTTATTTTTATTTGAAAAATACTCAATCATTTTAAATCTGTATTCATGCAGTGAGTTTTTGTAGCCTTTATTGTAAGCCGGAGATATTTTTTTATACAACCAGTGAATTAGTTGCTTTAAAAATAAAAAATTAAATTTTTGAAATTTAGGAAACGAATTTTCTGGATTCTTATTGTTTGCTACCAAAACCATATACTCCCGTTCACTCCAGATTACTATCTGTTCGCTTAATAATTTTTCATGGAAGGATGGAAACCTCATCTGAAGGCTGTTGCCTTTATAGACTCCGCCAAAAAGCATTTTGTGTAAAAAATTATCGGCATACTTTTTTACAAAATCGTAAAAAACGTATGAATAGCGAGGGGATTCACCCATAGTTATCAAAAAAGGAAATGCTCCTATTTTTTTGAGCAAAACTCCATGTTTTGCATTCATCTCTTGAATAATCAAAACATCTTTTGGTTTTATCTCTTTCTTGTTTATTTTTTTAATTGCAACATCCCCGCTTAAAACCAAAAAGTCATCTTTTATCAATTCAAAAAATATAGGCATCCACATAGCACCTGGATATTTGGCACAAATACCCTTATCCAAGCATCTATTCTCCCAAAAAACAGGGATATTTGAGCAAATAGCAATTATTTTCATTAAAACCTCACTTTGAATAATTTAAGTATTTTGTCTTTATTATCTCTACTAATTTTGTGTTTTAAAAATTCTAATACAGGTGTGAATAGATACCAAAAAAATAATTTGCTTCTAAAAAAATTGAAAAAATTAATATTTTTATTTATATAATTTTCTGCATAAATACAATTTTGAAAAGCAATCTTATCTCTTCTTTTTATATACCAATGTCTTAAGTTCCAAAAATTAGTATAATCTTTTATAAATCTTTTTTTTAAATTTTCTTCAAATAATTCACCTAATAAAACAAAGCCAAAATAACTTTTACTATACCCTGCACTATTTTCAGGAAGTAAATTTGTATTTGGAATAAAAAAATGATAACTTCCAATATTTCCAACCATTGCAGTTTTATTTTTAAAAGAGTGTATCAAAATAGAAAGGTGAGCAAAACATGTATAAATATTTTGAAAACCTATAGAAATAGACTCTTTTATAAATTCAGACCTATAAATAACATTGCTAATCAGCCCTGCACCATCGGCAGTTTTGATATTATTGTCATAAAAATATTTTTGTGACCACTGACTAGCAGCCTGTCGGTAATCAGCCCCAATCCGATTAGCTTTTCCTTTAAAAATCA
>DYJS01000007.1:5623-49373 GCA_020723005.1 Candidatus Methylomirabilis sp. | reverse complement strand
TTAATTAAATAAAATGCTTAGTAATTTATTTTCAAAGGAGAGACAAATGGGAAATCAGTAAAATTATTCCTTTTATGAGAGAGATGATTAAAATTGCAGATAATCGAAAAATTGATAAATGAACAAAAAACAAAGATTTAGATATAATTACTCAGAGATTTAGTTTTTGAAAGTAAAAAATTGATTAATGAGATAGCAAAAAAATTTAAAATGTGGAGATAAAAAATTATTTAAAATTATTTTCGTTTTTCAGAACTGTTTTTTTAAAATTTTTTTGAATTAAAAAAAGAGAAAAAATAATAATAAACCAAAATTCAAAATTTAGAAACTGAACAGAAAACCACTTCTCTTTATGCAAACATTCAATTTCTGTTCGCACAGGGAAATCAGTTTTTTCATATATTTTAGAAATTTTTATTTCGCCATCTTTACAAAGTATGGATTTTTTATTTTCAATTGGAAATCCATTCTCTGTATATTTAAAATTTTGAAAAAAATATGAATAAAAAACGATATAATAAAAATTGTTCCAAAAAATTTTATGATTTTGATAAATTTTTCTTTATTAAATTTTAAATATTCAGAATTATGATCTTTTCTAAAAATTCGTTTATAAAAAATTATTAAAAACTTTAAACAAAAGAAATGGAGATGTATGATATGGTAAAAAATATTTGAAAATTAAAAAACCAATTTGCTTCTGATTCAATTGTAAAATCTGTGCAAGAACCAAATTCATAGAAAATTGGCTTTACAACAAAAAACCACTAAAACCAAAAAATAAACTTAAATTATATTTTTTAAAATCATCAATTGCACAATATAAATTTTGGGTTGTAGAAAGAGGAAATTTTTTTGATCTGTAATATTTTGAAAAAAATCTTTAAAATAGCTAGAATATTGCATAAAAACAGAAAAATATATGGAGATAAAAATTTTTAAAATTATCTTATAAAATTTCATAATTTGAAAATTTTTGAAAAATTTCATTTTAAATTTTAGTTTTTAATCAATATAGACACTTGTTCCGATTTCTGCCCACTCCCAAATAAATTTTACAGCATCAAGTGGGGTGTTTATACAACCATGACTTCCACTCCAAGCATAATCTGGACCACCATAAACTGATCTCCAATATGCATCATGTATTCCATAACCTTCAAAAAATGGCATCCAATATTTTACAAGCAGATCGTAATACAATGGACTTTCTTTATCTTTTGTAAAAGGTGAAATTAAATGTTTATTAGTAATTTTTGCATAAATTTTGAAATCTCCTTTAACCGTATCAAATCCACTTCTACCGCTTGTAATCGGTGTAGAAAGGATCAATTCATCTTGATCATAAAGATACATTCTTTGAGTTTTAAGATTTACATAAATAACTTTTTCAGTTCCCTCTTTTGGATTTTTTGGTGCTTCTCCAAGTTTATATTTCTCTCTTTTTTCCTTTTCTTCTTTAATCCATTTTTTTCTTTTTTCTTGATATTCTTTATCCAATTCAAGTTTCTTACTTGCTGGAGCTTCGATAAAAGAATATACACTATTTTCTAAAAAAGTTTTTAATTCCAAAAAATTCATTTCATTTGCTTTGCCAGAAAGCAAATTTTTAACTTCAGATTGATAATTTTTAATAGATTCAACTTCTTTTGAAAAACCTTTAAAAGAAGAAAAATAATTTAAAAGTTTTTCTGCATCAACCAAAGAATTTTCCAAACTTTTTACTAACAAAAGATGTTTAATCTCCTCTACTTCTTTTTCCAAATCTTCATTTTTTCTTTGCAAAACATTTTTTTCTCGAGAAATATCATTGATACTTAGATTTTCGGAAGTCAAAATTTTTTTTGCATAATCCAAAGAAGAAAAATAGAGATCTTTGTTTTCAATTTCAAAACTATCATAATAATTAAGTTTTGTTTCCATATCTAAAATAGCTAAATTTAATTCCATTTTTTTAGAACTTTTTAAATCAAAAACTTTTCGAGAGAGATCTTTTTGAAATTCATCAGAAAATTTTATCACAGAGAAAAATTCTGGAAAAGAAGATGGAAATTTTAAGAACTTTTTCTTTTCTGAAATCTCTTTTGAAAAATTTTCAAAATCTTCAAAACCATTTTTTTCTTCAAAGATAAGTTTTTTCTCTGCAGAAGCAATTTTTAAATTTGCAATTCCAAAAAGAACGATATATGCGAGAAAAGTGAGAGAAAAAAGAATTACAAAAAAAATTGTTAAAATTTTTTCAACCTTTTTTTCAAAATTTTCCAATAAGAAAAAATATCAAGTTTTCGCTAACTGAAAAAGAGATTTTGGCAATACTTTTTTAAAAAAATTAACTTTTTAAAGTTTAAAAATAAAAAATTTAACAAAAATTTTTAAATAATCTAAAAAATACTTCATCCAAAAAACAAAGTAATGAAAAAATTCATTTCCAATTTATTAAATTTTCTTTTAGTTTGATTTTGAACTAAAAAAATTTTTTGAGTTTAAATTCTGAACAAAAACAAGCTGTTGAAAGTATGGAAAAAAAAATTTTAGTGATTGCTGGACCCGGAAGTGGAAAAACGAGGGTTTTAGCACATAGAATTTCACACATAATTTCACTTGGTGCAAATCCAGAAAAAATTATTGCAATGAGTTTTACAAACAAAGCAGGAAAGGAAATTGCAGAGAGATGTATAAAAGTGAATAAAAATTCTGAAAAAATTTTTTCTGGAACTTTTCACTCTTTTGGAGTGCACTTTCTTCGAAAAACTTTGTCACAAATTGATGTAAAAGGAATAAAATCAAATTTTACAATTTTAGATTCTGACGATATAGAAAATATTGGAAAAAGAATTTTAGCATCAATGAATATTCAAGCAGATATAAAAGTTGTTCGAAAATTTTTGAACTATGTTGAAAAAAGTAAAGAAAATTTAAAATTTTCTGGAATTGAAATTGAAGAATTTTTAAATGAAAAATTAAAATTTGCGGATCGTGAAGAGATAAATGCTATTTATCAATTTATACTCGAGTATCAAAAAAAAACTTGGGGTGCAAATTTATTGGATTTTACAGATCTCGTTGCAATTCCAACCTTTATTTTAAAGAAAAATTTGGAGATTCGTGAAAATTGGCAAAAAAAAATTGATCATCTTTTGGTGGATGAATGGCAAGATACAAATATTTTACAATATAATTTTGCGAAACTTTTATCTGAACCAAATTATTTTTTTGCAGTTGGGGATCCAGATCAATCAATCTACTCTTGGCGAGGAGCAGACCCAGAAAATTTATTTCGCTTAAAACAAGATTTTCCAAATTTAATAACTTATAAATTAAATCAAAACTATCGCTCTACAAAAAATATTTTAAAAGTTGCAAATTCGGTTTTGAAAGTTGGAAGTTTTGAAGATCGTGAACTAGTTTGTGATAATGAAAATGGAAAAGATCCAAAATTTTTGGAATTTGATTCGCCAGAAGAACAAAGCAAATTTATTGCACAGACGATAAAATATGCAATTCAAAATGGAGAGTTAAATGGAAAAAAATTTTCCGATTTTGCAGTGCTTTATAGAACAAATGCACAAAGTAGGAGTTTGGAAGAAGGTTTTCTAAATTCTTCAGTTCCATACAAAGTTTTAAAAGGTACGAGATTTTTCGATCGACGGGAAATTAAAGATCTGATCTCTTATTTAAAATTTTTTGGAAATAAACTTGACAACCTCTCTTTCGAACGAATTGTAAAAGCTCCAACACGAGGAATTGGACCAAAAACTTTGCAAGAGATAGCATTTGCAGGAGATGGTGTGTATTCTAAAGGACTTGAAAAATTTGCAAAAGAAAACGAAAAAATCAAAAAATTTAAAAATGAATTAGATAAAATTGAAAGTTTAATTTCTGATTTATTGCTTTCAGAATTTATTCGTGAACTGGTTAAAATTACAGGTTTTGAAGATTATGTTGAAGAAATTTCCGATGGAAAACTTGAATTTGAAAGTAGAAAAGAAAATATTGAAGAGTTTGTAAAATTTGCAGAAAATTTCAATGAAGTATCAAATAGTTTGCAGGTTTTTTTAGAAAAAATTTCACTTTTAACGACTGATGATACTGACGAAAATGATAATAATTCTGTAAAATTGATGTCTCTTCATGCAAGCAAAGGCTTAGAATTTAAATATGTTTTTTTGGTTGGTGTTAATGAAGGGATCTTGCCACACGAAAGAAGTATAAACGAAGGAAATGTTGATGAAGAGAGAAGACTTTTTTTTGTTGGAATCACTCGTGCAAAAGAAGAACTTTTCATCACTTGGGTTCGCAGAAGTTCATTTTCTTTCTTGCAACCTTCAAGATTTTTAACAGAGATTGGTGCTTTAGAAAATTTGAGCGAAAATATCTTAGAAGAAACTCGTGGTGGATATTTTGATAAATTTAGAGGTTTAAAAAATTCAAATTCTGATCAAGATCGTATGAGCTTGATTGGCGAAAATAATGAAATGAAAAATTCTAAAAATATATCTTTTGACAAAGATTTTTCAATAAATGATTGGATTGAGCATCCACAATTTGGAAAAGGACAAATTACAGATATTTCTGGAAATAAATTTGCAATAAATTTTTCTGGAAAAATAAAAATTTTAGCAAAAGAATTTCTGAAAGTTAAAAAAATTTAAAATAAAAAATTTTAAATAAAATAAAACTTTTTTGCTAAAAATAATTTTAAATTCAAAAATTTTGTTCTTTAAATTTTTGAATGATTTTTCTGACTGATGATATTCCAAACTCAAATTTCTCTCCCCTTATAATATCTATTTTCAAATTTTTTTCAAAAATTTTTTTTCGTAATTCCTCCTCATTTTTCAAAAATTGATCATATCCCAAAACAATTACATCAGGAGAAATTTCAAAAATTATTTCAAAAATATCATCTTTTTTCCCAAGAATTGCATCATCAACATTTTTTAAAGCTCTGACAACTTCAACTCTTTGGTTTTCTAATATAACTGGTTTTCTTTTCTTAAATTTTTCAAAATTTTCATCACGAGAAACAACAACAGAAAGGTGATCTCCAAACTTTTTTGCAAACTCAAACATTTTTATATGCCCAAGATGAATGATCTCAAAAGATCCAAAACATAGAACTTTTTTCAAATTTTTATACTACATATTTTGATTAAAAAATTTTTTTCTCTTTGTAAATTTTTGAAAAAAACTTTAGAAATTTTAGTGAAAGATTTTAAATTGCAAAAATATAAAAATTTTTTTGGTGTTTTTCTTTTTCTTGCATCTGTGCTTGGTTTTTTCTTTATTAAAATAGAAAGTTTTTATCTAAAAATTTTATTCTCTCTTCTTTGGATTCCATTTTTTTTAATAATTTTTGGTTTTGAAAAAATTAAAAGAAATCCAGAAAATTTTATCACGCTCTTTTTTCTTTTTTTGCCATTTGAACGAGTTGGATCAATCTCTGTTTTAAATTTTACATTAAGATTTTCTCAAATCATTCTCCTCTCTTCCCTGCTCTTTATTTTTTTAGAAACACTTTTTTTAAAAAATTTTAAAAAGATCAGAAAAAGTTTATCTGGAAATCTTTCACTTTTCATATTTTTTCTTTTCATACTTTTCACACCACTTTTTTCTAACAAAACAGAAAACCTCTTAAGATCTCTCCTTGTTGCATTTTTTGAAATTTTTACACTCACTTTAGTTTTTGTTATTCCATATTTTTTTAAAAAAGAAAAAATTTCTGAATATACAAAATTTTCAAATTTTTTAATTATTTTTCTCTCTCTATTTGCGATATTACAATTTTTTTTAGATATGATCGGAGTTCCTTCTCAATTTACAGGTCTTCAGGAAAGATATACAAAAATTGTTTTTGGATTTCCAAGACCACACGGAACACTCATTGAACCGCTTTTTTTTGCAAATTTTTTAATTTTTCCAATCTCAATCTCTTTCGCAAACCTTTTGGATAAAATATTTTTAGAAGAAAAAAAGAGAAAAATAAATTTTTTAAAAAATATAAATTTCATCTCTTTTCTTCTTGGAACTTTTTCAATTTTTCTCTCTCTTTCTCGTGGTGGAATCGTTGCATTTCTAATTTCAGTTTTCTCTGTTTTTCTCTTCAAATTCAAAATTATTTTCAAAAATGGTTTTTCGCAAATTTTAAAAATCTTCTCAATTTCTAGTTCCGTTTTGATTTTTTTGATAATTTTTATTGAAATAATTTTTGGAGAAAGTGCAACAAAATTTTCTAATCAACTTTTCAATTTTGTTTCTGGAACATCTGTGGATGAAAGAAATTTATCTATGGATATTGCAAAAGAACTTTTTTTTGAAAATCCAATAACTGGAATTGGAACTGGAAATTTTGGAATTTCATATGCAGAGATAACAGGAATTTCTCAAATAAATGGATTTCAAACAGTTAATAATCAATATCTTGAAATTTTAACAGAGAATGGAGTAATTGGCTTTTTGTTCTTTTTTTTCTTTATCTTTTTTTGGCTTCAAAAATCTTTTAAAACCCTTTTTCAAAATTTTTATAGGAAAAAAGAAGATAGAGATTTTAAAAAAAATTTAGAGTTAAATTTTCTTCTTGGAATTTTTTCTGGATTTTTTGGAACGATTTTTCAATGGAACACATTTTCTACACTTTGGACATTTTGGATCTGGTTTTGGTTTGGGATGATGATAGCAATAATAAAAAATTTTGAAGAATAAAAATTTTTAGGAGAAAAATAAAAATTTTTAATTTGCTTTTTCCTCAAAAAAAATAGATTTCATATGCATTTAAAAAAAATTTTGTCAAATTTAGAAAAACCAGATTATTTACTTAAAGAAAGTGAGAAAAATAATGAACAAAAATTTGTTCAAAAAAATAGTTTATTTGGTTCAGCAATAAAATTTTTTCTTATTTTAATCTCATCTGCGCTTGTTTTGACAGCTGGATTTTTTGGTGGAAGAATTTACGATACATATAAAAAAGTTGTTCAAAAAAATGATGGAATAAATTTTTTTTCTGGAACTGAGGAGGAGCGAAAAGAGAAAATTACACTAAACGGAGAAGGAAGTGGAAGAATAAACATTTTAATGCTTGGATATGGAGGAGAAGATCATGAGGGTGGATATTTGACTGATACAATTATGATCGGCTCGTTAGATCCAGTAAATTTCACAGCGACTGCACTTTCTATCCCAAGAGATTTAACAATAAATTATGATCAAAGTTTTTGTACAAAAGGTTATCAAGGGAAAAGAGAAGGAAAAATCAACGAAATTTATCCTGTTATGAGAGAATGCAACAGAAGCCTGAAAGAAGAGGAGATTGAAGAAAGAGCAAATAAAACTTTAAAAAATGCTGTTGGAAATTTTTTAGATATCAACATAAATTATATTGTAAAAATAAATTTTCAAGGATTTGTTGATGGAATTGATGCAATTGGTGGTATAAAAGTTTGTCCAGAACAAACTTTAATCGATTCTATGTATCCAAACGAAAAAACTCATGGCTATCAATATCTAAAAATTTTGGGTGGAACAGATGCAAACGGAGAGCAAATTTGTCATCAAATGGATGGAGAGTTAGCACTAAAATATGCAAGAAGCAGATATTCAACATCGGACTTTGACAGAGCAAAGAGACAGCAAGAAATTATTATGGCTGGAAAAGAAAAAGTTTCACAGATAGATAATTTTTTATCGCTTAGTTTTATTGAAAAAATGCTAGATATTTTGGGAGAAAATATAAAAACTGATTTTGAAAGCATTGAACATATAAAAAAACTTGCAGAAATTGGTTTAAAAATCAATTCTTCAACAATTGCAACACATGTTTTAAGCAATAGCCCTGATAGTTTTTTGGTAGATGATTGGACAAATGGTTACCATCTTTACCCAAAAGATCGATCTGGAAAAGAGATTCAAAAATTTGTAAAAACAATTTTTGACGAACCTTTTATCAAAAAAGAGAATGCAAAAATTTTAGTTTTAAATGGAACTAATATTTCTGGTCTTGCTGGAACTATGTCAGAAATTTTATCTGAAAATGGATACAATATTTTGGGAATTGCAACAAGTGAAGAAAAATACAACGAAACAATCCTTCTTGCAAAAAAAATTGGAGTAAAAAAATATACTGAAGGATTTTTGGAAACTCGCTTAAAAACCGAAACAAAAACACTAGTCTCTGCGGAAGTTATGCCAACAGAATTTATTTTGCCAAAAACAATTTATGATTTAGACGGAAAAATTTTAGAAAAAATTTCAATATCTGAAATTGATTTTATTATAATCGTTGGAAATGATTTTGTGTAAAAAGTTTGGAAAAAAATTTTTTTAAAATTTAAAAATATATTAATTAAGAATTTACCTAAAATAAAATTTAGAGAAAAACTATGAAAAAAAATTTTCCAACTTATGTTCTTACTGCACTTGAAATGCTAGAAAAAAATGGTTTTGAAAGTTTTTTGGTTGGTGGTTGTGTTCGTGATTTACTTTTAAAAAGAACTCCAAAAGATTGGGACATAACAACAAATGCAAAACCCGAAGAAATTCAAAAAATTTTTCCAAACTCTTTTTATGAAAATAATTTTGGAACAGTTGGTGTGATAATTGAAGATCAAATTCTAGAAATCACAACTTATCGCATAGATGGAGAATATCTTGACAATCGTCATCCAAAAAAAATTTTATTTTCAAAAAATTTGAATGAAGATTTGGAAAGAAGAGATTTCACAATAAATGCGATTGCTATGAATAAAGATGGAAAAATTATTGATCCGTTTGGTGGTCAAAAAGATTTGCAAGAAAGGTTGATTAGAACCGTTGGAAATCCAGATGATAGATTTTCTGAAGATGCTCTCCGTCTTCTTCGTGCTGTTCGGTTTGCAGTTTATTTAGATTTTAAAATTGACGAAAAAACAAAACTTTCAATTTTAAAAAATTTTTCAAAACTTGGTGCTGTTTCTGCAGAAAGAATTCGAGATGAATTTTCAAAAATACTTCTTTCAGATTCACCAGCAGAAGGGATAAAACTTTTAGATGAATTAAATCTTCTTTTTTTCATCTCTCCAGAACTTTTGATTTGTAAAGGTGTTGATCAAAATTTTCATCACATATACGATGTTTGGAACCATCTTTTGAATAGTTTAAAATTTTGTCCAAGCAAAAAATTAGAAGTTCGAATGGCTTCCCTACTCCACGATATTGGAAAGCCACAAACAAAATCTGGTGATGGAAAAAATTCAAGTTTTTATGGTCACGAATTTTTGGGAGCAAAGATCACAAAACAGATTTTGGAACGATTAAAATTTCCAAAAAAATTTATTGATTACACAACTCATTTAGTCAGAAATCATATGTTTTTTTACGAAGAAAATGTAACAGATTCTGCAGTTCGTAGAGTTTTAAAAAAAATTGGTGTTGAAAATTTTCAAGATTTTATCGATCTTCGTGTTAGCGATCGTCTGGGTTCTGGAATTAAAGAGGCAAAAAGTTGGAGACTAAAAGAATTTGAAAAAAGAGCTTTTGAAGTTCGTCACCATCCAATCTCCACACACGATTTAAAATTAAAAGGTGATGAAATTATGAAAATTTTGAAAATCAATCCAAGCAAAGAAGTTGGAGAGATTTTAGAACATTTTCTAAATTTAGTGATTGAAGATCCAAAAAGAAACACAAAAGAATTTTTAATGGAAGAACTGAAAAGGTGGAGAAAAGGAAAACCAACAAAAATTTCTGTAACGAAAGAAGAAATTTTGAAAAAAAGAAATGAAATTTTAATTCAAGATTTTTAAAATAAAAAAAGTTTTTCAAAAAATCATCAAAATTATCAACAAAAGGAATTCTTGGAAAATCAATTTTCAAAAATTCTGCATATTTTCCGCGATAATTTTTGCTGTATAAAATTCTATAAATATAGGCAAGAATTTGTTCTAGAGAAATTTGCTCATTCCACTTGTCATCCTGAGCTTGTCGAAGGATATTTTTATTAAGGATATTTTTTATGGTTTAACAGGCTCACCATAACATTTTTTCTTCACAAAAAATAAAATCGCAATACCTTGCATAATATCAAAAACATTTTCATCTTTGCTTTTGTCTTCGCTTTTTTCTTTTTTTCTTCGCATATCCATGCAAAAATATAAATTTTATCAAATCCTAATAATTTCATTTACTCAACAAAATTACAAAACAAGATGTTTTATAAGTTTTAATTCCGGTATTTTTATGCTTAAATTCAAAAACAACTTCTGCAGGATTGTTTAAGTCAATTTTATCAATCTGCTCTTTTATGGAATTTATTGAAATTTCCTCATCCAAATAAACCACATAAAGCCTTGGATCTGCTCCAAACCTTTCTTCGCTTTGATATTTATAAAGATACTCTGCAACTTTTAAAGGGTTTTTTATTGCGAAATCTTTCCAGTTTTCACCAAAATCTTTCATAAACTCACCCGTAACACTTCTGCTTACTTTTTGATCAAAAGAAATACCATCAATAAAAAAATCTACATTTTTTCTATGATTTAAAGTTGGCAAAATATTTTCATTTTTTTCAAAAATTAAAGTTTCAATATAGTCATTTCTTACAGTATTTATTTCTTTCAACCTCCTGTATCGAACAGCTGCGATCTTTACTTTTTCGTCTTTTTCTGTTCTTGAGGAATTTTCAGAATTTAAAGATTGAACAAAAGCATCAAACTTGTCTTGACTAAAAGGCCATTTTATTTCCCCTAAATTTAAACTTTTTCATTCTTTAATTAAAATAGAGATTGAATCAATAGCACGATCTTCCCTTCTTGGTATTTTTTTGTTTTCTTAAAAAGATTTCTAATTATATTTTTTGAAACTTTGTAATTCCAATATTTCACAACTGTAAACTCCAAACAAAATCTGCTTTCGTGCTTTTTTTGATTTGAGACACTTCTTTGATATTTAATTCTTTTAGATACAAAATTGCTGTTTCTTTATTTCCTAAAATTTTCTTAGCCAAATCTTCTGTCAATCTTTGATTTATGTATTCCATAGTTATTATTTAATTTTCTTAAACAAAAAAATATATTCGTGCTTGAAGATATAATACCCACCAACTAAAGCCCTATATCTCCAAAGTTGTTCTTGATTTAGTTTTGCACGATTTCCAGACATGTTTTTAACAATTATAGATTTTAAAATTAGTTCATTTCTTTTCAAGATTTCTTGCATTCCATAAAATCCCAAAGGAACCCATTGACTGTTTTGATATTTATCCCCAATTATAAGAATTATATGAGAGTTTTTATCCATTAAATCCAAAAAATTATCAACAACACTTCCAAGCATTTCATTAAATTTTTCAATATTTTCAGCATTGCTTAAGTCTTTTTCTGAATTACTAAATTTTATAATATCAAAATAAGGTGGGTGTAAAATTAAGAGTTTGATTTTTTTATTTAACCTCTTCAGTTCTTCTTCAACAAAATTATGAGTTTCTTTGTCTGTAGAATCACCATGCCAAATTTTTAAATTAAATTTTTCTAAAGTGTTTAGAAAAAGCCCATCTTTCTTCCCCAAAATTATTTCTTTTGCAAGGGTAACGACATTTTCTTGAAGTTCAATCCCAAAACCAATTCTGTTAAGTTCTCTGCACTCAATTAAAGTTGTTCCACTTCCAAGAAATGTATCCAAAACAACATCTCCTTCGTTCGTAAATCTTTTTATGAATTGTCTAGGAATTTGGGGTATAAAATTACCATGATAAACATTCTTATGTCCATTTGTTTTGTCCCTCTCGCCAATTACCCAAAGAGATTCCGTAATTATATCTGTTTGTTCTTTCCAGTTTGTTATCATTTCTTAGCTTCTTACTTTTTAAATAAATTATTTTTCTTTTTCTACAAATTTTTATCAAGATCAATTCCAATATCTTTCGTTTCGATAAATTCGATCTGCAAATTGTTTTTGCGAACGATAAAATCTGGTTTTCCAAAATCTTTCTTTTTTGGTTCGTGAATAATTTCAAATTTTTTTTCAGAAAATTGATTCAAGAAATTTTCAAATGAGGTTCAAAAAGAGTATTCAGATTTTTCTCCTCTACTTTTCAAATAAATTTTTTAAATTTGTAAAAAGTAGTTTTTGATTTCAATTTGTTGATTTTCTCTCATAAAGATTTTACTGAAAAGTTCCTAAAATCTTTTAGCAATTTTGCAAACAAGATAAAATTTCTAAAATTTTTCTACATCCACTCATAAAAAATTCCATTCTGTATCAAAATTAAATCAAAAACTTTTTCAAGCTCTTCTATTATTTTTCTCACTCAAAAATTTTTCAATTTCAATCTCTGCTGAAACTGAAATTCCGCTTGCTGTAATTGCTTGACGATAATTTGGATCAACACAATCGCCACTTGCAAAAATTCCTTCTATATTTGTTTGATAACGAAATTTATTGGAAAATTGAGATTTTAAATTTTCTAAATTTTCAAAAAATACCCTTTCTGCTGTTAAAACATAACCTTTCTCATCTAACAAAACTCCAGAATTTTTAAGGAAACTTGTTGATGGTGTGTGGCCAATTGCAAGAAAAACTCCGTCTAAATTTAAAATTTTTTCTTCGCTAGAAATTGTATCTTTTAATAAAACTCCAGAAACCTTTTGATCTCCTAAAACATCAACAACTTGACTGTTCCAAATAACTTCAATTTTAGGATTTTTAAAAACTTTTTCCTGCATAATTTTACTTGCTCTAAACTCGCTTTTTCTATGAATGATAAAAACTTTTTCAGCAAATTTTGTCAAAAAAGTTGCTTCTTCCATCGCAGAATCTCCACCTCCAATCACACAAATTGTTTTTCCTTTAAAAAAAAATCCATCACAAGTTGCACAACCAGAAACACCCCTTCCAATCAATCTTTGTTCATTTGGTAAATTTAACCAATTTGCTTTTGCACCAGTTGCTACAAGAAGAGATTCAGATAAAATATTTTCTCCATTTCCCAAAACAATTTCAAAATTTTCACCAATTTTTTGAAGAGACAAAACATCTTCTGTAATAAATTTTGCACCAAATTTTTCTGCTTGATCTCTCATTTTTTTAATCAATTCAATTCCATAAATTCCTTCTGAAAATCCGGGAAAATTTTCAACTTCTGTTGTTTGTGTAAGCTGTCCACCGGGTAAAGCACCTTCAACAATAGTTGGAGAAAGTAAGGCACGACTTGCATAAATTCCTGCAGAAAGTCCAGCAGGTCCACCGCCAATGATTACCAATTTTTCCATATTTAAAATTTTAATTCGAAAAAAAACTAAAATAAAGTTTTTTTTGAGCAAGAAAAAAATTTATAAATTTTTATAACAAAATATTTTACAAAAATTTTTAAAAAACTTGTAAAATAAAAAAAATATCTCTAGAAGACTGAAGGAAAATTATTAATTTTTAAAAGAGGTATTTTCTATGCCAAAAGTTGAAAGAAACGATAACCAATCGTTAGAAGCATTGCTTCGTAGTTTTAGAAATCAAGTTATTTCGAGCAATATTCAGACAAAATCTGCAAACAACAGAAGAACAAAGATTTTATCTAGAGTTCATAGAAAACGAGAAGCAATTTTTAAAGCAAATGCAAAGAAAAGAAATCAAAAAGTTTGGTTGAAAGTCTAAGAATTTTATAGATTTTCTGTTTAATTTTTTATTTTGATTTTTAAGTTTGAAAATTGTCTAGATCCAAAACAATAGCTAGTTTAAATTTGGGTAGTAGCACTACTTCTGTTGTTGTTGGACAAAAATCGAAAAATCAAACTTTGGATATTTTAGGAATTGGAACAAATGAATCTCATGGAATCAAAAAAGGAATAGTCATAGATATTGAACATGCATCAGAATCAATTTCAAAAGCAATTTCTGAAGCAGAACAAACAAGCGGTATTTCAATCAGAGAGGTTGTTTTAGGTTTAAATGGTGGATTTCTTCAATCCGTAAACTCATATGGTCAAGTTTCAATTTCTAGCATTGATGATGAAATTAATTTTGAAGATGTTGCTCGTGCTGTTGAAAGTTCAAAAAAATTAAACTTTCAGCAAGGAAATGAAATCTTGCATGTTCTGCCAAGAACTTTTGCAATTGATGGTCAGCTTGGAATCAGAAACCCGATTGGAATGAGTGGAATGAAATTGGAAGTTGAAAATCATGTTTTGGTTGGAATAACACCTGTGATAAAAAATATGCATAAAAGCCTTGAAAAGGTTGGAATAAAATCTGATCTTGATGTAGTTTCCATTGTTGCAAATGGTTATTATTCAATTCCTTCTCAAAACAAAGAGCTTGGCAGCATGATTGTTGATATTGGGAAAGATTTAACAAGCATTGCAATTTTTGAAGAAGGAGAAATTATTCACACTTCGTTTATTCCAATTGGTTCAGAATTTATCACCCAAGATATTGTTATTGGTTTAAAAGTTTCATATTCTGATGCAGAGAAAATTAAAATTCGTTTTGGAAATGCAGATCCAACGCAAATTTCTGATGACGATACATTTTCACTTTCCGAGATTAACCCATACGAAAACAGAACAATTTCAAAAAAATATCTCTCTCAAATTATAAATGCAAGAATACGAGAAATTTTTAGTTTCGTCCTTCAATCAACAAAAACTCCACAAAAAGATTTTATTCTTCCAGCTGGAATAATTTTGACAGGAGGTGGATCAAATCTTACAGGAATTGGATCAGTTGCGAGAAGAGTTTTAAACACATCAGCTATACTTTTTCAAACAAAAAATCTTTCTGGCTTAACTGATCAAGTTTCCGATCCAAAATTTTCAACAAATCTTGGACTTTTAAATTGGTATTTTGATTCTATAACAGATTTTGCACATACAGGCTTTTCTAACAATCCTAAAATTGGAACGCTTGGAAAATCAAAAAGATCAAATGGGATAATAAGTTGGATAAAAAGTTTTTTGCCGTAAAATTTTTTAACTTCTACTCAACTTTATGTTTTACACTTTTTGTTCTATTGTGATACAAATCTTTTATTGGAACTTGAAGATTTAATTTTTCCACAATTGTCCCGTGAAAAATATCACTTGTATCAATCATTCCAACAACAATTTTCCCTTCTAAAACTGGAATTCTTCCAACATTATTAGTTTTCATAAGTGAAAATGCTTTGAGCAAAGAATCATCTGGGGAAACAGAAATAACATTTTTTTGCATAAAATCTGAAACCTTGAACTTTGTAAGATCAATAATTTCTGATTCCATTTTTGAAAAATCTTTAAAAGATAATGGATCTTCGTAAAAATCTTTTGCTGTTGGATAACTACTTTCAATAACATCAACAATGGAAATCATTCCTAAAATTTTTCCGTTTTCATCAACAACTGGCATTCCAGTTATTCCACAAAGAACCATTTTGCGAACCAAATTTTCAACAATTTCATCTGGAGTTGTTGTAATTGGATCTGCACTCATAAAATCTCTAACTTTTATCATAAAAATTTTCATCAAAAAAATAAGTAAAACCTTTTCAAGACTTTGCAAGAAATTTGTTAAACATTTTAAAATCAACTTGCTAACAAAGATATAATTTTATAGTTTTTTACGAAAAATTTAAAAATTTTTAAAATTAAATTTTTAAACTTCAAAAATCTCTTTAATTTTTTCAAGTAAAGTTTTTCTATCTTCTATCAATTTAAAAGTATGACTTCCATGAATTTCAATAAATTCAAAGTTTTCAATTTTTTTATAATCTTCAACACTGCTCTTTGGAATAAATTCATCTTCACTTCCTCGAATCATTGCAATTTTTGCTTTTTCAGAAAATTTTTCCATCAAATTCATTATATTTATGTTTCGCAAAGTTTTCCAATACCCAGAACCTATTTTTTCAATTTTTCCAGAACTTCTAGGGGAGAAAGAAATTCCCTCTTCGTCAACTGTTCCACCACGAGACAAAATTTTTTCTTTTTTCTTTCAATTCCCTCAACTGCATTTGAATTAACAGGACTAATCAAAAGAATTTTTTGTAAATCAAAATTTTCAATTTGAAAATTTGCAAATGGTAAAACAATTGTTCCTTGCGACATTCAAACAACTGAAATTTTCTTTCCAAAATTTTTTTGAACAAAATTTAAAATTGATTTAAAATCATTTGCAAATTTTTGGTGATTCATATCTTCTTCTTTTCCCTCACTTTTTTCACAACCAGATGCATCATATCGAACACAACGAAATTTTTCTCCTAAAATTTTAGAAACATCAACAAAAATTTTATCTCCATCATCTTTATTAACTCCACAACCATGAACAAAAATTATTGTTTCGTCACTTTCAAAATTTCCCTCAACGAGTGTATCAAGCATTTCTCCAGAAGAATTTAAAACTTTGAAAATTTTTGAGTTTTCGTTTTTTGTTTGATTTACAAAAACTTTTTCAGAAATTTTAGAAATTTTAAACTCATCAACATTTTGTAAAATCTTTGGAAAAGTTGGTGTAAAAAAAATCTGGATTTTCTTTAAAAATTTTTTCTATTTCTCCTCGAGAAAAACAGCGAACATCTTCAACTTCTTCCTTTTGAATTTTTAAGTCAAAAATTTCTACATCTAATTTTACAAAAAACAATTTTCCAAAATACCTATGTTTTCCAGTAGAAATTCTAGGCTTATCTGATTCTAAATTTTTCAAATCTAAATCTAAACCCAACTCTTCTTTTGCCTCTTTTATGATATTTTTTTCGTAAGTTTCACCTACATCATTTGTTCCAACAACTGCAACTGTCCATTTTCCCGAATCATTTTTCTTATTAAAATCTCTTTGTGATAACAAATTTCACCTTTACTATTTTCTATCCAAAGTACAAAAGCTCAATAAATATCATTTTTTGTAATTTCTGATCTCTCTTTTGTTCCGATTGGATTATTATTTTCATCAACAACTATTATTCTCATCATAAAGTTTAATTAAAGAGTTTTTATAAACCAAGTATTTTTTTCAAATTTTCTCTTTTTTCAAAAATAAATTTTGCCTTCAAAAGCTCTATTGCAAAGTCTGGAGAGTATTCACAAAAACCTTCATCATTTGGAAGTTCAAGCATTTCTTCAAAAGTCAAAAATCTTAATCTTATTTTTTCTCCACCTTTATCTAAATTTTGATCTCCAACTTTTTTGCAATTTAGTCCAATAAATCTCCAAACCCAAAAGGCAATTTTATTATGAAAAAGTTTTTTTGTCCAAAGAAAAATTTTTTCAGGCAGAAAACCTGTCTCTTCTAAAAATTCTCTTTTTGCACACTCTTCTGCGGTTTCATCTCCATGATCTCTTCTTCCCATAGGTAATTTAATCTCTTTTTTTCTTGCGGGTTGTTCTTCTTCCAAAAAAATAATTTTTTTATCTTCTGTTACACCCAAAAGCTGAACATTATCTGGACGAGTAATTTTTTCAAAAGTCGCTTTTGAACCATCAAATAAAATTTGTTCCCATTGCCAAACATCAAAAATTTTTCCAGAAAAAACTTTTATTGCATTTTGTGGAACAAGAGGATTTTGAACTTGATTCATAAAATAAAAATTTCAAACGATAAATATAAGTTTTAAAAAAATTCACAAAATTATTTTTATTTCCCAAAAATTTTTTTAAAAAATATCATTAAAAAATTTCTTGCTTTAATAATTTTTTTTCGTAGTTTGCAAGTTGGATTTGCCCCGGTGGCGAAATTGGTAGACGCGCTGGTCTCAAAAACCAGTGGTAGCAATATCATAAGGGTTCGATTCCCTTCTGGGGCACAAGATTTTAAAATTTTATAAAAAAATAAAGAGAGAAAAATATAAACTTAAAACGAAGTAAAAAATAGATTTTTTTGAGATAAAATTTTAAAAAATTGCAATATTTAAAAGATTTTAGTTTAAAAATATATTTCATTTAAAATTAAAAATTTTTAAATTTTTTTAAAAAAGTTTGGATAATTAGCTCAGTTGGTTAGAGCATTGCATTCACATTGCAAGTGTCGCAGGTTCGAATCCTGCATTGTCCACAAAAAAATTTGCAAAAAGAAAACTTAATTCTAAAAGAATTTTGAATAAAAAAATTTATGGAATTTTTTAAAATTTTATTTGCAATCGGAATAATAATTTTACTTTCTGGAATTAAAATTGTTGAACAGCAAAGTGTTTTAATCATAGAAACACTTGGAAAATTTAGTAAAGTTTTAAAACCTGGATTTAATATAATTGTTCCAATCATTCAACGTGTTCGTGCAAAAGTTTCTCTTTTTGTCCAAAATTTAGAATTTTCAATCGTTGCAATAACATCAGACAAAGTAACAGTTACACTTGATACAACACTTGTTTTCAAAGTTATGGAATCAAAAGTTTCAGAAAGTTTTTACACACTTTCAAACCCTGTTTCTGTAATGAAATCCACAATTGAAAACTCAATTAGAAGTTTTGCAGCAATGCAAACTCACGAAGAGATTTTACAAAAAAGAGACGAAATGACAGAATATTTAATTAATCATTTGAGAGACAAATTTGAAAATTGGGGACGAGAAATTATTGCTTTTCAAGTAAAAGATGTTGTTCTTCCAACACAGATTACATCCGCAATGAATCAAGTTATTGCTTCAAAAAGACTTCAAGAAGCTGCAGAATTTGAAGCAAATGCAGAAAAAATAAAAGTTGTAAAAGCAGCAGAAGCAGAGAGGGAATCTCGAAAACTTTCTGGAATGGGTGTTGCAGAAGAGAGAGAAGCAATTGTTAATGGACTTAAAGTTTCAATTGAAAATATGAAAGAATCAATCGGAGTTGATACTAATGCTGTGATGAATGTTGTGATGCTAACCCAATATTTGGATATGCTAAAATCTGTTGGTGGACAAGAAAATTCAAAAATTGTTTTCTTAAATTCAAATCCAAGCAATTTAGATGAAATTACAAAACAACTTTACGGAATGATGAAAAGTTAGAAAAATACAAAATATAAAAGTCAAAATATAAAAAGATAAAAAATTATCTTAAGAGTCGAAAGTTTTCAAACCTTCGACTCTTTTGTTTTAATATTTTACTACAAAAAACATAATAAATTTAAAATAATCTAAAAAAATCAAAAACCTCTATTTAAAATTAAAAAATAAAAGATTTTATTTTCTATTCTAAATTTGTTTCAAAAAATGTTATAAAATAAAAATTTTCAAAATTTTAAACTTTTTTTAAAATCAAAAAATCATCATCAACAAATAAAACAGAAAATCTTGGATCTTGAATCAACTCTCTTGTTAATTTATCTTTTTCCGTTGGAGAAAGGGGCCAAACATAAGACTCTCCGTTTGTGTTTGAAAGAACAATAAATTCTGCAAAAAAAATTCCATCTGGAAAAAGATAAACTTTATTTCTTTCAGAAAAGTGAGGAACAAGGTTGCTCTGAGTTGAAACTGAAGAATTTTTTGGAATTATTTTATCAATAGATTTGAAAAAATTTGATTCTGTTGCGGAAGTTTTTGTGATAAAAATTTTTGAAAGAGAAAGATTAAGATCTAAAAAAATTTGAGAACGAAAAGAAAAAGAGAAGAAAAAGAAAAAAACTAAAAGACTTATTGAAAATGATTTTGAAAAAATTTTAAAAAAATTTTGAAAGTTTAAAACTTTATGAAAAATTTTGATAATTAAAAGTGAAAGCGAAAGATATATTTCATAAAAAAAATTTTTCAATCTATTGAATGAAAGAACAATTATAAGAATTAAAAATGGTGAAAAAATTGAAGAGTAGTGAAATTTTAATCCCCATGTTGATTCGTATTTTGTTAGAAGTTTTTGTGCAATCAGAATTAAAAAAAGTGGAAAAAATTCTGGAACAAAAACAAGAAAAGCACCACCAAAAATCAAAAAATATGTTAAAAACTCTATTTTTACAGAAGAATTTGTTATCTCTTGCAAAAACAAATTTGGTTTAAAAATTGTTATCTCTAAAACCTGAGAGAAACCACCAGAATACATAGAATCATAAATATAGCCACTTCCAAAAATTTTTGGAATTATGAAAAAAATTGCAAAAATACTAAAAATTCCAGAAAAAAATGAAAGGCTCAGAAGTCTCCAATTTTTTTGAAAAATTGCAGTTGAAAAGAAAAAAAGGGAGAGAACAATTCCCTGATCTTCCCTGCAAAAAAGAATCAAAATTGTCAAAATAAAAATCAAAAATTTTGATTTTTTCTCTGAAATCTCTTTTGAAAAAAGTGACCAAAAAAGCCAAGGAAAAATTGTTGCAGAGATTGTTAATGTGTGAAAATCAAAAAGCATCGCTGTTTGAGTTCCCGGAAGAAAAAGAAAGAGAAATTGAAAAAAATATGAAATTGATTTATCAAAAAAAATTCTTGAAAATTTATAGATTCCAACAGATCCAATAGCGAGAAAAAGAGATTGAAGAAAGAGAAGAAAAGTTGATGTTTTGATGAAAAAAAATGGAATTTTTATAATTGCAAAAGGAATTAAAATTAAATCAAGATGATCTCCGAGAGCAATTTTTTCTCGAATGGAATTGAAAGCAAAAAAATCAAATTTTGAAAATTTCCAAACTGTTTGAGAAAAAATTCCAAGATCAAAAGCATTTGTTTGCAAAAAATAGTGTTTTAAAAGAGAGATTGAAAAATATGAAAAAAAAGCAAAAATAGAAAGAATTATTGCAAAATCTCCATCAACAAATTTTCTAATTTTTGAAAGGAATCTAAACATAGAAAACTTCTAGAAAAAAAATAAAAAAACAAAACTTTTTGAAGTTTTTTAAAAAATTGCAAAAATGATTTTTAAATATAGTTTGCAAAAGTAAGATTAAAATTTTGAATTATTTTTATGCATTTCTTTCTGGATTTTTTTCGTTTGCATCTCCTTGCACAATCACTTTGATTCCATTTTTCCTCTCTTTTTTTATCTCAAGCAAACTAAAAAAATCTCAAAAATTTTACCTCCTTTTTGGAATACTTTTTGGAGTTTCTGCAATGTTTTCAATTCTCAGTTTTGGAATTTTTTCACTAAAAAATTTTTTTATAGAAATTAACGATTATATTCGTCTTGTTGGTGGTTTTGCACTTGCTCTAACTGGAACTTTAAGAATTTTTAGAATAAAAATAAGATTACCGTTTCAAATAAATCTTAATCCAAAATTATCCACAAAAAGCGACGGATTTTCAAATTTTTTTAATGGAGTTGTTTTTGGAATTTTGCTAGGAAGTTTTTGGACACCCTGTCAAGGACCTTTCGTTGCAACAATTGCACTTCTCATTCAAACAGAATCAAACAAACTTGAAACTTATTCTTTGATGGGATCCTTTATTTTTGGAATGATTTTTCCAATGATTTTAATAGGATTTTTTGCAACAAAAGATGAAAAAATTTTAGAAAAACCAATCTGGAAAAAAATTGAAAATTTTTCTAACTATTTTCTAATTTTTATTGGCTGGATCTTAATGTTAAATCTCTTTGGAGAACTAAACGGAACTATCGCAAATTTTTTAGAATTTCTTGGATTTGATAAAATTTTTGAATTTGCAAAAAAATCCTCTGATTCATTTTTTGAAAAAATAAAATTTACAATTGATTTTAAAAAATTTTTTAAATCTTAAATTTTTTTGATTTAGAATTTATATTTTAAAAAATTTTAATTTTTAACTTTTTAAAGCTATTTTTAAAAAAATAATCTTAAATTTTAAAATATTTAAATTAAAAAATCTCGTAAATTATTATTGATAAAACTTTTTAGATTCATAAATTCTCTTCGGTAAAAAAATTTTATAAAAAAAATTTTAAACTTTTTTAGTGGAACGGTTCTTTTCTTCTCATTCTCAAACACTTCATATTCTGTTGCAGATTCAACAGGATATCCAGAAAATACTCCACCTAATCCAAATTATCTCTCCAATTTTTCAACCACAGAAGATTCCGAAAGAAAGGCTCTGCAAGCAATAAATTATGCAAGAAATTTGGAAGATCTCGAAGCTCTTCAAGTTCCAAAATCGTATTTTTTTCTTAATACAAAAGAAAAACTAATTTAGCTTTTAGCAAATGAAAGAGAAATTCGTGGAACAGGTGGATTTCTCTCTGAAGATTTGAATGTATCAGAAATTACACAAAATTTCGTAAATCATATTGAATCAAATGGGTTTCATCCAACAGATCCACACAAAGACCCAATCACAGGAAAAACTTTTTCACAAAGAATGAGCGAAGATCCAGATATTTCTGGAAAATACACATATGTTTCAGAAATTTTAGCTCAAAATTTACATCCTGCCGGAGCAGTTTATGAATGGATGTATAATGATAAAAATTGGAATTGGGCACACAGAGATGCAATTTTAAAAGATAAAGATGGAACAATTTTTCTTGGATTTGGAATTGCAAATGTTAATAGTCAAATGGTTATGGGAATTGATTTTATGCACCCAGCTAACTCATATATTCCAAAAAAAGGAATAAATCAAGGATCTGTTAATACACTTGTTCAACATGGAGAAAATTCACTACTATTATTTACAAACTCTAATATGAATGGAAACTATTGCACAATTTCAGAAAATATTGATATTCCAAAACTATCTGATTTAAGCTATTGTTCAAAAAATTTTAATGACAATATTACATCTCTTGTTATTCCAAACACAAAATGTGTTGATGTTTTTATGGATGAAAATTTTTCTGAAGAAAAAATTACATTTTGTGGAAGGTTATTAACAGCAAAACCTTTAAGAATAAATTTACTAAATAAACCAGTTGATAAATTATTATATTTTAACGATAAAATTTCATCTTTAAAATTTTATTCTGGAGATATTTACAACCAAAACAAAATTTTCTTCTATGTTGACACAAATGGAGAAGGATATTCTTCTGCTATAAATGTTGGAACAAACATCTCTGATGTAAGGGATAGAAAAATTTTATCAGTTGGAAATGGCAATATCTCAAGTTTTAATCTTCCAGCTGATGTATGCTTGGAACTATATCAACATATAGATTACCAAGGAATTATGCGAAAATTCTGCAACAGCTCAAACACAAAAGATGTTGTTTCTTTTGGAGCTGGACAATTTGAAAACGATCAACTCTCAAGTTTAAAAAGTTATTTTATCACACAAAAACCAATTTCTTCAAATAAAAAAGTTAAATTTTTTGAACACGGAAATGAAACTGGAGCATCTTTTGAGGTTGTTGCAAATTGTTCATTATCTGATGCAAGAGATGCAAGTTTCCCAATTGGAAACGATAAAGTTTCTGCATTCAAGATTGCACCAAGAGTTTGTCTAGATATCTATCAAGATATAAATTATAATGGTTGAAAATACACATACTGCAACTATTCTGCTGATGGAGACGGTTTGTCGATCGCTTATTGATGGTTTTCAAGAAAACGATAATCTCACAATATAAATTTCAATATATTGTGTTTAAAAAATTTTGAATATACAAAATCTTGATTTTTCTTTTTAAAATTTTAGAAGATTTTTGCAATTAATAATTTTATGCAAAAATTTAAAAAATTTCTCTTCTCTACAATATTCGTAGCATCATTTTTGTTCAACTTTACTGCTTGCAACAAGAATGACAAAAAAGATTCATCAAGTTCTAGTTCGAAAACTACTACTTCGGAATCTTCATCAAAAAATATTATTACAGAAAAAAAATTAACACTTTTTGCAGAAAACGATACTGAAACAGCTTTCACCCTTCTTCAAAAAAATGCAAAAATAGATTTTCAACAATACGATTTTGGAGTTTTCATAAAATCTATAAACGGAGTTGCTGGAGATAATAAAAATTTTTGGGCATTTTATGTAAATGGCGACTTCTCCAACGCTGGTGCAGATAAAACACCTCTTAAAAAAGGAGATAAAGTTGAATGGGTTTTCGAAAAAATGAAATATTAAAATTTTTACTAGATATTCCCTAATTTAAATTTGAAAACAAAAATATCTAATCTAAATTTTCTTATTTCGTCAAATAAAATATAAATTTTGAAATTTATTTTTATACCGTTTTCACTTTAAGATTTTTCTAAAAAATTTTAATTTGAAAACGGTATTATTAGAAGTATACAAAAAACATTTAGATATTTTTAGAAAAATAATTAAAATCCAAATATGCAAAAATTAAAAAATCAGTTTTTTCAATTTCTCTCTTCCCTGCCCATTTTGATTTCTCGGTTCAAAATTTTGCCACCAAATTTTTCTCCAGTTGGTTCTTTTGGATTTTTTTCTGGAAATCTTCCACTTTTTGCACTTGTTACAATCGGTTTTGACTATATTTATGGAGGATTTTATAAAGGTGCAATTTTCACATACATTGGATTTTTAGGTTATTTTTTTCTTGGAAAGTTAGCAAAAAATTCTCTCAAATTACAATTTACACTTCTTCCAATTGCAAGTTTTTTCTTTTTTTTAATTTCAAATTTTGGAGTTTTTCTTTTTTGGTATCCACAAACTTTTGAAGGTTTAGCTCTTTGCTACACACTTGCTTTACCATTTTACAAGATGACTTTTTTAAGTGATTTATTTTTTGGTTGGGGATATTTAGGAGTAAATATTTTGATAAAATATATTGATAAAAAAATTATAAAATTTGCAAAAATAAAATAGAAGAATTCTGCTAAAATTTCATAATTATTCTCTTATCAATGTTTCATTACATAATGATTATGTATTGATTTTATATGTTTTTCAAAAAAAATTAAAAAGATATTCACTGCAATTTATCAATATATTTTTAGGAATTTTTTCTCATAATAATTTTTTTTATTTATCAGTTTGATAATTTTGTCGAATTGATTTATTGGACAAAAATCCAAAAGAAAAAATTTAATAAAACAACTATAGAATTTTAAGTTTTTAAAAAATAGAACATTTTTAATTTATTAACTTTTCAAAAAAATTTGTTCTCAATAAAGTCTAGCTTTTATTTTTCTAACTACAAATTTCTTAAAACAAAAAAGCATCTAAAATTCTATTCGGCACATTCTTATCGATAAAAATTTTCCCCTCGATGACTATGTGAATAAAATTTTTAAATGCTTAAAATTTTTTGAAAAACAAACTCCCAATTTTTTGAGAATTTTAAGTTTAATGTTTTAAAAAATCACCTCAAACCCTCAGATTTGCAAAATCTTTTTGTAAAAAAACGAGGAAACAACAAAAATATAAATAAATTTGTCGTCTTGTTTTTCGATTTGTTAAACATTTTTAAAATCTCTGGATGATTTGGTAAAAGATTTTTTAATAAAAGTCAATACAAATATATAAAAAAAATTTTAAATCTTCTTAAATGAATTTTTTAATTTTCTAAGAAAATTTTTATTTTTAAAATCTGAAATTTAATATTTTTTTATTTCATTCCTTGTGCTTTTGCTCTTGCTTCTTTTTTATCCAAAACTTTTTTTCGCATCCGTATATTTTTTGGTGTTACCTCCACCAATTCATCATCGGAAATATATTCCAAAGATTCTTCAAGTGTTAAAGTTTTTGGAACTTTCAATTGAATCATGTCATCGTTTCCAGCTGATCTCATATTTGTGAGCTGTTTTCCTTTACAAACATTTACAGAGAGATCTTCTGGTCGAGAATTTTTTCCAATTATCTGACCCTTATAAACTTCTACACCAGGTCCAATAAATAAAATTCCTCTCTCTTCTGCTCCAGAAAGTCCATAAGCTGAAGTTTGTCCAGATTCGTGAACAAGTAAGGAACCTCTTTCTTTATCTTTCCATTTTCCCGGATCTGGTCGATAATCCAAAAAATTATAATTCATAATTCCAAGTCCGCGAGTCTCTGTTGCAAATTCACTACGATAACCAAAAAGTCCACGAGTTGGAATAAAAAATTCCAAAGATGTAATTCCATTTTCCGTTTTCATATCCCTCATCTCCCCATTTCTTCTACCTAAATTTTGGATTACATTTCCAGCATAAATTTCAGGAACTTCAATAAAAACTTTTTCATATGGTGTTAGCCAAACTCCATCAACTTTTTTTGCAATTGCTTGAGGTTTTGAAACTTGAAACTCATAACCCTCTCTCCTCATTCTCTCAATCAAAATTGCTAAGTGCAATTCCCCTCTTCCAGAAACTTCCCAAGTTCCATCTGGATTATCAGAAACTCTTAATGCAACATCACTTTCTAATTCTTTCATCAATCTTTCACGAATTTGTCTGGAAGTTGAATAATCTCCTTCCCTTCCAGCAAAAGGAGATTCATTAACAGCAAAAGTCATCTTAACAGTTGGCTCTTCAATATCTAAAAGTGGTAAAGGAATTGGATTTGTGATATCAGCTAAAGTTTCTCCAATATTCACATCAGGAATTCCAGCGATTGCAACAAGATCTCCTGCTTTTGCTTCAGAGATATTCACACGATCAAGTCCATCAAAACCCATCAAAGAAGAAATTTTATATTTTTTTTGACTTCCACTTCGATTGATAAGAATCACTTCTTGATTTGCTTTTACCACCCCTTCCATAACTTTTCCGGTTGCAATTCTTCCTTTAAAATTATCTCCAGAAAAATTTGTTACTAAAATTTGTAGTGGATTTTTTGGATCTCCTTTTGGTTCTGGAATAAGTGAAACAATTGACTCAAAAACATAGTCAATATTTTTCATGGAATTTATATCTGGCTTTTCTCCAGCTAAACCATTTTTTGCAGAAGCATAAATCACAGGAAAATATGCAGATTCTTCATCTGCACCAAGTTCCAAAAAAAGATCAAAAGTTTTGTCAAGAACATAATTTATTCTTGCATCTGGTTTGTCAATCTTATTCACAACAACAATAACTTTAAGTTTCATCTGTAAGGCTTTTTTCAAAACAAATCTCGTTTGTGGCATTGGTCCCTCTTTTGCATCAACAAGAAGTAAACAACCTTCTGCCATTTTCAAAACTCTTTCCACTTCTCCACCAAAATCAGCATGCCCAGGAGTATCGATGATATTAATTTTTGTGTCTCCCCAAACAACACTCGCATTTTTTGAAAAAATCGTAATTCCTCGCTCTCTTTCAAGTTCATTGTTATCCATTATCAAATTTTGCGAATCATTCACCTCTCTTGATAATTTTGTTTTGCTTTGTCGAAGAAGTGCATCAACCAAAGTTGTCTTTCCATGATCAATATGAGCAATAATCGCAACATTTCGTATATTTGTCATTTTGTAAAAAAATTAAATTCCTTCGCAATCTAGAAAAGGAAAAAATAAAATAAATGTGAAAATTAAAAAAAATTTGATTTTTAAAAATTAAAAAACTTTCTTCTAAAAAGCACAGAAAACACTTTAGCTTTGTATCTATGCAAAAAACAAAAAATTCAACTTTTAAAATATCTAATAACTGCTTAAGAAAGTTTTCAAATTACTCACCATCTTCCCTTTTATAATATAAACCATCACCCATTTTACTCTCAGCTAAAACATATTTAAAAATAGTTTTCTTTATTTTCATATCACATAAAAAAATGTTCTGCAAGTTGTTCTTTTGAGTATCTATTTGTTAAAACGATGATTGTAGGTGCATTTTTTGTAGTATAAAAATCTCTTTTATCCCCCTCCAACCATAAAAATTTTTCACCATCACCAATTTGATCAAAAGTTTTTGATGAATATACATTTTCAACCACTTTTCCTCGTCGATTTTTTTGAGGTATAAAAGAACCAGAATTAAATTGATTCTTAACTTCTTGATTTCCCTGATAAAACTTTGCCATAATATTTTTATTTAATTCTAAAATTTTTGGAAAAGTTTTTGAATACTTTTCAAACTTCATTTTAGAAGAGAGAGGTCAAGAATTTAAATAAATTTTTGCTTTCTGCTTAAATTTTTTTAACTTAATTTTGGAAAAAAATAAAATTGCCAAAAACAACCGATTACGACAAAGAAGGATATAATTATTTTGATTATTGGAAAAAATTTAATCGTGAATACTCAGATATTTCTGAAAGAATTGCAATAAAAAAAATTCTCAGAAGTTTGCCAAAAGAGATTTTCGAGGGTCGTGCAGTTGATCTTGGTGGAAGTTTTGGAAGGCTTGATTCAACATACAGACAATTTTTCAAAGATCGAACAATTGTTGATAATTCTCAAAAATCTTTGGATTTAGCAAAAGAACTTCATAAAGAAAATTGCCCAAATTTAGTTTATTCAGACATTTACAAACTCCCTTTTGAAAATGAAACTTTCTCTTTTGTCTCGTCAGTTAGAGTTATGCATCATATTGAAGATTTAGAAAATTTATTCAAAGAAGTTCATAGAGTTTTAAAAAAAGATGGTTTTTTTATGGTAGAAGTAGCAAACAAAAATCATTTTAAAGCAATTTTTAAAAATGCTCTCAAAGGAAATTTTCATTTTTCAAAAGAAGAAAAATTTGTACAACCAATCAGCAAAGAGGGACTTTTTATAAATTATTCATCAAAATTTGTTTTAGAAAATTTAAAAAAAGCAGGATTCAAATATGCAGAAAAAACTTTAAGTGTTTCAAATTTTCGTAGTAAATTTTCTGAAATTAAATTTTTTCTCAAACCACTTTTAGGTTTAGAAGATTTAACTCAAAAAATTTTTGCAAAAATAGATTTTGGCCCAAGTATTTTTTATCTAGGAAGAAAATAAAACTTCATACTCTTAATTGTTTAATTAATTTTACATAAACATTTATTTTGTAAAAAAGCAGATTTATTTAATTTCGCAGAAATAAATTTAATTTATTCCTTACTTATTTGATTTTTACGAGGAAAAAACCAGATGTACCTATTTTATATTTTCCTAAAACTTCAAATCCATGTCCTTCAAAAAAACTCACTACATAGTTTTCTTCATACCAAGACACATCTTGTAGTTTTATTCTCTCTCCTTTTGCAAAATTTATTTTTTCCCCACCAAAATCAACCAAAACATTTCTATCAAAAACAAAGTAGTGTTCTCTTTTTAAAACATTATTATTCATATCTGTCGAGAAAACTCTAACTTCAGCATGACCATAGTTCTTTTTAAACCCAAGCTCTTCTACTAAATAATTTTGATGATGATCAACCCTTTTAGGATTCTGTATAGTCTGCATATTTTTTTCAAAATCTCTCATATAATCTAATTTGTTGTTATGACGTTTTATAACTACATCAAACAAAAAATAATCCTGTGTTTTAAGAACTCCATATAAAGTATCTAAAATTCCATACTGATCATGAAAATTCCCAAATGTATTTCCAAGCATCAAAAAAAGAGAAGTTTGTTTTACATCACTAAAATTATCTCTGATAAATTTTGCAAAATCATCACTTTTTATATCTGCTAAAACTCCTGTAATTTTACATTTCAAATGTTTTGCATTGTTAATCGCTACATCAAGAAGTTCTTTCGAAAAATCAACAGGATAATAATGAATGTTTGTAAAATCATTTTTTTCTAAAAACTCAATAATGACTTTTTCTTTCAATCCATCTCCAACACCAAGTGCAATAATATTAAGCCCATTTTTGGGAAAATTTTTTGATATATCGTCTAAATTATTTTGGAAAAATTTTTCTCTATTAGCTTCTGCAATCTGTCTGTATTCTGGATCATTCAACATTGCTAACCACTTATCTGCACCCTTAGTTCCAACATAACAAAATTTATGATCTAAGGATCTTGTTTTTAAACCAACTAATACATCTTCCTGTTTTTTTATTTCTGATATTAAATTTATAATTTTTATTTTACTTTCTTTGTTTTGCATGGTTAATTATTAATTATATTTATAAAATTTATTAAATCATAAAAATTTAAAATTTTTAAAACAATCGAAACATCTCCATTTTCTGATGCAATAACATCCAAAAAATTTATATTATTTTTTACAGCTGAATTTAAGAATTTTTCATTATCTTGCTTTTTAATGTTTAATTGAAGTGTTAAAACTTTTTCTAAAAAAATTTTACTAATTTGCTTAAAATCTTTGCCTATATTTTTTATTAAATCGTCAAAATTTTCAAAACCAGATTCTGATAAAATTATTTTTAAATCATCATCAGACATTTGGTCTAAATTAACATTTAAAAGTTGCAACGAGTTTTTTAAAAACTCATAACCTTTTTGCATCAATTCAAAATTTGCTTCACCATAATGATTTTGTAAAATTCTTTTAGCACCCTCTGTTTTAATTTTTTGTATCCAAAAAAAAGAAACTTTATTTTTATCAGAGAAGCTAAGAAAGTCTATCAAATCATTTTCTTTCAATTCATAGCTCCAGTCACATTTTTTTCTATTGATAAAAGCAAAATCAAAATTTATGAACTGGTTTGGATAATTTTCTGCTACTAAATCTAAAATTGATGAATTTTTTGGAAACAAATATGACATTCCAGTGTTTGTGCAAAAAACTTTTATCTGATTTACTAAAAATTCTTGTGTCAAATTTTGTAATTCAAAACCTTTCTTTATAAAATCACGAATAGATTGAAGTTTCCAAGGAAAATTTTTTGAGTTTGAAATTGCATTTATTCCAAACATATTAACAAGATAGTGAGATTTTGGAATAATTAAAAAGCGAACTTCTCCAACTTTTGGAACGATAAGAGTTGAATTAAGAGAGATCCAACCATTTTCTTTTGTATTTTTTATATAATCAACATCTTTTTCAATTCCACGATCTAAAAATTTTGATTTCAAAAAATTCAAAATTTCATATGCTAATCTCTCTTTTGAATCAAAAACTATTGCAAGAGAAACAACAGAATCTGAAAAACTAGCTCTCCTGAATTCTCGTTTTAATTTAAAAATATCTATTTTTGTTTTAAATTTTGATTCAATTTCCTCTTGCAATCTGTCAAAAGAAAATTTTCTTAATTTCTCAAAAACAAAATCTCTATAAGATGAAAAAATTTCATATTCTTTTGGATGTTCAAACTTAAAAATAATTTCATAAATCTCTGTCCAAAATTTGCTAACTCCAAGATACTCTGCAAGTTTTAAATAATATTTTTTAATTTTTTCTATTGTTTGAACTTGTCTTTCTGGAGACAAAAATTGTATATTTTTTGCATTATGCAAAACATCGGCAGTTTTGATTAAAATTATTCGGTAATCATTTGGAATTGAAGAAAACAACTTAAAAACACTAGCTTCATCTTTTGAAATTCCAGAATCTTTTATGCTTTGCCTTAGAAAAGTCACACCATTAACAAGACGAGCAACAACTTTTCCAAAATCTTTTTGTAAATTTTCTAAAGTGTATTTTGTATCTTCAATTGTATCGTGCAAAATTCCAGCAATCACAGTTTCAAGATCAGAATTAACTTCGGCAAGCAAAAGCCCAACACTCATCGGATGAACAATATAAGGAGTTTTGCCATCTTTTCTAAGTTGTCCTTGATGAAAAAATTTTGAAATTTCATATGCTTTTTTAAGTAAAAAAAACCCCTTTGAGTTTTCTAATAAATTCATTCTAGAACAGATAGAATAAAAAATTTCATCTGCCAAATCACGAATTTTTCCTGTTTCTAAATCTCCTTTCATCTTGATTTAGAAATATAGAGAAATTTTTTATTGTCTAATTTTCTTAAAAAATTTAGAATTTTAAGTTTTTCAAAAAAAATTTATTCAAATTCTTTGTTCCAAAAAAACCTAAAAAACCACCAAAAATTACATCAGAAAGATAATGAACACCTAAATAAACTCTTGAAAAAGATATAAAAATTGCAAAGGAAAAAAAGAATAAATTCAAAATTTTACTATTAAAAATTTCTAAAACAATAAAAAAAATACCAAAAATTGCTGTTGTATGACTTGATGGAAATGAATATCCACTTCTATTTGTTCCAAGAAGAATTGTATTTTCTATAGTTTCAAATGGCCTTTCTCTTGAAA
Organism: Candidatus Methylomirabilis sp.; assembly: GCA_020723005.1. GTDB lineage: Bacteria > Patescibacteriota > DYJS01 > DYJS01 > DYJS01 > DYJS01. The sequence goes on along the minus strand of DYJS01000007.1, from coordinate 17,559 downwards.
AAATTATTTTCAGAAAAAAACTAAATCCCCAAACTAAAAAAAACGAAAGAGAAAGAATTGATAATTTTTTAATTTTTTTCTTTTTCTTAAACAATAATAATAAAAAAAGCAGTGACAAAAAAAGAAATAAAAAAATTTCATTTCCTAAAAAATCAATAAAATTAAAAAAAATCTTTAAAAATCCTGAATGTGGAATTTGATTTATAAAAATAAAGATTTTTTTATCCAAAATTAAAAAAAATTTCGTCATAATTTAAAATTATAAAGAATTAACAAAATCTAATTTTGTTTTTTCTTCAATTAAAATCTCATTATTTAAAACATAAGCAAATATCTTGTCTCCCTTTTTAATACTTCTTGAATTTATTAATTCAGAAATTTTATCTATTAGCTCTTTTTCAATTGTTCGTTTAATTGATCTTGCACCCATTTTCTCTGTATCACTTTTTTTAATAATTTCATCCAAAACTTCATCAGAGATATCAATTTCAATTTTTTGATTAGAAAGATTTGAGAGAAGATTCTCTAAAAGTTTTTTTGTAATTGATTGCAAATCAATTTTTTTAAGTGGTTTAAAAGAGATAATTTTATCAATTCTATTTAAAAATTCTGGACGAAATATTTCTGAAACGGATTTAATAATTTTTGATTCCAATTCATCAAATTTTTTTGAAGAATCTAAGTTAAATCCAAAATTATTTTGATTTAAAATCTCTGTTCCAATGTTAGATGTTAAAATAATTATTGTATTTCTAAAATTTACTTTTCTCCCTTTTGCATCCATCAAAAATCCTTCATCAAGAATTTGCAACAAAAGATTGAAAATATCTGGATGAGCTTTTTCAACTTCATCAAAAAGAACAACGGAGTATGGTTTTCTACGAACTTTCTCTGTTAAATTTCCTCCCTCTTCGTATCCAACATATCCAGCTGGGGAACCAATTAATTTGCTAGAATTAAATTTTTCAGAAAACTCACTCATATCAAAACGGATCAATGCATCTTCTTGATGATAAACTTCAGAGGCAATTGCTTTTGCAAGTTCGGTTTTTCCAACACCTGTTGGACCAGCAAAAATAAAACTTCCCAAAGGTCTTTTTGGATCAGAAAGTTTTGCTTCTGCACGAAGAATTGCTTTTGAAACAATTTCTAAAGCTTCATCTTGTCCAAAAATTCTTTCTTTCAATCTTTCAAAAAGTGATTTTTGATTAGAAACTAAATTAGATTTAGAAATCAAACGATCTATTGGAATTCCAGTTGCTTCACTCAAAGTTTCAGAAACAGAGATTTCATCAACAAGTGGCCAAGTAGATTTTTCTTTTTGAAAAGTTTCTTCAAAAATTTTTTTATGCAAAGCAAGAAGTTTCAACTCATCTTCTCTCATTTTGGTTGCAAGTTCAAAATTATCAAGTTCAACAGCTTGATTTTTTTTCTTTACAACTTCTCGAATTTTTTCTTCAACATCTTTTAATTCTTTCGGAATAACCGTTTCTTTTGAAGAAACTTTTGAACAAGTTTCATCTAACAAGTCAATTGCTTTATCTGGTAAGTGCCTATCATTAATATATCTGTCAGATAATTTTGTTGCAGTTTCAATTGCTTCATCTGTTATCAAAACTTTGTGAAAAGCTTCATAATTTGCCTTCAAAACTCTTAAAATTTCTATAGTTTCTTCAACAGAATTTTCATCAACTTGAATTTTTTGAAATCTTCTCTCTAAGGCAGGATCTTTTTCAATTTTTTTATTAAATTCATCAAAAGTTGTTGCACCGATTAATTTTAAAGAACCACGAGCTAATGCAGGTTTTAAAATATTTGCAGCATCAAGAGATCCTTCTGTTGAACCAGCTCCAACAATTGTGTGAATTTCATCAATAAATAAAATTACATTTTCTGCTTGAATAGTTTCATTTATCACATTTTTTATTCTCTCCTCAAATTCTCCACGATATTTTGTTCCAGAAACCATTGATGCAAGATCTAAAGAAAGAACTCTTTTCCCAGCCAAAGAAAGTGGAACATCGTTTTGTGCAATTTTTCTAGCTAAACCTTCAACAATTGCAGTTTTTCCAACACCGGGCTCTCCAACTAAAATTGGATTATTTTTCGTTCTTCTGTTTAAAATTGTAATCATTCTATCAATCTCTCGTTTTCTTCCAACGGTTTCATCAATAGAATTTTCCAAAGCTAAAATTGTTAAATCAGTTGTAAAATGTCTCAAAGCTCTAAATTTTGGATTTAAATTTCTATTTTGATCTTTTTTATTTTCTATCTGACTTGGAACAAATTTTTTAATTTCAAGAAAAAATGAGTCTAAAATTTTAAGTAATTCTGAATGTTCTTTTTTGAAAACAGCAAAAATTTTATTAACAGAAAAATCTTTATTTTGAGTTATCGCAATCAGAAGATGAATTGTGGAAATCTCTGGTGCAGAAAGTTTAAAAGAGATTTTTGATGCAGAAATTAAAATTTCTTTCAATTCGTCAGAAAAATTATTTTTTAAAAAATTATTTTCTAAAGATTCTGAAAAAATATCTTGCTGTGGTTTTTTTGTTAAATCAAGTTCTTTTTTATTTTCATTAACAACCCTTTCTATCTCTTCTCTGATTTTTATAGAAGAAAAACCACTCTGTGTTAATATATTTTTTGAAGTAGACTTAACAACAGAAGATAAAGCAAAAAAAAGAGAAGTTGAATCAACGAACTTTATTCCAAGCTCTTTCGCAAAACTTTCAGCTTTTAATAAAACTTTTTTAGAATTTTCAGATAACATAATTTTTTAATTAAATTCTAAAAAAATCTAAATTATAGTTTAAAAAATTCAAATCTAAATTTATTAAAAAGATATTTCAAAAAACCATTATTAGATAAATAAAAATTAAATAAATTTGATTATTTAAAAATCTTCTATTTTTTATTTAACAATTTTTTTGGTTCAATAATTTTATCTATTAAACCAAATTTTTGAGCTTCTTCGGCACTCATATAATTATCCTTTTCCATAGCTTTCATCATATCTTTGTAATTTTTCCCAGTATGAATTTCGTATATTTTTGCCAATTTTTCGTTAAGCAACTTTGCTTCTTTCAGATCAATCTCCATATCAGAAACCTTTCCCGATGTTCCACTTGAAACTTGATGAATCATAATTCTTGAATTTGGCAAAGCAAACCTTCCACCACTTGCACCAGACGACAAAATCAAACTTGCTGCAGATGCTGCGAGTCCCATACAATAAGTATTTACTTTTGGCAAAATAAACTGCATAGTGTCATACATTGCTAATGCAGAATAAACTGATCCACCGGGAGAGTTTATATAAATTGAGATATCTGATTTTGGATCTTGATTTTCCAAAAAAATTAATTGAGCAACAAAAAGAGATGCAATATGATCATCAATTGCAGTATCTAAAAAAATAATCCTCTCTTTTAAAAGCCTTGAATAGATATCGTATGCTCTTTCTCCAAATGGACCTTTTTCAAGAACCACAGGAACCATTCCACCACCCATAGTTGGAGAATTTTGAAATTGATTTTGATTTGAAAAATAAAAATTTTGCATCTCTATCAAGAATTACTCAAAATAAAACTAAAGAAAAAAAATTATCTTTCAATAAGTTTTACTAAAATCAATCACGAAAAAATCATAAAAGAAAAAAGGGCTTTAACTTATAGATTAAAAAAAATCAGACAATTTATAATATAAGAAAATTAAAATTTTTTCACAAATTCACCAACACTACCACTAAAATTTTGAACAAAATTTACAAAATCAATTATATTATTTTGAGAGATCTTTTCTATATGCTGAAAATCTTTTCGCTCAATAGCTTCAAAAATCTCCTCCATATTTTCTGGCATCTCAATTTCCTCCATTTTAATTCCAGAAATTTCATTTTTCTTTTCGTTCTCTTGAATCAAAACATTTACCATTAAAGGTGATTTGCATTTTGGACAATCAAGTTTTAATAAAAAATTTGGACCAATTTGACCAAGTAAATTTATATTTTTATCAGAATAGGTTGCATTACATTTTGGACATTTAACAGACTTTTGAATAGAATTGAAGATCTCTTGTAACATTTTACTATTTATCATTTTTGAAAATTAATTTTTCTACTTGAATCTAAAAATTTTTTCTTCAAAGTCAAACTGAAGATTTTGAACTTTGAAAAAGTGCTCTTGCACTGGACATCAAACGAACAAATTCATTAATTTTTTTTGCTTCCATATTTTTGTTTTGACTAACAAATTTAATAGCAAATGTTGCTAAAAAAATTGCCTTTTGTTCTGGTCCCCAATTTGCAGATTTGAGAGGAAAAATTGTTGCAATAGATGGATCAATTTGAACATTCTGATTTGATTGAACATTTGGAATTACTGGAATTTGAATTGTTGGAGTTTGAGAAACAGGTGCAGATTGAACTGAACTAGAAGAAGAAATTCCTTCAGATTTTTCAACTGAATTTCCTTCACCTGTTGGAATAGATTCAAGTTTTTGACTTAAATCTTTTTCATCAATAATTTTTTCATTTTTTATTTCAGACATCTATATTTTTAAAAATTTTTTATCTCTATCGTTTCATACTACTATTTTTTTTCTTTTTTTCAAGCTTTAATTTTTGAATCCAAATTGCCAAAATTGAGATATCAGCATCCATTACTCCAGAAATTCTTGATGCCTGACCAAGATTTTCTGGAGAAACCTCATTCAATCTTTCTCTTGCCTCTTTGCGAATAGAAGGAACAGAATCATAATTAAAATTTTTAGGAATTTTTATTTTTTCTGTCTCGAGAATTTTAGCTGCATATTTTTCCTCTTTTTGCAAATATCCTTCATAAAAGATCCTTGCTAAAATCTCTATATCTGCAGAAATTATTCCAGTTTCAAAAGTTTCTCTTTCTTGTGAATTTTCAAAAATTTCAGAAATCGTCTTTCCGTCTTTAATTAAATTTTCAACTTTAATTTTTTGATCATTATCTTTTTCAATGACTAAATTTTTCAAAATTTTTACCTTTTCATCAATAATTTTCCACTTTTCTTTTAATAATTCAAAATCTTCTTTTGAAATTAACCCAAGCTCAAATCCAAATTTTGAAAGCCGAAAATCAGAATTGCTTTGACGAAATTTTAAACGAAATTCACTTCTAGCTGTAAACATTCTATATGGTTCGCGAAAATCTTTTGTTATTAAATCATCAATCATCACACCAATAAATCCATCTGTTCTGCTTAAAATAAAAGGTTTTTCATTTCTCAAAAATTTTACAGCGTTTATTCCAGCAATTAAACCTTGTCCGCCAGCTTCCTCATAACCAGTCGTTCCATTGATCTGACCTGCAAGAAAAAGTCCTGCAACTTTTTTAGTTTCTAAATTAAGTTTTAATTCGCTTGGAAAAACAAAATCATATTCAACAGCATAGCCATAACGAATAATTTTTACATTTTGGAGTGCTGGAATTGAACGAACAAACTCTTCTTGAATTTGCCACGGAACAGATGTATTCGCACCTTGAATATAAACTTCATTTGTGTGAATTCCCTCTGGTTCAAGAAAAAATGGATGTCGAGCTTTATCAGCAAAATTTACAACCTTTGCTTCAAAGCTAGGACAATATCTTGGTCCAATTGATTGAATTGTTCCATCAAAAAGTGGTAAATTTTCTTTTTCAGACAAAATTATATCGTGAGTTTTTTTGTTAGTATAGATCAGATGACATGGAACTTGAGGTTTTAAAAAATTATTTTCTTCACGATTTTTTATTTCATTCAAAAAAGAGAACCAAAGTGGAGTTTTCGAACCTTCTTGAATTTCGGTTTTGGAATAATCAATAGAATTTCCATCAATTCTTGGAGGGGTTCCAGTTTTCAGCCTTCCAACTTTCAAACCAAAATTTATAAATGAGGTTGTGAGAGAATTTGCTGGACGATCTCCCATTCTTCCAGCTTTCTCTTCCCATTTTCCAGCTAAAATTCTTCCATTCAAAAAAGTTCCAGTAGTAATCACCAAAGATTTGCAAGAATATGAAATTCCATAATCTGTTCGAACTCCTGCAATTTTTCCAGATTTATCAAGTAAAATTTCTTGAACTTCAGAATTTAAAATATCTAAATTTTTTTGCTCTTCCAAAGTTTTTTTCATTTCAAAAGAGTATTCTATTTTATCAATTTGAGCACGAAGAGCTTGAACTGCACTTCCCCGAGATTCATTCAAATTTTTTATCTGAATATAAGTTTTATCAGTATTTTTTCCCATCTCTCCACCCAAAGCATCAAGCTCTCGAACAATCTGACTTTTTCCCGGTCCTCCAATTGATGGATTGCAACTTGCCCAAGCAATTCTATCTAAATTGCTAGAAATTAACAAAGTTTTTGCACCCATTCTGGCACTTGCCAAACTGGCTTCGCAACCTGCATGTCCTCCACCAACAACAATTACTTCATAAGAAAAATCCAAAATTTTTTTAAAAACAAAAAGAACCTAAAAAAAGAACTTTTTTTCGCAAACTTTTTTAAAAATATTTTTTCAATTTTAAAACTAAAAATTGTTCAAAATATATCACAAAAATATTTTCAAAAAATAGGTTAAAACTTTTTCATATTTTACTTAATTTTGTTTTTGTCTAGTTTGTTTTTGAATTTTAAAAAATTTGAAAAAAGATATCTTTCTTGGTCAAGAATTTATTTTCAAGAAAATTGCTTCTTCTCTAGATTCAAATATCTTGCTTTGGGGTCCAAAAAATTCTGGAAAGAAATTTTTTGCAAAAAATTTAGCAAAGTTTTTTTTATGCCAAAATCCAACAAAAGATCTGTCACCTTGCAACTCGTGTAAAAGTTGTGAATATTTTGAAAAAAATATACATCCAGATTTTTCTTATCTTGAAATTTCTGAAAATGAAACAAGTATGGAATTTTTACGAGAAAAATCATCAATCTATGAACATTCTGTAAGAAATAGTATTCTGTCAAAAAAATCAGTAATACTTTTTCCAGATATTGATAAAATCAGTGTAGATGGACAAAATTATCTTCTAAAATTTTTTGAAGATATGAAATCTGGAACAACAATTATCGCAACAACTAGTCAAAAAACAAAAATTATCAAAACAGTTCAATCAAGATTTTCGCAAATCTTCGTTGGGCAAATTCCTTTATCAAAATTTTTAGAAATATCAAATTCTGAAAAAGAATATTTTGAAAATTTCGGATTGATTGGGAGGTATTTTTCCAAAAAAAAGGAAAATTTTCCAGATGAATTTGATTTTGCAAAATATATTGAAATCATAAAATCAGATAGAACCAAAGCAACAAAATTTTTAAATTTTTTAGCAAATAAATTTTTATTAGAAAAAAAATTTGATCTTATTTTAAAGATTTTAGAAATTTTAGATTTTATCTCTTCAAATGGAAATCTTAGCATTGCATCAGCATACATTTCAAAAGAGATTTTTTTAAAAAAATAATTTATGGAATATTTTCAAGGAAAAATTTTAATAACTATCATCTCTTTTCTAATTATTTTTTTGATTGTTTTGAGAAAATTTATTGAAATTGGATTTTTTGGAAAAAATGAAAAAATTTTAAAAGATAAGAAAGAAGATAAAGATAAAAATTTAAATTTAAAAAATCTTCCAAAATTACAAATTCCAAAACTAGATTATGGAAGATTTTTTCAAAATTTAGAAAAAAAATCAAAAGAGAATGAAATTGATAAAAAATAAAATTTTAAAAAACTATTTTTATTTTCTCTTTGAAAATTTTTAATTCTTCTTTAGCTTTCTTTTGATAATTTTATAAATTTTGCACGATATCAAAAAAATTAGAAATTTCTCAATTATAGCTCACATTGATCATGGAAAATCAACTCTCTCTGATCGAATGTTAGAAATTACTGGAACAAAAACAGAGAGAGAGATGAAAGGGAAAGAGCAGGTTTTAGATATGCTTGAATTGGAACAAGAAAAAGGAATCACAATAAAACTTACTCCTGCTAGAATGAGCTGGAAAGGTTTTGAACTAAATTTAATTGATACACCGGGACATGTAGATTTTCGTTATGAAGTTTCCAGATCTCTTGCGGCTTGCGATGGTGCAATTTTGCTTGTTGATGCAACTCAAGGAATTCAAGCACAAACTATCGCAAATATGGATTTAGCAAAAGAACAAAATTTAAAAATTATTCCTGTTGTAAATAAAATTGATCTACCAAATGCACATCCAGAAGAAGTTGGTTTGGAGCTTGTTCAAAATTTTGGATTTAATCAAAACGATATAATTTTTACAAGTGGAAAAACTGGAGAAGGTGTGAATGAACTTTTGGATAAAATTATTGAGATCTTTCCATATCCAACAAACTCTTTAAATTTAGAAATTGATCAAAAAAATGAAAATTTTAAAGCACTTATCTTTGATTCAATTTTTGATGAATTTAAAGGAGTAATTTGTTATATTCGCGTTTTGAAAGGAGAGCTAAAGAGAGATGAACGACTTTTTTTATTTAACAACGAAAGTGAATTTAATTCAATTGAAATTGGAATTTTTAAACCAAACAGAATTTCAGTAGAAAGTTTAAAAGAGGGAGAGATTGGATATATTGCAACTGGGCTTCGTTCTGTTCGTGAAGTTCGTGTTGGAGATACGATTTTTAAATTAAAAGATAAAAATTCTAATCTCGTTCCATTTCCGGGTTATAGTGCACCTCAACCAGTTGTTTTTGCTGGAATTTTTCCACTAAAAAATGATGAGTATGCAAATTTTAAGAAATCTTTAGAAGAACTTGCTTTGAACGATGCAGGAATTTTTATGGAACCAACAAGATCTTCAACTCTTGGACAGGGATTTCGTTGTGGTTTTCTAGGAATGCTTCATTTGGAAGTTGTAAAGGAAAGACTAATAAGAGAATTTCAAACAGATGCAATCATAACAACTCCAAGTGTTTCTGTGAAAGTTTTACTGACTGATGGAAGTGAAATTTTTATTGATAATCCAAACGATTTGCCAGATGAATCAAGAATTGATAAAATTTTCGAACCAATAACTAGAACAAAAATTTATGTTTTAAACGAATATTACGGAAAAGTTTCTGTTCTAGTTTCAGAAAATCGTGGAAAAGTTTTGGAAACCCAAAAAGTTGATGATAAGAGAATGGAGGTGATTTGTAAAATTCCACTTCTAAAACTTATCTCTGGATTTTTCAATGACCTAAAAAGTGTTACAAGTGGTTTTGCAAGTTTTACATACGATATTGTTGGATACGAAGAGAGCAATATGGTAAAACTTTCAATTTTAGTTCATGAAAAAAATATAGAAGCATTTGAATCACTTGTATATCGTGATGAAGCAGAAACCGTTGGAAGAAGAATGGCTGAAAAATTAAAAACTTTGATTCCACGGCATCTTTTTCAAATTCCAATTCAAGCAACTATTGGTGCAAAAGTTATTGCAAGAGAAACAATCTCTGCAATGCGAAAAGATGTTACATCAAAATTATATGGTGGTGATCAAACAAGAAAAGATAAACTTCTAAAAAAACAAGCAGAAGGTAAAAAAAGACTAAAAATGTTTGGAAAGGTCTCAATTCCTGATGATGTTTTTTTAAAAGTAATTACAGAAAAGTAAAAATTATATTTTTTTAAAAATCCTTCTGTAAAATCTTTTTAAAAAAATTTTTTAAGTTTAAAAATTCCTTATTTTTTAAAAGTTCTTCAATAATTTTTACCTCATCTTCAACTGATTTATCGGAAGTGTCAATCACAATTGAGCCGTCTGCTGGTCTCATTCCACCATATGCAAGATTTGTATAATCAAGAGAATCTCTCTCTTGAATCATTTTTATTACATCATCTAAATTTTTATTTTCTCCTTTTCTTAAATAATCTTCTAATCGTCTTTTTGCACGAGTCAAAATGTCTGCAGTGAGAAAAATTTTTATCGTTGCATCTGGAAAAACTTTTGTTCCAATATCTCTCCCTTCGTTCACAACATCTTGAAAAGATGCAATACTTCTTTGAATTTCCGTAGAAAACTCTCGGACTGCAGAATATCTTGCAACAACAGCAGAAAATTTTGACACATCACTTGTTCGAATCTCTTCAGAAACATCTTCTCCGTTTAGAAAAACATCAACCTTTCTTCCTTCTTTTGTGCTTGGAGCTTGAGAGATTTTAATTTTTGAAAGTGAATCAATAACACCATCTTCAATTGAACAAGAAATTTTATTTTTCAAGCAGTAAAGAGCAATAGCACGATAAATTGCACCAGAATCAATCCTTAAAATTTTAAGTTTTTGTGAAATCGCAAAAGCAAGTTCTCCCTTTCCACTTGCTTCTGGCCCATCAATTGCAATAACAAGTGTCAAAAAAAATTTTATTCAAAAATTTTCTAAAAACTTTTTTCAAGTTGTCTAACTTTTTTAAAACAAAATCTTTTTAAAAAACAAATTACTTTGGAAGAAGCGGAACAATAACCAAATTCCAAAATCTTTCTAAAACAAACCCTGTAGCACCAGTTCTTACTAACATTAAAAAAAATTCAAAAACCTGTTTTATTATTTCAGTTTCAGGTAAATTTTCGTCAAATCCAAAAAAACATTCTTTAGTAATACGAACAATAGGCATTTTAATTTTTTTAAAAAACAAAAAACACAAATCAAAAAAACAAAGAAGATTCTAAGTTTTGATTATTAAAAATTCTTCTTAAAAAAATTTTCGACTTGTGGAGCTTGAATCTATTTTTTTTTTTTTTTTGAAGTCAAGGAAAAAAGAATTTTCCAAAAAAACTATAAAATTTTTTAAATAAAATTATTTTTTTACGACTTCGCGAACTTCGTATGGTTTGTAACCATTCCTAAAAAAGTTTTCGTGAACAAGTTCTGCAACAATTCCAATTCCGAAAAATTGAACTCCACTCATAAAAAGCACCATAGAACCAAGTGAAAGTGGATTTTCTGTAATTCCAAGATTCCAAAAATATTTCATAAAAATTGCAACAATTCCAAGCACTACTCCTAAAAACATTATCAAACTTCCAAATCCTCCATAAATTCTAATAGGTGTAGATTTTTTTCTAATTCTTAAAATAAAATAAAGATAAATCATATCTAAAATAGTTTCAAAAGGTTTTTTCAACCAATTTTTATATTTTGATTCTCCTATCGTTCTTCTTCTATCCTGCACGACCATTTCCGAAACTCTTGCACCACGAGCAAAAGCAAAATATGGCAAAAATCTATGTCCAAATCCATACATAATAAAATTTTTTGCAATATCTTTTCGAAACATTTTTAAAGCACACCCCGTATCGTGAATAGAAAGCCCAGTAATTTTTCTAAAAAAGAAATTTCCAATTTTTGAAGTCCATTTTCTAATAAAAACCTCTTCTCTCATCTTTCTCCATCCCATCAAAACATCCAACCCTTCTTTTTCAAATTTTTTCAACATCTCTGGAATTGCAGATGGTGGATTTTGCAAATCTCCATCAATAAAACAGATTATATCTCCAGAAGAGTGATCTATTCCTGCTTTCCAAGCTGCAGTTTGTCCAAAATTTCCCATCAAACGAACAGCAACGATTTTATCTGATTTTTTTGTTTCCTCCAAAATCTCTTTCCAAGTTGAATCTTTGGAACCATCATCAACGAGAAGAATTTCATAATCCAAATCTTTCATTGCTTCGTGAATCTCTCCAACTAAAAGTGGAACATTTCCAGATTCATTAAAAAGTGGAACATTTATTGTAATTTTCACAAAAAATTTTCTCAAAAAACTACTAAATTTTTTAAAAAACAACTCAAGAAATTTTATAAAATATTAAAAAACCTTGACATGCAAAAAAATTTTTTTAGAGAGAAGCACAAATTTAAAAATTCGAAAATCTTTAAAAAAAATTTTTGCAAAACTTTTACTTTTTGTATTTTCTAATTTGAAATAATTTTT
>DYJS01000007.1:0-5523 GCA_020723005.1 Candidatus Methylomirabilis sp. | reverse complement strand
TTTTCTAATTTGAAATAATTTTTACAAAATCTAGGTTTTTTTTGAATAAAGATTTGATAAAAAAAATTTATAAAAAACTAAAATCATTTTTCTCTAGTTCCAATTCTGCAAAAGGTGGAGTGGTTTTTTTAGCAATGTCTCTCTCTGCATCTGCACTAAACTACATTTTTCAACTTCTTGGAAGAAAAATTTTACCAAATGAAGAGTTTGGTGGATTCGGAAGTTTTATGTCCATTTTCAACCTCATTTCAGCATCCATCCTATCAGCTTTTCAAATTGCTGTTGCTGTTCATATTGCAAAAAATTCTTCAAAAAAAAATCTAGAAAAATTCATTCAATCATCTTTTATTTTTGGAACTCTTCTATTTCTTTTTTCATCAATTTTAGGAATTTTTTACGAATCACTCGGTTTTTCATCTCCTTGGATATTCATAAATCTTGGAACCTCTATGCTTTTTGGTGGAATCGGTGCAAGCCTCAATGGAGCTTTACAAGGTCATAAAAAATTTATGGTTCTTGGTTTTGCTTCCGTTTTTGTTGCAATTGCAAAAATTTCATTTTTTCTTATTTTTGCCTTTTTTGTTGGAAAAAATGTTCTCTCTGCTTCAATATCCCAAACAATCGCTTCAATTTTCATAATCTTGCCGGGAACTTGGTTTTTTCTAAAAAATAAAAATTTGGAAATTTCAAAAATTTTTGATGTAAAATATGTAAAATCTTCTTTTTTTGAAACAATAAAATTTCTCAAAAATTCATCAGACAAGTTCGTTGGGGTAGCACTTTTCACAGCTTTCTATTCAATTGATCTAATTTTAATAAATGCACTAAAATCAAAAACTTTTGCATCAGAATATTCAACAATTTCACTTTTTGTAAAAATTCTTCTCTTCCCTATCGTTGCGATAAATGGAATTTTTTTACCATACATTGCAGAAAATTCCAAAAACTATCAAGCGATAAAAAGAATTTCAAAAATCTTTTTTTCACTTGTTTTTCTCATCACAACCACTGGAATCTCTTTTTATATTTTCGCAACAGATTTTGTTTTCAAAATTTTAATGCTTTCAGAATTTTCATATCTTTCAGATGAACTTCGTACAATCTCTATTTTTGGATTTTTCCTCGCAATTTCATCTGCTTTTTTCTATTTTTTCAATGCACTAAAAGAGATCTTTACAAATTTTGTTCTAGGAATTGGAATTTTTTTAGAAGTTTTTTTTATTATAAATTCTAGCTCTACTCACAATCTTGCAAAAATTGTTTGGATCTCTTCGTTCTTCGTTTTTCTAGGATTTTTAGCACTTTTTTTCAAAAAAATTTTCGAAATTAAAAACTCAAAGAAGTTGTAAATTTTTATTTTCTTTACAAATTTTTCATCAATTTTAAAGTTCAACCGATGAAATATTTTTTTGAATTTCGATCTATCAATCGTTGTTCCAGCCTATAAACCGGGTGAAAAAATTTTTTCAGATATTGAAACAAAAAAAAAAGTTTTGGACGAAATGAACATTTCCTACGAACTTATCTATGTTTTTGATGGCTTTGTAGATTCAACCCAAAAAGAATTTTTTGAGAAAACAAAACTTTTTGCAGAAAAATTAAATTCAGAAAATGAAGTTTCATTGCCAAGTTTAGAAGAAAATTCAATAAAAAAAGTTATAAAAATTTTAGGATATTCTGAAAATCATGGAAAAGGATTTGCTGTTCGAACAGGATTTCAAAATTCTTCTGGAAAATTTGTTGGTTTCATAGATTTTCTAAATGATATTTCAGCAAATTATCTGAAAACTTTCTACGAAGAAATTTCCAAAAATGATCTTGACTTAGTCATTCCAAACAAATTTCATGATTTTGCAAGTTTTGAAAGCAGTGTCAAATTTGGTTTGCATATGAAAGAAACAAGCAAAATTTTCACCCTTTGGACAAAATTTTGGACAGGACTTCAGCTTCCAGACACACAAACTGGAATAAAATTTTTTAAAGGAGAAAGTGTTCGTAAAATTTTACAAAAATTAAAAATTGAAAGATTTGCTTTTGATATTGAAATGATCGTTGCAATGTTTCGAAATGGTTTTGATAAAATAAAAATTTTACCAATTGATCTTTCGCAAGGAGAATCAACAGGCAATGGTGGAAAATCAACGGTCAGTGGAAAACAGATTATTAAAGCATTAATTGATGTTGTAAAGATTGGATTTTTCTCAAGAGTTTTAAAAAATTATAAAATCTAATTTTAATTTAATCAAAAATTCTAAAAACTAAAATTAATTTAATTAATAAATAGTAAAAATTTGTTATGCAGAATAATAAAATTAAAAATTTTTGGCTCAAAACCTTTACTTTTTCGGCTCAATTTGATACGAATAAGATGCCAATATGAGCCAAATGTTTAAATTGAAAGAAAGACAGGAAAAAATTTTAGAAATTTTTTTATCAAATAAAACTCTTTCATCGTCTGAAGTTTTAAATGAGTTTGAAAAACTTGGCGAAAAAACCTCGATTGCAACGATCAAAAGAAACATTGCCGAAATGTTAAAAAGTGGTTTTTTAAAAAGTTTTGGTGGTGGAAGATCTGCAAACTATTCGATAAGTATTTTGGGCAGAATTTTTTCAAATGTTGATTCAGAAAAATATATTTCAATCGATCCAGACAAAAGATTTGGTTTAAAATCTTTTAACTTTGAACTTTTTGAAAATTTTCCAACAAAAATTTTTTCAGATGAAGAGATGGAAATTTTGGAAAATTTAACGGATAGATTTAGAAAAAAAACCGAAAATCTACCAGAAACAATAAACAAAAAAGAGTTGGAACGGCTAATAATCGAACTTTCTTGGAAGTCGTCGAAAATTGAAGGAAACACTTACACACTGCTGGATACAGAAAAATTGATTTTGGAAAATCAAGTTGCAAAAAACAAAACAAAATACGAAACACAGATGATACTCAATCATAAAGATGCATTTTTATTCATTAGAGAAAATTCAAAAAATTTTCAAAACCTGACAAAAAAAAATCTTCAAGAACTTCACTCCATTTTGATAAAAAATTTAGATGTTTCAACCGGATTTAGATCTCACCCTATCGGAATTACTGGGTCAATTTATAAACCACTAGATAACTTTTATCAAATTTCTGAAGCAGTCGAAAGTTTGGAAAAAAAGATTTCGGAGGTCAAAAATCCATTCGCAAAATCTTTACTTTCTTTTATTGGAATTTCCTATATTCAACCTTTTGAAGATGGAAATAAAAGGACTAGCCGTCTTATGGCAAATGCAATTTTGATGAGCCACAATCTTGCACCAATTTCCTACAGAAGTATTGATGAAAAAACTTACAGAGATGCAATACTGGTTTTTTACGAACTAAATTCAATAATTCCAGCAAAAAAGATTTTTATTGAACAATACGAGTTTGGTGCAAAAAATTATACAACAAAAAATTAAATTTTAAATTAAAAAAATTAAAAATTTTTTATGACAAGAAAAATTCTTTGGTTAAAATGGAAAGATATAAAAAACAAAAAAGCTGGTGGAGCTGAAGTCGTTGGAGACGAACTTTCAAAACGAATTGTAAAAGATGATAATTTTGAAATTTTACACATCACAATGGGGCAAAAAAATTTGCCAAAAGAAGAATTTGTAAATGGTGTAAAAACAATACGAGTTGGAACAAATCGCTACAATGTTCATTTTTTTGCAATGCTTTATTATCTTAAAAATCTTCGTGGAAAATACGATATTATAATTGATGAAGTTAATACCGCTCCATTTTTTTCAGTTTTTTACAAAAAAAAAGAAAGGGTAATTTTATTTTTTCACCAACTAGCAAGAGAAATTTGGTTTTTAGAAGCTCCAATTTTAGCACCAATTTTTTATATCTTTGAAGCAATTTATCTTTGGGTTCTCTCACTTTTTAAAACCGAAGTGATTGCAATGTCTGAATCTACAAAAAAAGACTTAATGAGATTTGGATTTAAAGAAAAAAATATCTCAATAATCTCTGAAGGGATAAGCTTTTCTCCACTTAAAAATCTTGAAAACTCTCTTCCAAAAGAAAAAAACTTTACAATACTTTTTTTTGGTGCACTTCGAAAAATGAAAAGACCAATGGAAGCTCTAAAAGCTTTTGAAATCTTTGTTGCATCTCATCCTGATGCAATTTTATGGATTGCAGGAAAAGGAGAATTAGAAAAAAATTTAAAAAAATATGTTTCTCAAAAAAATATACCTAATGTGAAATTTTGGGAAAAAAGACCAACTGATGAAGAAAAACTAGAACTAATGCAAAAAGCACACACCTACATTCATACTTCAATTAAAGAAGGTTGGGGAATTCAAATCACAGAAGCTAATGCACTTGGAACACCTGTAATTTCTTACGATACTGATGGAGTTCGTGATGCAAATAAATTTGGTTTAATTTCTAAAAAAAATACTCCAGAAAGTTTGGCAAACGAGATGAAAAAACTTTACGAAGATAAAAATCTTTACGAAGATTTACGAAAAAAATCTTGGGAATTTTCAAAAACAATTACATTTGAAAAAAGTTTTGAAGAGTTTAAAATGATTTTGGAAAGAAAATAATTTTGAAAACTAAATTTTCAAAAAAATTAAATTTATCAAGATCTCTTTTTTGGGATGTTTCCTACGATTCTATCGACTTTGAAAACATTCAAGATTTGTGATAGAAAGAGTTTTGAACTTTGGAAAAATCTCTGATTTCAAAAAAATTTTAAAATTTTATGGAAATTCGAAAATCGAAAATGAATTAGAAAAGATTAATTTTGTAGATAAAAAAAATATAAATTTTTGGAGTTTAATTTTTAGTTTTTCGAAGGAGAAATTTGAATGTTTGAAAAAACTTTACCAAAAAAAACATACGATTTGGTTAAATCGTTAAAAAAACTAGATTTTTTAAAAAAATTTTACCTTGCTGGTGAAACTGCACTTACTTTGCAATTCGGACATAGAAAATCGATTGACTTAGATTTTTTTACAGAAGAAGATTTTGATCAAGAAGAGATTTTTTCTCAAATAAATTCAAAATCAAAAAGTGTAAAAAAACACTTCAATCTGAAAAAACATTATATCTTGATGTTGACGGAGTAAAGCTAAGTTTTTTTGGATATAATTACCCACTTTTAAAACAAACTAAAAATTTTTTGGGAAATATAAATTTAGCATCTCTTGAAGATATTTCTTGCATGAAAGCAAGTGCGATTCTTTCTCGAGCAGAAAAAAAAGATTATTTTGACTTATATTTTTTACTTCAAAAATTTTCTTTAGATGAAATTCTATCTTTTTGTGAAAAAAAATTTGGAAAAAATGCAATAGAAAAAATAATGTTTTTAAAAGCAATTGTTTATTTTGAAGATTCCAACCAAACAACCGATCCAAAAATGATAAAAAAAGTTTCTTGGAGAGAAGTTCAAAAATTTTTTGTAAATTTAGCGAGAAATGAAATTTTGAAATAATTTTTATTTAAAAAATTGAAAAAAGTTTTGAAGAGTTTAGAAAAATTTT
>DYJS01000006.1 GCA_020723005.1 Candidatus Methylomirabilis sp. | reverse complement strand
AAATTTTAATAATTTTTATTTCTCTTATAAATTTGTTTTTTATTTAAACAAAAACTTGGTTTGGATGAGAATATTTAAAACAAATTTTCAAAAATTTTAGAATAATAAAAAATTTTTCGTTTTTGTCTCTTCTATGTTTTAAATTTTGTCTCTAAATTTTTATTCCCGGTATTTCAAAATCTTTCATAAAATCAGCAATTTCATTTTTCAAATTTTGATTTTTTGGATTTTGAATTGCTAGGTCAAAAAATTCTGCAATTTTTTGAACATCTTTTTCTTTTAGCCCTCGTGTTGTGATTGCTGGAGTTCCAATTCGAACACCACTTGGATCTGTTGGTTTTCTGGTTTCGTTTGGAATAGAATTTTTATTTAATGTAATTCCAAAATTTTCTAAAATTTTTTCTGCTTCACCACCAGAAATTCCACGACTTTTTATCATATCTACAAGGAAAAGATGATTATCGGTTCCACCAGAAACAATTTCATAATTTTTCTTTTTTAAACTTTCTGCAAAAGTACGAGAATTCTTTACAATTTGTTCTGCATAATTTTTCCAATTTGGCTCTAGAACTTCACCAAGTGCAACAGCAATTCCTGCAGTTGTATGGTTATGCGGACCACCTTGAAGACCGGGAAAAACTGCTTTATCAATTTTTTTAGAAATTTCTTCGTTATTCGTAAGAATCATCGCACCTCTTGGACCTCGCAAAGTTTTATGAGTTGTTGTTGTTATACAATCTACAAAATTTACAGGTGATGGATAGACTCCACCAGCAATTAGCCCTGCAATATGAGAAATATCTGCAACTAAAAATGCTCCAACTTCATCAGCAATTTCTCGAAAACTTTTCCAATCTAAAATTCTAGAATATGCAGAAAATCCAGCCCAAATAAGTTTTGGTGAGTGTGCCTTTGCAATTTCACGAACTTCGTCCATATCAATAAATCCATTTTTATCAACTCCATAATTTTCACTTTTATAATATTTTCCAGAAAAAGAAACTTTATATCCATGAGTTAGATGTCCACCAGCAGACAAATTCATCCCCAAAGTTTTGTCTCCAGAATTAAGCAAAGCAAAATGAACGGCCAAATTTGCAGGACTTCCAGAATAAGGTTGCACATTTACAAATTTCACACCAAAAATTTTTTTTGCTCTTTCAATTGCAATAGTTTCAATTTCATCAATAAACTTATTTCCAGCATAATATCTTGCATTTACATAACCTTCAGAATATTTATTTGTTAAAATTGAACCCATCGCTTCCAAAACCGATTCACTAACATAATTTTCTGAGGCAATAAGCTCAACTCCAAAAAATTGTCTTTTCTCTTCGTTAATAATTGCTTCGAAAATTTTTGAATCATTTTTTTGTAAATTTTGATATTTCATACAATTCTTAATTTGTTTTGATAAATCTTTTTTTTTAAAAAATTAAATATGAATTTAAAGGTTTAATTCAAGAATCTTCATGAATAAAAATATTATTATGCCTATAATCCAAAAACTCAACTTAATACGAAAAAATTTTAAAACATAAAAATCTTATTTACAAAAAAGTTAGAATTTTTTATCTTTTAAAATTTTTTTTATGTCTTTCATCAATAACAATAATTTTATCTCCATTCATAATAGAGTTTAAAAAACGATCTCCTAATGATTCTCTTAAATTATAATCATTTACAGAAAGAACCGTATATCTTATTGTATCAGAAACCTCTTCTTCCATTTCGTCTAACATTTTTTGCAAAAACCCTCTATTTGTGTTATCGCAAACAATGAGTAAATCAGTTGGGCTTGAAGAGTTCCCTGTAAAAATTCCTGTCATAACTGCAAAATATACATCTCCAACCTCTCGAAACTTTTCTGCTAAATCATCTTTTGCATCAGTTGTTTTTTGAATTATAGATTTTAGTTCTGGAAAAATCAAAAAGTTTGTATTTGCTTTATAGAAAATTTTATTTTTCTCTGGATATGAAAGTAAAAGTTCAATTTGTAGTAAATTATCAAGTTCTCTTCGAACAGAATTTATTCTTTCACCAATTTTTCTACTTATTTCACGAACAAAAAAAGATCTATTTGGATTTGATAAAAAAAGTGTTAAAAGTTTCACTCTTGTATGGGAAGAAAATAAGTAAATTAACAATTATTTATTCAAATTCATTTCATACTTAAATATATTGAAAGATAAAATCAAGAAAGATTTTTAATTAAGAATTTTTATAAAAATCAAAACTTAAAAGATGTTTTTTTATTTATTAAATTTTTCTTAAACTTAAAAAGGTTTGACTAAAATTTTTAATTGAATTTCTTCTCCTAAAAACATAATAGGGAATGTATATGAACCAATTTTTTTAATAGGTTTTATATCATCTAAGATGTGAGGTGGAAGTTCTGAAGAGATAATTTTTTCAATTTCTGTTTTAATATCGGAAAGAGAAACAGAACCAAAAAGGTCTCCATCTTTTTTTGCTTTTCTTTCAAAAACAATCTCATTTTCAGAAATTTTTGATAAAGAAATTTTTGATTTTTTCAATTTTCTTATAAATTTTTCATCTGATTCTTTCTTCTCTTTATTTATTGTAACAACGATATTTTTTTCAACTTTTACAGCTAATCCATTTGGTGCAAGAAAATTTCTGAAAAACCCAGATCTAACATCTAAAACCTGTCCTTTTCTTCCAACTAAAGGCAAATCTTTTAATAAAGCAATCTTTACTATTGTAGCAGTTTTTTTCAAAATCTAATTTAACACGATAAAACTCAAATATTTAGGAAAAAAGTCAAGTAAATTTTTGTTATATTTTATTTTTGAATTTAAAAATTTTTTTCTTAGATTTTTTTTTGTAAAAAATTGTATGAAGAAAATCTTGCTTATTATTTTTGCATCTGTTGGATTTTTTGCTTCAGCATATCTTTTTCCATCGTATGCAAAAAATAGTAATGTTGATTTCTGTCCAGTTAGTAAAGACGGAATAGTTGGTTGTGATGTTGTTAGAATGTCAGAGTATTCTCATCTTGGAAATATCCAAAACAAATTTCTTTCTATGCCATTTTTAGGAATGATTTTTTATGGTGGAATAATTATTTATTTAATTTTAAAAAATTTTTTTCCAAAAAAGATTAAAAAATTTGAAGATTTTTTAAAATTTGATCCAGTTTTTTTCGCTTCAATTTTTGGTTTTTTATTTTCAATGTATTTAACTGGAATTGAAGCTTTTGTTCTTCATACATTTTGTTTTTATTGTGTTATACAAGCAATTTCTGCAACAATGATTTTTTTAATAAATCTTTTTTATTTTATTCCTTTTTATGTTTTTTTATATAAAAATTTTATCAAACCTATTCTTTTTCTTTTTGATGCAGAGAAAGTTCATGAAGCTTTTATTTGGATTGGAAATTTTTTTGGGAAAGGTAAGTTAATAAAATTTATTTTACAAGATATCTTTGTCCAAAGAAACAAAAAATTAGAATTGGATTTATTTAATAGAAAATTTTTATCTCCAGTTGGTCTCTCGGCAGGATTTGATTACAATGGAAATTTAACAGAAATTTTAGGTTCAATCAGTTTTGGTTTTTCTTCAGTTGGAACAACTACTTTTTCTTCATGCCAAGGTAATGAAAAACCTCGTTTAGGTCGTCTTCCAAAATCAAAATCACTTTTTGTAAATAAAGGATTTAAAAATTTAGGAATTCAAAAAGTTTTAGAAAATATAAAATTCTCTGATAAAAATTTTCAAATTGGAATCTCTATTGGTGCAACAAACTCTCCAAGCGTTTGCGACACAAAAGCACAAATTGATGATATTGTAAAAAGTTTTAAAATTTTAAATACTCATAAAAATGCAGAAAAATTTGCATATTTTGAACTTAATATCTCTTGTCCAAATGTTCTTGGTTCTGGAAATTTACAGAAACCAAAAGATTTAGAAGATATTTTATCAAAACTTTCAAAAATAAATCTTAAAAGACCTTTGGCTGTAAAATTTCCAAATGAAATTTCTTGGAGCGATGCAAGAATTTTGATAAAAATTTTAATTAAATATAAAGTTTCTGCTGTTATTTTAAGTAATCTTTACAAAACTCGTGATAAAAATTTTGATTCACAAGAGTTAAAAAAATTTGAAGGAAAATCTGGAAATTTTTCTGGAAAACCAACTGAAAAAAATTCAAATTTTTTGATTGAAAAAACTTTTCAAGAATTTGGTAATAAAATTAAAATCATAGGAGTTGGTGGAATTTTTTCTGGAAAAGATGCATATCAAAAAATCTTGCTTGGAGCAAGTGCTGTTCAAATGATTACTGGAATGATTTTTGGTGGTCCTGCAATAATTTCAAATATAAATTCTGAATTAGTAGAACTTTTAGAAAAAGATGGTTTTAAAAATATCGCTCAAGCTGTTGGAAAAATTCAAAATTCAAAATTCAATAGAAAATAGAAAATAGAAAATTTTATGCAGTTCTAATTGTTTTTGTAAAGTCTATTTTTAGACTTGGATCTATTCTTTCAATTTTAAAAATTGCATCTGAAATTGATCTTCTTTTGTTTTCAATTGTTGTTGGAAATCTGTTTTCATGTCTTTTTGATATTGCTCTTGTTGTAAAATTTATTTTTGTATTTGTTTTGCTAAAAATTTTCATAACTACTTTTTTCAATTTCAATGTATTTAGAAAAATTTATTTTTTCAATAACGAAACGAACAATTATTTTGAGCAATGAGTTAGAATTTTTATGAAAAACTTGTTTTTAAAAATTTTTTTTCTAGAAAAACTCTGTTTTGGGGCTGTAGTTCAGTTGGCTAGAATGTCTGCTTTGCAAGCAGAAGGTCAGCGGTTCGACTCCGCTCAGCTCCACATATTAAAAAGATTTTTAATAAACTTAACAATGCTTTCTATAAAAGCTTTTATATTTTAAAAACTTGTAATCTAAACAAAATTATAAATTTAAATTAGAAATTTTTATTTTTGAGAAGTTAAATTTTTTAAAAAATTATTTCTTTTCTTTAAAAATTTCATGTTTTCTTGTCGTTGGGTCGTATTTTTTCATTTCAAGTTTCTCTTTTTGTTTTTTAACATTTTTAAAAACTTGATAAACATAATTTGAAACCGTTGATTTCAAAGTTACAACTTGTGTTGGTTTTTTTGATTTTGATGGGTTTGCCATGTTTTTAATTTAATTTTTTAAAATAAAAAAGAAAAATCTTCTATAATTTTTATTGGTTTTCCAAGATTATCGAAAAATGTTGATCTATTTGTTTTTTGTGATGAAAAAGAAAACTTTTTTGAAATCTTTCCAGAAAAAAGTTGATTTAGAAGATGTTCTTGTGAAGTTTCTTCAAATGATCTCTTTTCTGAAACAATTGGAATCGATTTAGAAAATATTAAATCTCTATTAAATCTTTCTCTGATTAAGTTTAAAATTCCCATTGAAATTGAAAAGGCTTCTATAATTGGAGAATTAAAAAGATCTATTAAAACTATCATTTCTGAACTTGATGTTAGCCCTCCTGCTGTTATCATATCAATATCTTGAGGAAGATTGAAAATGACAAAGTCATAAAAGTTTGAAATCTCTTCATCTTCAAATTTTTCTTTAAAAAAATATATTGGACCAGATGTAAATATATTTGAACTCTCTTCTTCCATTTTTGTAAGAATTTTTTTTCTTAATTCTTGGTTGGAAATTAAAATATCTAAATTTGGTTCTGTTGTTGATTGAATGAAGTTTGTAAGATTCTCTTGGGTATTTATTGATTCTAACCAATCGTTTGATTTTTGAAAAATTTCATTAGAGAAATTTTCTGTTCCAAGATCTACAAATAGAACTTTTTTTCCATTTTGAGACAAAAAGAAAGAAGATGAAATAGAAAAAAATGAGTTTATAGACTCATTTTTATATGAAAAAAAAGATATATATTTAGCTTTTTGCAATTTTACTCACTTTAAACTTTACAAAACTTCTTCTTGTTGTAATAAATTTTCTATATCTTTTTCTCTGTTTAAATTTCTTTGTATTGATTTTTTTTGATCTAAAAAAACCAACCACTTCTAAGGAAATTTTATATTTTTTTGCATCAGAACCAACAAAAACAGAATTTTGATCTTCTATTAGAATTGGATCAGAGAAAAGTTTTTCACCTTTTTTATCAGAAAATTTCTCTGCATTTGGTGCTTCAACCAAAAGGATATCTCCTTCTGTTGCTCTATATTGTCGTCCAAAAATTTCAAATGTTGCGAATGTCATTTTTTTACTCCTTAAAAATTTTTAATATTTTATTTTTTCAAATTTATCAACATATTCTTCTAGGTTAAAATAGTTTACTTCAGAAACCCTATATCCAGTTCCAGAAGGGATTCTTCTTCCAATCATAACATTTTCTTTTAGACCAGAAAGAAGATCAATCTTTCCTTTTATTGAAGCTTCAATTAAAACTTTTGTAGTTTCTTCAAACGATGCAGATGAGAGGAAACTTTCTGTATTTAATGCAGCTTTTGTAATTCCAAGAACGGTTGGTTTAACTTTTGCTTTTTCTTCTGTATTTTTATTTTTTGTATTAATAATTCTCATATCAACATAGTCTCCTTCATATAGATCTGTTGTTCCAGAATCAACAACTTGTCCAAGAGCAAACATTCTTCCCAAAATTACTTCAATATGTTTATCTAAAATCTCCTGTCCTTGTCCAACATAAACTTTCTGAATTTCAGAAAGAAGATATTTTTCTGTAAAAGCTTTTCCCTTAAGATCGAAAAGCTGTTTTGGATCAAAACTTCCATGAGTTAAAGGATCTCCTTTTTCTACAACTTGTCCATCTTCTACAATAATTGATTCTTCGTGTAGATCAGGATAAGTCAATGTTTTTCCATTTTTTGTTTTGATATAAAGATTTACCAATGTTGTCCCGTTTTCAATTTTTGTTTCAACTCTAACAGTTCCAGATTCTTCAGCCAAAACTGCAGGATATCTAGATCTTGCTTCAAAAAGTTCTTCTACTCTTGGCAAACCTTGAATAATATTGCTTCCAGCCAAACCACCTTGATGGAAAGTTCTAAGTGTCAATTGAAGTCCAGGTTCACCAATTGATTGAGCTGCGATTATTCCAACAGGTCTTCCAATTGAAACAAGTTCCCCTTTTGAAGGATCCATTCCATAACATTTTTTACAACATCCAGTTTGTGATTTGCAATATAATGGAGATCTAACAGAAACGGATTCTACAGAAGAAGAATCTATAATTTTTGCTAATTCATCAGATACAAGCTCTCCTGCTTTTGCTAAAGTTTTTCCATTTACAACAATATCTGTTAATAAAAATCTACCTTTTACTCGTGCACCAAGTGTTTTATTTATTTCGGAACTTTCTTTTAGGTTAAAAGTTATTCCAGCCGTTGAACCACACTCTTCTTCGCTAACAACGATGTCTTGGGCAACATCAACCATTCTTCTTGTTAAATATCCAGCATCAGCAGTTTTAAGAGCTGTATCAGACTTTCCCTTTCTTCCACCATGGCTTTCTGTAAAATATTCTAAAGATGTTAATCCTTCAATAAATGAGTTTGCAACAGGAACTTCTATATATTCTCCAGAAGGGTTTGCAACAAGCCCTTTCATACCGATTAATTGATTGATATTTTCCAATTTTCCTCTCGCTCCAGATTCGATTATATACCTTGTTGATCCATAATTTTTTAAATTTTTCTTTATTATATTTGCAAGTTCAGATTTTGCATTAGTCCAGCTATTAATTGTTAAATTTCTTCTTTCATCATTTGTAATAAAGCCTTTTTTATATGCTACATAAAAATCATCTCTCATTTTTTCTGTTTTAGAAATGACATCAGATTTATCTGTTGGAACAATTAAATCACTTCCAGCATATGTAATTCCAGATTTCGTTGCATATTTATTTCCAAGTAGTTTGATATTATCTAAAATTATAGATGTTTCTTCTGAACCAAGTTTTTTGAAAATATCTAAAACTAACTCCTTCAAAGCACCATTGTCAAGTGATTTATTTATAAATGGAATACTTTTTGGTAGAATTGAGTTAAAAATTACTCTTCCTGCAGTTGTAACCAAAAATTCATTTTCCTTTTCAACAAAAACTTTGATTTTATCATGTAATGCAATTTTTTTTATTTCAAAAGCAAAAATCATTTCATCTGTTGAAGAAAATGTTTTTTTAATATCAGATTCTTCAAAATCTGTTTCAACAAAAGTCAGATAATATACACCAAGAACCATTTCATCTTTAGGCATTGCAACTGGTTTTCCATCGCTAGGTTTCAATAAATTTACACTTCCAAGCATTAATTTTTTTCCCTCTTCTTGTGCCTCGTCAGAAAGTGGAAGGTGAATCGCCATTTGATCTCCATCAAAATCTGCATTGTAACCTTCACAAACAAGTGGATGAAGTTGGATTGCCTTTCCTTCGATCAAAACTGGTTGATATGCTAAAATTGAAAGAACATGTAGAGTTGGAGCACGATTTAGAAGAACAACTTTGTTGCTTGCAATTTCTTCAAGAATATCCCAAACTATAGAAGTTTTTTGAGAGATTAATTTCTTTGCAGCTTTGATGTTATGTGCATATCCAAGTTTTATGAGTTTTGAGATAACAAATGGAGAGAATAGTTCAAGAGCCATTGCTTTCGGAACACCACACTGATTAATTTTTAGATTTGGACCCGGAACAATAACAGCACGACCAGAGTAATCAACTCTTTTTCCAAGTAAATTTTGTCTAAATCTTCCCTGTTTTCCTCTTAAAAAATCTGAAATAGATTTTAGTTCTTTTGTTGCAGAATCATTAAATCTTCCAGCTGAACGATAATTTTTATCAATCAGAGCATCAACTGCTTCTTGTAACATTCTTTTTTCATTTCTTGTTATGACATCTGGAGCCGAAACAGATATTAATCTTTTAAGTCGATTATTTCTACTCAAAACTCTTCTATAAAGATCGTTTAGATCGCTTGTTGCATATCTTCCTCCGTCAAGTTCAACCATTGGTCGAAGGTCTGGAGGAATAACTGGAAGAATTGTCAAAAACATTGATTCTGGTTTAATTCCAGCATTTCTCAATCCTTTTATAATATTTAAACGAACTCTTAATTTTTTAATTGCATTTTCACCTTTTTCTGGATTTTCAAGAAGTTTTTTAATCTCTGTTTCTATCTCTGCAGTCAAAACTTCCAAATCAATATCTTTTGCAATATCTAAAATTGCTGAAGCTCCAATTCCAGCTGTAAAAATATGGCTATATTTTATTGAAAGTGCAAAAAATTGATCCTCTGAAAGTATTGCTCCAACTTTTAAAAATTCACAATCATTCTTTACTTCTGCATTTTTTTGTTTTGCAAACCTCTCTTTCTCTTGTTTTTCCTGTTTAATCTTCTCTTTCTCTTCTGCATCAGAGATCTTTGAAATTAAAATTTCATACTCTTTAGAGATCTCTTTCATTGTGTCTTGATATAATTTTTGAGAATCTTCTAAGATTTTTGTTTTTTTATCAATATCAACAGATTTTACAATATAACCTGCAAAATATACAACTTGTTCTAATTTTTTTTGTGGAATATCCATAATTTTCGCAAGAACACCTGGATTACTTCTAAGAAACCATGGATGAACAACTGGAGCACCAAGCTTAATGTGTCCCATTCTAAATCTTCTAACAGAAGAGTGTGCAACTTCAACTCCACATCTATCACAAACAACACCTTTATATCTAATTCTTTTATATTTTCCACAATAACATTGCCAGTTTTTTGTTGGTCCAAAAATTTTTTCACAAAAAAGACCACCACGAACAGGTCTCTGTGTTCTATAATTTATGGTTTCAGGTTTTAGGACTTCTCCAAAAGAAGAGGAAAGTATATCTTGTGGAGATGATATACTAAGTCTTAATCCATCAATTTCGTCAACTGAAATATTTAATTCTTTCATTCTTCTTCCTCCTCTGTTGTTTCTTTTTTAAGTTTTAAAAGATCTGTTTTAAGACCAATTCCTTGTAATTCTTTTAATAAAACATGAAAAGATGCAGGCATATTTATCTCTCCAATATCTTCTCCTTTTACAATAGATTCATATGCCTTTGCTCTCCCAATTACATCATCAGATTTGATTGTTAGCATTTCTTGTAAAATTTTTGATGCTCCATGTGCTTCTAAAGCCCAAACCTCCATCTCTCCAAGTCTCTGACCACCAAATTGTGCTTTTCCTCCAAGAGGTTGCTGTGTTATCAATGAATATGGTCCAACACTTCTTGCATGAATTTTGTCTTCTGACATATGTATTAATTTTTGAAAATACATATATCCAACTGCAACTCTCTCCTTAAATTTTTCTCCAGTTCTTCCATCAAAAAGTTCAACTTTTCCATCTTCAGAAAAACCAGCTTTTTTAAGTTCATTTGCAATATCGCTCCATCCAATTCTAGAAAATGGTTCAACTTGATATCTAACACCAAGAAGTTTTGCAGCCATTCCAAGATGTGTTTCAAGAACTTGTCCAACATTCATACGAGCCACAACTCCTAAAGGATTTAGTATTATATCAATTGGTGTTCCATCTGCTAAAAATGGCATATCTTCTTCTGGAACAACTTTTGCGACAACACCTTTATTTCCATACCTAGCAGCCATTTTATCACCAACAGAGATTTTTCTAATCTGAGCAACATAAACTTTAACCATTTTTAAAATTCCAACTGGAAGATTGTCTCCATTTTCTCTTGTAAAAATTTGAACATCAACAACTCTTCCACGATCTCCATGAGGAAGTTTAAGAGATGTATCTTTTTTGTCTTGAGATTTTTCACCAAAAATTGCGAAAAGAAGTCTTTCTTCTGCGGTAAGTTCAACTTTTCCACGAGGTGTCACCTTTCCAACCAAGATATCTCCAGATTTAACTTCGGAGCCAACTCTAACGATTCCTTCTTCATCTAAATTTCTAAGCGAATACTCTGATTTTCCTGGAATATCTCTTGTCGTTTCTTCTGGCCCAAGATTTGTTTCACGAACATTAGCAATGTATTCTTCAACATGAACAGATGTAAAAATATCTTGTTTTACAAGTCGAGAAGATATCACAATAGCATCAGCAAAATTAAATCCGTTCCAAGCCATAAATCCAACTAAAACATTTTTTCCAAGAGCTAGTTCATCTCTCTTCATAGCAAATCCTTGTGCAAGAATCTCTCCTTTAGAAACTTCTTGTCCTAAAAAAACGAGTGGTGTTTGTCTTATTGTTGTGTTTTGATTTGTTCGTTCATAAACTTTTAATTTAAATTCAAATTTTCTATTATTTTTATCTTTTACAATAATTTTTTCAGCATCAACATAATCAACGACTCCATCTTTTGGTGCAAAAATGTTGTGTCCAGAATATTTTGCGATTGTTTTTTCAACACCTGTTTCAACCAAAGGAAGTTCTGTTTCCAAGAGAGGAACTGCTTGACGATTCATATTTGAACCAGCCAAAACACGAACAGAAGGGTTGTGCTCAATAAAAGGAACCAAACTTGTTGTAACAGAAATCATTTGATAATGACTAACTTCTATTAAGGTAACTTTATCTATTGAAACAATTTCTGGCTCTCCACCAACACGAACCGTTAAAACATCTTTAACTATTTGATTTGTTTCAGATATCTCTGTGGAAAATTGAGCGATGTAGTTCTTCTCCTCTTCGTCTGCCATAATATAAACTATTTCGTTTGTTAAAAGAGGATAAATTTTTATTGTATTGATTCCAGAAGATTTTATTTTTTTTAAAATTTCTTTCGTAGTTTTTTCTCCTTTTTTTGCCAAAATTTTTTGATTTGAATCAAAAATATCACTTCGTAAAATAAGCCCTTCAGATCTTTCATCATCAATAGAAATTTCATTCAAAAGTTTGATGTATGGACTTTCAATAAATCCATAGTCGTTTATTTTTCCATAAGAAGCAATTGATGTAACAAGACCAATGTTTGGACCCTCTGGTGTTTCAATAGGACAAATTCTTCCATAATGAGAATTATGAATATCACGAACTTCAAAACCAGCTCTCTCTCTTTTCAGACCTCCAGGACCAAAAGACGAGAGTCTTCTTTTATGTGCAAGCTCTGCAACGGGATTTGTTTCATCCATAAATTGTGAAAGCTGA
Organism: Candidatus Methylomirabilis sp.; assembly: GCA_020723005.1. GTDB lineage: Bacteria > Patescibacteriota > DYJS01 > DYJS01 > DYJS01 > DYJS01. The sequence continues at coordinate 38,484 of DYJS01000006.1, read as the reverse complement.
GCAGAAGCAAAAAAACTTTCAATAGAAGCTGAAATTGGTCGAATATTTAAGAATTGTTTTGCAGAGATCTCTTCTTCCATATCAACTGTACTCATTCTATCTTTTACAATTCTTTCAAATCTAGAAATTCCAATTCTCATAGCATCTGCAATTTGTTCACCAACAGATTTTACCCTTCGATATGCCAAGTGATCAATATCATCTCCAGATAATCCATTGATTATCATATCAAACATAACATATGTGATTTTTGCCAAATCTTCTTTATCTAACAGTTTAGAAGTTTTGTCATCAGAATTTCCAACTCTTCTGTTTAACTTAAATCGTCCAACATCTCCAAGAGAGTATCGTTTTTCGTTTTGAAACATATTTTCAAAAAGAGTTTTTCCCGATTCAAGTGTAATCATATCACCGGGTCGAATTTTTTTATAAAAATCAATAATTGCAAGATCAGAAACTCCTTTTTCGTTTTCACTTTTTTGAAAAACAGATGCATTGTTCGTAATTTCAAAAATTTGACTATTTAATATCAAATCTTTGTCTGGATGATTTTTAAAAATATCTAAAATCTCTTTGAAAGAAAAACCAAAACAAGCAAGGAATGTAAACCAGTTAACAGTTTTTCCTTGATCAACTTTTACAGAAACTCCAAGCTGTTTTTTTACTTCTAGCTCTAGCCAAGCTCCAGTTTCTGGAATAATTTTTGCACCATAAATATCAAAAACTCCAACCCCTTCTTCTTTGGTAAAAAATATACCAGTAGAACGAATAAGTTGGTTTATAACAACTCTTTTAATTCCGTTAATAACAAAATAACCATCATCTGTCATCTTTGGAACATCACACAAAAAAATCTCTTGTGTTTTTATTTCACCTGTTTGTTTATTTAAAAGTTCAGCAATTGCACGGACAGGAACATTTAAACTTGCTCCAGTTCGAATTGCTTCAGCTTCAGAAAGTGAAGGTTCGTCAATACGAAAATCTTTAAGGGTTAAATCAAAAAGATTTTCTGTATAATCTCTGATTGGAGATATATTTTCAAAAAGAGATTTTATTCCTTTTTCCAAAAAATCTTTATAGGATTTTAGTGGAGTTTCAATAAGATTTGGTAAATCGGCTAGGGGTTTTTTTATTCCTTTGCCTAGTTTGATTATTTTTGTTGTTTGCACTGTAAATTAAGTTTATTCTACAATTCTGAAAAATTTCTAAAAAAGAAAATTTTTAAAGTCAAGAAAATTAAAAAATTTTGTCAAGACGAAATTCTTCATTTTTTTTATAAAATAAAAAGATTTTAAGTTTTAAAAAAGTTAGATTTATAAAATTAATATTGAAAATTTCAATTTTTATATTTTATTTTTATGTTGGTTGTTTTGTTTGAAAATATGCTTTTCTTGGATCTTTAGGAAATTTTTCAAAAAATATTCTTCTGGCTTCTGCTAGAATTTTTGGGTCTCTTGCTCTTGTAAATTGCGATGGCATAAAATAACTAAGCTTTCCTTCTATATCAACAAAATAACCAGTTCTTTTATCAATTCCAATGTAATGTCTTTCTAAAAAATCTCTACCTCCGATGCTATTATATTCTTCCCAAAAAGCAATTTCGTTCCAGATCAACAAAAACCAACTATCATATTCTAACGATTCTTTTTCCCTTCCTTCTCTTATGAGCTGAGCCACCGTTGCTTCGAACGGTTTAAAAACTTCGGCTGGGATTTTTGAATAATCATAATCTTTAATTATGTCTTCTTCTGGGACTTTTTGAGATTCTACTGCTTTTAAACAACTCATTTTAAAAAATTTAATTTTAAATCGAAAATCTTTTGCCATTTTCTTGATTCATTCTAGAGAGAGAGAGAGAAGTCAATGTTTTGTTTAAAAAACCATATATTTCTGGGATAGGTGGAACAGGAATTAGAAATATTGCACATTATTTTTTAGAATTGAACAAAACTTTACCAAAAAATTCTAAAATTCAAATTTTTGGAAGCGAGATCAAAAAAAGTGAATTTACTGAAAAGCTTAAAAGTTTAGGTGTAAAAATTTTTTATAGTCAAACTGCAAAAAATATTCAAAAAATTCAACCTGATGCATTTTTTTATTCTCAAGCAATCGAAGACGGTGAAGGAAAAGAGGAGTTAAGTGAAGCAAAAAAACTTAAAATTTCAACTTTCAAAAATGCCGAAGGATACTATGAACTTTTCAAAGATAAAAAAATTATAGCAATTTCTGGAGCTCATGGAAAAACAACAACAACAGCCTTGACAAGTATAATTTTTACAGCAAGTGGTTTAGATCCAACTTGTATAATAGGTAGCAGTATAAAAGAATTTGCAGATAAAAATTTTCCAGACGGAAAATCTTTTCGACTTGGAAATGGAGATTTTGTGATTATTGAAGCAGATGAATATAAAAGAAATTTTTTAGCACTAAAAAAAATCTTTGGACTTATAATTTTGAACATTGAACACGATCATCCAGATTGCTATAAAAATATTAACGATGTAAAAAATGCATTTTTGGAACTAGCAAAAAATGTAGATAGAAAAGGATTTATTCTTGGTTTTATGGGAGATAAAAATATAGAATATGATTTTTTGATAAAAAACGAATTTCACTTGCCTCTAAAAATTGGAGTTTCTTATGAAAAAGAAAATTTATTTAAAGATAATACTAGTTTTAATATTCGAAAAGAAGTTAATAAAAATGAAATTCAAAAATTTTTTTTGAATTTAGAATATGGTTTTCCAACAAAAAATTTGATTTTTAATCAAAAAAATAAAAAAAATTTAAAAAATAAATTTTTACCAGATATTTTTGAGTTTTCTCTTGAAACTTCACTGATTGGAGAAAAAAATATTATAAATTCTGGAATTGCACTTTCAACATTTTTAACTTCTATCTTAATTTCAAAATCTCAAGAAAATGATTATTCGTTGGAAAAATTTGTTTCTAGTAAAAAAAATTTGAAACAAAATCTAAGGTTTGAAGAAATAGAATCTGCTCTCAAAAATTTTTCTGGGATATACAGAAGGCAAGAGTTGGTTGGAAAATTTAATGAAATTCCAGTTTATGATGATTATGCTCACCATCCAACACAAATCTCTGTTACCATTCTAGCTTTTTTGCAAAAATTTAAGCATATTGCAGTAATTTTTGAATCTCATCAATACAAAAGAACAAAAGAATTGTTTGATGATTTTGTTCAAAGTTTTGATGCTTTAATCGACTCCACCAAAATTTCCAACGGAAATTTTACTACCTCCCAAGAAAGAGGTTTTGGAAAATTATTTTTATTTCCAGTTTATAAAGTTCCGGGACGAGACTCTGATTCTGATTTTGTAAATCATAAAATTTTTGGTAAAAAAATTCGAGATAGAGGGGTTGATGTTGAAGTTTGTGAAAGTTATGATGATTTACCAAAAATTTTGGGACAAATTTCTAAAGAAAATTTTGATTGTATTTTAAATCTTGGTGCTGGTCCGTTAAGTCTAAAACTTAGAAAACTTTTGTAGTTTGGAATTGAAAATTGATTTTGTTGAAAGTAAAAAACCTTGCACATACAAGGTTTTTTACTTTTTAATTTTAGATTTTTAATATCTTGCAAAATGAGCAAAGGCTCTGTTTGCTGCAGCAGTTTTATGAACACTCTCTTTCTTTTTTACTGCTTCACCAATATTATTAAATCCATCTATAAGTTCTTTTGCAAGTTTTTTTGCCATAGGAAGTCCCTTTCTACTTCTTGCCAAATCAACAATCCATCGATAGCAAAGTGTAATTTGTCTTTCTGGAGAAACTTCAAAAGGAACTTGATAAACAGCACCACCAACTCTTTTTGCACGAACTTCAACACTTGGAGCAACATTTGCTAAAACATTTGTTATGATTTCGTCTGGTTTTGCTTTCAATTCTTTTGAAGCAATATCAAGTGCATTATAAACTATTTTTCTTGCAGTTTGTTTTTTACCCCATTTCATCACAAAATTTACAAGTTTTGCAATGTAATAATTTGAATACATTGGATCAGAGTAGTAAAAACTTTTATCTTTAACAATTTTTCTTACCATATTAAAATTTTTTTAAATTTTTTATTTAGATACTTTTGGTTTTTTAACACCATATTTACTTCTTGATTGCTGTCTTTTTTGAACTCCAGCAAGATCCAAAACACCACGAACAATATGATATTTTACACCAGGAAGATCTTTTACGCGACCACCACGAAGAAGAACAACGGAGTGCTCTTGTAAATTATGTCCTTCACCCATAATATAAGCTAAAACTTCTGTTTTGTTAGAAAGTCTGACTTTTGCAATTTTTCGACGAGCAGAATTAGGTTTTTTCGGTGTCATTGTTGTAACTTTTATACAAACACCTCTTTTAAAAGGATTCCCTTTTCTAGCATATCCTATAACATTCTTAATTGAGTTATAGTTTTTGTTAACTGCTGGAGATTTAGATTTTTTTGTTTTCTGAATTGATCTCCCTCTGATTTTTTGATTTATTGTTGGCAAAAAATTTAATTTTCCAGTTGGCAAACTAAATAGATTTAAATTCAAGTCAAGAAAGAAATAAATTTTACTTCACAAAAATTTTATTTAGTTTTTTTCTGCTTCAAATTTGGGCAATACTGAAAATAAAAATTTTCAGAGGAAAGTCCGTACACCAAAAATTCAGACTTGTGGGTAATACCCACCATTTCAAATTTTTGAAATCGGGAAAGTGCCACAGAAACAAAACTACTAAAATTTTATTACAATGCTTAAGAGTTATCTAAGCATTTTCAAAATTTTAGAAAAGGTGAAAAGAGTGAGGTAAGAGCTCACAATCTCAAGAAGTGATTTTTGAGAGCAGGAAAACCCAAGTTGGTGCAAGGTAACGAGATTGGTTAGCTCCGGAAGAGTTTTGCGACTAGCCGATAATCTTCGTTCCGCAAAGATTTTTTTGGCAACAAAAAAACAAGATAAATTTTGCCTAAAACAGAATACGGCTTATGGAATTTGAAGCAAAAGTCCGTGTAGTTCAATGGATAGAACAAGGCTCTCCTAAGGCCTTGATGCAGGTTCGATTCCTACCACGGATACATTTCATATTTTTTAAGATTTTTAAATTTTAAAAAATTTTTTTTAAAAATAGACTTCAAAAGATTTTTAAAAAATTCTAGTTTTTTTTTATAAAATTTTTAGATCTTTACTGTAAAAAAGTTTTTTGAGAAGTTTTTTAATTGCAGTTTTTCTTGGATTCTTGCAAGGAATTACAGAATTTTTGCCAATTTCTTCCAGCGGACACCTGGTCCTTTTTCAACATCTTTTTGGTTTAAATACAGAAAAACTAATTTTTTTTGATTTAGTTTTACATTTTGGAACCTTACTTAGCTTAGTTTTAGTTTTAAATAAAGAGTTTTTCCAAAAATTTTCTTCAATCAAAACTTTTTTTTCTGAGTGGATGCCATATTTTTTTGCAACAACCCCTGTTATAATTTTTGGTGGAATTGTTGTTTTTTTTGATTTAAAGGGGAAATTATTTTCAGAACATCTTGTTCCATACACATTTTTATTCACTGGAACTATTTTTTTAAGTATAAATTTTTTGATAAAAACTTTTCCTTTTAAACAAAAAAATTTAAAAAATCAGATTTTTGTTGCTGGAATTTTTCAAGCAATTGGACTTTTCCCTGGTGTTTCTCGAAGTGGAATTACAACTGCCGGTGGAATTTTGTCAGGACTCCAAAAAAAGGAAGCTTTAAAAATTTCATTTTTTCTCTTTTTTCCAGCAATTTCTCTTGCATTTGCAGAAGGAATTTTAGATCTTTTTCAAAAAGGTTTTGGAGAGATGAGTTTAGTAAATTTATTAGCAGGATTCCTAACTAGTTTTATTATTGGATTTTTTTCTGCAAAATTTTTCCTAAAGTTTTTTGAAAAAATCGGATTAAAACCTTTCGGAGTTTATTTGATAATTCTTTCATTTATTTCGTTTTTTATAGTTTTTTAATTATGGAACTGGTTGATTTGGTCGCCTATTCAATGAAATTAAAACTATTATAGAATCTGGATCAGTTTTTCTTAATATTGTTATTGCACTTTTTATAATTGAAATTTCTAATTTAATAATTTCTGAACTCTCACTAGATTTGTTATCTGAAAGAGAGTTCTCTAAAAGAGAGATTATATTTTTCAAAATCTCTTGTTTATGTTTTTGTATTAACACAATATTTTGATCTGTTTCAACATCAATAGCAATCCTAACCCTTTCTACTTTAGTATTGATTGTAATTTTTAAATGAAAAATCTCATTATTAATTATTCCAAAAATCTTATATCGTAAGAGTCTGTTTTATTAGTTATTTCAAAAATAGGAGAACCAGTAAATTTAAAATCCAAATCTTTTAAATGAATTTCTTTTGATCCAAAAAAAATATTAATGAAATGTTTTAACAAAATAATATAATTATTTAATTTAAATCGACTTTTTAATGTTAGATTTTTTTCTATTTTGTTTCTATAAAAAGTCAATATTGTTGCAAAATTTTAAAATTACTTCAATTTTTTTACGAGAAAAACTTTTATGATTTTTTTTGGTAGAATTTTTGTAAATGAAAAAAACGAGATTTTTCTTTCGGAAAAATCTGGTGAAATTTTTTTTGTAAATATAAACAATAGGATCTCTTTGGAGAAAAATCAAAATTTACGAAATGGTGACATTGTGGAGATTTCTGGAGAAATTAATGAAAAAAAAGTTTTAAAAATTTTGAAAATAAAACTTTTGCACCGACCAAAAAATTTTGAAAAAGTTTATAATCAAAATAAAAGTTGGAAAAAATTTTTGTTAGATAGAAATTTAAAAAATTTAGTAAAAAAAAGGGCAAAAATGAAATTTTTGACTCATAAATTTTTTGATAAAAAAGGTTTTTTAGAAACTGAAGTTCCGATTATGATTTTATCTCCTGCAACAGAATGGAGTTTAAACTATTTTGAAACAGAGATAAATTTTCAAAATGGAAAAAAACAGAAGATGTTCCTTTCAACCTCTCCAGAACTTCAGCATAAAAAACTTTTGGTTGCAGGATTTGATAAAATTTATTCTCTCACAAAAAGCTTTAGAAATGGAGAGCCAACAGACGAGAGACATAATTTTGAATTTTCAATTTTAGAATTTTATAGATCTTTTGCAGATTATATGGATGTTTGCAAAGACACAATTGATCTTTTAAAATTTTTGAATTTTCAAATTAATGAAAGAGATTTTTTAGAGTTCAACGGAAAAAAGTTTGATTTTAAAAAAATAAAAATTTTTGAAATTGAGAAAGAATTTGAAAAAAAATTTGGCAAAAAATTAGAGTTAGTTGCAGAAAATTTAGAAAATTTCAAATCTTTTGCTAAAAGCTTGAATTTAGAAATTTTAGAAGAAGATTTAATCTCTGATATTTTTTACAAAATTTTCATTGAGTTTTTTGAGAACGAAATTAACAAAAGCGAAGAGATTGTGATTGTAAAAAATTATCCATATTTTGAAGCAAGCCTTGCAAGAAAATCAACAAAAAATAATTTTTATGCAGAAAGATTTGAAATTTTTGTTGGAGGACTTGAAATTGCAAATGGATTTTCTGAACTAAACGATGCAAAAGAACAAGAAGAGAGATTTGTTGAAGAAGGAGAAATTAGAAAAAATTTAAAAAAACAAATTACTCCATTAGATAAAGATTTTTTTGATGCTTTGGAAGTTGGAATGCCTCCTAGTGGTGGAGTTGCAATTGGATTTGATAGAATTTGCCAATTAGTTTTGAATCAAAAAGATATAAACGAAGTTTTGTTTTTTCCTACGAAAGATCTTTTTTGATAAATTGAGATGAAATTTTTTTTGGTTTTTTCTTAAACATAATCATAAAATCTGTATTGATTATTATGTATGCAACGACTGAAACAAAAACAAGAGAGATTGCAGATTCTATTGCAGAGAGAAAATCTATGTTGCTAAAAATTCCTTTTAGAAATGGAAGATCTGTTTTTGTCCAAAAAAAAATTATTAAATTTCCAGAGAAAATACTCGCTATAAGCCACTTTTCCACATCTATTTTCTTTGAATCAAAAACTTCAAGAATGTTAAATTCTGAATTTTTCTTTGTAAAAAAAGATATAATTATACTTCCAAAAAAAAATGCAAAAATTTTACTGATTGAAATTTTTACACTTTGAAATGTTAAAAAATTTATTGTCAGATTAAGAATTGTTCCAAAAAAAACAGAAATAAAAATTGTTTCAAAAAATTTTAAATAGTTTTTGATTAAAATTTTTGATCGGTTTATAAAAAATATGTAGAAAATTGAAAAAAAAGAGATAATTTTCAGAAAATTACTAATTTGATCCCAAAAAAAGAAGTTTAGAAAAAGGAGAGAGGTTATGAAAATATGAAAAATTGCAAACCAAAAACCTCCAATTAAAAAAGTTAGAATTACTAAAATTCCAAAAACCAAAATTCCAAAAAAATCTATTGATTTTGAAATAATTGTTGCAGAAACAATAGATTCAAAATTTGTTTTGTTTTCTTCAATAATTCTTATGTAAACATTTTTGTTTTTTTGACACTCTTTTGTTTTGATTGTAGAAAACTCTCTTCCAGAAAATTTTCCACTTTCTACTAAAATTTTACACTCTAAATCGTTTTTTTCTAAGACTTTTGCTCTTTCGTAATATGTTCTGTTTTCTGCAAAAACGAAATTTGGAAAAAGAAGAAATAGAAAAATCAGAAATTTTTTCATTTTATTTTTTAATTTTTTTTATCCTAGAAAGATCTGAGGCACGATCTAAAAATGTTATTCCGTTTAAGTGATCAATTTCATGTTGAAAAACACGAGCATAAAAATCTTTTGCACGAAAAACTTTTTTTTCAAATTTTTCATTAAATGCTTCGATTTTTACTTCAGAAGGACGAATAACGGGAACTAGAATATTTGGATAAGAGAGGCATCCTTCAAACATTTCATAACTTTTTTTGGAAGACCAGATAATTTTTGGATTAATCCAAATTTCATTTAAATGTTTTTCATTTTGTTCTTCATTTCTAAAATTTATTGCTAAAATTTGATATGAAAAACCGATCTGATTTCCTGCCAATCCAGCTCCTGTTTTTTTATAATCAACAAAAAGCGCATGTTTTAGTGTATCAATCATATCTTGAAGATTTTCTGTATTTTTTGAAACTTCTTCGCATTTTTTTTTCAAAATTGGATGATCGTCTTGAAAAATTTTATATTTCAAAATTGTCAAACTTGTTTTTTTTCATTTTCAAACTAGTTTTTTTTCAAATATTTCAAATAATTTTAAAAGCATGGAAAACGACAAAGAAAAAACATTTTTTCTAAATTTTATCTTTACACTTTTTATTTCAATTGGTTTATCAACTTTTATAATTTTGATCTCTTCTATATTTAATTCAAACAACGATCTTTCCTCTATTTTAGAAAAATTTTTTCCTTAATAAATATAGAAAAAATTAAAAAAATGTTTATTTTAATGATTCTTTCTTAAAGATAAAATAAGAAAAACTTTTAGATCTTCTCAATCAAACTCTCTCCTGTCATTTCAGACGGCTTTTCAATTTCCAAAAGTTCCAAAATTGTTGGTGCAATATCTTGCAAACCTCTTCCAGATTTTAGTTTCGCTTTTCTCAATTTTTCATCATTACTAACTAAAAAAAATTCAACTGGATGAGTCGTGTGCGAAGTTCTAAAAATTTCTCGCTGATCTTCTGCATTTCCATGGTCTGCGGTAATTAAAATTTCATAATTTTTTGAAAGAGCAACATCAACAACTTCTTTTGTACAAGAATCAACTGATTCCAAAGCTTTAATAATTGCAGGAAGAACTGCGGTATGACCCACCATATCAGCATTTACAAAATTTACAACAATAAAGTCAAACTTTTCTTTTTTAATTTCCTCTATTAATCTTTCTTTAACCTTAAAAACACTCATCTCTGGCTGAAGATCATAGGTTGCAACTTTTGGAGAAGAAATCACAATTCTCTCTTCGCCAATATTTGGAATTTCAACCTGTCCATTCATAAAAAATGTGATATGTGCATATTTTTCAGTCTCAGAAATTCGAAGTTGAGTTAAACTATTTTTTGCCAAAACCTCACCTAAGGTATTTTTTAATTTCACATCATAAAAAGCAACAACTGCATTCATTGGTTTATAAAATTCTGTCATCGCAACAAAGTAAACTTTTGGCAAATTCTCTCTTTCAAAATTTTCAAAATCTTTTTCAACAATCGCTTTTGTAAGTTGTCTTGTGCGATCTGTTCGAAAATTCCAAAAAATCACAGAATCGTTTTCAGAAAAACCAAAATAATTTTCATAAACGATTGGCTCAATAAATTCATCGGTTATATTTTTTTCATGAGAAGATCTTATCGCAATTTCCGGATCTTTAAATTTTTCTGCACTATTTCCAAAAACTATTGCATCAAAACCCTTTTTTGTTCGTTCCCAACGATTATCTCTATCCATTGAAAAATATCTTCCAGAAACTGAAACAATTTTTCCAAAACCAATTTCAAAAATTTTTTGATTCAATTCTTGAAGACGATTTAAACTGCTATGAACTCCAGAATCCCTACCATCTGTAATAATATGAATTGCAACATTTTTGAAATTTTCTTTTTTGCAAAAATCTAAAATTGCAAAAAGATGACTTAAATGCGAATGGACTGCCTCAATTTGCAAAAGTCCAATCAAATGAAGTGTAGAATTATTTTTTTTACAATTTTCAATTGCAGATAAAATTGCAGAATTTCTAAAAAATTCTCCACTCTCGATAGCTTTGTTAATCTGCAAATATGGTTGAAATTTTATTCTTCCAGCTCCAATTGTTGTGTGTCCAACTTCAGAATTTCCCATCGTTCCATTTGGAAGTCCAACTGCTTCTCCACTTGCTTCTATTAAAGTACTTGGAAAATTTTCTTTTAAAAATTTTGAAGTTGGTAAATTTGCACTACAAACTGCATTTTCTTCACAACTTTCTCGAAAACCCCAACCATCTCGTATTATAAGCAAAACCTTTCTTTTCATAAAATTTTTTAATTTCTAAAATTTTTTCAAAGATAATTCAATCTTCAAATATATTTTTTGCTTCTTGTTTTCAAAGGATCGAAAAAAGTTATAACTATAAAAAGTCCAACTATAATGATTAAAACAAAATTTCCAAAATTAAAATCTTCTAAAATATGAACCATTTCAGAAAAAGATTTATAACCAAGATATAAAAATGCCAAAGTTCCAAGCACTGCAACAATTCCATTTTGAACAACTTTTGTAGTGAATTTTGGTTTTGTAAAAAGCAAAATATCAATAAAAACATCTGCAAATAAAATTCCCGAAACAAGTCCAAATGCATTAAAAATTGTCATTGCTCCAAAATATCCAACCAGATCATCAAGCCCAATCAAAAATGGTAAGATAAAAGAGAGATATGCAAGCTTCCAACTAGAAAATTTTTCTGCTTTAGGAGTTACGTATGGCATCCAAAATGTAAAAAATTTTGCAAAAGGATAGAAAAATTTGACTAAATTATACAAAAAATTCTTGAAAAAAGTTGGAATCTCTTTGTCTTCAGTGTAGTATTCGTGCCCTTCGTGAGCAAGACGAATCATCACATTTCCTGCAAAAAATAAAATTGGAATTATCAATAAATCAATCTCTTTAAAATGTCCCCACATAAGTAAAACCAGTTCCACACCAATGTATCCCCCAAGACAGGTAAAAATATTCATAATAAATCTTGCTTTAATACCGGGATTTTTTACTTGAATTCTTCCAACCAAAATTGCATAATCAACAGCTGTTATGAAGTAAAGTATAAAACCCCAAACAAAATCAACAAAATGAATTTCTAACACTGGATCGTTTGAAACATATGGATTTATCAAAAATTTTATGATCAACCTTGTTGAGATAATAAACAAAACATACATTAACATCGCAACAATCGGTGCCATCCAAATTCTCAAAAATTTAACAATTAATCTTTCTTCGTTATCAATAAATTCTGCAAATTTGTTTATATGATGTTTCATAAAAAATTTAAATTATTTTTCTTCTTTTTTTAACTTCTTAATTATTAACAGATTTAAAAAATATTAAATTTTTTTAATTTAATAAAAACAAAATCTAATTATTTCTTTAAGACAAAAATTTGTTTTTAAATTTTAAAAAAATATCTTTTATTTCTTGCCTAAAAATCTGATTAACCATAAAGAATCAATCATATATTTTATATTTGACTTTTATATTTTCCAAAATGGCCATTTCGCATATTCGCAATTTTCACCAAGCATTTTTTCAATTCTCATCAACTGATTATATTTTGCAGTTCGCTCTGATCTTGCAGGAGCTCCAGTTTTGATTTGCCCAGTTCCCATCGCAACAACAAAATCTGCAATAAAAGAATCTTCGGTTTCTCCACTTCTGTGAGAAACTACAGAGGTCATATTATTTTTTCTTGCAAGAAGAACAGCATCAATAGTTTCAGAAACAGTTCCAATTTGATTAAGTTTTATTAAAATTGAATTGCAAGTTTTTTCATCAATTCCTCTTTGTAATCTTTTAATATTTGTTACAAAAAGATCATCTCCTATAATTTGAAGTTTTCCTTCTGTTTTTTCTAGTTGCATTCTAAATCCATCCCAATCATCTTCTGCAAAACCATCTTCTATTGAAACTAACTTATATTTCTGAGCTAAGTTGTCATAAAAATCTAACATTTCTAAATTTGTTAATTTTTTGTTTTCTTTTCGCAAAACATACAAATTATCTTCAAAAAATTCACTTGATGCTGGATCAATTGCCATTACAAAATCTTTGCCAAATTCATATCCAGATGCCAAAATTGCTTCACTAGCAAGCTGAAAAGGTTCTTCATTATTTTGAAAACTTGGTGCAAAACCACCTTCATCACCAACTGCAATTGAATAATTTTTTTTCTTTAAAATTTTTTTCAAATTTTGATAAACTTCTGCACACATTCTTACTGCATCTGTTATGGATTTTGCACCAACTGGCAAAATCATATATTCTTGAATATCACTTGCCCAATTTCCATGTTTTCCACCATTCATAATATTCATCATTGGGATTGGCATAATAAATTTCCCAGAAAAATCTGGATTAAATTTTGATAAATACTTGAAAAGTGGCTTTTTTTGGCTCACGGCTTCTGCACGAGCAACTGCCATCGAAACTGCTAAAGTTGCATTTGCACCAAGTTTTTCTTTATTTTCTGTCCCATCAAGCTGAATCAAAATTCTGTCAATTTCTCTTTGTTCGTTTGCATCCATTCCTATCAAATTTGGTGCAATTATTTTTTCAATATTTTCAACTGCTTTTTGAACTCCGTTTCCTAAAAATCTTGATTTATCTCCATCACGAAGTTCAACTGCTTCATATTTTCCAGTTGATGCTCCACTTGGAACCATTCCTGTTCCAATTGATCCATCTTCCAAAAAAACATTTGCTTCAACCGTTGGATTTCCACGAGAGTCCAAAATTTCAAGTGCTGTAATTTTTACAATTTTCATAAAATTTTAATTTATCCATATTTATTTGACGAATTCCAAAAAAATAGTCAATAAAAAATTAAATTTTAGAAAATATAAAAGAACTTTTTTATCTTATTTTAAAGAGATCTTAATCGCTTCTCCTTTCATCATTGCAACAACAATTTTTTTTGCAGAATTTTTTAAATCTCTTTGGAATTGACTTCTAGAAATTCCCATTTTTTCAGCTGATTTTTTCTGATCTAAATTTTCAACAAAACGAAGACGAAGAGCTTCAAGCTCTTCATCTGTAATTTCATTTATTTTTATATCTCTCATTGGAACTCCAGCTGGTTTATAAAAAACCTCCTTGAAAGAAAAGTTTATCTTTCTTGCAGATCTAATTTTCATAAATTTTTTATTTACAATTTTCTCCAACTAATTTTTCACCACATTTTGGACATTCTTGATTTCTGCAAGGAAGACCTCTTTGATGTTCAAATCGTGTCTTACAAGTTGGACAATAACAAAATTGCGATCCGTTTTGTTTTTGTTTTTGGTTTTGATCGTTTTGTCTTCTCATTTTTTCCTCCTTTAAAAATTATTAAATGGGCATATACCCATTTCGTTCTAAAAAATTTAAAAGTTTTGTCAAATTTATTTTCAAAAAAGATTTTAATCAAAGAAATATTTTAAAAAAAATTTTTTAATAAAAAATTAAAAAACCTTTATTTTATCACCTTTGAAACTGCAACTGCAACACCTTTGTCTAGGGGGCTTGGAATAATATTTTCAACAGAAAGTTCATCTTCGCTTAAATAATTTGCAATTGCAAAACTTGCTGAAATTTTCATATCATCCGTAATTTGCTTCACACCGTTATCTAAAGCACCACGAAAAATTCCCGGAAAAGCAATAACATTATTTATCTGATTTGGAAAATCACTCCTTCCTGTTCCAACAATAAATGCCCCAGCTTCTTTTGCGATATCTGGCATAATTTCTGGAGTTGGATTTGCCATTGCAAAAATTATTGGTTTTTCATTCATTGTTTTCACCATTTCAGGCTTCAATGCTCCAGCAACAGAAACACCAATAAAAACATCAGCTCCTTTTATTGCATCAGAAAGCGAACCAGAAAAATTTTCTAAATTTGTCCATTCTAACATCTTGATTTTTTCAGGATTCAAATCTCTTCGATCTTTTGATAAAATTCCTTTCGAATCAGTCATTAAAATATTTTTTACACCAAATTTTAAAAGTAGTTTTGTAATAGCAATTCCAGCAGCTCCACTTCCAGAAACAACAACTTTAATTTTTTCCTTTTCTTTTCCAGAAAGTTTTAAAGAATTTATCAAAGCTGACAAAACAACAATTGCAGTTCCATGCTGATCATCGTGAAAAACTGGAATATCAAGCTCTGCTTTTAATCTCTCTTCAATTTCAAAACATCTTGGTCCAGAGATATCTTCAAGATTTATTCCACCAAAAGTTGGTGCAATTGCTTTCACAACTGCAATAATCTCTTCAACATTTTGTGTTGAAAGAACGATGGGATAAGCATCAACACCTCCAAATTCTTTAAAAAGCAAAGCTTTTCCTTCCATAACTGGTAAGGCCCCAAAAGGTCCAATATTTCCAAGCCCAAGCACAGCAGAACCATCGGAAACAACAGCAATTGTATTTCCCTTGATTGAATAATTTTTTGCTTCTTCTGGATGTTCTGCCAAAAAAGTTGAGACCCCAGCAACTCCCGGTGTGTATGCAACACTCAAATCATCACGAGTCTCTACAGATCCAAATTTGCTGATAATTTCAATCTTTCCTCTTTTTTCAAGATGTTTTTTAAGAGATAAATCTTTGTAGTTCATAAAAATTTTATTTTACGGATTCAAATTAAAGAAAAAATAAAAATTATTCAAATAATTTTACTTTAATAAGTTTAATTTTAATTTTCCTTTGATTTTAAAAAATTTTTGAAAATTTTAAATGGAAAAATTTTAGCAGATGAGAATTTAAAAATTCTAAAAGAAAAAATTTCAAAATTTTCAAAAAAATTGGAATTACATATAATTCTAGTTGGTGAAGATTTTGGGAGCAAAATTTATGTTAATATCAAAAAAAAAGTTTCAGAAAGCATTGGAATTTTTTGTGAAATTCATAAATTTTCAGAAAACTCAAACCAAGAAGAAATTTTAGAAACAATCAAAACTTTAAATCAAAATTCAAATGTCTCTGGAATTCTTGTTCAATTGCCACTTCCAAAAAAATTTGATAAATTGAAAATTATAAATGCAATTGATCCAGAAAAAGATGTTGACGGACTGACAAATGAAAATTTAGGACTTCTTTTTCAAAACTCCCCAAAATTTGTTCCTGCAACACCGCTTGGAATTTTGGAAATTTTAAAATTTTACAAAATTGATATTCTTGGAAAAAATGTCTGTATCATTGGATCAAGCTTAATCGTTGGAATTCCACTCTTTGCAATTTTAAAACACCTTGGTGCAACAATTTCTGTTTGTGATAAAAACACAAAAAATTTACAAATTTTAACAAAAAACGCTGATATTGTAATCTCTGCAACTGGGGTTTCAAATTTAATCAATAAAGATTTTGTAAAAAAGGGATCTGTTTTGATTGATGTTGGAACAAGCAAAGACGAAAATGGAAAACTTTGCGGAGATTTTGATTTCAAAAGTTTTGAAAATTTTGATTGTCAAATCACACCAGTTCCAAACGGAGTTGGACCGATGACCGTTTATGCACTTCTCAAAAATGTTGTGAAAAGTTTTGAAGAAAACTTGTAAAAAATTTACCTCTTTGTTTTTTTATTTTTTAGAAGAAAAAAAACAATTAAAAATCCAATCAAAGAGAAAATTGCAATTTGAAAATTTTCAAAAAAACCTAGATCAAAAGGTGAAATTTTCGTCATCTTTTCTGCAGTTTCTCCACTTTTTACATCTAAAAATGGCCATAAAGTTTTAAGCGATGCTAAAAGAAATCCTGTGATAACTGCATACGATTCTTTTTCAAATTTTTTTAAAGCATCTTCAAAGATTTTTGAAAAAAGAATTAAGCCAAAAATCATTCCAACTCCAAAAATAAAAAGTGAAAAAATAACTTCAAATGAAAAATTTAATAAAAAAATTTTTGCAACTCTTGAAAGAATAAATTCGTATAATCCAAGAATTAGCAAAACAAAAGAACCAGAAATGCTTGGAAGTAAAATTGCCAAAATTGCAACCATTCCTGCAAAAAAAAGAAAAATAAAACTTGGAGAAGATGTTTCTTTTACAGAAATTCCAAAAAGTATGAAAGATAAAACAAATGTTAGAAAAGAGAAAAATAAAAAATTTTTAGAAAAATGTGAATTTTTTATTGAAATGTATGTTGTAGCAATGATTATACCAAAAAAAATAGACATCATTTGAATTGCAAAATTTGAAAGCAAAAAAGAAACAAGGTTTGAAAAAATTGCAATTGCAATCAAAACTCCAGAAAAAAGTGGAATTGCAAACTCTAAATCCAAATTTTTAAAATCCTTGATTATATTTTTTACTCCATTTTTTTGAAAAATTTTTGGAAAATTAATAAAAAGTTTTTTGATAAAACCCGAGACAGAGCTCATAAAAGAGATAAACCTTTCATAAATTCCAATGATAAAAGCAACAGTTCCAGCACCAACTCCCGGAATTGTTTCTGCAAATCCCATCACCATTCCATATAAAAAAAATCTCAATCCATTCATCAGTAAAAAAATAATTTTCAAAAATTATCTAAAATAATTTAAGAAAAAAACAAATTGAAAAAACTAAAAATTTAAAAAATCATTAATATCGTATTTTCTATAACTTTTTCATAAATTTTTACCTAACAATTCGAACCTCTGGAACAAGTTCAATTCCAAATTTTTCCTTCACGGCAACTTTCACAATCTCCATAAGTTCAAGCAGGTCTTTACAAGTTCCCTCCCCTTTTGGATTAACAAAAATGTTTGCATGACGACCAGAAACTTGAATTCCTCCAACTTTTTTCATCTTGAAACCCAAACTATCAATATAAAAACCTGCTGAAAGTGTTGGAACTCCGTAAAACTCTTTTGCAGAAGGTGGTAAATTTTGAAAAATTGATCCAACAGATGGTTCAAGTGGATATTTAAAGTTTCTGTCACGAATTATCTCAAAACTTTTCCCTTTTGCAAACCACTTCTCTTCATCAGAACATTTTTTAAGTTTTAAATTAGCAGAAAGAAGGATAAAATTTCCTGTCTGAAGTTTTGATTTTTCGTAGCCATATTCAAACCAATCAAGATCTGCTTCAAAAATCTCCTCTTTCTCAAAATCAAAAATTTTTGCAGAAATCAAAAAATCAGAAAATAAAGTTTTATAATAATGTAAATTTATAAAACTTGCTCCACCAATTGTTGAAGGAATTCCAGAAAACTCTTCAAGTCCAACTAAATTTGAGTCTAAAGTTTTTTCAATCAAATTTTTCATCAAAACTCCACTCTCTGCAAAAACTATCTCATCTTTAATTTCAAAATTTTCATTTTTTTGTAAAATCACAACCCCATCAAAACCACTATCTGAAAAAACCGTGTTTGCACCAAGCCCTAAAACAAAAAATTTTTTATTATTCTTTTTTGCCCATTTTATAGCTTCCACAAGTTCGTCAGAAGAAAAAATTTCAACAAAAAACTTTGCTGTTCCACCAATTTTCATATTTGAATAATTTTTCAGCGAAACATCTTTTTGAAAATTTAACATAAAAAAGTTTGTCAAACTCTCTCTATATTTTTTAAAAAATTCTAAAATAGTTTCATTTTATTTTTACCAAAAAATACTTTTCAAATTTTTTAAAAAAGATAGTTTAGAGCAAAATTTTTTATGTTTGAAATTTTTGTTTTTGGTTTTTTTCTTGGAATTTCGTTTATTGCAAAAAATTTTGAAATTTTTTGGCTTTTACTTTTTTATTTAATCGTATACACAATAATTTTTAGAGAAGAGTTTTGGGAGAAAAAAATTGAACTTTTTAAAGAAAATCAGAAACGGATTTTTAAATTTTTTATTTTTGTAATTTTAGGAATTTTTCTTGGATCATCTTTTTTCAAAATTTTTGATGCAGAAAAAAAGAGAAACGAAAGTGATTTAAGATCTCAAAATTATCAAATTGAAGGAAAAATTGAAAAATTAAATCCAAAAATTTCTGGACAAGACTTTTTTGTTAAAAATGTTAAAGTTGATGGAAAAAAAATTTCTGAAAAAATTTTAGTTTATGGAAAGCTTTATCCAGAAATGAAAAATGAATCAAATATAAAATTTTCTTGTAAAATTTATCAACCAAAAAATTTTGAATCTTTTGATTATAAAAACTATTTAAAAACTTATGATGTTAAATATGTTTGCAGATTTCCGAAAATTTTAAAAGTTAATGAAGATAAAAATTTTTTATCAAAAATTTCAAATTTTAAATTCTTTTTTGCAGAAAAGTTGGAAAAAATTTTACCAGAACCAAACCTTTCAATCGTACTTGGAATGACTGTCGGAATTGATTCTGGATTTTTACCAAAAACAAAGGAAGATTTTGGAAAAACTAGCTTAACTCATATTTTAGTTGTTTCCGGAAGCAACATCGCTCTTATTCTTTTGATTGCAAATCTTTTTACAAAAAAACTTGGATCTTTTCTTTCTTCTATTTTTTCAGGTTTTTTTGCAATTTTTTATGCAACAATTGTTGGTTTTGATCCTCCTGTTCTTCGTGCTTTGATTATGGGAATAATTTTAGTTTTTGGAAATATGACGAGAAGAGATTATTTCGCGAGACGAGCTTTGTTCGTTGCAGGATTTTTTATGACAATTTTTAATCCATACTTTATTTTATACAACATCAGTTTTCTTCTCTCCTTTTGGGCAACTTTTGGAATAATTTTATCATCAAAATTTTTAGAAAATAAGAAAAAGTCACTTTTTTTTGAAACTTTAGTTTTTTCAGTTTTTGCTTGGATTTTTACAGCACCAATAATTTTTCTAAATTTTGGTTTTATTTCAATTTTTGGAATTTTAGCAAATCTCCTAGTTGTTCCAATCGTTCCAATCATCACAATTTTTGGATTTTTACTTTTTGCTATTTCTTTATTTTCAAATTTTTTGGCAACAATTTTTGGATTCTCTCTTTTTGTCTTAACAGAATGGATTTTATTAGTTGTTGAAATTTTGAGTTTTTGAAAAATTTTAAAATTTATAATTTTCTATACACCATTCCACCAATATGCTTTATTGCTCCTGTAATCTCCATCATTGTAATTGTTTGTAAAATTTCTGCTTGAGAAAGCTCTGATTTTCTAACAATTTCATCAATATGTAAATCTGAAAATTGTAACATTTCAAGAATCAAAATCTCTGCTTTTGATTTTGGTAAATTACTTTTTGCATCAACAAAAGATTTAGCATTTTCTTTTTTAAGACCAAATTCATCTAAAATATCTTGAACATTTGTCACAAGTTTTGCACCACCAGATTTAATTAAATTGTTTGTTCCTAATGAATTTTGTTTAAAAATATCTCCAGGAACTGCAAAAACTTCTCTTCCTTCATTTAATGCAACACTTGCAGTAATCAAAGCTCCAGATTTTTCTGGACATTCAATAACTAATACACCCTTTGAAATTCCTGCCATAATTCTATCACGAGCTGGAAAATTAAATTTTTGAATTTCTGTTTCCGGAAGATATTCAGAAATAACGGCTCCACCACTATCAATAATTTTTTCTGCTAATTTTAAATTTTCTTTTGGAAAAATTGATTTTTCATCAATTCCGCCTCCCAAAACAGCTAATGTTCTTCCACCTTCGTTTAATGTTGAAATATGTGCTTCTGTATCAATTCCAATCGCCAATCCACTAATCACAGAAAAACCACTATTAACCAATTCTTTTGAAAACTTTTTCGTTGCTTCTGCTCCATAAAAAGTTAATTTTCTTGTTCCAACAATTGTAATTGAAAAATCATCTTTGCTTGATGGAAATTCTCCTCTAAAAAAAATTATAGGGGGTGGATTCTTTGTAAATTTTAAATTTTGTGGATAATTTTCATCAAGAATTGTAACAAAATCCTGATTAAATTTTTTTAACCAAGACAAAAGGTCTTCAACACTTAATTTTCTAAATTTATTAAGATTTTGAAATTGATTTTCTGTCAATTTTAGTTTATTCAGAAAATCAAAATTTTTTCTATCATCATAAATTTGAAAAATATCAAAATTTTGATCTAAATATAAAAGTTTTGATGATGATTGAGAAAATAGTGTGTAAAAATATAGAAAAAGTTCTCTTTTTGTATTCATAAAAAAATATCTCTAACGGGTAAATAATTTTTGAAATTTTTAAATCAATAAATTTTATTTCTAAAAAAAATATTTATTCTTGACTTAAAAGAATTTCAAATTTAAAGAATAGTTGAATTTTTGATTTGAGAAAAATTTATGGAATCAATTCACATTGCACCGGGGAATGTTTTTGAGATTGGACACTTTGCAATCACCAACACAATGCTTTCTGCAATTGTTGTTCTCTTTACTTTTATTGGAATTGCTCTTAAATTTTCTTTTGGAAAGAAAAAAAGTAGATTCAAAACTTTGATGAAAATGATAGTTGGAGGTCTTTTTGGAATTTTTGACGGAGTAATTGAAAACAAAGAAAAAACAAAGAAATATTTTCCAATTCTTGCAACAATTTTTCTTTTCGTTCTTTTTTCAAACTGGCTTGGACTTTTTCTAGGAATGGGAGAATCAATCTATGTGATTCACGAAGTTCATGGAAAACATATACATGTTCCAATTTTTCGCGGTTCAACAAGCGACATAAATTTAACATTTGCCATTGCACTTTTTGCAGTTTTGGCAATTCAATTTTTTGGTGTTAAAGAGCTTAAATTTTCTTATTTTAAAAAATTTTTTAATCCGGCAAATCTTTTCAAACCGGCAAAATGGCCAGAACTTTTTGTTGGATTAATTGAAATTATTTCAGAATTTGCAAAAATTTTATCATTTGGTTTTCGTCTTTTCGGAAATATTTTTGCTGGTGAAGTTGTTCTTCTTGTGATGACAGAATTAACAAAAGTTGGAATTCCTGCAATTTTCTATGGACTTGAAATTTTTGTTGGATTTATTCAAGCATTTGTTTTTGCACTTTTAACCTCTGTTTTCATAAAAATTGCAACAACCCCACACGAACATGAAGAAAGTGAGAATTCTTATGAAAAAAAGAATGTCTCTGATCATTCGTTTTCTGAAAAAGTTCCTTTGGAGATTGAAAAAGCATAAATTTATTTTGTTTATTAAAAATTTTTAAAATTAATTTATTAATATGGAATCATTATCAGGACTTGCTGGAGCAATAGCAATTGGACTTGGTGCAATTGGACCAGGCATTGGTATTGGTTTAATTGGCGGAAAAATGATGGAAGCAATTGGAAGAAACCCAGATGCATCATCAAAAATTCAAACTGCTGGACTTTTAGCAATGGCATTTGCAGAAGCAATCGCAATTTATGCTTTGGTTATTGCATTTATCAAATAAATACAAAATTTCGTATTTGCTAAATAAATTTCAAAATTATCATTTTCAGAACGGATTTTCGTTTTGAATAAATTCAGGATTTTAAAAAAATTTTTAGCGGTTCAAAATGATTTAAAAAAAACAGGATTACTACGAATTTTTACAAAATCCTTGCAACGATAAAGATAAAAAGTTTTTGAAAAATTAAAATTTTTAAATGGAAGCATTAAAAGAAATTGGATTTAATTTTACAAACTTCATTTTGTATTTTATAAATTTTGGTCTTGTTTTGTTTTTGCTCACAAAACTTCTCTACAAACCAATAATTAAAATGTTTGAAGATCAAGAAAAAAAAGAAAAAGATGCGGAAGAAAACTTTCGAAAAGCAGAAGATGCTCTTTCGCAAAGTCGTAAGTCTTATGAAAATATGATAAATTCTGCAAAACAAGAAGCAAAAGAGATTATCTCTTCCCAAAAATCAAAACTTGATGAAATTTTCAAAAAAGCAGAAGTTGACGCTCAAGCAGAAAAAGAAAAGATTTTGAAAGAAGCAAGAGAGGAAGCAAAAAATGAAATTTCCAAAATGATTTCTGGAAGCAGTAAAGAGCTTGTCAAAGATTTTGCAAAAATTTTAATCGCACAGAGTAAAAATGCTACAGCAAATGATACAATTGAAAATTTAACTTTAAAATCTCTTGAAGAAGCAGAAAAAGATCTGATAAAATCATTAAAAGGGTAAGATGATTAAAAAAATTTTATTTTTATTTCTAACTATTTTTATTTTATCATTTTTAACAATTATTTTATTTTACATTTTTACTCCTTACACAAATCTTTTAGATGTTTTCAAACTTATTAATATTATTGTGTTAATATTTGTTTGGACACTACAGAACTTTAAAAAATTAAAACAAGTTTTTATTAAAATTGAAAATTTAATGCCAATAAAGACAAAATTTTGAAATCTTTAAAATTTAAACAATGAGCAAATTAGCTGGAAAAATTTCTAAGCAATTAAAATTGTCTGGGGACAGAAAAAAAGTTTCTGTTTTAGTTGATGCCATAAATAGTGGATTGGTCGATGTTATGGAAAAAATTTTGAAATCTGGAGTTGGAAAAACTATCAAAAAAATTGATTCTTTGAGCAATGAAGAGCGAAAATCTGTTTTGCAAGAACTTTCAAATCTTACAAAACTTGTTGTAACAATTCGAACACCTGTAAAAATTTCAGAAGAAACTTTAGCTAGAACAAGAAACAACCTAGAAGTTGTCTTAGGAGAACAAGTTGAATTAAAAGAAGTTTTAGACAAAACTCTTATTGCTGGAGTTATTTTGGAAACAAATAAAGGAATTATAATTGATAAAAGTGTAAGAAAACAATTAAAAAATTTAACCTAAAAATATGGAAAATAAATTAGTCGAAAATGTTAAAACTTTGCTTTCAAAAGATTCAAATGATTTAAA
The DNA here is from genome assembly GCA_020723005.1 of Candidatus Methylomirabilis sp. Lineage (GTDB taxonomy): Bacteria > Patescibacteriota > DYJS01 > DYJS01 > DYJS01 > DYJS01. The sequence goes on along the minus strand of DYJS01000006.1, from coordinate 14,936 downwards.
AAAATCAAATATTTCTGGCGAAGTTATTTCTACGAAAGATGGAGTTGCAGAAATTGTTGGAATTGAACAAATTGTTGGAATGAATGAAGTTGTGGAATTTGTGAACCAAGCAAATGAAAAAATTTTAAAAGGTTTAGTTTTAAACATTGAAGAATTTTCTATAAAGGCTTTAATTTTAGGAGACGATCGTGATGTTGAAGTTGGAACCGAAGTTTTTGCAACTGGAAAAACACTTTCAATAAATGTTTCTGAAAGAATTTTAGGAAGAGTGATAAATTCAATCGGAGATCCACTTGATGGAAACGAGAAAGTTTCGGACGGAGAAGATTGCCTACTTGAAAAAAAAGCACCTGGTGTAATTTTCCGAAAATCTGTTGATACACCTCTTCAAACTGGAATTTCTGCAATTGATGCTTTAATTCCTATTGGAAGAGGACAAAGAGAATTGATAATTGGTGATAGACAAAGTGGAAAAACTAGTATTGCACTAGACACAATCATCAATCAAAAAGATTCTGGTGTAAAATGTATCTATGTTGCAATTGGTCAAAAAGCATCAAAAGTTGCACAAATTGTAGAATTTTTAAAATCCAAAAAAGCTTTTGCTAATACAGTTGTTGTTTCTGCAAACGCTTCCGATCCAGCAGTTTTGCAATATCTTGCACCATATACTGGCTGTGCAATTGGAGAATATTTTATGGAAAGAGGAGAAGATGCTTTGATAATTTTTGACGATCTTTCCAAACATGCACAAAGTTATCGACAAATATCACTTTTACTACGACGACCACCGGGAAGAGAAGCCTATCCAGGAGATGTTTTTTATTTACATTCAAGACTTTTAGAAAGATCTGCAAGACTTTCAGAAAGCAAAGGAGGAGGAAGTTTAACTGCTCTTCCAATTATTGAAACTCAAGCTGGAGATGTTTCTGCATACATTCCAACAAATGTAATTTCAATCACAGATGGACAAATTTATCTTGAATCTGCACTTTTTTATGCAGGACAAAGACCTGCTGTAAATGTTGGACTCTCTGTTTCTCGTGTTGGATCTTCTGCACAAACAAAGATTATCAAAAAAATTGCTGGAAAACTAAAGCTTGAACTTGCACAATTTCGTGAGCTAGAAGCATTTGCACAATTTGGTTCGCAAGACCTTGATGAATCCACAAAACAAAAGATTGAAAAAGGTCGAATTTTAATGGAAATTTTAAAACAGAAAAATGGAGAACCAAGATCTCTTTGGCAACACTCTGTTTTAATTTATGCTGGAATAAATGGATATTTTAATAAAATTTTACAATCTGAAATTTCTAACAAAACAAAAGAGTTGATTACTTTTGTCAAAACTGAATTTAATGATTTAATTGAAAAAATTGAAAAAGAAAAAGCTTTAACTGAAGAAATTGAAGAGAAAATCAAAGAAGTTTTAGAAAAATTTTTTGAATAAATTCTTCATTTTTAAACATTAAAAATCAAACTTTTTCTACAAATTTTTTGATTTATTTATTTTATCTTCACTACAGATCAAGTAAAAATTATATTATTGGTTTTTATCAAAATTATTTCCTAAAGATAAAAATTTTTAAAATTATAAATATATTTAGAAAAGAAAAATAAAAACTCTTCTTAAAATAAAATAAATATTTTCATACTTTTAAAATCTAATTTCATTTTCCCTTTCTATTCAACAACTTGTAAATCCCAAAATTTTTTATAAATTCCATTTTGATTTTTAACAAGATCTTCATGCGTTCCAACTTCAACAACTTTTCCATCATCAATTGAGTAAATTTTATCTGCTTTTTTTGCTGTTGTAATTCTGTGTGTAATAAAAATTATAATTTTATCTTTTTTAATAGATTGTAAAATTTTCAAAACCTCCATCTCCTTTTCTGCATCAAGTTGATTAGTCCCCTCGTCAAAAATTATAACTGGACGATTTTGAACAAGAACTCTTGCAATAGCAAGCATCTGCTCTTGCCCTCCACTTGGCTGAAAATCATCTTCACTTGTTGTATTAAGTTTTTTTGGAGCACTTTCAATAAAATTTTTCAATTTTACTTTTTCCAAAATATTCCAAAGCTCTTCGTCAGAAACATCTCTATTTGCACCGATTAACAAATTTTCTCGAATTGAAAAATCGTGAATAAAAAATGGTTCTTGTTGTAAGATTGAAATATTTGATCTAACAATTTCTGGATGAATATTTTTTAAATCAAAATCATCAAATTGTATATCTCCAGAATCCGGATCAAATCCTCTCAAAAGAAGATTTGTAATTGTTGTTTTTCCACTCCCATTTCTCCCGACAAGAGCAGTAATCTCTCCAATTTTAAATTCTAAATTTATATTTTTTAAAACCACTTTATTCTCTTTTTTTTCTTCTAAAATAAACTTTTCTATTCTCTCTTTCATATGAACCAACCAATCGTCTTTTTTTGTAATTTTTATACTGTCAACACTCTCTTTTAAATATCTAAGTTCCAAATCAGAAAATCTTGGATATTTAAAAATTAAATTTAAAATTTTTATCTTTTGAACAGAAATGTTTTTAATGCTCTCGTCAATATTTGAAAAATCTAGTTTTGATTTTATCTCCAAAACAAACCTAATTTTTGCAAGTTCTAATATTAAATCATTTTTTCTTCTTCCAAAATCTGATATTCTGCTAAAAGTTGATCCAATTCTTGTGCTGTAAGCGAGAATCATTCCAAAAGTTCCAATTGTAATTTTTTGATCCAAAACAAGAAAACCTAAAAAAACATAAATTATACTTTGAGAAATAAGAAAAATAAACTCTTCTAAAATTCCATAAAAATTATTGATTTTAAAATTTTCTAAATCTATCTTTCTTCTTTCGCTGATCAATTCAGTTTGTTTCAAAATAATCTCTTTTGATGCACCAGCAAGAATCAATCTGTGAAAATTTCCAGTTAGTGAACTAGAAAGTGTGTTAAGTTTATTTCGAAGTGGGGTGTTTTTTATTCTTCGCTCAACTTCAGACAAATATCTTTTTTTTCTAATAACTGCAGATAAAATGGTTGTAAAAAAAACTATTGGAATAATTCTATAATCAATAAAAAGTAAAATTCCACCAATTGATACAAGCTCAATAAAAACTGATATAAAATTAAAAAAATAATCTGTGATACTTTTTAAAATATATGACATTCCATCAACACTCCAAAGAAGTGCTGAAGATTTTGGATTTAAAAAAATTCCATAATCAAAATTAAAAAATCTCTTGTAAATTTTTATCTTTATTTCGGAATCAACTTTGTATGAAACAAGATCATTAAAAAAAGAACGAAAAATGTTTGAAAAACGAATAAAAACCATTGTTATTCCTTCAAAAACTACGATTGCAATAAATAATCCTGCAGGAGAATTGAAATTTATTCCAAACATCTCTCTGTTTTGTAGCTCAAGCTGATCCAATTTTAATTTACTAAAAAATGGAACAAAAACTTCAGTTAAATTCATTAAAAGTTCAATTACAAAAACAAGAAATATTAAGGGAAAAAATTTTTGAAAATTTTCAAATAAAAATTTATACTTTTCCTTAAATTTCTGGATTTTATTCTTCATATAATTTTATAAACTAAAATGTATAGTTTATCTTTATGAAACTATAAAAGATATACTAAACTAATAACACTCTAAATATTTTTTAAAAAAATAAACTTAAGTTTTTATTCAAATCTAATAGATTTAAAAATCATTTCATCTAAATCTTCATCTTCATTCCCATAAATTTGAGTTATTGTAAATGTATATTGATTATTGTTATCAAAAACAATTAACTGATCTTGAATCAAGCCAACTCCTTTGTATAAATTTTTCCAAGACAAAGCACAAGAATCTTTTTCGTCTGTTTTCAAAAACTCAGATTTTTGCAAATTAGGTTCAATTTCACCTGAAGATTTAAAAGATTTTATTGCCGATTCAGAAATCATATCACAAAATTCTTCATTAACTATTATGGAAACTGGAGAGGTCATAATTTGTAAAATAAAATTGTTTCCTGCTTTTTTAGAGTCCTTATTAGCTTGATAAAAATTTTCACCACTTTTCTCCCAATCTTTTGGAACATAATAAGAGACTTTTCCAAAAACTACTTTTGAATAATTTTCATAATCTTTTTCACTGAAATTTGAATCAGAATTTTTAGAATTTTTAGGATTTTTATTATCGTTTTTCTTCATATCACAACCAGAAAGAAAAAATACAAAAGTCAAGAAAAAAGGAAAAATCATTTTTTTATTCATTTATAATTCATTAAACTAGAAATCTTTTATTTTATTTAATTAACAAAGTCAAAAATTTGTAAAATAAAATCTAACTATTAGTTTTTTTATGTAAAATTTTTTGATGGTTCATATTATTGATGAAGCAGATATTCATATCAAGGCAGGAAAAGGTGGAGACGGACTCGTCTCTTTTCTTCATGAAAAATTTAATGCAAATGGTGGTCCAGACGGAGGAGATGGTGGAAAAGGTGGTGATGTAATTTTTATTGCAGATCAAAGTGAACATACTTTAATGAGATTTCTTCGTGATAAAAACTTTTTTGCAAAAAATGGTGAAAACGGAAAAAGAAAAAAGATGAGAGGAAAATTTGGAGAAAATTTAATTGCAAAAGTGCCTGTTGGAACACAAGTTTTAAATCTAAAAAATAATAAATTAATTTTTGATTTTACACATCACGGAGAAAGTTTTGTAATTGCAAAAGGTGGAATTGGAGGATTTGGAAATGCACATTTTTCATCTTCAAATAGACAAAGGCCAGATTTTGCAGAACTTGGACTTTCTGGTGAGGAAATTTTTTGTAAACTAACTCTAAAGTTAATTGCAGATGTTGGAATTATTGGAATGCCAAATGCAGGAAAATCTACGCTCATCTCAAAAATTTCTGATAGCAGGCCAAAAATTGCAAATTATCCATTCACAACCCTTGAACCAAACCTTGGAGTTGTTGAATTACATAAAAAAAGATTGGTTTTTGCAGATGTTCCCGGACTAATTGAAGGTGCAGGAAATGGAAAGGGTCTTGGACATAAATTTTTGAAACATGTTGAAAGATGTATTGTTTTGGTTCATATGCTTGATGGAACAGATGAAAATTTAGAAAAAAATTTCGAAATTATTGAAAATGAGTTAAAAAAATTTTCTACAAAACTTTTCAAGAAAAAAAGAATTGTGGTGATCAATAAAATTGATTCTTCTGAAAAAAATAAAAAAAATATCTCAAAATTTTCAAATTCTAGAAAAGATGTTTTTCAAATCTCTGCTGTTTCTGGAGAAGGGTTGAAGGAACTTTTGATAAAAATTTTCGAAATCTCTGAAAAAGAAAAAATAAGAATTAAAAAACTTGAAGAAAAAAAAGAGAGTAAAAAAAACGAAAATATTATAGAACTAACCCCTAGAAAAAATTTTTTTGGAGTAAAAAAAATAAAAAGTCATAAATTTGAAATTTTTGGAGAGCCTTTTGAAACACTTGCAAGAAGAACAAATTGGGAAAACGAATCTAGTTTAAGGAGATTTTTTTTGGCACTAAAAAGAAGAAAACTGGACAAAGAACTAAAAAAACTTGGAATTTTAGATGGAGATATTGTCAAAATTTTAGAATATACATTTTTTTGGAACTCTATTTTTTAGAAATTAAAAAATCAAAATCTAATAAAACCCTTCTTAAAAAAATTTTTAAATTTTGAAATAATAATTTTAGATAGTTTTTATTCTATGTTATAGAAACTTTGATTCATTTCTTTTTATCTTTAATCGGATTAGGATTTCCCCAAATAAAACAACAAGAATAAGAAGGGTGAATGGAATATAAAAGCCAAAAATTTTTATCATTCTAAAAATTAAAAAAATTATAATTCCCAGTGTGATAAAAAAAGATCTTTTAAAAGAAACCTCTAAAAGATCAAAATATTTTATAAAAATCTTATTTTTTGTGAAAAAAATTGATAAAAAATATATTATTAAAGTTAGAATCGAAACTAACGAAAAGAGAAAAGAGAGAAAGAAAAATACTTTATTTAAATTTCCAAACCTATCGTCTGGTGAAGTTAAAAACACTATTGAAAAAAATCCAAAGGAAGAAAGGAGAAAAGAGAGAAAAATTAATATTATATATTTTTTTACTGACATATTTTTTTATTTTTTACAATAAATATTAACAAACCCAAGATTCTCAAAATTCAATGCAGGAGAGATCTCTGCAGAAAATGTTGGAGAACTTTCATTTTTAATAATTGAGCTAACAACTCCAACAACAAATTTTTTTGGCATATCTTCTGTTTGAATTGTTGTAATAATTGCCCCTTCTGATAAATTTTTGTTTGAAGGAATCTCTTTTAAAAACAAACCATCTAAACTGTATTCCAAAACACCTTTTACATTTGCATCTTTTACTTCAGCTTCAATATTAAAATCTGAAGAATTTAAGATATGAACAAAAGATGTAGATTTTTTTATGGAATACACCAAACCAATAAAATTATTGTTTCTTGATACAAAACAACCAGTTTTTACATTCGAATCTCTTCCTTTTGCTAAAACTAAAATAGTTTTCCCTTGATCATAAGAAATTGACAAAACATCAGATTTTACTTCATAAACCTCAGTATCGTTAGTTCCTTCTTCGTATAAAAAATTTATTTTTGATTTTAAGTCTTTGTTTTCTTCAGAAAGATATAGAAGATTTGCTAACTCTAAATTATATTTTTCAGAATCTATTTTTGAATAGAAAAAAATTCTATAAAAATCTGTTTTTGAAAAAAAAACAAAAAATAAAATTAAAAAAGAAGCTATTGATAATATAAAATTTTTATATTTCATATTTTTTATCTAGGTGCATCTTTATAGTCCGTTTTCAACAAAACTCCTTCCAAAGTATCCAACTCTTCTAAAATAATTCCTGCCCCACGAACAACTGCCGTTAGAGGATCATCGGTGACTTTTGATTCTATTCCCGTTTCTTTTGTTAGCAAAGAATCAAAACCACGAAGCAAAACACCTCCACCAGAAAGTGCAATCCCTTGTTTAAAAATATCTGTGACAAGTTCTGGAGGAGCAGTTTCTATAACTTCTTTTATTGATTCTACAATTGATTTTATTGATTTATATAAAGCTTCTGATGAATCTTTTGCAGAAAATTCAATCTCTTTTGGAAGTCCAGAAATAAGGTCTCTTCCATAAACAAAAGTTTTTAAATCTTTGTCTGGCTCAAAAACTGAGCCAACTTGAATTTTAACCTTTTCTGCAGTTTGTTCTCCAATAATCAGATTATATTTTTCTTTCATATAATCTATTATGTCTTGTGTAAATCTATCTCCAGCAATCCTCACGGATTTACTAACAACAGTTCCACCAAGAGAGATTACTGCAATTTCACAAGTTCCACCACCAATATCAACAATCATAGAACCACTTGCTTCATTAACCGGAAGTCTTGCACCAATTGCAGATGCCATTGGCTCCTCAACTAAAAAAACTTTTTGAGCACCAGCATTGATTGCAGCATTTTCAACAGCTCTTTTTTCTACCTCTGTTACACCTGATGGAATTCCAATAATCACACGAGGTTTAAAAAATCCAAATATATTATCTTTGTTCGTTAAATCTATAAAATATCTAAGCATCTGCTCAGTTATCTCAAAGTCTGCAACGACTCCATTTGTTAAAGGTCTTGAGGCAATTATTAAAGCAGGTGTTCTACCCACCATCTCTTTTGCTTTTCTACCAATTGCAATAATTTTTCCAGTATTTTTATTTAGTGCAACAACTGATGGTTCATTTATTATAATTCCCTTTCCTTTTACATAAACCAAAACATTTGCTGTTCCAAGATCAATTGCAATATCCATAACAAATTTTTTAAAAAATCTTTTAAACACAAATAGATCTTAACCAAAAACACTCTAAAAGATTTTTTATTGAAAAAAAGTGAAAATTTTTTAGAAAAATTATGATAAAAAAATTTCAAATTAAAAAATCTATAATAATCAAAAAAACAATCTTAACTTCTTTTTACATTGGTTATTCAACCTTCATAACAATAATTGGATTTATTTTAATTTTAGAATTACTTTTATACATTTATATTCAAAGTTTAAGCTCTGTTCAAAATTTTCAAAATTATGATTTAGAGCAAAAAATCAACAATTTAAATACAGAGATTGAACTTATTGAATCAGATATTGCAATTTCTGAAAAACAATCTCGCATAGATGAATTTATCTCAAAACACCCAGAATTTGTTAAAATTGAGGAAAGAATATATTTAGACAAAAATAATCCTTGACTTTTTTTCAAAAAAAATGAGAAACAAAAACCAAAATGTTTATTTAAATTTATGCTTGAAAAAACCGAACTAGAAAAAGTCGCAAAAATTTTTAGAGAAAAAAATAGTTTTGCAATTTTTGGACACAGAGGACCAGATTTAGATTGTGTTGGAAGTCAATTATCAATGGCTATTTTTTTAGAATCTATTGGAAAAAAAGTTTATGTTGTAAATTATGATACACCTTCTGAAAACTTTCGGTTTCTTTCTGGACTAGAAAAATTTTCAAAAATTCCACCTGCAATTTCTAATGTTGAAGCAGTAATTGTTGTTGACACAAATCCACAATTAACAGGATTTTTTGAATCTCATAGTTTTTTACTAAAAAATTTTTATCCAATCATAGAAATTGATCACCACCAAAAAAAATTATCTGAATCTTCTGTTCATATTCATACAACCGAAATCTCTTCAACATCAGAAATCATATTTTATATGTTAGAAAATATGAACTTTGAAATTGATAAAAAAATTGCAAATCTTCTTTTAGCTGGAATATATGGCGATACTTCCGGATTTTTAAATGCGAATGTTTTTGAAAGCACTTTTTACTCTGTTTCAAAACTCTTAGAAAAAGGAGCAGAAATTTCATCTGTTATGGAAAATGTTCTAAATCACATTACAGAAGAAGAAATTTCTGTTTGGTCTTTAGCACTTTCTCGACTTCGTGTTAATGAAAAAAGTAAGATAGCTCATACTTTTTTAACACATAGCGATATAGAAAAATATAAAAAAGCAGGAGAAACTTTAAGTGGTTTATCAAATTTTTTAAATACAATTCAAGAAGCAGATATCTCGCTTGTTCTTTCCGAAAAAGAAGAAGGAACTATTAAAGGAAGTTTCAGATCTCGCTCTAATGTTGATGTTAATAAACTTGCAAAACTTTTTTCCCCAACAGGAGGTGGACATATTCGTGCTGCAGGGTTTTCTTTGCCCGGAAAATTTGTAAATTCTGGTGGAATTTGGAAAATTCAAAAAATATAACTTAAAATTTCAAAAAAGTTCTTTATTAAAAAAATCTTTAAAAAATATGTTTTCTCAAAATACAAAAATTTTAAAAATCCTATTTATGATCCCTCTTGAAATATTATCAAGTAATCAACAAAAACTTCAAAAAATTTTAAATTTAAATCTCAAAACAAATAAAGGTAAATGATTTAATAAATTTTTTTCAAAGATTATAATAATCGTTTTTAAAATTGATCTAGTGATGGGAGTTTGTGTTTTCTAATTCAAATGGAAAATTGTATATAAATGAAGAATTTCTTTTATAGTTTTTAAAAATTGCCAATCAAATTTCAGTATAAACATAAATAATTTAAAAAATATTTTGTATATATTCTTTCATTTTATAAACAAAATCCTTTTCTATTTTCTAAAAATAAGAATTTTTCAAAATAAAATAAATGGTATAGTTTAGACAAATTCTTTACAAGAACACAACAAAAAAAGTATCTTCAAATAGAATTTATATTTTAACAGAAAAATAATTTAGATTTCTTTTTTTTCAAAAACAACACTCACGAAGATTCCCATCAAGATTCCACTTAAAAAAGCTAGTGATAAAATTATCTCCTCAGAGATTTTTATTGTTACATCTGCAGGTTCTAAAACATCAATTTTCCAAATTGTTTTGTTAGAACTCCATTTTTCACTTAATTTTTCATTCAAAACTTTTTCTAAAGAAGTTTGAATTTCCAAAAGTTTTTTTTCAGAAATCTCGTTTGAACAAGAGAAAGTTACTGTGACAGAGCTTGAAAATTGTGCTGATTCTGAAATAAAAAATTTCTCTTTTGGTGTGCAAAATTTTTTTGCATCTGCCAATGAAAGAATTTTTTCTGAAACTGCACCACTACGAAGAAAAACAGCAATAGTTTGTGCTTTTGAATTTGCTGATTCTTGAATAGAGCTTTCATTTGTTCCTTCTGATTCTGTCGAGGAAGATTCTAAATCTGGATTTTGAAAACCAAATACACTAACTGCAACAGAAAACTTTCTTGAAAGTTTTATATTTGAATTTACAAAACTTGCTCCAAGTAAAAAAAATAAACCAAAAAGAATTGGAATTCCAAAATACCAAAAAATAGAACGTAAATTTATTTTTTTAGAAAACATATTATGAAACTTTTTCTTCGTTTTGAACAATTAAAGTTTCGTTTTCTTGAGAAGAATTTTCTGCCGAGGACAATTCTTCAACAATTTCTAATTTCTTTTTTTCTTCTGGAGCAACTTCAGAATTTTCAGCCTTCACGGAAAAAGTTATAGATTTTCCTTTCTTTTTTCCACGAAGTTCTGGAAGTTTAACATTTCCAATTTTATCTTTGATAAAATTTAGTTTTGCTCTTCGAACTCTATAACTTTTTACAACTTCAATTTTTTCAATAAATTCTGAATGAAGTGGAAAAATTCTTTCAACAGCAATTCCATCTTTTCCAACTCTTCGAACCGTGAATCTTCCATTGATGCCTTTTCCATGTTTTATTGCAATAACAAAACCTTCAAAAGCCTGAATTCTCTCTCTTTTTTCTTCTTTAATTCTAACAGAAAGAATGACTTTATCTCCAACACGAACAGATAAGTCATTTTTTCTATAATCTTTTTCCGAAATTTTTTGTAAAATTTGTCCTTTATTCATGTTTTTCAAAATTTGAATGTAATAAAACAAAAGGTAAAAGTGCAAGGTGTCTTGCTTTTTTAACTTCCCTCTCAACTTTTCTTTGCATCTTATTTGAAGTTTTATTGTCTGATCTTGTTTTAAGACCATACTCTCCGTTCAAATAAAATTTTAGACTCCAAGGAGCTTTAAAACTAACTGGAATATCTCTGTTTTGACTAAAAAAATCTGTGATTTTTGACATCTTCGAAAATTTTAAATTTAAACTGGAATATCATCAAGATTAATTTCATCTAATTGAATCTCATCGTCCTGAGAATTATTTTTTGAAAAATCTTGTAATGAAGAATAGGAAGATGATTGTGCAGAATCTCCACCAACTCTATTTAAAAGAATTAAATTTGATGCAACAACCTCTGTAATTTTTCTGTTAGTTCCATCTTTTGCAACATATTCTCTTGTGCGAAGTTCGCCTTCAACATAAACTTTTCCACCTTTTTTAACATATTTTTCAACAATCTCTGCAAGTTTTCTCCAAAATATTACATTATGAAAAGTAGCTTCGTTTTGTTTAACATTATTTTGATCTGTCCAAGTTCGATTTGTTGCAATTGTAACACTGGCAACCATTTGACCACTTGGAGTTTGGGAAACTCGTGGATCCTGTGTCACATTTCCAATAAGCATAACTTTATTTAGATCCATTATAAAAATTTAATTATCTAAATTTGCAGGTTCTTCTTCAAAAACTTCTTCTGTTGAAGTTTTTACAACTGGAGCAGATTTCAATCTTGATTCAAATTCTTTTGGCATATCAAATTCACCTTTCATATTTCTTGTTTGTGAAAAGTTTGATTCTGTCGTTTTGTTAAAAAGAAATCTCAAAACTTTTACACCTTTTGGAAGAACCTTTAATTCATCTCTAAAAGTATTGATTTTTTCACTATCAGCTTCAAAAAAAACGAGACTATAATAACCAGATTTCTCTCCTTTGATGTTATATGCAAGCTCTCTTCTTCCCCAATTTTGTTCTTCAACAATTTTTGCATCGTTTTTTGCTAACTGAGAAATGACAACTTTCCTATGTTTTTCTGCTTCATCTGGCAATAAAGAACCCGGTAATACAAAAATGAATTCGTAAAAATTTTTCATTTTTAGTTCGCTTTGGATTGATTTCTTGGGGAAACACACCCAAGAAAAGCTAAATGCAAAAAACTTCTAAAAAAAAATTTTTTTGATGCAAGAGATTTTTAAAAATTAAAATCTAAATTACCTTTTAATAATTTAAAAATTAAAAAAACAAAAAAATTTATAAAATCAAACAACTATCTCCATAACTCAAAAATTTATAATTTTCTTTTTTTGCAACTTCATATGCAGAAAGCAAAAATTCCCGTCCTGCAAAAGCTGATGCCATAATAAGAACCGTTGTTCGTGGTGCATGAAAATTTGTAATCATCATGTTTGCAACTTTAAATTTATATGGTGGAAAAATAAAAATTTTTGTTGTTCCAAAAAATTCTTTTAAAATTCCATTTTCATCAGAGCTAGATTCCAAAACTCGCATAACAGTTGTTCCAACTCCTAAAATTTTTCTATTCTCTTTTTTTGCATTATTAATAATTTCTGCAGTTTCTTTTGTGATTTCAATTTCTTCAGAATGCATATTATGATCCAAAATATTTTCCTCTTCAATAGGTTTAAATGTATCCCAACCAACAACTAAATTCACATAAACAATTTTAACTTTTTTCTTTTTAAGTTTTTCAAGAATTTCATCCGTAATGTTTATGGAAGCAGTTGGTGCAGCAACTGAACCAGAAATTTTCGCAAAAACTGTTTGATATCTCTCTTTATCAATCTCCAAATCTTCTCGCTTTAGATATTTTGGAATTGGAACATGTCCTTCCTTCTTCATTAAATCAAAAAACTCATCTTTACTTCCAGAAAATTCTAACTCAAAAAGTGAAGATTCAACCTGTTTTAAAATCTTAAATTCAAAATTTTGAACTCGCAAATTTGAAAAAGTTTTTTCAACATTTGAAGAGAAATTTTTATAAGAAACTTTTCCACCAAGAAGAGCAAAAAATCGAAACCTATTTGGATCTGGATTTTCAGAAACTTTCATATTTTGATAAAAAATTTCAACCTTTCCACCAAACTCATTTTCTGCAAAAATTCTTGCATAAATCACCTTTGTTTTGTTCAGAACAACAACATCTCCTTCAGATAAAAAATCCACAAAATCGCTATAATTTTTATGAAAAATTTTTTGATTTTTGCGATCTAAAACCAAAAGTCTCGTTGTTCCACGAAGAGCTGGTGGATAAATTGCAATCAAATTTTTTGGTAGATCATAATCAAAATCAGAAAGTTTTATTGAGCTATTCATACTTTTTTATGCAAAAAAGAAATAAAAATGATTTTAAAAGTATCAAATAATTTTTAAATTTTTTCATAAATCTTTAAAAAATCTTTCGAAAAAATTTCAAAATCTTTTCTAAAACTTTCTAAGTTTTTTCTTCCACGAAGTGCAAAAGATGGATGATACATTGGAAATAAAAAACGATTTTTTGAAATTTTAAAAAACTTTCCATGAAGATCTGAAATTTTAAAATTTAGAAAATTTTTCTGTAGGGACAATTCATTATGATTGTCCTTTTTATTTTTTAAATCCATTATTTCTACAATCTCTTTTGTATTTTGATTTTTAAATTTTACATTTTCTAAAAAAAATCCCAACGAAATTCTTCCAAGTGTCACTATAATTTTTGGATTCAAAATCTCTACCTCTTGTTTTAAAATTTTTGAAAATAGGCTTATCTCTTCAATAGATGGATCACGATTTTCTGGTGGTCTGCACTTCACAATGTTTGTGATAAAAATTTCTTTTCGTAAAAAATTATTCTCTTCTAAAATTTTTATAAAAAGTTTTCCACTTCTTCCAACGAAAGGTTCTCCTTGTAAATCTTCATCTCTTCCAGGTGCTTCACCAACAAAAAGAATTTTTGAATCAACATCTCCCGTTCCTTTCACAAAATTTTTACAACTTGCACAAATTTCAAGTTTTCCTCGTAAAAACTCCATCTCTCCATAAAGTTTTTCTAATTTTTTAATTTTTACAATTTTAGACATTTATATGTTTTTTTGCAAATTCCCAAACTTTTTCACGATCACTCTCTTCTAAAAATAAAACCAACTCTTCAAAGATTTTTTTTGCAGATTTTATCGCTTCTGTTGCATTTTCTTCTGTGTTAAAAGTTTCATGACCTAATAATTTTCCATGATCAAAAAGTGGATATCGTGAAAAAAGATAAAATTGATTTAAAATACTAATCTGTTTTAAAATTTTTTCTTTTATGCCTTTATCAACCTTTTCAGTAAGAGAAACAAGCATCAATAAATTATGTTTTTTTAATCCACGAAAACCAAAATAAAACAAAAATCCTTTAAGAGCTTTTTCTGTTGATTGATGTGCCATAAAGCAGGAATGTTCAAAAAAATTTCCACTACGAAGAAAAACTGAAGCACCAAAGTCTTGAATAGATTGTTGAAACCAAGAAATTCCGAAAATATGAGAAGATTTTTCCGATGAATTTTTAAATATTTTTTTGTTCATAGACTTTTAAAAACTAAACTGCTCTCTGCCAAAATCTCCATTGTTAAAGGATGGTTCATATTTTTCAAAGTTTCAAATTCTTTTTTTTCATAAATAAGTGGAGTGATTAAAATTTCTGGAAAATCTTCATTTATCCTGCTTGCAATTTCAAATTTTTCCTTTGTCCCAAAAATTTTTTTAGTGATGACAAGAAGATTCAAATCACTATCTTTGCGAGATTTTCCACTAGCAAAAGATCCAAAAATAAAAATCTCCTCTGCATCAAAATTTTTTGCAAATTCATTAACAATCTTTTCAATCTCTATATTTTTCATTTTCAAAAAATAATTTTTTAAAAAATCTCTTGACAA
>DYJS01000005.1:39247-53720 GCA_020723005.1 Candidatus Methylomirabilis sp. | reverse complement strand
AGCAATAAATCAATGATTTTTTCATCAATATTTTCAACCAAATCTAAAAGAAGAGCTTGATTGAGTTCTGTTTTGTCTTCGTTCCAAAGACGATCATCAGAAGATAAAACTTGTAAAATCAATTTTTTTATTTGAATGTTATTCATAAAAAAATAAACTTCTAAAATTTTTCTAACTTTAAAAAATTTTTTTACAAAACAAAATCAATAAAATTTATTTAATAGTAAAATAGAATTTTCTAAAAATCTTTATCTATTGTCTCCACTTCCTTTCAAAACACCTCTTTTTTTTCTGCTATAAAGTTTTGCAAGATTTGATTTTGCAATTTTTGAAAGTGAGATATCAAGCTCTGTTGCAAGTTGAGAAATATACCAAAGAACATCGCCTAGCTCATCTTTAATCTCTTCTTTTTTTGTTTTGTCAAAAATTCCATTATTATCTCTGAAAACTTTTTTTATCTTTCCAGCAACTTCTCCAGCTTCATTTGAAAGTCCAAGTGTTGTGTAAAAAATTCCAATTTCTTTTGGATAAATTGCAGTTTCTTTTGATTTTTTCTGATAAGTTGAAAGATCCATAAAAACTTTTTTCAAAAATTTTCTAATCTCTTTTATATTTAATGAAAGTTTAGTTTTTTTATTTTACTAAACCTGCTTTAATCCTACGAACT
Organism: Candidatus Methylomirabilis sp.; assembly: GCA_020723005.1. Lineage (GTDB taxonomy): Bacteria > Patescibacteriota > DYJS01 > DYJS01 > DYJS01 > DYJS01. The sequence goes on along the minus strand of DYJS01000005.1, from coordinate 53,053 downwards.
CCAGCTCCAGATGATTCTTCTTTGAAAATTTTGAATTTTCCAGATTTTGAAAGTTCGGAAAGGTTTGAAACGTGGGGACCACCGCAAAATTCTTTTGAAAAAATTTCACCGTTTGGGTTTTTAATAAAATAAACCGAAACAATTTCGCCATATTTTTGTCCAAACTCCATCTCTGCACCAAGTTTTTCAGCTTCCTCTTTTTTCATTTCAACTCTTTCCACAATTAAATTTTCAGAAATTTTTTGATTTACTAAATTTTCAACTTCTTGTATTTGCTCTAAGGTCATTTTTTCTGTATGAGAAAAATCAATTCGGAGTCTCTCTGCTGTAATGTTTGATCCTCTTTGTTTAACATGTTTTCCTAAAATTTTTTGTAAACTTGCAAGGAGTAAGTGGTGTGCTGTGTGGAGACGAATAACCTCTTCTGATTTATCTGCAAGACCTCCTGTAAATTTTTGTTCTGCTCCAGCACGAGAGTTTGCTTGATGTTCTTTTTCTGCAATTTCAAATTCTTTTCGTAAATTCTCTAAATCAATTTTTAAACCACGATTTTCAATTTCATCTTCAATAAGTTCAAGCGGAAATCCAAAAGTTTCAAAAATATAAAAAGCATCTTTGCCAGAAAAATTTATAGGTGTTTGATTTATTACATTGCTAGATTTTTCTATGATTTTTTCTAGTTCAATTTTCCCTTTTTTGAGTGCTTTAGAAAACCTCTCCTCTTCTTTCAAAAGTTCATTTTTTATTCTATCTCGTTCGTTTTTCAAAAATTCATAATCATCAAATTGAATCAAAGAATCAATAGTTTTATCTGCAATTTCTGCCGTGAAACCAAATTTTAAATTTAATTGATTTCCAAAATTTATTGCTCGTCGTATAAATCTTCGCAAAATATATCCCTGCTCTTTGTTGCTTGGCACGATTCCATCTCCAATTATAAAAACTGAAGCACGAATGTGGTCTGCCAAAACTCTAAAAGGTGCTTTTCCTTTCTCTGTTAGTTCGTGATATTTTTGATTAGAAAGCTCTTCAATTTTTTTAATTGCGAGTGAAAAGATATCCGTGTCAAAGATATCTTTTTTTTCTTGTTTGCAAAAAACAATTCTCTCAAATCCACCCCCAAAATCAACATTTCTTTGTGGTAATTTTTTCCATTTTAAATTTTCGTCTAAAAAAAATTCCATAAAAACTGAATTTCCAATTTCAATAAATTTTCCAGAATCATCATTTATATGTAAATTTTTTTTATATTTTTCGTCAATTTCTGCTTTGCAATCGTAAAAAATTTCACTTGTTGGTCCCCCAAGCTCTCCTACCGCTTCACCTCTTTGCCACCAATTTTTCTTTGAATCATATGTAAAAATTCTAAAAGTAGCTCCCTCTTTTAAATTTCCATTTTCATCAAAATTTTTTTGGACATCTTGAGGAGTATCAGAAACTAAAGCTTCAATTCCATATTTTGCAAAAATTTTTTTCCAAAGTTCTATAGATTCTGTGTCTCGTGGAGCATATTCATTCCCTGCAAAAACTGAAACATAAAATCTTTTGGGGTCAAGTTTAAATTTTTCAAGATAAAGTTCTGCTACCCAAGAAAGCTGTTCTGTTTTAAAATAATCTCCTAAGCTCCAATTTCCAAGCATTGTAAAACAAGTTGTGTGTCTGTTGTCGCCAATCTCTTTCATATCTTCCAACATTGTTCTAATTGACCTCTGTGTATTAAAAAGTCTTTTTCCAAGTGGGTGTGGGGAACCTGAAAGATAGGGAACAAGTGGAAACATTCCAGAATTTACAAAAAGTAAGCTAGGGTCATTGTTTGGAACCAAACTTACATTTGCAATCCTTTTGTGATTTCTTGGCTTTTCGCTTTCAAAATCTATAAAATCTTTCCAGATTTCTTTTGCTGATTTCATAATTTTAAAAATAACCCTTTAATTTCCTTTTCTTTCTTCTAAAAAAGAGTGAATTTTTTACAAGTTGTTGAAACTTTTTTAAAAAATAAAAAAAAATAAACTAAAAAATTTGAATGATAAAAATTTTTGTAAATAGATAAATCTAAGATCTTTTATTTTCCTCTCTTTGTTAAAAGATGTTTTATTGTTTTAAAAATTATTTGAATATCAAGAAAAAAACTCCAATTTTCAACATAAAAATTATCTAACTTTAACCACTCTTCTTCAGAAAGTTCGTTTGATCCAGAGATTTGCCAAAGTCCAGTGATTCCCGGTTTTACATATCTTCTTTTATATTTTAGAAATGGTAATCTTTTTTCATCAACAGGAACATATGGTCTTGGTCCAACTAAACTCATTGTTCCAATCAAAACATTAAAAAGTTGTGCTAGTTCGTCTAAATTTGTTTTTCTAATAAATTTTCCAACTTTTGTGACACGGGGATCTTTGTCGCTATCAATTTTTTTCAAAATTCCCTCTCCCTGAAGTTTCTCTCCAAGTTTTTCAAGTCGTAATTTATCGTTCTCGTCTATCTCTTTTTGAGATCCAGAATTTCTCATTGAACGAAATTTAAAAAAGACAAATTCCTCTCCATCAAACCCAATTCTTTTTTGTTTAATTATTGCTGGACCTTTTGATTCTAATTTTATTGCAATTGCCATAACAATCATCACTGGCCACAGTGTGATTATTCCAAATATGCTTCCAAAAATATCTAACAATCTTTTTGCAACTCCACCCCAACCAACCAGAGGTGTTGGTTTGATTGATACAATTGGAATTCCTTTAAAAGTTGAGAAATCCATTCTGCTGGAAATTTCTAATTCAAAATCTGCTGGAACAAATTTATAACTTATTTTTTTGCTTTCACAAAATCTTAAAACTTTCAACTTTTCAGGTTGAGAAATTTCAGAGATATCTAAAAGAGATTCAGCGAAATTTTTTTCTAAAATTTTCTCTAAATCAGAGAATTTTCCAAGAATTTTTATATTTCCTTCTTCATTTTTTTTTGAAGTTGAGAAGATTCCAACAATTTCAAAACTTTGATTTTTTGTTGAATTTATAAATGAGGAAAATTTTTTTGCTAAATTTCCATTTGGATCTCCAAGCAAAACAATTTTCTCTTTCATTTTTCCATTTCTGATTAGAAAATTCTTATACCAAACATAGAAAGCACGAGATAAAAGTATGATTGAATATGAAATTAAAATTGAGTAAAACATCACAAGACGAGAAAAAAAAGTTTCTCTCTGTCCAAAAATTAAACTTGCAGTCATTGCAAAACCAAAAGAAACACCAAGTAGGGAATCTGTTAAAAATTTATAAAAATTAAATCTTGTGTTGTATGAATAGGTTCCACTGAGGAAAAAACCAATAACCCAGAAAAGTGAGAAAATAAGCACGGATTCAAAGTATTCTTTCTCGGGCATCATAAAATTGTATGGAGAAGAGCTTCGTATTTTATATGAAATTAAAAAGGAAAAAAGAACAGCAAGAAAGTCAAAAATTGGCAAGATCCAAAAAAATTTCTTCTTAATTAAAAGTTCTTTTTGCATTCTATATTGTGTTATATTTTATTTTTCCAAAATCTTTTGAATTCACAATAGAGATCCAAATATTTCCTTTGTTAAAAAAAACTTCGTTTCCATCTTTGTCAAAAAATTTTAATCCAGTTTTCCACTTTCCTTTTATAATACCACCATCAAGGAAAAAATATGCATCTCCACCACTTTTTAAATCAATATCAATATGTCCTTCTGCATCGTTTCTTGGTGTTATGACAGAGCTTAAAACTACAATATTTTTTACTAAAATTGGTTTTTCTGTTAGATCGTCTGTTTGAATAGAGTTTCCTAAAATTCTTTTATATGAGTTAAGATAGGGAATATATTCATATTTTGCTGTGTATGAAGAGATTGTGCTAAAAGGAATTGTAATATCAAATTCTGTGTTTGCTTCACTCCTAAATTCCTTTGGATTTATTTTTTCATTTTTAAAAAGAAATGGATTGTTTGGTAATAAAAATTCAAATTTTTCAAACAAAATAGATCTTAAAAAACTTGGTTTAATAAGTGCATCGTGTGCATCTTTTGATCTTGTTCTATCTGAAACAGATCTAAAAAATGTAACCCTTTTTATCCAGTTAGGATTTTCTAGAATATTAAGATATGGTAATTTTTTTGTTTTTACTCTTTTGAGAGCAGTTTGGTTACCACCAGCAGAAATTGTATAAGAGTTAAAAATTTCACTAATATCTAAAAAATAGTCACGAACACTTCGAACAGGAACAATTTCGTATGGATCAGATTTTTGATAAAGAGCAAAAAGTCTTGTGTTAGATCCTTCTACTAAAGTTTCAAAAACAATATCAGCAGATTGAATTCCAGCTTGTGGCTGAACTCCAACATAGTTATCAATTGAAACTCCAATAAAAGATTTTTTTTCTAAAAGCTCGTTTTTTGTGTCAAAAAAGATCTGTTCATTGTTTGATCTTGAAAAAAGATTGAGAGAGTTTGTTAAAAAGGAATCTTTTTTTATTGATTGAGTTGGTGTTTCGGCAAAAAATATGATTGAATCAGAAAGATTTTTTGCTTCAAATATGATTCCAAAAAATAGTAAAAAAAGTGAAAATAGTAAAAAAAACAAGAAAAAGCCTCCGCTTTGAAAAAAAAATTTTGGACGAATAGTTCTTTTATCCACAAGAAAAAATTATTTTTTCTTCTCTTTTGATTCTTTGTCTTTTTGTGCAAGTTCTGCTTGTTTTTGTGCTTCTTCTGCTTTCATTTTATCAATCAAAGTTTCTTTAGCAGATGCAACTTCTTCTTCTGATGAAACCTCTAAAACAGAAACTAGCACATCTTCTAAATCGTCTAAGATATTATATTTTGTAACATTTTTTAAGTCTGAAACTTTTAAAACAGAACCGATTTCAGAGAGCGCAGAGATATCAAAATCAATGTGATCTGGAATCTCTGTTGGAAGAACTTTTATTGTAACTTGATGTTTTGATTGAACAACGACACCACCAGTATTTTTGACAACTTGTTCTTCACCAATCAAATTAAGATTAACTTCAACTTCAATTTCTTCTTTGAGGTTGATTTTATAGAGATCAAAATGAATAAAGTTTCCACTGAGAGGGTGTTTTGAAACCTCTTTAACTAAAACAGAATACTTTTTTGAGTCAAGTTCTAAATTTACAATTTCATTGTGAAGATATGCTTTGTATAATTTGTTTGCTTCTTTTAGCTCAACTGAACCAAAAAGATTTTCTGTTCCTTTTCCATATAAAACAAGAGGAATTAAATTTTGTTTTTTAATTTGTCGGAGTGCAATTTTTCCGATCTCTCTTTTTGATGATTTAACTTCTATAATAAATTTTTCACAACACACTTCTAAATCTCAAAAAATAAATTTCAAGATGAATTTAAATTTTTGAAAAATTTATGTTGAAAATAGTTATTTCTGATTATTTTTTAATCTTCTTCATCCCAAACTTCCCCAATTTTCGCCTCAATTTTCTTCTGCATTTTTTCTATCAATTTTTTGCACTCATCAATAGCTCTCTGCTCTGACTCTATCTCTGCCACGATTTGCTCTTGGACGGAAAGAGGAGGGAGGGGGATTTTGTTTTGAATATTGAGAAATCTAGTATCTTTTATGTTGAGATGCATCAAAATTTACTTTTTGCATCATATAAAAAATATAACTGATATTTACATTTTCTTTTGCTCCCAAAATTTTCATTGCTGAAGACTTTACTTTAAAGGGGAAATCCACAAACTTTGTTGTAGTAGTAAAATCATCAAAAAATCTCCAACCAGCCTGTTCAAGCAGTTTATTTATTTTTAGTCTTGCACTTGCTTCTTTTTGATTTGACATAAAACTCGTATCTTTTTCTTAATTTTTTTCTAAACACTTTTTTCTTTTTTTACAAGTGAAGAAATAAAGAATTTGATTTTTGTTATACAAAGAAAATTTTTAATAAATATTTTTTAATTTTTAAAAATTTTAAATAAAATCTTTACACAAAAATATCTGGATAACACTCTTTGAAAATCGCAAAAAATGCTTCATCAAACATTTCTGGTTTAATTTTTACAAGTTCTTGCAACTCTCTTTTGCTAAATTTTTCAAAATCTGTTGCTTCTTCGTTAAGTCTTGGTTTCCAATCTGAGTAAATTTCATAAACAAAAAAAGATGATTCTCTTTGTTTCCAATAATTTCTCGTTCAAAATGAATTTTTTTGATAAATTTATATTTAAATCCATAAACTTTTGTTTTTTCTAAAGTTTCTCTTTTTAATGCATCTATATGATTTTCTCCAGATTTTATATGCCCACCAACAGGATTAACAAATTTATTTGGATCTTGCCTATCCATCGCCTGTTTCACCAAAGTAAAATTTCCTTTTGAATCAATAATCTCTGCGATAATGATTGGATGAAGTAAATTTTTTTCGTGAGCTTCTTTTTTTGTTGTTGAATATAAAACATTTCCCTACAGATCGAGAATATCAACGATTTCCTCTTTTTTGCCAAAGTTTTTTTATGCAAAAAAAATTTAAAATTGTTTTTTAAAAAAGTCTAATTGAAAAAATAAAAAAATTTATAAAAATATTTTTCAAATTTTTAAAATCTAAAATTTTAGTTCTACACGATTTTTTCCTTCAATTTGAAATTCAGAAATTTCAATAATTTCGTTAAAATTATTTTTGAAACTTGGAAAAACTTTTAGATGTCCTGCAAAAAGTCTGTTAAAATCAATATTTTCAGAAATTTTGAGTTCATTGTTTTTAATAAATAAATTTGTTATCCTGAGCTTGTCGAAGGAATTTTTTTGTTGATGTGGTTCGACTGGCTCACCATGACAATTCGACTGGCTCACTAGGATATTTTCTTCACCCCTTTTTTGAATTTTAAAAATTTTTACTTTCTTTCCATCAACAATTGTCCAAGAGTCCATCCAATTTCGAAACGCACGAATTTGTCTCTCTAAATCTTCAAAATTTTTTGTTAAATCAAGTTGTAAATCATCATTTTTTAAAAGTGTTGATTTTTTTCTATCATTTTCAAAGTTGCAAAAACTTGCTAGTTCATCATTTTGAGGTTTTGGCAAAATCTCTTCATTCAAAAATTTTGGCAAATCATTTTGCAAAATTTCAAAAGCTAAATTATAAGATTTTTCAAGAAGTGAATTTCGATCATCGTTTTCAAAAATCTCAATTTTTCTTGTTGAAATTATTGGACCAGTATCCATCGTTTTTTCTAAAACAAAAAGTGAGATCCCTGAAGTTTTTTCACCTCGCAAAATTGCAAAAGAAACTGGGCAAGAACCACGATATTTTGGCAATAATGAAAAATGAACATTTAAAAATCTGTTTGGAAAAAGATCTAAAATTTTTTGTGGAATAATTTTTCCATAATCAATAACGATTATTGCATCGATTTTTTTGGAATTTTTATTTGAATTCTCTACAATTTTCTCAAACTCTTTAAAAAAATTTTCGTCTTTTAAACTTTTTGGTTGAAAGGTTTTGATTCCAAGCTTTTCTGCAATAATTTTTACTGGTGGAGAAGTTAAAATTTTTTTTCTTCCAATAGGTTTATCTTCTTGTGTCACAACAAAAGAGATTTCAAAAATTTTATTCAGTTTTTCAAGCAAATTTCCTGCTAAACTTGGTGTTCCAAAAAATCCAATCTTTATTTTTTTCATAAATTTTCAAAAATTCCAAAGAAAATCTAAAGAGTTTTGAGAAAAATTAAAATATTTAAAAAATGAAAATTTTTGTATATTTTTAAAAAATATTTAGTTTGAAAAAAATATTTTTTTATATTTTAGCTTGATGATTTGAAAAATTTTTAAAATTAAAAATAAATATGTTAAAAATAAGAAAGTCTGGAATTGATTCTGGAAATATGAAAATTGCGATTATCAATCGTTTTGCATCACAAAATTTAGGAGTTTATCCTGGTGAAAAAGTAGAAATTTTTTCAACAAAAAATTCTGAAAAAAGGGTTGTTGCAGATTTGAGAATCACAAATCCAACAAAAAGTAATCATGGAATTATAAAACTTCTTCGAGATGAAATCGCTTTGAACGAATCAACTTTTTTGGAACTTGGACTTAAAGAGGGAGAGATGGTGGAGATTCATCCAATTTCACATTTAGAAAGTTTTGAATTTGTGAAGAAAAAATGGAAAGGAGAAAGGTTTTCTGCAGAAGAGCTTGACAAAATTGTTGGAGATATTACAGATGAAAAATATTCTGAACCACTCATTACATATTTTCTTCTTGCTTGTATGAAAGAAGATTTAACAGATGAAGAGATTGCAGGATTAACGATGGCAATTGTAAAACATGGCGATCAATTAAAATTTCCAGAAAGAGAAATAATTGCAGATAAACATTGTATTGGTGGAATTCCAAATAATAGGACAACTCCAATTGTAATTTCTATTTGTGCCTCTGCGGGTTTAACTCTTCCAAACACATTTACAAAAGCAATCACAAGTTCAGCAGCAACAGCAGATGTTCTTGCAACTTATATGTGGGTAACAAAATCCATTGATGAAATGAAAGATGTGATTGATAAAACAGGTGCTTGTCTTGTTTGGGGTGGTGGATTAAATATTGCACCAGCAGATGATATTTTTATTCAAATTGAAAGACCTTTAAACATTGATAGTGAGGGGCAAATGATTGCATCAATTTTGGCAAAAAAAGTTGCTTGTGGTGTAAATCATCTTCTCCTTGATATTCCGTTTGGAAAAGAAGCAAAAGCGAAAAATTATGAAGATGCAAAACGACTTAAAAAAAGATTTGAGCGAGTAGCAAAAATTTTGAAACTAAATATGACCGTTACAATTACAAATGGAGAAGTTCCCATTGGAAAAAGAGTTGGTTGTGTTGGAGAGATGATGGATATTTTAGAAATTTTGCAAAACAGAGAGGAAGCTCCAAAAGATCTTCGTGAAAATGCACTTTTTCTTGCTGGAGAACTTTTAGAATTTACTGGAAAAGCAAAAAAACATTTTGGGTTCAAAATGGCAGAAGAGATTTTAACATCTGGAAAGGCTTATAAAAAATTTATGGAAATCAGATCAGTTCAAGGAGAAAAAGACTTGCCAGAGCTTGGAAAATTTACTGCAAAAATTTTTGCAAAAAAATCTGGAGAGATCTTGGATGTTGATAATTCAATTATCAAAAAAATTAATAAAATTTCTGGAGCACCTTTTGATGTTGGTGCAACAATTATTTTGGAGAGAAATTTTGGAGATAAAAAAGGAAAAGTTTCTGTTGGAGATTTATTATATGAAGTTTGCACAGGAAACGAAACTAAACTTAAAAATGTTTTAGAATTTATTTCTGAAAAAGGAGACGGATTTGTCATTGAATAATTTAGAAATAGAAAATTAAAAATTAGAAATTTTAAAAAATAAAAAATATGCAAAGTTTTGATGAAATAATTTTAGATATAAAATCTTTAAAAATTCAAGGGGCAACAGATGTTGCACTCTCAGCAATTTTGGCTTTGAATATAAAATCTAAAGAGGTAAAAGGGAAAAACGAGCTTTTATCTTTCGCAAAAATTATTGAAGAAACGAGACCAACAGAACCGGGAATGAGAAACCTTTTAACACTTTATATGAAAAAAGTTTCGGACAATTTAGAAAATTCAGATGAAGTGTATGAACAAATTGTAAGTGATGTAAAAAATTCTGCAAAAAAAATTTACGAAATTGGATCTCATGTAATTAAAGATGGAGCAAGTATTTTCACTGTTTGTCATTCTTCAAATGTTGTTGGAATTATGAAAAAAGCATGGGAAAGTGGAAAAAGATTTCAAGTTTTTAATGCAGAAACTCGTCCACATTTTCAAGGAAGAAAAACAGCAAAAGAATTAACTGAATTTGGAATTCCCGTTACACATTTTGTAGATAATGCTGCTTATCGATATATTAAAAAATGTGATCTATTTATGTTTGGTGCAGATTCTATAAATTCAATGGGTGATATTATAAACAAAGTTGGAACACACAATTATGCTGAACTTTCAAAAAGATTTGATTTAACAACTTATTGTTGCACAAGTTCAATAAAATTTAATTCAAAAACTTATATTGGCGAAGAGGAAGAGATTGAATATCGAGACAGTATTGAAGTTTGGGATTTTCAAAATCCAAATTTAAAAATTTTAAATCCTGCTTTTGACAAAGTTGAAAAAGAATCAGTAGATGGGATAATTTGCGAGTGGGGAGTTATGAGTCCTGTTGAATTTGTAAATAAAGCTATAGAAAATTATGCTTAATAGTTATGAAAAAGATTTTAAAAGAAAAAGTTTTGTCTTCTAAAAATTTTATTTTTGATATGGATGGAACTTTGATTGATGCAGAAAATCTTCATTTTGAAACTTTTTCAAAAACTTTGGATAATTTTTTTGGAATAAATTTAACACTAGAAAATTATAAAAATTTTTTTGCTGGAACTGAGATTGATCATAGTTTTCCAAAGTTTTTAAAAGTAAATGGAATTGAAAATTTTGATTTTAAAAAATTGTTAAATTTTGTAAGAGTTTATAAAAAACAAAAACTGGATGAAGATTTTGAAAAATTTGTTAAATTAAAATCTTTTGCAAAAGAATTCTTAGAAATTTTAAAAAAGAGTGGAAGAAAGGTTTGTCTTGCAACTTCAGCTAGTAAAAATTTTGCAGAAAATATGATAGAAAAATTTGGAATTTTTAAATTTTTTGATGATTTTGTTTTTGCAGAAGATACTGAAAAAAGCAAACCAGATCCAGAAATTTTTCTAACTGCTTTAAATAAACTTGGTGGAAAGGGTTCGGAATCAATTATTTTTGAAGATTCAAAAAATGGAATACAAGCAGGTAGAAATTCTAAAATAACAACGGTTGCAATTTATACAAAAGGATTGAATGATGAGTTTATAAAAAATGCAGATTTTGTAATTGAAAATTATAAAATGTTAATTGACTTTTTTTAAAAATGATACCTAAGATAATTTTAGATTATTAAATTTTTAATATGCAGAAGCAATATATAAATTTGGATTTAAAAGAGGAAGAGCTAATAAAAACTCAAGATTATCTTCTTGCCGTTTTTAAAATTATTCCAAAAGATGGTTATGGTTTGCTTGATGTTGCTAGCGAAGTTGCATCTGAATCTAGCTCTGGAAGTAATATTACAATTGGAACTTTGACAGAATTTAGTAAAACATGCGATGCACTTGTTTATAAAATCAATGAAAAAGATCAATTAGCTTGGATTGCATATCCAGTTAAAATTTTTGATCGTGGTGGAAATGTTCAAAATATTTTTACATATATTGCTGGAAATATTTTTGGAATGTCTAGTTTGGCAGGTCTTAAACTTTTGGATATCTATATTCCTCATAATATGCAAAAAAATTTTATTGGACCAACAACAAATATAGATGATATGCGAAAATTTTTGAATGTTTATAACAGACCAATTCTTGGAACAATTATCAAGCCAAAAATTGGACTTTTGCCAAATGAATTTGCAGAAGCTTGTTATGATTTTTGGGTTGGTGGTGGAGATTTTGTAAAGTTTGATGAACCACAAGCAGATCAAGAATTTTCTCCATTTAAAGAAGTTATTACAAAAATTTCGTCAAAATTAAAACAGGTTGAAGACGAAACTGGAAAGAAAAAAATTATATCCGTAAATGTTTCAGCAGGAGATTTTGATACAATGATCGAAAGAGCAGAATTTGTTCAAAAAAATTTAGAAAAAGGTTCTTTTGCATTTTTGGTTGATGGAATTACAACTGGTTTTACAGCAGTTCAAACAATGGCAAGACGATATCCAGATGTATTTATTCATTTTCATCGAGCAGGTCATGGTGCATTCACAAGAAAAGAAAATCCATTTGGTTTTTCGGTTGAAGTTCTTATAAAATTTGCTCGTCTCGCAGGAGCAAGTGGAATTCACACAGGAACCGCAGGAGTTGGAAAAATGTCAGATGATGTTTATGAGAGCATTGATCAATATTTTGATGAAGTTAAAGTCAATGGACAGATTATTAAAAATGCAAGATTTACACCGATAGATGAGGCACTTGGAAAAACTTCAGCAGGTTATTTTTTTATGGACGAATGGGAAAATATGAAACCAATTACACCAATTGCAAGTGGTGGGCTTAATCCAATTAAATTAAATGAGTTGATTACAAAACTTCAAGTTGTAGATTTTATTACAACAATGGGAGCAGGAGTTCATTCTCATCCAGACGGAACACGAGCTGGTGCAACTGCACTTGTTCAATCTTGTGAAGCTTGGCAACAAAAAGTTCCTCTTGAGGAGTATGCGAAAACACACAAAGAACTGGAAAGAGCAATTGAAAAATATAAATAATTTTAATTATTTTGTTTTTAGATTTAAAATTTTTCTTATATCGCAAACTTTTATCACATTGTATTTTTCCAAAAAATCTTCTGTACTAGAAAAGCAAACTTTTTTTTCTGAAAGACTTGCCTGAAAAATTTGATTTTTATCTACACAAATAACGATGTGATTACTATTTTCAATTTTTTTCTTGCAAAAAATAAAATCTAAAAAATCTCTCTCTTCAAATTTTTTTGCATCAAAAAGCTCTGATTGTTTGAAAGAATTTCTTGGAAGCAAAAATCCAAAAATTTCGTAAAAAAGTTTTTGTGTTAGCCCAGAACAATCAATTCCATCAAGAGATTTTCCACCAAGAAGATACTTTGTTCCAAGCCATTTTTTTGAAAATTTTGAAAATATTTTTTTTAAAGAAATTAAATTCTTTATTTTTAAATTTTGATTTTTTGTTTTTAAGAAATTATTTTTTCTGAATTTTTTTTCGTCAAAATTTTCTAAGATCTCTAAATTTTCTTTTTCTGTCCATCCATTTGCAAAGTCTTCAGTTTCAACAAAAATTAAATTTTTGAAAATTTGAAAACCTTGAACAATTTCTTTTTCTTCAATTTGTGAATTTAAATTATTTTTTCCATTTGGTAAGATACGAATTGATTTTGGAAATTTATGAATATCAGAAAATTTTTTAACTTGAAAAAATTTTTTATTTGAAAATTTTGCTAAAATTTTTGATTTTATATTTTGTGATTTTGCAAAGTTTTCAAAAAAAATTTTTGTTGATAAAAAATCAACAGAGCCAACCAAACAACCTTTTTCTAAAAAAAGATTTATATTTTTATCTGCAAAACGAGATTTTGCTAAACTAATTTTTTCTTTCAAAGTTTTTTCAATCAAATTTTTCTTTTTTCTAAAAAAATTCTAAAAGATTTTTGGTTAAAATAAAAGATTAGAATTTTAGGAATTGATCCCGGTTTTGCAAGAATTGGAATTGGTGTTGTTGATCACGACGACAAAACTGGTAAGAAAAAATTGATTTTTGCTGGAATGATTGAAACAGAGAAAGAAACAAGTTGGGCAAATAGAATGATCCGAATTAGCAAAGAAATTCAAGAGATTTTGGAAATTTATAAACCAAATTTTGTTCATATAGAGAGACAATTTTTTTTTCGAAATGTAAATAATGTTTTTCGGATTGCGGAAGCAAAAGGTGTGATTTTGCTTGAAATTTTTAAAAGGAATTTGGAAGTTTTGGAATTTACACCACTTCAGATGAAGAGTGTGGTTGCAGATGATGGAAGAGCAAAAAAACCAGAAATTTTAAAAAGTGTGATGGAAAAGTTGGGGCTAACTGAAAAAATTAAACCAGATGATGCTTGTGATGCTGTTGCTTTTGCGATGATGAATCAAAAAATGTTAGATGAGAAAAAAAGAGAAAAAAGGGTTACGAAGAAAAATGGAAAAAAAGAAGAATAAAA
>DYJS01000005.1:35552-39147 GCA_020723005.1 Candidatus Methylomirabilis sp. | reverse complement strand
TTTTCATTGCTCATTTTAAAAATTTTAATAATAAAAAACTTTTTTCAAAACAATTTTTTAATTATTTTGATATTTTATTCTAGCAGAGAGAGAGAGAGAGAAGTCAAGGATTTGATGAAAAATTTTAAAAAACTATGGAAAGAAAAAATTTTAAGTTTAGATTTTTTTTGATAAAAAATTTATGAATACAATTCATCACAAATCTCAAAGAGTTGGAATTTTTGTAGATGTTCAAAATTTATATTATTCTGCTCGTCAGGTGTATAATGACAAGAATCCAAGAATAAATTTTGAAAAACTTTTGAAGCAATCTGTTGATGGAAGAAATCTTGTTCGTGCTTTTGCATATGCTGTGAAAGCAGAAGCAAAACAAGAGAATGATTTTTTTGAAGCTTTGCAAAAAATTGGATTTGAAGTGAAGTTAAAAGATCTACAAATTTTTAAGGATGGGACAAAAAAAGGAGATTGGGATGTTGGAATTGCCGTTGATGCAATCCGTCTCTCTCCAAATTTAGATACTGTTGTTTTGGCATCTGGAGATGGAGATTATGTTGATTTAATTTTATATCTAAAATCTCATGGAATTCGTGTTGAAGTTTTTTCTTTTTCTAAAACAACTTCAGAGAGAATCACACAAACTGCAGATGAAATTATTGATTTGGATAATAAAAATTTTAAATTATAAAATTTTAATTTTTTAAAAAAACAAATTTTATTGTAATTTCTTAAAGAATCTTTTAGTTTAATTTTTGAATTTAGATTTTTATGAGTATAGAAATTTTACGGGCAATAATAGCAGTTTGTATAATAGTTTTTACAATTTCAATTGTATATTTATTGCTTTTATTACAAAAAATTTTGAAAAATATTTTAATAGTTTCAGAAAGAGCAAATAAAATCTCTAAAGATTTTGAAGATAAGGTGATAAGCCCAATTAGCAATATTGGAAATTTTGTAAAAAATTTAAATTTATTTTTTAGAAGAAAAAAAGGAGGAGAAAAATGAAAAATTTTTTAAAAGGAGTTTTTGCTGGTGGAATTATTGGTGCAATTAGTGCTATGATTTTGGCACCACAATCTGGAAAAAACACAAGGAATAGTTTGAAAAAAGTTTCTGATGATGGAATTAGTTTTCTTAAAAAAGAGACGAAAGATTTTAGAAAAAAAATGAAAGATTTTTTAGATTCTCACAAAGAGGAGATAGATGATATAAAATCTAAATTGAAGAATAAAAAAGATTTTTTATCTTCAAAATTTGCAAAATCAAAAGAATTGATATCTAAAAAATTTAGAAAAAAAGAAAAAACTGAATAGTTTATTTCTTTATCATGGAAAGAGAAAATTTGTTATATAAAATACAGGAAAGTAGTACTCAAGAATCAAAACTTTATTTTTTGCAATTTTTTATTTTTTTTGAAGAGAGTTTAAAAAAGGTTCTCCCATTTTGTAGATCTGAAAAAAGATTATATTCCTATTTTTCTGAAATAGTTAATTACAATGATTTTTTAATTGCAAAAATTATAGTTAACAAAATTAAACATGGAGAGGATCTTGATTTTGAAGAAATTATAAAATCTGCAAATTTTTTAAATGAATCCCTTTTAAATTTAGAAAAATTTAGGAAAAAGAGATTTGAATGGATAAAAAAATTTTTATTTTTTTCAATTTTATATGGAAGAATCTCAAATATTTATAAATTTTTAGGAATTTTTATTATTTTTGAGCTTTTTATTTTACCAATTTTTTACAAATTTAAAGTTGGAATTTTTTTTATAAATTTACTTGTAAATTTTAGCAAATCCTTGTGGAGTTTTATTTATATTGTTTTGATTATTTTTTCCTTAGTATTTTTTTCTTCTATACTTGCACTTTTTTTAATAGATAAAAATAAACAAAAAAAATTGCAAAAATAGATTGAAGAAGTTTTTTAAAAGATAAATTTCGGAAATTAAAACTTTTTTTGAGATTTCTCTTGCAAATTCATCTATTATTTTTAAACAGAGTATGGATTAAAAATCTTTTGAAAGGAAAAATTTTTCAAGTTATTGGACCAGTCGTAGATGTTGAATTTTTGGATGGGTTGCCACAAATTTTAGAAGCAGTTATTCATAAAGCTTCGGGTGTTACATTAGAAGTTGGACAACAAATTTCCGATTCTGTTGTTCGTTGTGTTGCAATGGATTCTACAGATGGATTTAAAAAAGGAGACGAAGTTGATTCAACAGGCTCTCCAATTTCAGTTCCAGTAGGTCCAAAAACTTTAGGACGACTTTTTGATGTTGTTGGACATGCAATTGATGAGAAACCTTTTGATGAAAACTCTGTTGAAAAATGGAGCATTCATAGAAATGCACCAAAGTTTACAGATCTTAAAGGAGCTCCAGAGATTTTAGAAACTGGCATAAAAGTTGTTGATTTGATTGCACCTTTTTTGAAAGGTGGAAAAATTGGACTTTTTGGTGGAGCAGGGGTTGGAAAAACCGTTATTGTAAAGGAATTGATCCACAATGTTGCAGAAAAACATTCAGGACTCTCTGTTTTTGCTGGAGTTGGAGAACGAACTCGTGAAGGAAACGATCTTTACTACGAACTTGAAGAGAGTGGAGTTCTTTCAAAAACTGCGTTGGTTTTTGGACAGATGAATGAGCCACCTGGAGCAAGAATGAGAATTGCTTTGTCTGGACTCACAATGGCAGAATATTTTCGTGATGTTGAAAAAAGAGATGTTTTGTTTTTTATAGATAATATTTTTAGATTTACACAAGCAGGATCTGAAGTTTCAGCTTTACTTGGAAGAATTCCATCTGCAGTAGGTTATCAGCCAACCTTAGGAACTGATATGGGAGGACTTCAAGAGAGAATTACATCAACAATTGATGGTTCAATCACATCTGTTCAAGCAGTTTATGTTCCAGCAGATGATTTGACAGATCCAGCACCAGCAACAACTTTTGCACATTTAGATTCCACAGTTGTTCTTTCGAGAGCTTTGGCAGAACTTGCAATTTATCCAGCAGTTGATCCTCTTGATTCCACATCCAATGCTTTAACTCCAGAAATTGTTGGTGAGGAACATTTTTCAGTTGCTCGTGGAGTTCAAAAATTGCTTCAAAGATACAAAGAACTTCAAAATGTTATTGCAATTCTTGGTGTAGAGGAGCTTTCTGAAGAAGATAAATTAGTTGTTTCTCGAGCAAGAAAAGTTCAAAAATTTATGAGTCAGCCATTTTTCGTCGGTGAAATTTTTACAGGAATTGCAGGAGTTTATGCGACAAGAGAGGAAACCGTTAGTAGTTTTAAAAGAATTTTAGAAGGAGAAGGAGACACAATTCCAGAAGATGCATTTTATATGAAAGGAACATTTGATGATGTTATTAAGAGCGTTAAGAAGTAAGAAAAATGAACAAAACAGAAGAGAAAGATATTCAATCAAAAAATTTTCAAATTAAAAGTTTTTTTGTTTTTATTGTTTCTACAGTAGTTGGTATTTTTTTTGGAACAAGAACAATAACTCAAGAAGATTATGATAGGTATGTTTTCTTTTTTTCACTTGTTACTTTGTCAATTTTAGTTGTTGCAATTCCTTATTTTTTGAG
>DYJS01000005.1:0-35452 GCA_020723005.1 Candidatus Methylomirabilis sp. | reverse complement strand
TTATCTCTTGTATTTTTTTAAAAATTAAAAAAAATTAATGAAATTAAAGCTTGTTACACAGAAAAAAATTGAGAAAGAAGAGGATGGAATAAAATCTTTGTTAATTGATACGGAAAGTGGGCAAATTCAAATTTTAGAAAATCATGCTAATCTTGTTTCTCTTCTTTCTGTTGGAATTGCAACAATTGAAAAAGAAAATGGGAAAAAAGAAGAGTTGGTTGTGAATGGTGGAATTTTATCAGTTTCAAATAATTTAATTACAGTCATCACTGATGAAGTTGCAATTGATTCTGGTTTGGTGGAAAGTGAAATTTTGGAAGCAATTTCAAAAGCTAAAGATAAAACTTTATCATCTAAAACTTTTGAAAATGAAGATTCAAGAAATAGGGCATTGGCATTTATGATGGCAAAAATGAAATTGGCAAAGAAAAAGAGAAAATAAACCTTTAACAAAATTTTCAATTCGCTTGTGACTTTATTCTAATTGAAAAATTATATAAGAGAGAAAGATGGTGAAATTTGAGTAAATCTTGAAAATATATTTTTTAATCTTCCTATAACACTTTGTAAAAAGAATGAAGTTGTGGTTTTGGAAAATCGATTTTGGTCAAAAAAAAGAAAAAAATACATAGAAATTGTACAAAAAAAATAAAATTGAAATTGAGATTATTGTTTTTTTATTGTTCCAATTTTGACTTTGTGGGCAAGAATTAAAAAAAAAGAAATAAATCTGGAAATTCAAATTATTCTAAAAGTTTTAATGTAAAGAAAATGAGCTTTTTTATGGAGCAAAATTTTTGAAAAACAATTAAAAGAAGAAGTGTTAAAAAGTGTGATTCTTCTCAAATTTTATAAAAAAACTAAAAAATTTTAAGCTATTTTTAAAAAAGAAGATTTTTGTTTTTTAAATTTTCAATATTTAAAAATTCGTGATTTTTATTTTTTTAAATTTTACAATCTCTCTATCCATAAAAAACTTGTAAAATTTTGATCTGAATCTTGTAAATTCTCTTCAACAATTTTTAAATTATAAATTTCTGCTAAAACTTTGCTTCCCATTGCACCAAAATTTTTTGGCAAAATTCCTTCTGAAATCTCCTTTGCTGTGAGAGAAGTGTCAATTCCATCAACAAGTTTTAAGTTTGGATATTTCTCTGCTAAAGTTCTTTTACACTGTCTAAAAACTTGATTATGTGTCATAATACTATCTACTTGTTCCAAAGTGACATCTGGATGGATCATCAAGGTGTGGGAAATTTTTATTGCAAATTCTTCTAAAATTTTAAATTTAAATTTTGCCATTGCTTTTATGCTTTCCATAACAATCCCACCAGTTGAATTGTGAATTGCGAATTGTCCACGATCAATTTTTCCTTCTGTCAAAGCTTTTAAAACATTTTCAGAAGTGTAAAGATAAACGATTTCAAAATTTTCAATTTCTGATCTTTTCAGATAGTATCGCACAGCTTCGTCGTTAAAGCTTCCTGGACCTCCTTGAATTCCAATTACAAGACGATCCGTAAAAATTTTGTTTGGTAAAAGTTTTGAATAAATCTTGTCAAAAGATTCTCCAATTTTTTTTCTCATTTCAATTGCATATGGATTTTTTGTTTGCAGATCAGAAAAAAGTTGCCAAGAATCATTGCAAGTTTGATCTTTAATTTCAAGAAGTTTTTTTGCTCCATTTGTATCAATTTCACTTTTTTCAAAACCAAAATCTTCTAAAATTCTTCCAATAAAATGTGTTACACCTTGAGTTTTTGATGCAATTTGATCGTGAGTATCTGCATCCATCTCAACAACTTTTAGATTTTTTGAAATAAAAAAGTTTTTCCAAAAATTATAATTTTCATTGCTAGAGTTAAATCTGTCTAAAACAATCGGCAAACTTTTATTTTTTTCATATGAATCTGGACCAAACATTGGATGTGTCAAGATAGATTCAAAATTTTTTGGTAAATTTTTCTCTAAAATTTTTTTTGGAAAAATTTTAACAGAACAGGTATCAATTATTGTTTTTGGGTTTTTTTCATTAAAAAATTTTTTATGTGATAAAAAAGTTTCTTCAAAATTTGAAATTGGAACCGAATAAAAAATTGTGTCGCAAAGAGAAATTCCTTCAGAGATATCAACAAATTTCAAATTTTTTTCAGACTTTATCTTTTCCTTGTTTATTTCGTTAATAAAAACATCAAAATCTTCAGACAAAATTTTTTCTAAAACTTTACCGAATCTTCCAAAACCAACTATTAAAACTTTTTTCATAATTTTTAAAATTTAAATTTTTGTTAGCCAATGCATATATTTTTGATTTTCTCCTCGAACAATTTCAAAAAATTTTGTTTGCATAAGTTTTGTGATCTCTCCAATCTCTTTTCTAATCAAAACTCCATCAATTTTTTCTACCCAAGAAACCTGAACTCCAGTTCCAGAAAAAAAGACTTCATCTGCTGTGTAAAGTTCGCTTCTATCAATATCTCTTTCAATAACTTCAAGATTTTCGTCTTTTGCAATTTGCATTAAGCTTCTTCTTGTAATTCCTTCTAAAATGCTACTTGTTGTGCTTGGTGTAAAAATTTTTCCGTTTTTTACCAAAAATATATTCATTGCACTTCCTTCAGAAACTTTTCCTCGTTCATCAAGCATAATTGCATCGTCAAAATTTCCTCTTTTTGCTTCTTCAATTGCCAAAGAAGAGTTTACATATCCACCAATAGCTTTTGTTCTTGGTGGAATATTTTTTTCAGAAATTCTTGTCCAACTTGACACACAGATATTTAAACCTTTCGAAATTGAGTGATATTCAGAAAGTTCTAGTCCATAAACTGCAAGGTCAAATTTTCCAAAGAAACCGGGTGAAATTCCTTCATCAGATCTGTAAATAAATGGACGAATATAAATATCTGTTTTTGGGGAGTTTAATTTCATAGTTTCTAAAATTGCATTTTTTACAAAATTTTTATCAAAATTTATTGGAAATCGTAAAATTTTTGCAGAATTTAAAAGTCTTTCAATGTGATCATCAATTCTGAAGATATTTACATCTCCATTTTTTGATACATAACCACGAATTCCACCAAAACACCCTGCTCCATATTGCAAAGAGTTCGTTGCAATAGAAACTTTTGCATCAGAAATATCAACAATTTTTTCTTCAAAAAATGCTTTTTTTAGTAAATTTCCTTGTGCCATTTTAAAAAAATATTAAAAATCTTTATTCATATTTTTAAAACTAACTTCATTTTCATTGAAATATAGTTTTATTGTTCCTGTTGGACCATTTCTATGTTTTGCTAAAATTATTTCTGCAGTATGTTTTTCTTCTTCGCTTAAAGAATCATCGTTTCTGTGATAATATGCATCACGATAGATGAAAGCAACAATATCTGCATCTTGTTCAATGCTTCCAGATTCTCTTAAGTCAGAAAGGATTGGTCTTTTATCAGGACGAGCTTCTAAATTTCTTGAAAGCTGAGAGAGTGCAATAATTGGAACATCAAGCTCTTTTGCTAACATTTTTAGTTGTCTGGAAATTTCTGAAACTTCTTGAACACGATTATCTTTGTGTGTTCCTTCTAAAAGTTGAAGATAATCTATTACAACAATACCTAAATTTCCTTGTTCAGATTTTAGCCTTCTGCATTTACTACGAATGTCCATCACATTTGTTGTGAGAGAATCATCAATAAAAATTTGAGAATTTTCTAACTCTTCAAAAGCCATAGCAATTTTATCATAATCATCATCTCGAAGTTTTCCAGTTCGCATTTTCCAAAGATCAATATGTCCACTACTTGCAATTAATTTATCAACAACCTGATCTGTGCTCATTTCAAGCATAAACATTGCGACTGGAACTTTTTGTTTTGTTGCAATATTTCTTGAAATATCAAGTGCAAGTGTAGATTTTCCCATAGATGGTCTTGCTGCAAGAATTATAAAATCTCCTTTTTGTAATCCAGAAGTCAAATTATCCAAATCATCAAAACCAGTTTTCAGTCCTCGTAATTTTCCAGAATCTCTTTGCATACTATCAATTCTCTTATATGCATTTTCCAAAGCATCTTTTATTTGAACCATTTTTTGAAGAGATTGAGTTTGGGAAACTTCAAAAATTTTTCTTTCTGCAAGGTCTAAAATTTCAGTTATTTCCATTCCTTCGTTTAGTGCAATGGTTGCAACATCACGAGAAACAGAAATTAAATTTCTTAAAATTGATTTTTCTTTAATAATCTCTGCATAATACATTGCATTTGCAATAGAAGGAACTTGTGAAACTAAAAAACTTAGTGTTCCCTGAATTTCATCAACATTTAAATTTTTATCTTTCTGTAATTCATTTCTAACCGTGACGGAATCAACAGGAGAGTTGTTTTGATATAATTTTAAACAAACTTCAAAAATTTTTCCATATTTAATTTCATAAAAATCAGATGGGTTTATTGTCCCAATAATTTTATCAAGAGAGGAAGAATCAGAAAGAATTGCTCCTAAAAATGCTTCTTCGGCATCAATATTTTGTGGTGGCAACATCAAATCCATTTTTTTTGCTGATTTTTGTGGCATATTTTTTTGAAATTTCTTATTTTCAAACTAAAAATTTTTTTAGTTTTTACAAATAAAAAATTAAAATTTTTTCTCTATTTTCTTGTAAAAGTTTTAAATTTTAAGAAAGATACAATTTATATTTTATAAATTTCATTACTAAAAATAAATTTTTTTAAATAAGATTAATCTCCAAATTTTCATAATTTTTCTCTTTATCTGGATTTTGTTAAACAAACTCCAAAAACTTTTTTTGCACCAAAATTTTTCAAAGTTTTTGCACATTCTCTTAAAGTTGAACCAGTTGTTACAACATCATCCACAATTAAAAAAGTTTTTTCTTGAACAAAATTTTGAAATTCTTTTTTTACAGAAAAAGCATTTTTTATATTTTTTTCTCTTTCCAATTTTTCTAAACCAACTTGCGGACGAGTATCTTTTGTTCTTTCCAAAAGATCTAAAAATATAAACTTTTCTTGAAAATTGTTTTTTGTTTCAGAAAAATTTTTCAAAAAATTAAAATCATTTTTCTCAAAAGAAAAAGAGATAGATCTTGCTAAATTTTCACTTTGGTTAAAGCCTCGCCATGATAAACGATTTTTATGAAGTGGAACTGGAGCAACAAAAACTTGAGAAAAAAAATTTATATCACTTTCGAAGAATTTTGCTCTAAAAATTTCAGATAGTTCAACCCCAACCTCTTTTCGAAATTTATATTTATAGGAATGAATTGCCTTTCGAAGAATTTCATCAAATTTATAAAAAACTAAAATTCCATCTAAATTTTTTTCTCTTTTTTTACAAACTTCACAAAATTCTCCAAATTCTGTTTCTGCTCCACAAGAAAAACAGGTTTGTGGAAAATTTTTTGATAAATTTTTTCTGCAATTTTCACAAATATATTTTCCACTTTTTTTACATCCGTAGCAATTTTTTGGAAAAATTATATCAAGAAAGAATTGAAAAATTTTCAAATACGATTTTTTCAAAAGTTTTTTATAGAAAAATTTGAATTAGTAAAATTTTTAAAAATATATCTTTTAAAAGATCTTTGTTCATCAAAATTTTAATAAATTTTTATTCAACGACAATTCCACCCATATTTTCTCTCCTTGCATTGATATCTTCTGGAATGCTTGTATTTTGAGAATTTCCATTTTTTGAAATAATTTCTCCTGTAAATTCATCAATAGATGTTATCTTTGGTCCATTGTCTAAATAAATTATTTGTCCAATATCTGATATTGTTGGTTCAATACTAACTTGAAACCAGCATTCAATTACCTCTTTTTGTGAAATTGAACCAGTGAAACTTTCAATTTTTGGAATTTTCCATAAAATTTTTCTATTGATTTGGTCGTATTCAAAACTTCCTTTTGATACAAAATATGAATTTTCATATTTTACACCGGAAAGCAAAACATCTGATATTTCAATATTTTTTAGATCATTACTTCCACTTTCTAAAACCCAATGAATTACATAAGTTGTTTCTTCGTTAACCTTTGGTGGTATAGGTCCTCTGTTTTCTGGAAAATCCGAACTTGTTCTATAGTAAAAAGCTTTGTTTGTTTGAAAATCAATATAAGAATTTACATTAACTTTGACAGAATTTGTTTTAGAGATCTCTTTTTCATTTTCAAAAATTGTTGAAAAGATATTAAAAGATATATTTTCTGATTTATTATCTAATTCAAAAAATTCAGATATTGATTTGATTTCAAATTCAATTTCAATTGATTCTTTTGGAGGAAGGGAAATTAATTTTGGAAAATTTTTAGAATTTATAAATACTTTTCTACCATTTATCTCTGGAGATATCCCACTAATTTTTGATAGATCAAAATAATTTGGCATTTCAATTTCCGAAACAAGATTCTTTGCATTTTCTGTTCCTTCATTTTTAATAATAATTTTAAATTTTACAAATTCATTTCTATCTAAATTTATAAATTCTTTACTTGAATTTATTTCTAAAAAGGATTCAATAACAGGTGCAGAAATCAATATTTCTATTGAGTCATCAGAGAATTTAACAAATCCATTTTCTTCTTCATTGCTTTGTATTCCAGTTTCAATTAAAAAAACTTTTTTTTCTTGATCTTTTCCCTTTATCTCTCCAAGAATTTCATATTTTATTTCACGATTTCCAATTAAATTTTCTATTTCCCAATTAAATAAGATATAATTTTCTTCTTCAATCTTTTTAAAATTTTCAGGAAGGGAGGTTTCATCAATAACAAACTCCTTATCAGTGTATAATTTTACTAACACATTTTTGAATTCATTTTTTTCTTTATTTATTATCTTTAAATTAAGTTTTACTTTATCTCCACTTGCAATGTTTTGGTCAAGAGAGGAAATTTCTGATAAAATTATTGGACGAACAACATCGAAATTCTTGTTTTCCGATATCATAAAAACTTTATCAGTTCCTTCAAGAGAATATTTTGTTGTTATGTATATTGTTCCAGAATCTCCGGGAAAAGAAGAAATTGTTCCTTCTAAAGATAATTCAAAACTTTTTCCACTTAATATTTTTTCTATGTTTACTAAATAAACCCCATTATCTTTTTTGGTATATTCTGTGTCTGATGATATAATGTTTAAATTCTTTGTTGAAAATTTAATTTCAAGATTTATATTTTTCATATCAACATTTCCAGAATTGTTAATTTTTATCTTCCATGGAAAAGAGGATTCTGCCGGAATTTCACTTTTTTGAATCAAGATTTCAATATTTGGTTTTTTTGTTCCATTGTTAAAGAAATTTTTTATAAAAAAATATATTCCAAGAAAAGAGATTAGTAGGAGAAAAAATGATAGAAAAATTATATTTTTTTTATTTTTTTCTATAAAATTTGATTTATTATTTTTTTTCAAAATTTTTTTTATTTCATTTTCCTCAAATAAAATATCTTCAGAGTCCATTCTGTCTGTTTCTGGATTATGTAGTTCTGCATTTACTGATTTTATGTTTTCTTTCGTTTCTGATATTTTTTGCAATTCATCTTCTTTGTTGTTTTTATTAATTTCTAAATTAAAATTATTTTCTTGTTGATTATTTTCCATTTTAAGATAATTTCTGCTTGACTTCTACGAAAAAAAGAATTAAAGTAAAGCGAGAAAAATATTATGATTAGTTTTTTATCGTTTCAAATTTTTAAATTATTTTCATATAAATTATCTGTTCCTATTGGTGGATTATCATCTGTAAATAATTTTGGACAATGGGTAACGGCTGTTGCAAATATTTTGGTTGCATCAGGCTTTGTATATTCTGCAATAACTGCAGGGATCGCAATTGTTAAGATTGTATTTGAAAATGGGTCAGAACAAGCATTAACAGAAGCAAAAAAAGAGCTTTTCAGATCTATACAGGGAGTTATTATTTTGGGGCTTTCAGGTATAGTTTTGAATTCAATCAACACAAAATTAATGGCATAAATTTTTGGAAGATAAAGTTTTAATATGATTAGTAAAATTTTTTCATTAACAATTTCACCAACTAGTACCTTGGGGAGTCTTAACGAAGCAATTGCTGCATTAATTGAAAAAGGCTTACTTCCACTCGCTGGAGCAACTGCTGTTGGAATGTTTGCATATGCTGGATATTTGATTATGTCTGCAAACGGAGATCCTTCAAAAGCACAGAAAGGAAAAACATTAATGTCAGATATATTTATTGCTCTTGTTATAATTGCTAGCTCTTTTGTTGTAATAGAATATATTTTGGTTGATATCTTTGGTGCAATATATTTTTAAAAAAAATGTATAATATAGAAAATTTTAGTAAAAATATTTATAAAAGGTTAGTTTTTTTAATTTTAGTTTTTTCTTTTTCTTTTTTTGCTCAAATAAAAAATATTTCTGCTTGTTCTGCAACTCCAAAAAATGGATCATTCTTGGAATTAGAAGGAGAGATAGATGATTTTGATTGTGTTTTGACACTCTCTCAACATGCTTTTGAAGAATTATATAAAATAATTGTTCCTTTTGCTATGATAGGATATGTTATTGCAGGATATCAATATATGATTGGACAAAAAGAGAAGGGGAAAAAATATATTATGAATCTTACATATGCATTGATCTTTGCAACGCTTATATCTGTTATAATAAATGCAGTTATGGAGGTATTTAAAATTAGTTAGATAATTTTTTAAGATGAAAAATTTATTTCTTTTTTTACACAATTTAAATTCACAGATAGGAACAAATTCTTTAAATCCTGGTATATTTTCAAAATTTTCTTCTCCAGAACAAATAATCACAATACTTTTTAATCTATTTTTTGATATTTCAAGTTTAGTAGCAGTTGTATACATTGTTTGGGGTGGCTATACTTATATTATGAGCCATGGAGAACCTTCGGCAATTGAAAAAGCTAAGAAAACATTAGAATATTCAATAATTGGTCTCGTTGTTGTTGCAATATCAAAATCATTGTTCAATTTTATTGCATATACAATTCTTGGTTCTTCTTTATAAAATATATTTTTAAAATATTATTATGTATCAAAAATTTTTTATAATATCATCATCGTTTGTTCCGGCAATACGAGATCCTATGGGTGGTAGGGGATTTATGTCTATAGTTGGTTCGCTATTACAAGCTTCAATAAATATAGCAGGGCTTGTTGCGGTTGTTTATATTGTTATTGCAGGATATAATTATATTCAAGCACAAGGTGATCAAGGAAAAATTGATAAAGCAAAAAAATCAGTTTCAGCATCAATTTATGGTTTGATATATGTTATTTTAGCATTAGCAATTAAAAATACAGTAGAATATATTTTATACTAAAATTAAAAAATTTTAGCTTGGTTGCAAACTTTCACAATTTCCTATTTTTCCATTTCTCCAAATTGAACAAGAAAAATTAATACCTTTTATTTGTAAAATTTTTAAAATTTTTTTTATCATTTCTTCGTCGAAAGTTTTCTCTTTTGCATCTTTTGTTGCAGGAACCAAAATCAAAATTTTGCCATATTTCTCTTCTGCGTCTTTTTGAATTTCCTTAATTCTTTCTGTCCAAGGTTGATTTTCTTCTTTGGAGAAATATTTTGCAAGAAATTCTAACAAAAAGAGTTTTGGTATCCAACGATCAATTTTTACTTTTGATTTGAGAGGAATTGGAAAATCAATAAACCATAAAATTTTTGAAAATATAAGAAAAAAATTAAAAGTAACTCCATGAATAGCATATACTTCTTGAACATTTTTTTCTTTTTTTCCTAGAGTTTGAATGATATGTTTTTTTGTTGTAAAAAGTAATAAAATTTCTTTCCAAAAATTTTTAGATAAAAATTGATGATGTTCAAAAAATATAATTTCTAAATTTTGTGTTTCTTTCATACTGCTTGATTTTTTGGAAAATTCTATTATAAAAAATAGAAAAAAGTCCATAGTTTTTTTGAAAAGATGACCCCAGAAAATTTTAGTCAACAAGAGGGAGAAAGAAAAGTTTCTGAAAAGAAACCATTTTTGGTTGAGGTGATTAGAAAAGGTTCAGATTTTATAAATTCTATTATTCCAGAAAAATTTCAAAAAAGTGTGATAGAATGGCTCACAGAAAATGTTAGAGAAGATCTTGGGATGGAAAGTGTCTTGGATTTTGCAAAATCTTTTCAAGAAAAAATTGATTATCGTTTGCCGGAAAATGAAAAACAAAAATTTGAAGAAATTGCAAAAGAATATCTTGAACTAAGAAAGAAAACTTTTTTGGTAATAAAAATTTTAGAAAGATTAAAAGGTTCAAAAAATCTTAAACTAAAATTTGAAAAATTTTTTGGAAATGAAAAAATTATCTCTTCAGAGGATCTTTGGAAAAAACCACCAATATTTTTCCAAAGTTATAACGGGCAAGAGATTTTTAAAGTTGGAAACAATTATTTTCGAGGTGTAGAAGAGTCTTTAGAAAAACTTAAAAGCTTTAATTTGGAATTTGGAAAAATTTTGCAAGAGATTTTTTTTGGAAATGATCAAAATTTAAAAAATGAACTAGCTATAATTCTTTACGGATCTTCTGAATGGGCAGATTTTTCTCAAGGAAATATGAATTTTGCAAGAGAGGTTATAGCGGGGAAAACGGAAGCAACAAGTTTCTCTGCAACAATTAATTTTGAATCAAAAAAAAATGGTTCAAACATTGAAGAAAAAGAGAAAAAGGAAGAGAAAGACGAAAAAAAAATATCTATTGTTTCAGATATCGTTTTTTCTGTTCTTGAATCTATAAAAACAGGAAGTTTCAAAGCAGAGGTGGGATCGGAATTTGGAATTGATGATATGGAGATTGATGTTCCGCAATCAATCAAAAAAAATTCTCTAACAAAGAGTCTTGAATATGCAAACGAAGAAAATATGATTCTTGCAATTCGAAAAAATGGTTCTGTTAAGTATATTATTATTTCTGGAAAAGATTCTGAAGATGAAATTAGAGAAAAGGTTGCTTTTGCAATTTTTGACGAGCAAGAATTAACAGCGGAAGAAAATTTTGATTTGAGTTTTCTTGAAAAAGCATCAAATGATTCAGAAAAAGCTTTAAATTTATATTTGGAATTTAGAAATTATTTAGTTAAAATTGTTTCAATTAAGCATTTAGTTGCACCACTTGATCAATTTAATCTTTTTCTGGAATTTTTGAAAGTTAGAAAAAAGTTTGTTCCAAAAAGCGGGGAATTTGAAGAGATTAAAAAATATTTCTTATCTATTGCAGAAAAAAGTTCTGTTGTTGCAATGATGGAGATTTATACAAACGAAGAAAATTTTCCATCTGATCAAGAGCTTCGCAAACCGGGAGAACATGCAAAGGAAGCACCACTTCATTTAAAAGTTTTGGTAAAAGATGATGGCAGTTCAACACTTGTTGCAGTTTCAGACCATCATGGAAGAGATGGTTTGCAACTTAAGAATTTAATGAAAAAAATTTCTGAAGTATCTGCAAAAAAAGGTTTGGAAACTTCAAAAAAAACTCCAAAAACTGATTTATCAATCAAAAATGAATCAGAATATAATTCACATATTTTTAAAATTCCAAAAGAAGTTATTAAAAATTTAGAAACTCTGAGAGAAGAAATAACGGTTGATGGAAAAGTTGTTAGTCAAGGATTTTTTTATCCTTATTTATTCTCACTTGCAATGGGTGGAGAAGTTGCATTCTCTGTTGCTTCTGGAGAAGTTTTAACAAGACTTGTTAATGAGGTTTTGTTTTCAAATGAAGAAATGAACAGTATTAATCCTGAAGAGATACAAAAAAGGTTGGAAAAATTAAAAAATGATATAGTAAGCATTAAATCGGGATTTTTCTCCGGAAATGCTCAAAAAATTATTGAATCACTTTCTTTCTTAGGATTTCCAGAACTTTCAGAAAGGTTTTTTGGTCAACAAAATAATGGTATCGGTTTTGTTTCAAAAGTCATAAAATTTTTAGCAAATTATATCTCTCGTGATATTTTAGAAGAGTTAAGATCTGCACACTTAATAAGTAACATTGTATCAATTCTTTTTAAAGATGGAATTCAAAGAAATGTATCTGGAGAATTTTTAATTTCTTGGGTTAGTAGTAAATTTTCTGGAATTACTTTTTCTCCTGCAATGCAAATTTCTATGAATTCTTCCATAATTATTAGTGGTTTTGACGAAGAAGGAAATTTAATTTTGTCTGTAAAGTCCAAAACAGATAGAGAATCTGCTATTATGAAAGATAAAATAGAATCTTTTTTTCGTTTAATTTCTGATAAAATTGCAATTGAAAATTCTTGAAGAAACTATTTTAAAATTTGTAATAAAAAAGATTTAAACTAATTAAGAAATTGTATAATAAAAATTTTGGTAGTAACAAAAGCGATAATAACTGCAGCGGGTTATGGAACAAGGTTTCTTCCAGCAACAAAAAATGTTCCAAAGGAACTTCTTCCAATTCTTGATATGCCAGTGCTTGAATATGTTACAGAAGAGTGTGTGCAGAGTGGAATTCGCGACATCATTATTGTTACAAGATATGGCTCTTCTGCAATTGAAGATTATTTTGATTCGGCAAGTTATCTTGAAGATCTGCTTATGCGAAAAGACAAACTTGATCTAGTCGCAAAAATCAAACATGTTTATAAAAAAGCAAATTTTGTTTTCGTTCGTCAAAATTCTGATTTGCCATATGGAACTGCAGCACCATTTGTTTCTGCGAGAAATTTAATTTCAAAAAATGAAAACTTTGCATTTCTTTATGGTGATGATATTTTTCTTTCTAAAACCCCAGCACTTTTTCAAGTAATTTCTGAATTTGAAAAAAGTGGGAGTTCAGCAACAATTGGTGCTTTTGAAGTTCCAGAAGAAGAGGTTCATAAATATGGAGTTTTTGATTTTGAAGATGTGAATAATGAAAAAGTTTTGAAAAAAGTTATTGAAAAGCCAAAAGTTAGACCATACCCATCAAATTTAATAAATGTCGGAAGGCATACTTACTCTGCAGAGATTTATGATTACATCGACAAAACTCCACTAAATCCAGATGATGGAAATGAATTTCAAATCACAACAAGTTTTTTGATGATGGCTCAAGAAAAAAAGGTAACAATAAAACCTATCGATGGAGAGTTTTTGACAACTGGAGATCCTGTTAATATGCTAAAAACAAATTTAAAAGTTGGGCTTGCAAGAAGCGAATTCCGAGATGCAATAAAAATTTTATTAAAAGATTTGTCTAAAAATTTATGAATTTATTTAGAAAATCAATTTTTAAATCAACAAATTTATTTTTTTAAAAAAATTTACAAATTTTCATTCTACATCCATTGAAGATACATTTTTGAATTTTTTTTGATTTTAAAACATACAATGGAAGGACAAATATATGAATGTATTTCACGAATTCTTTCTTCAACTTTTTCATACAGCAACTCTTTTGTTTTCAAAATCATTACAGATTCTTCATTATGAATAACTTCTTCACCCCATCGATAAACAGATTCAATTTTTGGAAATATATTTGTAGCAGTAATTAGCATTTCATCAACAAGTGCAGATCCAATTTTTCTACTCTCTTCAACATCTTTGCAAACAACATGGATATAAATAAATTTTTAATTTTCTTTCACAACGATTTTGACAAAAATTTGTGAATTTTTAGATTTTTTGTGAATAAATTTCTATTGAATAGTTCTAGATTTTTAGGAAGAACAACTTTTGGAGATATAAAAAATCTTGGAAATTTGATGAGTCGTGAAGATGCAATAAAACTTTTGGAAGAATGGGTTCCGAATGTTCGTCTTCGTTTGCATATGTTTCAGGTTGCTCATTTGATGAAATCTTGGGCAGTTTCAAAAAATTATGACGAGATAGCAATTAAAAAATGGGAACTTTCTGGACTTCTTCACGATGCAGATTGGGAGAAATGGCCAGAACTTCATTGTAAAAAAATTGTAGAATTTTTGGAAGATAAAAGTATTGATCCAGAAGTAATTCGAACAATTGCTTCTCATGGTCCAAATCACTTCGGAGTTGATCCAGTTTCTGAAATGGAAAAAATGATTTATGCTTTTGATGAGCTTTCTGGATTTGTTCATGCATATTCTTTGATGAGACCAAATAAATATGAAGGAATGGAGGTTTCTTCAGTTAAGAGAAAATTAAAAGATAAAATGTTTGCAGCTCAAGTTTCTCGAGAAGAGATTTATGATGCTGTGAATAGAGCAGAAATTTTAATTGATGATCTAATAAAATTTGTGATTGAAAATCAAAAAAATTGTTGTTTGGAATAATTTAAAATTTTTTAAAAAATTTGCTTTAGAGTTTTAATCAAAAATAAACTTATTTTTATGGTTGATTTTGTTCTATCCAATTAATATTTTCTTCATTCCGAACTATCTCTTCACGAATTTTTCGAAGTTTTTCCCAATTCTCTTCTCCTTTTTCTTCTCCTGCAGATTTTATAATTCTTTTAATAAATTGATATCTTTCGTCGTTCTCATTTTCTGGAATCCCTGCTATATTTTTTCGAGTTAATCTTACTGCAGTAAAAATAGCATCAGCCATTAAAGCATTTTGAATTATAGTAACATTTTCTGCACTAAAAGCGTTTATTAAAAATTGAACAAAAGCTAATTCTTTTATTCCAACAACAAATTTTGTAACATCATATCCTGAACCAATTGTTCTTTTTTGAAAAACAACACCATCTTCTTTGTGATCACCACCCAAAACTGGAACAATAAATTCAATTTCATTTTCAATTAAAGTTTTAATAAATTCTTGTTCTGGGTCTTTTCCATCATACATTAGTTTAAATCCTTCATTCCATCCACAATCTGGAATATCTGTCAAAATTTGTGCAAGTTTTTTTTCTGCTTCTTCGTCTGAATACCTTCCATCAAAAAAATTTTCAGGATTAGTGTTTATTTTTTCAAGTCCGTGTTCGCTAGTATGTGTATTTGGAATAAATCCAAATTTTTCTAATGCTTTTGCAACAAAAATATTTGCATCACCCTCAACAATTTTTAATTCTTTAATAATTTGTGCGAGTCCATGCGATCCACCAGCAAGAGCGAATTCTGTAATTTCTCTTTTTTCTGTTTGATTTTTTTTGCCTTCTGGTTGAACAGAAATTATATATTCAACATCTCTTCCATCCACACAACCGCAAGAACTTTCTGCATTTGTTTCTATTGGACAACTTTTTTCTTTCTCAACTCTTTTAATTCTAATGTTCAATTTTTTTCCATAAAGTTTGATTGTATATTCTCTGAAATTTAAAATTTCTGCATTGTTTGACATATTTTTAATTTTTTTAATTTTTAAAACTTTACACTTCTTTTATTGATTTTTTAAAAAATTTCAAGAATTTTGTTTAATAAAAATTTAAAATTTTGATTTCTATCTCGCATACTCAACGGCTCGAACATCTCGAATAATATTTACTTTTATTTGTCCCGGATAAGTTAGATTTTTTTCGATTTCTTTTGCAATTTCACTAGCCATAATTATTGCACCACTATCATCAACTTCTTCTGGTCGAACAAAAATTCTAATTTCCCTTCCTGCAGAAATTGCATATGCTTTGTCAACTCCCGGATAATTTTTTGCAATATTTTCAAGTCCTTCAAGTCTTTTTATATAATTTTCAAAAGAATCTCTTCTCGCTCCCGGTCTGCTAGATGAAATTGCATCAGCTGTAATTACAAGAAAATCTAAAATATTTTCTGGTTTAATATCTTCGTGATGTGCATGAACTGCATGAATAACTTCTTCTGGAAATTTATGTTTTTGAAGAACCGAAACCCCAATTTCAACATGTGTTCCTTCTAACTCACGATCCACAGATTTTCCAATGTCATGCAATAAACATGCAAGTTTTACATATTCAATATTTTTATAACCAATCTCTCTTGCAATAAGTTGACCAATTTCTGCAGTTTCAACGGAGTGAGCTAAAACATTTTGTCCATAACTTGTTCGATAATAAAGTCTTCCCAAAAGTCGCACTAATTTTGGATCCATCATAGAAAGTCCAAGTTGGTTTAAAGCCTCTTCACCTTTATCTTTAATAATTTTTGCGATTTCGTTTTTTGCACTTGCAACAGCCTCTTCAATTTTTGAAGGTTGAATTCTTCCATCTTTGATTAAAATTTCCAAAGCAAATTTTGCAATCTCTCTTCTAACTGGTTCAAAACAGCTAATAACAACATTTCCCGGTGTATCATCAATTAAAATATTTGTTCCAGTTGCTTCTTCAAAAACTTTGATATTTCTTCCTTCTTTTCCAATAATTCTTCCCTTCATTTCATCGTCTCCAAGAGGAACTGCAACAGTTGTTGTATCGGAAACAAAAGTTGGAGCATATCTCTGAATAGAAGTTCCAATTACTTCTTGAACGATTGCTTTCTCTCTTTCTTTAATTTCAGATTGAATAAAAGATATTTTTTGAGCAATAACATCTCTTTCCTCTTCTTCAACTTTTTTTAAAATCTCCTCTTTTGCAGATTCTTTTGTAAGTCCAGAAACTCTTTCAAGCTCAGCAAGAACTTTTTCAGATCTCTTTAAAACTTCATTTCTCTCTTTTTCAACAGATTCTTTTAAAATTTCAATATTTTCTCTCTCAGATAAAATTTTTCTATTTTCAGCTTCAATTCTTTCTTCATCTTTTTCAATTCTCTCAGATCGTTTTTGAAGATTTTTCTTCTCTTCGTCAATCTCAATTTTTGCTTCATCAATAATTTTCTGAGCTTTCTCTTTTGCAGAAACAAGGATCTCTTTTTCAGCAATTTCAGCTTCATCTTTTTTTTGTTTCAATTTGATTTCAAGAGAAGATAATTCTTTTTCTTGTTCTAAAATTTTTTTTGCAATCTCTTCTTCTTTTTTAATATTTTTTGATCGAACAATAGAAAAACCAATTACAAAACCTAAAAATATTCCTATCAGTAAATATAAAAAAATTTCCATTTTAAAAAGTTAAAAATATAAATGTTTGATATTTGAAAGACCAAAAGAGTCAGTCTTTTAAAAACTTTTCTTAAATAATTTGATGATAAATCTAATTTCATCAAATTCTGAATAAAACTAAAAGTTTTTTTAAAAACTTCAATACGAATTTTAAAAAATAGAGAATTTTGAAAATTTTATTTTAAATTTCTTTGCTCAATCCAACTTTTCAATTTTTCAACTTCAAGTTTAGCACTTTCTTTGTTTCCTAAATTTGGAGTTTCCAAAATAAATGGAATCTTCAAAAATTTTGGATGATTTAAAATTCTTTTCAAAGTTTTTTCTCCAATTTTTCCAAGTCCTATATTTTCGTGTCGATCTTTTTTGCTTGCCAAATCAACTTTGCTATCATTAAAATGTATTGCTTTAATATTTTCTATTCCGAAAGTTTTTTCTAAGTCTAAAACAATTTTTTCTAAATCATTTTCAAAATCATAACCGCTTCCAAACATATGTTGTGTGTCTAGTGCAAAACCTAAACGATTTTTTTCTTTAACTTTTTCATAAATTTTTGCTAAATCAGAGATCTTTGACCCAACGACTCTTCCACTCCCAGCAGCAACTTCCAAAAGTAGTTTTGCAGAATTTTCAGAACGTTCAAAAATCCAATTTAATCCTTCAACAATTCTTACAAAGCCCTCTTCTTCATTTTTTTGATCTTTGAAAGATCCGATATGAAAAATTACACCATCTCCAGAAATTCTGCTCATCAGATCAAGATAGTTTAGAAGTGAAATTTTTGAAAAGTGAAATTTTTCATCATCTGGATTTGCAAGATTTATTAGATATATTCCATGAAAAAAAACTTTTTCAACTGAAGATATTTTCTTTGCTTCTAAAAAATTTTTTTCAAAATTCTCTGAAAATTTATTTAAATTCCATCTTTGTGGTGGAGAAGGATGAAGTTGAATTGAGTTTACATTTAAAAAATTTGCAGAGAAAATTGCATTTTCCATCCCTCCTGAAGAAGAAACATGACAGCCAAGAAATCTTTTCATAAAAAAATTTTAATCTAAACCACCAACTTTTTTCAAAATTGTGCTAATTTTATCTTCATATTTAATTGAGTCGTCAAGATGAAGACGAATTTCTGGAAATTTTCGTCCAGCCATTTTTCGAAAAAGCTCTCCTTGAATCTCTTTTATTCTATCATTTAGTAAAACAAAATTTTTTTTTGCAGTTTTGTCTGGGAAAATGCTCAAAAAAATGTCTGCAAAACTGATATCTTTTGAAAGTTTGATTCTAACAGGAGAGAGAAAACTAGTTGAATCAATTTTTTTCAAAACTTTTGTTGAAACTAATGTGAATTGTTTTAGAAGCTCTTGCTCAAATGATATAAATCTTTTCTCTTGCATAATAAAATTTATAAATTTTTAAAAATTTAATTTTCTGGTTTTTTAATCTCTAAAACTTTTACATTTCCACCAGACTCTCCACTAGTTAGCTTATAAACATCTTTATCAATTTTTTCAAATTCTTTATATGCAGAGTTATACATATTGACCGTTGTTGAAAGGTTGTTTCCAATTTTTTGAAAATATATTTCGTATGTATCCAAATGTCTTTTTAGATCTGCAACACCTTTTAGAGTTTCTTGAACTTCACTTTGAAATTTTAACATTTTAAGTCCTTGAATAACTGTTTGAATGTATGCAAAAAAACTTGATGGGGAGGTGATAATCACCTTTTTTTCAAAAGCATATTCAACTAAATTTCTTGAATTTGGATTTTTTGATTTTTCTCCATAATTTAAAATTGAGTAATAAACTCCTTCAGCTGGAATAAACATAAAAGCAAAATCCATTGTTCCTTCGCTTGGACGAATGTATTTGCTTGTTTCATCAATTCTGTTTTTAATATCTTTTGTAAATTCTTGTTGCAAAATTTTTTTTCGCTCTTCATCTTTCTCTTCTTGAATTAAATTATATTTTTCAAGTGAAAATTTTGAATCAATTGGAATAATAAATTCATTAAAAAATATCACTGCATCAACTAAATCTCCATTTTTAAATTTATATTGCAAAGCAAAGTGACCTGGCGGAAAAGAGTTTGTAAGCAAAGTTTCTAAAAAATATTCTCCCAATTTTCCCCTCTCTTTTGTATTTTTGAGAATATTTTCAAAATTTGAAAGTTTTTCTGAAAAACTTAAAATTTGCTTGTTTGTTTCGTCTAGCTTTGTTAATTTTTCTGTTACGGAATTTATAATTTTGCTAGATTCACTAAATTGTCTTTGAATTGTTGTTTGATTTTCTGAGATGTTTTTAACGAATTGTTCGTTGATTTTGTCCAATTTTTCCTGTGTCTCTTTTCGAGATTTTTCCGTGATTTCAAAAAGTTCTTTTCGAGAATTTTCAGATCCTTCACGAACTTCTTTTCGTAAATTTTCCAAAATTTCTAAGAATATTTTTTGAGCTCCATCATCTTTTTTTTGTGAAGAAAATTTTGAATTTAAAAAAAGAAAAATTCCTGCAAAGCCAATTAAAATTACAAAAATTATTGCAAAATCCATTTTAAAAAGTGTTTCAAGAATAAACTAACTTTAAAAATTTTTATTTCAAAGAGATTTTATAAATTTGAAAACTTTTTTCTGTTTTTTAACAAAAAACTTTTTTCTTTCTCAAAATAAAATCTGAAAAACAAAATTTATTATTAAAAAGTAGAAACAAAAGAGAACGATGAAAGTGTTGTTTCAAGAGAAATTTTAACAGAGAAAATTTTCGGAATTTTAAATATTTTGTCAAATCTTTTTAATAAAAAAAAGAAATAAAAACAAATCATAAATAATGATATTTTTTAAAAAGATTTAAAATTATTTTCTAATTATTTTTTTAGGCATAATTATATCTTTGTTCATGTTTTTCCAAAATAATTTATATTTAGTTTAATCAATAAAAAATAGTAATTCTAAAGAGAAATAAAATAAATTTAGAGATATTTTTTAAAAATTTTTTATTGCAGAAAAGAATTTTTTCTCTTAAGTTTTTTTTGAATTTTTTGAATTTTTTGAAAAATATACGAGACGAGATTGTCTTAATTGCAAAAAATTTTCTTGGTTTTTCAGGGCTTCGTGATGGAATTTTAAAATCTACAGAAATTGTTTTACAAGGGCATAATCTTCTTTCAGTTTTGCCAACTGGTTATGGAAAATCTACAATTTATCACATTGCAAGTTTAGTTTTTAAAAATCCAATTTTAGTAATTTCTCCACTAATTTCTCTTCAAAAAGATCAATCAGAAAAGATAAAAAATTTGAAACTTGGACGAAGTGAAGTTCTAAATTCTCTTCTTAAGAAAGAGAAGCAGATTGAAATTTTAAAAGATTTTTCTGAAAAAAAGATAAATTTTCTTTTTCTTGCTCCAGAGCAACTTACAAGAGCTGGGGTTTTAGAGATGATAAAATTGGCAAATCCATCTTTGGTTGTTGTTGATGAAGCTCATTCTGTTTCGGAGTGGGGACATGATTTTCGTCCAGATTTTAGAAAACTTGGTTCATATATTGAATTTCTAAATTCTCCACAAATTCTTGCACTAACAGCAACAGCTTCTCCACCAATTCAAAAAGATATAATTTCTCAACTTAGAATGAAAGATTCAAAAATTGTTGTTGATGGTTTTGATCGTCCAAACATTTTTTTGGAAGTTTTAAAATGTGAAAACGAAGAGGATAAATTGGAAAAAATTTCTGAAAAATTAAAAAATGTTGAATTTCCTGGAATAATTTATGTTGGGAAAAAAGATTCAATTCCAATTTTAAAAAAATTTTTAGAAGATAGAAAGTTTGATAAAATTGAAGTTTATCATGGTAGTTTAGGAAAAAAAAGGAGAACTGAATCTCAAGATAATTTTATGAATGGAAGTATAAAAATTTTAATTGCAACAAATGCTTTTGGACTTGGAATTGATCATCCAAACATTCGTTTTATTTTTCATTTTCAAATTCCAGATTCTGTAGATCGGTATTTTCAAGAAGTTGGGCGAGGAGGAAGAGATGGCAAAAAAACAATCGCAACACTTTTTTATGACAAAAGGGATTTAAATTTAAGTAGATTTTTTAAAGGAAAAATAAATTTTAAACCAAAGGATATAAAAAATTTTTTGATCTTTGTTCGTGAAAATTCAGATATTTTACTAAACGAAAAGTTGCTTTATGAAATTGGTTTAGAAAAGGCAAAAGCAAAAAAAATTGCAGAAAAACTTTCAGATGCAGGAGTTTTGCGAATGGATTCTGAAAAAAAAGTTTTTATTGTTGATGAAAAAAATGTGAAGTTTGAAAGTTATAAAGCATATGAAACTCAAAATTTTTTACGACATTTTGAATCAAGTAGAGTTCAGATGATTGAAGGTTATGCAGAAAATTTAGGTTGTAGGAGAAAGTATATTTTAAATTATTTTGGAGAAAATTTTTCAAAAGAGTTTTGTGAAAATTGTGATAATTGTTTGAGAAGAAATGATGTAAAAAATGATGAAAATTTGCCATTTGAAGTTGGATCAAAAGTTTTGCATTTTCTTTGGGGAATTGGTCAAGTTGTCAGATATGAAAACGATAAAATTATAATTTTATTTGAAAAAGTTGGATATAAAAAACTTTTTTTGGAACATATTTTAAAAGAAGAGATTTTAAAAAAATTTGAAACTTCGTCTTGAAAATATATTTTTGTTTCTTAGATTTTTTTTGAATAAGATTTTTTATGTCTGACAAAAAAGAGTCTGAAAAAAGAAAATTTGATTGGATAAAATTTTTATATATCTATGCAATTTCTGGAATCTCCCTTTTGATCTTTGTGTTTTCATTTGGAAATATAATCACAAATCTTTTATATTTTGTATTTGATCTTGAAGAAATTAGTTCTAATTGGGAAAAAAGAAAGATGATTTCATCTTCTGTTATCTCTTTTATTTCTGGAATTTTATTTATCTATCACTGGTTTTTTGTTCGAAAAAAAGCAGAAGAAGATAAAAAATAATTTTAAAAATTTCTTTAAACTAAAATTTTGAAATGTTTATTTTGCCGTTTTTATTTTTTGTTGGTTTGGTTGGTATTTTTATATATTTTGCTATAAAAGGTGAAATCACAAAAACTTTTATTAAAATTTTTTACTTCTATTCAATGAGTTTTATTTTTCTCTTTTTGTCTGTTTGGTTTTTGTATCAAATTTTATTTAGTTCTTTATTAAAAATTTTTGGATTAGAATGTAAATATGGATTTTGTTTTGTATATATTTCTGAAAATGAGAACTTGCAAAAAATAGTTTATGGAGTTGTGAACTTTTTTATTTTTTTTCCTTTGTATCTTTTTCATATTAAAAGAGGAGAAGGGATTTTAAAAGATAAAAATATCTAAAAATGTTTAAAATCCCAAAAATTCATTTTTTAAAAATTAAAAAACCAGTTCTGTGGGAAGAGAATTCTGTTCGAAACTTTTATCTTTTGCAAATTTTTTCAAATGGATGGTTTATAAAAGCTGCTTGGGTTTTGTGGTTTCTTAAGTTTTTTTCTTATGGAGAATTTGGTTTTTTTGATTCAATGGCATTTTTATTTGGTTTTTTTCTAGAGATTCCAAGCGGTGCAATCGCCGATATTTTTGGAAGAAAAAAAACTATGATCTTTGGGTTTTTTACAGGAATTTTAGGTGCAATATTTTTTTCAATTAGTTTAAAATCTTCAATCTTAATTGGAAATTTTTTAATTCAATTTACATTTGCTTTTCTTTCTAGAACAATTGAAGCATATCTTTTTAATTCTTTAAAACAGAAGGGTTTAGAAAAAAGTTTTGACGAAGTTATTTCTAATAGTGGAGCAATTGCTAGAGCTTTTCCACTTTTTTACGGACTTTTTGGTGGGTTTTTATACAAAATTTCTCCACAATCTTCTTTTATTCTTTGGGAAATTTCTTATCTAATCGGATTTTTAATTTCTTTAAAAATATCTGAACCACAATTTGAGAAAGTTTTATTTTCTTTAAAAAACTATATTTTTCAAATTGTAAATGGATTTAAAAATTTTTTAAATAAACAAATTTGGATTTTAATTCCTTGTGGAATGATTATTTCTGGAATTTTTTACTTTGCAATTTGGGGGTTTTTTAAATCTGGAATGATGATTGAATGGGGTTTAGATAGTCGTGGGCAAAGTATTTTATTTACAATTTCATCAATAGTTGGCGTATTTTTTATTAAAAATTTTTCAAAAATTCGAAAAAAGTTTTTCGATGAATATGGATTTTTATTTTTAAATTTTTTAGGTGGAACTTTTTTTATTCTTTCTGGAGTATATTTCACAAAACAATCTGAAATTTTAGTTTTTGCAAATATCTTTTTCTTTGTTCTGATTTTTTCTGCAGATGGATTTCTTTCTCGTTGGCTGAGTTTTGCAATAAACAATTCAACAAAGTCGAAAGATCGAGCAACAACAATTTTAACTTTTGCACTTTTTCAAAAATTTCCATATGTTGTTTTAACTTTAATTGGAGCTTTTTTTGTAGATATGAATAAACTCTCACTTTGCAATAATTCTGGGTTTTGTAATAATTTTTTTTCAGAAAATATATTTACAATCTTTTTAAAAAAATAAATTTTTGAAAATGAAAATAGATGATTTAGAGAATTATTTTTTAAAAATTTTAAATCCAAAAAATGAAAAATTTTTTGATCCATTTGGAGCAAATGGACTTCAGATTCGAGCTTCAGAAGAGATTTTAAAAATTGCATTTGGAGTTGATTTGAGCTTGGAATTTTTGAAAAAAGCAAAAGAATTTGGTGCAGATGCAGTTCTTACACATCATGGAATTCGTTTTGATATTAAAAATTTTGCTTTAGATGAAATTTTGCAAAATCGTTTAAAATTTTTGTATCAAAATAAAATTTCAAATTTTGGTTTTCATTTTTTACTAGATCACAATGAAGAATTTGGAAACAATTCAGAAATATTAAAGATTTTGAATCTTAAACCAAGATATCCTTTTAGCATTAGTTCTGGAGAAACTCTCTCTTGGGGCTGGGGAGATGAATTTGAAAAAGAGGAAAATTTGAATGAAATTTTTGAAATTTTGAATAAAAACTTTTTTGGAAATGCAAAAATTCATAAATTTGGAAAAGAAAAAATTAAAAAAGTTGCAGTTTGTTCTGGCTTTGGATCTCAAGATATTTTTCTTGCAAAAGATTTTGGAGCAGATCTTTTTATTACAGGAGAACTAAAGCATTATGATCAGGAAATTGCAAGGGAGCTGAAGATGAATATAATTTTTGGAGGTCATTATATAACCGAAACTTTTGGTGTGAAAGCTTTGGCTAAAAAAACAAAAAATGATTTAGGATTGGAAACGGAATTTATTGATATTCCAAATTTTTTTTAAAAAACTTAGAATTTTATTAAAAAATTTAAAAGAAATTTTATTTTTTTAAAAAGTATTTTTTAAAATTATTTGAAAAAATCTATTTTTATTGACCAAAATATATTTTTCTTTAGGCTTCCACATGAAAATTATTTTAAAAATGGCAAACGAACCAATCGATAGACTTCCA
This sequence comes from Candidatus Methylomirabilis sp., assembly GCA_020723005.1. Taxonomy (GTDB): domain Bacteria; phylum Patescibacteriota; class DYJS01; order DYJS01; family DYJS01; genus DYJS01. The sequence goes on along the minus strand of DYJS01000005.1, from coordinate 10,912 downwards.
AATCAAGAAATAAACATCCCAAAAAAGAAAAAAGGAAAGGTTTTTCTTTCTATTTTTCTTGGTTTTTTTGGAGTTTCTTTCTTGGCAACATCTGGAATGTATGCTTTGGCAACTTTGGATACACCTGTTCGAGAAAAAGTTCAAAAAAACAATTTTATTTCTACAATAAAAGATAGTGTTGATTCTCTTTTTTTGAAAGAAGGAAACGAAAAAAATAAAAAAAGAAACAATGAAGAAAAATTATCTAAAAATATTTCTCCATTAAAAAAATTTGAAAAAATCTCTTCAGATACTTTTGTTTCTGTTGCTGTTTTGGATTTTTCAAAAAATTTAAATGGAAAGAATTTTGAATCCTTTTTAAAGAGTTTTTCAGGTTATGGTTATGCAGATTTTTTAAAAAAATTTGAAAATTTTAAAAAAGAAGATTTTTGTAAAAATGCGAAAAATCAAGAAACTTGTCAAAATTTTTCTAAAAATTTTTCAAAGATTTTATCATATCAAGATGGATTTTTTTCTGTTTTAACACTTAAAAGAGAGAAAGGTTCTCCATTTTCTGGTTATGTAAAATTGGTAAATTTTATTTCAGAAAATGCTTCAAAATCTTGTTTAGAAATTGGTCTAAGTGAGTTTGTTGGTTATGGTTTATCAGATTATAGTTATGAGAATAATGGCATAACCGAGCTTTGTAAATTATATTCAAAAATTTTTTCCGATGCTTCAAAAAATTACGAATCTGTATTTGTTTCAAAAATTTTAAATCAAAACGAAATTGTTTCTTCGTTAGAAAATATGTTTAAAGAGTTGTCAATAAATTCAAAAATCTTAGAATCCGAAAATTTAAAAGAATTTAATCTATCCATCAAAGAATCTTCAAAAGAAAATCAGTATGAAATTTTTTTGACATACAAAAGAAAGAGTCAAAAATATGGAACAATAGATTTTGAGAACGACAAAATTGCAGAAATTTCATTCAAAGATGGATATTCTTATCTATATTTTTTTGATGATAGTTTTGAAAAACTTGAATCTTCAGAGAATCGAATTTCATTAGATAAATCATTCCAAAAAGCGATAAAGGAAACAAATAATTCAAACATGATTATTCTTTCAAATGACAAAAATCTTCCTTCGTATGAAAAGTTTATAAATGAATATATGAATTTTATGAATAGTTTTATGAATTCTAGATTAGGATTAGGAGAGGAAAACTCTGAATATGCAGAGATCTCTTCAAAATTGGCAAAAAAATATGCTCTAGTTTTAAAAAATGAAATGAAATTTTCAAAAATAGATGGATTTTCATATTCATATGTAGATTTCAATGAAAATGGAATTAAATTTAATACTTCATCAAAATTTACTTCAGATTTTGTTAAAACTGCATCAAAATTTTTAATGGATGCTCCAAAAGTTCAAACAAAACTTGGTGAATTTGTAAAAAGTGAAACGAAAGTTTTTGGAGTTTTTACATATCCAAAAAGAATTTTAAATTTCTGTTATGATATTATGGTTAAGATGAATCCAGAGCTTGGAGAACTTTTAGATGTTGTATATGAATCTTCAACGGATCAAGACAGGGCTACGATTAACCTGTTTTTTGGAGACACAAGAGAATTTAAAAAACTTTCAACAAGAGAGGATGTTGAGAAAAAAATTTCTCAATTAACACAAAAATGGGTTGATGTTTCTGGTTTGGATTTAGATGCAGAATTTTTTATGAATCTTTTAAATGGAAACCTTGGTGTATATTATTCGAAAAATAATGAGTTTGTTTTGGGATTAGAATTTCAAACAGAGGCTGAGTCTGTAAAATTTTTAGAATATTTTAAGGTAATTTTTCCAGAATCAGAAGAGGTTGAAAATTTTATTTGTTATCAAGGAACATGTGTTTATTCAGAAAAAAATATTGTTTTTATGTCAGATAAAGAAAGTTTAAAAAGTTTTCAATCTGATTCAAAATCAAAAGTAAATTTAAGTAAAGATATGATTTTTGGAATAACAGGAGATATAAATTATCAATTTTCAGAGAGCAAATCTCTTGATGAAACTCAAAGAAAGATTGAAGATTTAATGAATAGAATAGTTTCTAACTTCAAATCATTCAAATTTTTTGTCTATTCAAATAATTTAGAAATTTCATCTGAAGGAAAAGTTGAGAAATAAATTATGGTTGTTTTTAAAAATTTAAGTATAAAAATCATAATTATTTTTTGAGATTTTAGTTTTTAATTTTTTGAAAGAGTATATTTCTTGTTTTAAGTTTTTTGTACGAAAAATTTTTATTCATATAAATAAAATGAGTATAAGCGATCTCAGTTAGATTTTAAATTTTCTATTTTACTTTTTAAATCTATTTCTTCTCTCGTCTTTAAGAACTCATATCTTTTCTAAATATCTAAAAATATCTTCTTTGTGAAATTTTTGAAAATAGAACAAGCTTTAAGAACTCATATCTCTAAATATCTAAATTTTTAACTTCTTCTGCCATAGATTCAATAAATTGTTTTCGTGGTAGAACTTCTTCGCCCATTAGCATTGTAAAAACCTTATCAGCTTCCTCTGCATCTTCCATTGTTACTTTTAGTAAAATTCTGTTTTCTGGATTCATTGTTGTTTCCCAAAGTTGATCTGGATTCATCTCTCCAAGTCCTTTGTAACGAGAAATTGTTGCACCCTTTACATTTCCTTCGTCATCTTTTTCAATATTCATTTTAATAATTTCTTCTTCAAGCTCGATTTCAGAAAAAACATAACGAACATCTTTTCCTTTTTGGATTTTAAAAAGTGGTGGTTTTGCGATAAAAAGATGACCCTTTTCGATAACTTGTGGAAAATATCTGAAAAAAAGCGTGAGTCCAAGAGTTCTAATATGAGCACCATCAACATCAGCATCAGTCATAAAAATAATTTTATGATAACGAAGTTTTGAATAATCTAATTCCTCGCCAACACCCATTCCCATTGCTTTTATGAGATCTCGAATTTCATTATTTTTTAAAATTTTATCAAGTCTTGCCCTTTCTGTGTTTAAGATTTTTCCACGGAGTGGTAAAATTGCTTGAATTTTTCTGTTTCTTCCAAGCTTTGCACTTCCACCTGCAGAATCTCCTTCCACGATAAAAATTTCACTTTGAGAAGGATCTTTACTAGAGCAATCTGCTAATTTTCCCGGGAGTCCAGCACCTTCTAATGCACCTTTTCTTGTCACCATATCTCTTGCTGCTCTTGCTGCTTCTCTTGCTCTTTGCGCAAGAAGATTTTTTGAAAGAATTGATTTTGCATCTGTTGGATTTTCTTCCAAAAATTCTGCAAATTTTCTTCCAAAAACAACTTCTACCGCATTTCTTGCTTCTGGTGTTCCAAGTTTTCCTTTAGTTTGACCTTCAAATTGAGCATTTCTAAGTTTTACAGATATTGTTGCAACAAGACCTTCTCTTGTATCTTCTCCTTTTAAGTTTTCATCTTTTTTAAAAATTTGATATTTTGTTCCGTAATCGTTCATACATCGTGTCAGTGCAGAACGAAACCCTGTCACATGGCTTCCACCATCTGTTGTTGCAATATTGTTTGCAAAACTCCAAATATATTCATGAAAATTATCAACATAGCAAAGAGAAATTTCAACATAAATTCCAGCTTCTTCTCCTTCGCAGTAAAAAATATTTTGTTGAATTGGAGCAAGGTTTCTTGAGGTTGCACGAACAAAAGATTTTATTCCACCTTCAAAGAAAAAACTTTTTTTAAATGGAAATTTTTCCTTTTCAAAAGGTGGCTTAATCTCTTTTTGACTATCGTCTAATTCATCTGTAGGTTTTTCAATTTTTCGGAGATCTGTAAATTTTATTTTTAAATTTTTTGTGAGAAATGCATGTTCGCGAATTCTTTTTACAATTGTATTTCTGTGAAAAAAAGTTGTTGTAAAAGTTTTGTCATTTGGTAAAAATCGCACAATTGTTCCAGATCTTTTGTTTGGTGTGTCGTTAATTTTAGTAACATCAGCAACTGGATCTCCTTCTCGAAATTCCATAAAATATGTTCCATCTGGTTTTTTAACCCAAACTTTCAACCAAGTGGAAAGTGCATTTGTCACGGAAACTCCAACTCCATGAAGCCCTCCAGAAACTTTGTAAGCTGAACCATCAAATTTTCCACCAGCATGAAGAACAGTTAAAACAGTTTCCAAAGTAGATTTTTTTGTTTCAGGATGAATATCAACAGGAATTCCTCGTCCATTGTCTTCAACTTCACAACTTCCATCTGTATGAAGTGTAACTTTTATTTCATCACAAAATCCAGCCATCGCTTCATCTACAGAATTATCAATAACTTCCCAAACAAGATGGTGAAGTCCTCTTTCATCAGTTGATCCAATATACATTCCCGGTCGTTTTTTAACAGGTTCAAGCCCTTTTAAAACTTGAATATCTTTTGATGTGTAATCTTCTCCGTTCAAATAAATTTTAGACAAAAAATTTCTAAAGTTTTTGATTTAATTTTCAAATTGAATTTATTAAAATTGTTTTAATAGATTTTTTAGTTTTTGAAAAACTATTTTAGTCTTAAAGATTTTATGGAAGAATTAAAATTATTGCACCAAAGATCATTAAAAGAGAGATTAAAAATTTGAAAGCTACATTTTTTTCACCAAAAATTTTTCCACCTAAAAAAGTTCCAAATAAAACATCCATTCTTCGAAGAATTGCAACAAGAATCAATTTTGTTTTTGAAAGTACCAAAAGATAGAAAAGATCGTTTGTAACATACACAACAGATGCACGAATAATCCATTCATTAATCTTTAGTTTTTCTTTTTAAAAGTCAGATTTGGAAATAAAAATTATTAAAGATGTTATGAAAAGAAAAATTTTTTCATATAAAAAAATTGATAAAAATGTTTTGACATCATGATTTTGGCCAAATGCAACTTTATCAATTACAGTAATTACGGAAGAGAGAAATCGTGGAGTAAGAATATACATAAAAAATGGAAAAGAAAAATTTTATTTTTCCACCAATTGTGTTCTGTTTGTAAAAAAATTCCACCAATGATTATTAAAAAAATACCAAAAGAATCTTTTAATTCTGGAATTTTTTCAGCAAAAAATATAATCCCAAGTAACCATGTAAAAAGTAATGTTAATGCTTTTGTTGGAGTAAGATATGTGATCGGAACACACTTACTTGATTCTGAAACAAGAAAATATTGAATTGCAGTTATTGATGCACCTAAAAATAAGATTATTAAAAGGTTTATGTTTGGGATTGGAACAAAAAAATCAGTGGTAAAACGGAATTAAAGCCAAGAGACTTGCTGAAAGAACAAAATTTTTTGAACTACTTTTTTCAACAGATTTTTTTTGATAAACAAGACAAAGGGCAAAAGGAAGAAAGCAGAAAAAAGTGCGAAAAAATATGGCAAAAATTCTTTTAATGAAATGTTAAATCAAACATTAAATTAAATAGTTTTTTAGATTTTCAAAACAAGGTTTTGGATTGAAAAATTAAAATTTAATGACAATAAATCTTTAAAATATTTTTTTTAATAAGAAAAATAAGATTAGAATTACAGATTTTATTTAGCAAAAAGTTAGAATATTTTTATAAAAGTTCCTTTTCTCCTCTTTTTTTTATCTCTTCAATAATCTCTTTCAGATTTTCAGTTTCTTTTGTTGGAATTATTAAAATTATATCTTTGGTATCAATAATTGTCATATCGTTTATTCCATATGTTACAATTGTTTTATTAGAATTTTGTTCATTTATGTAGTTTCCAAAAGATTTCATCTCAATAAAATTTCCATTTCCGCTTAAAACATTTTTATTTAAATTTTTTTCTTGAACTTCATAAACAAAATTCCAAGATCCGATATCAAACCAACCAATATCTTCTGCTGGTAAAACAAAAACATCTGATGGATTTAACTTTTCTTGAATTCCATATTCAAAGGAATCTTTTTTTGTTTTAGAAAAATTAGATTTTAAAGATTCAACAAATTTATTTGTTCCAAAATCTTTGTATATCTCTTCAATGACAGACAAGGTTTCTGATTGAAAATTTTTGTAAAAATTGTTTAAAAGTTCAAGATCAACGGTAAAACTTCCAATGTTCCAAAAATAATCCCAGCGAGAATAATACTCTTTTGCTTTTTCTAAAGTTGGTTTTTCTTTAAATTGTTTAAGTGTAAAAATTTTTGTTCCATCAACTTCGTTTATTAAATTTTCAACTTGAATGTAGCCATATTTTATTGATGGATAAGTTGGTTTTACACCAATTCTAACAAGTTTTTTATGTTTATATGCAATTGCAATTGATGCAAAAACAGATGAAAAATAATTTTCCTCTTTTTCAAAAAGATCATCTGCCCATGCTATGTGAATTATAGAATTTCCTTTCACCTTTTGAATATGTTTCATGGCAAGACAAATTGCTGGCATATGATCTCTTCGCTCTGATTCCAAAATCAGATTTTCCGGTTTTAGCTCTGGAAAATCTTCTTTAACAAAATTTTCATATTCTATGTTTGTTGAGACAAATATGTTTTCAGCATCAAAAAGTTTCATGGCTCTTTCTATTGTTTTTCTAAATAAAGTTTTTTTATTAAAAAGTTTTACAAATTGTTTTGGATGTTTTTCTCGCGAAAGTGGCCAAAGACGGGTTCCGCCACCACCTGCAGAAATTAAAATTACACCATTATACTTTTCTTTAATTTTCTGTTTTAACAGCTCTGTTGGTTCCAAAATCTCTTTATTCAAAAATTCTCTAAATAAAAAGTTGAAATTTTCAAATCTATTTTATTGGGTTTTTTAATTTTAGAATTTTTTAAAAGTAAAAATTTTAAGTTTTTTCTCAACTTCTCTTGCAATTTTAAAAAACACTTTTAGTAATTAAAAGAATTCAAACTTAAACTTTTTTAAATGTTGCAAACTAAAAAAGATGAAATTTTTGCACGGGGAAGAATTAAAATTCGTGGTGCTCGTGAAAATAATTTGAAAAATATAGATCTTGAAATTCCAAAAGAAAAAATGATTGTTTTTTCAGGCCCATCTGGATCCGGAAAATCAACTCTTGCATTTGATACAATTTATGTCGAAGGACAGAGGAGATATGTTGAGTCTTTGAGTCCATATGCAAGACAATTTTTGGGTTTTTCTGAAAAACCAGATGTGGATTTTATTGAAGGACTTGCTCCAAGTGTTGCAATAAATCAAAAAACTGTTTCAAAAAATCCACGATCTACGGTTGGAACAATTACAGAAATTTATGATTATCTTCGTTTACTTTTTGCTCGTGTTGGAACTCCAACTTGTCCTATATGTGGAATTGAGATTGGAAGTCAAACAATTTCAGAAATCGTAGAAGAGATTCTAAAATTTTCTTCAGGTTCAAGACTTGTTTTTCTTGCTCCAGTTGTTTCAAATAAGAAAGGAGAGCATAAGGGAGAATTAAATAAAGCTCGTGAAGGTGGTTTTGCAAGGGTTAGAATTGATGGAAAAATTATTGAACTTCGTGACCAAGAGATCTCTTTGGATAAAGATCAAAAACATGATATAGAGATTGTTGTTGATAGAATTTCTATGCCTGAAGAAATTAGTGATTCTTTTCGTGAAAGGGTTTCAGATTCTGCAGAAGTTGCACTTGGACTTGGAAATGGAATAATAAAAATTTTAAATTTTGATACCAACGAAGAGAAGTTATTTTCCGAAAGACTCTCATGTCCAATTCATAATGTTAGTATTCCAGATCTAACTCCTGCAAGTTTTTCTTTTAATTCTCCACAAGGAGCATGTCCGGAGTGTCATGGAATTGGGGTTAAATTAGTTGTTGATCCAGATTTAGTAATTCCAAATCGTGATTTATCTATTGAAGACGGAGCGATTGAACCTTGGAATTCTACAAATACTCGTCTTGGTTGGTATATGAATCTAATAGAATCTGTTGCTGAAAGACATAAATTTTCAACAAAAGTTCCTTTTTCAACTCTTCCAAATGAAATTGTTGAGAAAATTCTCTTTGGAACTGGAGATGAAGAGTATTCAATTTCGCATGAAGGAACTGCTTTTTCTGGAACATACAAAACAAAATTTGAAGGAGTCGTGAATAATTTAGAGAGAAGATATAAAGAAACAACTTCAGATTATGTTCGTTTTGAAATTGAAAAATATATGAAACCAAGTAAGTGTAAAACTTGCGAAGGGAAAAGACTTAGAAAGGAAGTTTTGGCAGTAAAAATTGATGGAAAATCAATTGATGAAATTGTTGAAATCTCAATTGATAAACTTTTTTCAATTTTTCAAAATTTGAACTTTAAATCAAAAACAAAATCAGAAATTGCAAAACCAATTTTAAAAGAAATTGTAAGAAGATTAGATTATTTAATCTCTGTTGGTTTGCCATATCTTACACTTGGAAGAAGTTCCCAAACACTTTCTGGTGGCGAAGCACAAAGAATTCGTCTTGCAAGTCAAGTTGGCACAGGGCTTTCTGGTGTAATTTATGTTTTGGATGAACCATCAATTGGTCTTCATTCAAGAGATACTGAAAAGTTGATTCAAACGATAGAGAGTCTTCGTGATGCAGGAAATACTGTTGTCGTTGTTGAACATGATAAAGAAACGATAGAAAAAGCAGACTGGATTGTCGATTTTGGACCAAAAGCTGGTGATATGGGTGGAGAAGTGGTTTTTCAAGGAACTACAGAAGAGATAAAAAAATCAGAGAATTCATTGACTGGTCAATATCTTTCAAAAAGAAAAGAGATTCCAGTTCCAACAAAAAGAAGAGAATATAACCCAATAAATGTTATAGAGATTCTTGGTGCCAATGAAAATAACTTGCAAAATGTTAATGTGAAATTTCCAATCGGTTTGTTAACGGTTGTAACAGGTGTTTCAGGTAGTGGAAAATCAAGTTTAGTAAATGATATTTTGGCAAAATCTGTGATGAAAAAATTTTATAGGTCGTCTGAAGATCCTGGAAAACATAGTAAAATTTTAGGACTTAATAAAATTGACAAAGCAGTTGTAATTGATCAAAGTCCAATTGGAAGAACTCCAAGAAGTAATCCTGCAACATATACTGGAATGTTTTCTTTTATTAGAAAAATTTTTTCCGAAACTCCATCTGCAAAAGCTCGTGGATATAATGCTGGAAGATTTAGTTTTAATGTTAAGGGTGGAAGGTGCGAAAATTGTAAAGGAGAGGGTCAAATTGCTGTTGAAATGCAATTTCTTCCAACAGTTTATGTTACTTGTGAGGTTTGTAATGGAAAAAGATATAATCACGAAGCTTTAGAAATTTTATATAAAGGGAAAAACATATCAGAAGTTTTGGATATGAGGATTGAAGAAGCAAGTAAATTTTTCTCAGCAGTTCCATTTTTAAAAAGAAAATTAGAAACTTTGGTAAAAGTTGGTTTAGGTTATTTAAAACTTGGACAAAGTGCAGTAACACTTTCTGGTGGTGAAGCACAGAGAATAAAACTTGCAACAGAACTTTCAAAACAATCAACAGGAAAAACATTATTTATTTTAGATGAACCAACAACAGGACTTCATTTTGATGATATTAGAAAACTTCTTGCAATTTTGCATCGATTGGTAGATGCAGGGAATACGGTTGTTGTGATTGAGCACGATATGGATGTAATAAAAACTGCAGATTGGGTTATTGATCTTGGGCCAGAGGGTGGTACTGGTGGTGGAAAAATTTTAGCAACAGGAACTCCTGAAGAGGTTGCTGAATGTAAAGAAGGTTACACAGGAAAATTTTTAAAAAAATATCTGTAAAAAAGTTTTAAAAAATTTGAATATTTTTATTTATTTTAATAAAAATTTTTTAAAAACATTTTTTCTAATTCATTTTTTGTTTTTGTTTTTTTAAAAAATATATTTTTAAGTAGATTTTGAATTTAAGAGAGAACGAAAAAGGTAGATAAATTAAAACTTTTTAAATAAGTTTAAATAATTTTTTAAATTAAATTTTCTTGACTTTTATATTAGTGATTTCTAATGCATCACTGGAAGAAAATTCCGACTTGAATGAAATCATTATTAAAATTTTTTCAAATTTAACAAGATTAAAAATTATTTCTTGTCTTGCAGATGGAGAAAAAAATGTTTCTGAGCTTATTAGAAAGTGTTCACTTTCGCAGTCTGCAGTTTCTCAGCACTTGATGAAATTAAGATCTCTTGGTGTTGTGGATTATAAAAAAGATGGGAGGGAAGTTTTTTATTCTTTAAAAATTGAAGAAGTTGGAAAAATTTCAAATCAAATTTTTTTATTATTAAAAAAATCAAAATGAAGATAGCAAATTTTAGAAAATCAAAACTCTCTTATGAAGAAGTTTTGGCGAATGTTCAAGGTGCAGTTGCAAATATCGGCTGGGAAATAAAATCTGAAATTGAAATTGAAAATGGAAAAATTTTTCATATTTTCAATAAAGAGATTTTTGAAGGAATTTTAGGAAGTCACATTGATTTTTTAGGATTTCTTCCATCCGTTCTTTTAGTTTCAAAAGATGGAGCATCAGTTTTGGTTGGAACAATTGATACGGGAATTTTGAAAGATTTAACAAGTCATCACAATCATGGCGATGAAAAATTTGTTGAGAAACTATCTTCTGATATCAAAACTTTAATAAAAGAGATCACAAAAGCAGAAGATCCAAAAGTTAAAGGAATTAAACTTTTTTCCACAAAAACTTGTCCATATTGCATAATGGAAAAAGAGTGGTTTGATAAGAATAATGTAAAATATGAATTATTTTATGTTGATGAAGATCAAAAAATGGCACAATATATGGTTGAAAAAACTGGTCAGATGGGAGTTCCAGCAACAGAGGTGGAGTTTGATGATGGTGATGCTGAATATATTGTTGGTTTTGACAAAAACAGGTTAGCAGAACTTTTGGGA
>DYJS01000004.1:41086-55411 GCA_020723005.1 Candidatus Methylomirabilis sp. | reverse complement strand
ATTGAAAGAGTTGCTCAGCTTGGTTCTCTTCAGCCACGTACTGTTGTAGATGAAGAAGGTAAGTCTACAGAAATTACTGCTTATGAAGAAGTTTTAAAAAGGCTTAAAACTGGAGCATCTTTAGATGTAGATAGTGCTATAGATTATGTTAAGAATATGTCTGAAGCAGGAAGGAACATTGTAGGAAGAGCAATTGTTTCACCTGGAACAAAAATTACAGAAGAAACTCCTCGAATAACCGTAGAAGCTATTGATAACATGCTTAAAGATAAGCTTGGAATTGTTTTTAGTAGCACAAGATCAAAAGATGCAGTATCTGTTTCAAAGATTATGCAATCAGTATCTATTGCTCAAGGGATAACAGATGATCCAGCAACTAGAAAAACTATTGTAGCTGACATAGCACAACAAGTTTCGGAATATATTTCAGACTATGCTGGTAGAGAGCCTTCAGTAGTTGGTAAAATATTTAATGAGAAAGGAATTGGGGGTGTAATAGAATACATAACTGGATTAAGGGTAGGTGATAATATTGTTGATCAAGGTTTATTAAACGAGATTGAAGCTATGATTACTTTACCTGAAAGAATCGAGATTCAAGAGAAGTATCAAGAAGGATTAGCAGCTCAAGTTAGAATTCCTGGATCAGAATTACAAATCGAACTTAGAGATCTTCATTCTGCTATGGTTCAACACTTAAATCCAGAAGAAGTATCTTTTAGAAATAATCCTTTGAGCGAAGTTGAAACATGGCAATTAATAGATGCTTTGTCTAAATCTTCAGATGTTTCTGATCAAGTTAGAGCAGTAAGACTTTTAACTACTTTGACCCCTTCTGGATATTATTCACCAAGCTCTGATGTTGTTGCAAGATTGGCAAGATTTGTAGATGATAATGCTGGAACTTCTGTTCTTGATGAAACTGGCAAATCTATTGAAGTTCCATTAGAATATAGAGCTTTGTTAAATCAAATCTTAAAAAGTGATACATTTTCTAAAGGACATCCAGAATTTTCTGCTTTGGGAGATGCTTTAGGAGAAGCTCATAGAGGCAGTAATGAATTTGTTGAAGTACTTGAAAGAAGGTTAAGATCAGCATTAAAAGTAATAAAACCTGGAGAGTTTATTGGTAGAATTGGTTCAACAGGTCCTGAAGCATTAGAAAAACAAGACTTCTTAGGAGTTTTAAGATTTGCCTTAGAATCATATGGTTTACAACCTATGTCACTAGAACAAATAAATAACCGTTTAAAAGAATTTGACGATAATATACAGAATGCTATTAATGAAGAAAAAAAGAAGGAAGTAGAAAAAGAGAAGAGAAAATTTGAACAGGCTATTTTAAGTGCACAAAAAATGTTTGATGATATTCATGAGTTTGCAACAAAAGGAGCAGGGTCTGTTCAAGAAATTAAAATTGCAGCCGATACTAATGGAGAGGTGTTAGAAGATTTTGACCTTAATGCACAAAATTCTCTTGCACAGATGGCTGTTGCACACGGAACAGAGAGAAGTGTTCTTGAGGATGCAATTACAAAATCTGGAAAAAGAATAATTACAAGTTCTGGAGTGCAATCTGTTCTTAATAAAATTTTTGGTGAAAATATTGCAAAACTTGAAGAAGCCATGTCAGCAACCGGTAATAATTTTGATAATTTAGCGAGAGAGATACTTAAAATAACAGGTGTTGATATTAGAAAGTTTGATTTGGAGAAAGAATACTTTGCTAAACTTGGAATAACATCAAGAGAAGAAAAAATAAAATATGAGTTATTTATTCAAATGTCTGATATGCAAAATACACGAAACAATGAATTAATTTCAAGAAAATCATAATCAAATAAATATCTATGTCACCTGATGATTTTAAAAAAGTTCCACCACAAAAAGCACCACCTTCTGGAAACGGAGAGGGTGGTGGTGGTGATGTTGTTTTGCAAGTTAAAAAAACATTTGAAGTTTCAAGTGATGATAATCAAGGTGATAGTGATAATGAACTAGTTTCTGCAACAATAAATTCTTCCACACAAGTTTTACAAGATGGAAGCGAAGCAAATTCTGGTGGAGTTGGAGGTTATTCATCAGGAAATTTATCTGGTGGACAAACTTCTTTTGGCACTTCAACAGAAACCCCTTCTCAAAATTTAAGTGGAGAAGCTTCAACACAAACTCAAGCTCCTTCATATTTTTCTCCAGATGTTGTTGGTGCAAATTCTTTGGGTGAACTTCCTCAAGCTTCACAAACTTCAAACTCATTAGGAGAAAAAAAAGTTGATTTACAAAATCCAAACCCCCAAACTTCTTCACAACATTCTTCACCTTCTCAAAATTTCAATGGAGAGAAATCTCCTGAAAGCAAATCTCAACCTTCACAATCTCAAAATCCTCCAAATAAATCAGAACCAACAACAAATCCTCAGAAGCCAAATGTTTCAGGGCAATCTCAAGCTCCAACTCCAACAGGAGAAAGGAAAGAAGATTCCAAGCCGAAAGAAGGTCCTAGTCAAACTCCAAATTCTCAAGGTGGTAAAAATTCAGAAAAAAAAGATGAAAAATCTCCAAAAAATTCAGATCCAAAATCTTCTGCAAATCTTAATGGTCAAAAACCTCCAAAAACTCTTGATGATTTTGCAAAATCTAATGGAGAAAAAGGTGGTAATTCTCAATCTCAAAGCAAAGATTCTCAAGGTCCAAAAGCTTTTGGTCTTGCAGGAAAACCAAAAAACGAAGAACCTGCTTCTCCAAAATTATCATCTTCAAAAAATCCATCTGGCAGTTCTCCAAAACTTCCCAAAGGAGGTCTGAAAATTTCTCAAGGTTCGATTTCTAAAGCACCATTATCTTCAAAATCACCACTTCCTGTTAATCCAGTTGCAGGTATCAAAGCTTTAAAAACTTTAACAGATAAAGATGCAACACCAGAAGAAAAAGAAAAAGCAAGAGGAAATCTTGGTGCAGAAGTAGGAAAAGCAATAGCAGGTTTTTTGGGTGGATTAGATCCAATCACTCAAGCTATAGCAGGTTTTTTAGGAAGATCTCTTGGAAAGGCTATGAGTTTCAAAAATATCATTAAAGGGATTGTTATATCAACACTCGTTCAGCTTTCACCTGTAATACTTGTTGTTTTTTTAATTGCTATTTTAGTTTCTGGAACATCAGAAGTTAATGATCGAATTTTGCCAGATTTTAAAGCAATGTTTGGAGAAGATACTGGAGAACAGATAAATAATTTTTATTCTCCACCACCTGAAAATAATTCTACTTTTGGTGGAAATTATGCAATAGAATCAACAAATGGATACTACATTCCAAGAGCAAAACAAAGATTTGAATTAGAGCCATATGTTGGAACGGATGATAATTTAAAAAATTATATTCCTCCAATTAATTTTCCAGACACATTGCCAGAAATTCGTCCAATATATTGGTATGGAGCAGATAGAGTTGCAAACACTCCTGGGCAGAAAGTTTATCCACAATATCTTGTTAAATTTAATTGTAATGGTCTTGAAAAATGTCCTCAAATCTCTGTTAATGCTTCTGGAAAAAGTGACGTAGATCTTGTTCTTGGAGCTTTTTTACACTCTGGATTTAATCTTTTTTCAAATAGTCATAAAAGTGGTTTTGAGAGTATTACAAAAAAAGATCAACCATACATTCAAGGAACAATAAACACTGCAAAAGCTCTTTATGATTGGTTTAAACTTAAACAAGACGAAAATGCTCCACCTGAAAACAGAGTGATGTTTTCAGAACAACAACTAGAATTTACACCAAAAGATGTTGTTAGAGGAATAATTGATCCAAATTGGGCACCAGAAGTTGGAGATATTCTTTTTTCAAAAACAAAAGGAAATATTTTAGGAAGTCCTGAGCAAGAAGATGAATCAAATAATAAAATTCCAGACCATGTTGAGATCGTTGAAAATGTTTTTTTTACAGATTATGAAAATTTGTATCCAATAATTAAAGAAGATCCTGGTATAAAAGAAATTGCCTGTAAAGGTTGTGATGAAGGAAAATTAAATAAGTGCAAAGCTAAATGTAGGGAAGATTTTTCTGTTTATGAAAATGATGAAAGAAAAGCATGTTATAAAGAGTGTGAAAAAGAAAATTGTGGAGAAAGAAAATATAATTTTGGAATTGTATCTCCACATTGCAAAGGTGTAGAAGGTGGAAAACAGGATATAGATCCTTTATATATTGATAGAGAAATTTATGTAAAACCAGAAAATTTTAAATGTGAAGGCAATGTTAAGTTAGAAACAGTTACAGGAATTTGTGAAGATATAGAAGGTTCAGCTCCTTCTAAATTAATAAAAAAAGCAAAAACTATGATTGTTGTTACGGTTGGTTATTCTGGTGTTGATTTAATGACTCAAATTTCACATAGCCCAGAGTATACATATATCTATCCACCTGGATATAATCCAAATATGTCAGTTGGGAAAATTTATAATTTTGACAGAATTATTTCTGGATTTACAGATATTCCGTATGACAATTCAGTATTTCCAATCGATGAATCAAGTATTATAAATAGACCTTTTTATAAAAGATTTTCAGATAAAACAAAATCTTGCTTGAATCTTCAATCTAAATCAAGAACTTATGATCAGATTTTAAGAGAAGGTTTTGAAAATATGTTTT
The DNA here is from genome assembly GCA_020723005.1 of Candidatus Methylomirabilis sp. GTDB lineage: Bacteria > Patescibacteriota > DYJS01 > DYJS01 > DYJS01 > DYJS01. The sequence continues at coordinate 50,761 of DYJS01000004.1, read as the reverse complement.
CAAATTCTTCATTAGTGGATGATGAAATAATAGATTTTCTTTATAAAAAATATTATTCACAATTGCCGGATTCTGGCAAAGTTGAGGGGTTTAATTTACCTATCACAGATCCTCTTCCGTTAGATACTTTAGAATTTGATATTTCAGAAAAAAGATTATGGAGAGATAGAAAGATATATGTTTTTAGATGGGATGGATATGATAATCCTTGTTTGGGAGATAGATATTGGGTCCAGTTAAATTTTCCTCCTGTTGGTGAAAAAAATCTTTATTATACTAAAGTTGTTGGTTATGGAAGAATTAGAACTCATGGAATAGCACCGAACGAACCTCAAGATATGGAAGATGAAGAGTGTTTTGTTTCTGGTCTAGTTGAAACAGCAAAAGGATATCATTATGATTTAAGATGTGATCATAATTATTTTACTCCAGAGTGTTTTGAAAGAAATATTTGGAGTGCAAATAAACAACCTAGTATTTGTGAAGCTTTCAAAGAAGATAAAGAAGTTTCTAATGATAGATGTATAGCACAACTTTTGGCAAGAGAAGGAAATAGATGCAATGATGTTCTTACTACTGGACCAAAATGTACACCAGCCGATAGTTATAATGATTCTACTGCTTGTCAAATTATGAATCCTTCTATGATGAATGGAAATAATTTCGCTGATTTTTTTACTAATATAATGGATCATAAAGTTTTTTCAGATTCAGAAGTTATGGAATATATTGATGATTTTCCAGATTGTAATGCAGTGGAACCTAATCTTCAACCACAATGCATTAGAGATTCATTTACAGAGAAATTAGAAACTCTTGCACCTAAAATTTTACAGGATCTGTGGAATAGTCCAAATTGGGAAACAGTAATTAAGCCAGCAATTGATGCATATGTTGCTCAGATGCACAAACAAAATCCAGAAGGTTGGAAATATGATAAATGTGAAATGTCAGGTCATTGTATATATGAGATATGTGGAATATTAAACAATGTAATGCAAAATTCAGCTGTAACAAATGAAACAATTAATGAAATATTTGGTCCAGGTTTTTTTGAAAATACTATGCAAGGTCAATATTGGTATGAACATAAGAGGCAATGTGGTGGTCCAGATGTAGGAGATTTAAATTCAGATGGACAAAATCAAGGACTTTTAATGGAAGTTTTTGGTTTTGGGAATGGAGATATATATTATAATAATTTTGTTTCTAATGCTTGTCAGAATATGTCAGATGCAGGTTCAGTAGATAGTGTTCTGGGAAATCCATACGACGAAGACGGAAATGTTGTTGATATGACAGTTACAGAGTTTTTGGGAGACACTTTTGTATCTATGATGGACGATTTGGCGATTGAAAAACTTCATACAATATCAGAAACTAAATGTGCACAAGATGATTGCGCATGTTTAAATAGAGCTTGGATGTGTGGAGTAAATGCATCAAATCCTGATTTGTGTGCTCAACTCGTTCTTGAAGATTATCCTGGGTTTGATACAAGTATTTTATATCCTTGATCTAATAAAATAAATTTATATTTTTACAATATTTTAAAGTTATTTTTTTATTTTAAGATTTTACTTAGTTTGGTAAGCGAAAATTTATAATTTAAAAAGAAAATCTTTTCAACTTTGAACTTCATAATTTTTTCCATTTTTTGTTGGCAAAATTTTTAATTTTTTTGTTTTAAGGTATTTTAGTTTGTGAAAAAACTTTTTCTTGACTTCATTTTTTTTTTACTAGGATTAAATCCAGAAATTTAATTATTAAATTTTAAATATGGGTGATTCACAACCAGAAGCAGAAGCTTTACCAAAATCTTCTATCCTAAATAGTCTTAGACAAACAGCGATTGATTTAGGAGAGATTGTAAAAAGAGTTATTAAACCAAGTCCACAACAAACATTTATAGATAGCATTCAGGGTTCACAAAAAATGGAAGAGATTTTTATCAAGAAAGATGGGATGAACTTACTCGAGAAGAATATGCAGAAAATCTCCTTGTGATATCAAGTTATTTAACGGGAATTATTTCATCTATTCTTTTTGTTGCACTAGTTGGTGGTGGTGATACTCTTGTTAATAATGCAGGTTCTATATCAGATATGTTGGGAGGAATTTCACCATCAGAAATAATCAATACAGAGACAATAAAACTTTTTCTTGAGCTTTTGGGAAAAAATTTAGAAAACCTCAGAATTGCAATAGAAAAGTTTGGAGATATCGGAAAATTTTTAGATAGTATGCCTATTTTTAAAATTGTTCTTCCTATAATTTTTAGGGTTTTATCTGTTTTTGAGAGAAGATTAGCTAGAACAAGAATTGAAGAAATTAAAAAAGAAAAGTTTAGTCTTATTCAAGATGCTCTTTCTGCAAAGCAACCACAATTTGAGAAAGGAAAAGTTAAGGAAAAGTTGAAGTTGATTTTGAATATATGAAGCTTAAAAATTGGGATATCAAAAAAGAATAGAAATATCTAAAAATATCACAATATCAAATCTCATAAATTTGCTTCAGCATCCTGTATTCTGTTTCTGTATCAACAAATCTTGGACTTGCAAAGTCATAGAGTTTGTATGGAATTAATTCAAAAGTTTTTAAGTTTCCCTCATAAAAAAAAGTTCGCAAAACAAATCCACTTTTCACATATTCATCAAACATTTGGTCAAAAATAAAATTTCCTAAAGCATAAAAAACTGGTTTTCCATCCACAAATTCAATTCCTTGAAATCCATGTCCTTGCGAACCAACAACAAGATCAGCACCATTTTTAATGAGTAATTCAGAATTTTTAATTTGCTCTGCACTTGGATCTGTATAATTTTCATTTTGCCACTGAATTCCAGCAATCACAATATCGCTATAATTTTTTGCTTCTTCTAAAGATTTTAAAGCAGATTCATCAGAATATGGATTTGCACCAGCTTCTTCTTCTGTTGCAAGAGCATAACTTGGTCCCGGTGTGTTAAAACCAATAAATGAAACCATAAATTTTTTAATCTCTTCAGCTCTTCTTTCCACAAAATCACAATCTACATTAGGTTTATTGCAAGGATCTTTTTTTTCATAAACATCAATAAAAGCAGGATTTTTCGCATCTTTCAAATTTTTTCCACCACCAAAATACTTAATACCATTTTTTTCGTAAAGTTTTATAGAATAAGTGGAAAAATCGCTTCCATAGTCATTATTATGATTTCCAGTTAATTCTACAACATCAATTCCAAGATCGGTTAAAATTTTTATAAAATCTGGATCACTGCAAAAACTCATCGTAGAGAGTGATTGTTTGCAATCAGGTTTAAAACTAACTTCGTTGGAAGTGTGAGAAACATCTGCATTTTGCAAAACTTGTGCAAAATCAGAAACAACAAAATCAGTTCCATTTTGCTGAATTTTATTAAAAGTCACTCTTCCCATTGCTGTTACACCAGTCATATCAATTTCAATAATATTAAAATTTGAAAAAACATTTTTTTGAATTTTCTCTTGAATCAAAAAATTATTAAAATCTTCTGATTTTTTTCCAGAAAACCAAATAGATTTTGCAAGTGAATAATTTTCGTTTGTGATATTTTTTAGTTTTGTCCTCTCTGTATCATCATATTTTTCGTAAAATTTTCCATTTTCATTATAAACTCCAAAAGGTGAAACATTTTCAATTGTAATCACTTTCATCTCTGGTTGAAGTAATTCAAAAGGAATTATCACTGCAATATGATTATTTTTATTTTTGACAATCTCATTTATAGATTCATTAAAATTTAGATATTCTGAATTTGAAAAAATTTTTTCTGGAAAAGTTTCTAGCAGATCTGCACTAGATTTAAAAATTATATTTTCTGTTTCGTTTTTAATATTTTTTAAAACCTTTTCTCCAAGAATAAATTTTTCAAAATCTTTTTTTGAAATGTTTCGAACAATATTCGTGTAGTGAGTTGCTAAAACATATTCTTGATTTAAAAAAATTGTTGAGTTTGGAAGAGGTTTTGATGTAAATTTGAGATCAAAATTTTCTAAATTTTCTACATCTTCGTATCCTATTGTAATTTCAAAATTTTCAAAAATTTTTTCAAAATTTTCTTTTTCAAAATTTTTAAAAAATTCTTTTTTTACAAAACTAGAAATAAAAATTTTTGTTATTTCTTTTTCTTGAGTTTTTTCTTTTTGAATAAAATGATAGCTTGCAAAAGTTGCTCCTGCCAAAATCATCACAAAAATAAATTTTTTCAAAATTTTTATTACTCGGATTTTAACTATTGTTTTTTTTGATTTTTTCAAATTTCTTGAAAATAAAAAATTTTAACTCATAAAGAAAATGCAAAAATAAACTTTATGCAAATACAATTTTCTTTCAAAAACACAAAAATTACCCAAAGAGATGAAGAAAAGGCCGAAGAGAAATTGTTTAAAATTCAGCAATTTGCAGAGGTAAAATCTATGGAAGTTGTCGTAGAATTTTTTCCAAATCTTCCACAGAACGAATCTTTTAAAGTTTCTGTTACAACTGAGCTTGTAAGTTCAGAAAAGTTTAAAAATAAAGAGAGCGGAAAAACTTTTATGGAAGCATTGAATAAAGTTCAAGAAGAAGTTCTTCGATCGGCAAAAAAAGAGAAAGAAAAATTTTTAGCAAAGAAGGAGAAGGGGAGAATTTTGGCAAAAAAAATTTCTCATAAAGATGTTTCAGAAGAAGGATAAAATGGAGATAAAGATTTTGGAATGACGAGTAGAACGAAAATTTTGAATTTTTAGCACTTGGCATATTCAAGTGCTAAAAAACTCTTGACAAAGAAAAATTTTTTTTTAGATTGCAATTAGCACTTGAGGGTGTTGAGTGCTAAGATTTTAATCAAAATCGATTTTGTAAATGAAATTGTCAGAAAGGCAAAAATATATTTTGGAAGAAGCGATTAAAAAATTTTTGGAAACTGGCGAACCAATCAGTTCAAAAGAGGTTTCCGAAGTTTCTAAAAATTTTCGTCCTTCAACAATTCGAAAAGATATGAACGATTTGATCCAGAATGGATTTTTGACTCAACTGCATATTTCAAGTGGAAGAATTCCAACAGAACAGGCTTTTGATTGGTATGCAAAAAATTTTCAAATTGATGAAAAAAATTTGCAATTTCCATCAAAATATTCAAATTTCGTTTTTAGAGTTTTGTCTGAATGCAGTTCAGAGTATGAGAAGATGGTTTTTGCATCAAAAATGCTTTCAGACATTGTTCAAATGCCAACATTTTTTTCTGGAAAAAGTCATTTAGAGAAAATGTTTGGAATTTCAAAATTGTTTCGTCACAATGTATTTTCTAAAGACCAACTATATTATTTTGGGGAGTTTTTAGATAATTTTGATGAAATTTTGAAAATAAGTTTTTCAAAAAAAGGGTTTGATCAAAAGATGCAAATTATGGTTGGAGATGATTTGCCAATTGCAAAAGGAGCTGGAATTTCGGTTGTTTTTGCTCCAATTCAAAATAAAAATTTTTATTTTGGAATTTTCGGACCAGTTGCAATGAATTATCCAGCTGTTGCAGGAATTTTAAATGAATTTAGATCGTTTTTAAATTAAATTTTTCAAATGAGTCAGCAAAAAAATCAAAAATTTGTAAAAAAGAATTTAAGCAAAGATTCTTCAAAACCTATTTCTGATGATGATAATTCTTCAAATCCAAATATCCAAAAGGATTTAGACTTAGAAGATCTTAAAAAAGAAATTGAAAGTTTAAGAAATCAAATTTCTGAATTGAATGAGAAATTATCAACAAGTGAAGCGCAAAGGGATGATTATTTTGGAAAGTTTCAAAGACTTGGAGCAGATTTTGAAAATTTTAAAAAAAGATCAAATGAGGAAAAAATTTTGCTTTCTAAAATGGCAGTTGAGCCTTTTGTAAAGGCATTTTTCCCAATTTTTGATGCTTTCAATATCGCAACAAAAGATCTGCCTTCTGAGCTGAAGAAAAACTCTTGGGTATTAGGTGTTGTTGGAATTCGTGAAAAAATATTATTTATGTTTTCTTCATTAGGTGTTTCTTTGATAGATCCTGTAAAAAATTCTGATTTTGATCCAAATTTTTGCGAATCTCTTTCTGTTGAAAAAGTTGAAGGTGTTGAACAGAATAAGATTTTAGAAGTTTATCAGGTTGGTTTTAAATTAGGTGAAAAAATCTTGAGACCTGCCCGGGTTAAGGTTTCAGGATAATTTGATAAAAAAATAAAAAATTAAAATAAATAAAAAAGGAGGGACAAAATGACAAATTTACAAATTTGGGATCCAATTCAAGATTTTGTAAGAATCTTTGATGATGGATTTTTTCCAAAAAGACATCAAATGTTTCGACAAAATTTTATGCCAGTTGAAATTGAGGAGGTAGATGGAAAAATAAAAGTTTCTGCAAAATTAGCTGGAGTTAAAAAAGAGGATCTTGAGATTACTGCAAATCAGGATTCAATCACGATTTTAGTTCGAAAAAAAGAAGAGAAAAAAGAGGGCAAAAAAGGAACAATTCATTATTCAGAATTTCACAGAGAAGAAGAGTTTTCTCGAACTCTTCAGCTTCCAACTTCAATTGATACAACAAAAGTTGAAGCAGAGATGAAAGATGGAATTTTGGAAATTTTTGCACCAACATTGTCAAGTGCGAAAGAGAGAAAAGTTATGATAAAATAAAAAAATAAAAAATTGTAGGGACATCCAATGGGATGTCCCTACAAAGAAACAAAAATACGAGGTATAAAATTTATGCCCTTACAAAAAGCACATTAAAAAGTTAATCTATTTCATCCATTCTCTATATTTGTCGTTTAATTTTTGCATTTCTTCAATAGCAATTGGCAAATTCAAAAATACTTGATATGCTACTTCTTCGCTTAAGCAATCAAACAAAGATTTAACTTCTGGAAAATAATCTTCTTTTCTAAGAAGCTCTTGCAATTCCAAGTGATTTTTTGCTTTAATTGAAAAGTTTGATATTTTGCCTATTGTTTCTGAACTCAAGTTTCCTAATTTTGATGCAATATAAAGTTTTACTTCAGTGTTGTCTACACGATATTTCATTTTTTAAAAATTTAATTATTAAAATCTTTCATACTGCATTTTACAAAAAAAAAATGATGTCAAATAAAAATTTTACCCCATCAAGAAATATTTAAATTTTTTGATGAGTTGAGATTTTTAAGAAAAGATAAAAGTCAAAAGTAAAAATAAAAAAATGTTATGTTGGGCTTATTGAACTATGATCTACACGGAACATTCTTCAATATGCTTAGGATGACAAGAAAATAAATTTTTTAACAATTAAATAAATAATATGACAAAAATAATAGGAATAGATTTAGGAACAACAAATTCGGCAGTTGCAGTGATGGAAGGTGCAACTCCAACAATTATTCCAACAGCAGAAGGTGATCGACTTGTTCCATCGATTGTTGCTGTTGATAAAAATGGGCAAACTTTGGTAGGAAAGCTTGCAAAAAATCAGATGGTTACAAATCCAGAGAATACAATTTATTCTGTAAAAAGATTTATTGGACGAAGATTTGAAGATGAAACTGCACAAAAGGATGCAAAAACTTTGCCATATAAAATACGAGAAGGAAAAAATGGTTCAATTGATGTGATGATGAATGGGGAACATTTTCGTCCAGAAGAGATCTCTGCAAAAGTTTTACAAAAAATTAAACGAGATGCAGAAGCTTTTTTGGGAACAAAAATCACAGAAGCAGTTATTACAGTTCCAGCATATTTTAATGATAGTCAGAGACAAGCAACGAAAGATGCAGGAAGAATTGCAGGGTTTGAAGTAAAAAGAATTTTGAATGAACCAACAGCAGCAGCTTTGGCATATGGACTAAACAATAAAAAAGAGGGAAAAGTTGCAGTTTTTGATTTTGGTGGTGGAACTTTTGATATTACAATTTTAGATATTGGAGATGGAGTTTTTGAAGTTTTATCAACAAATGGAGACACACACCTTGGTGGAGACGATATTGACAATATTATTATTGAATACTTTGTGAATGAGTTTAAAAAAGAGAGTGGAATTGATTTGCAAAAAGATAAATTGGCACTTCAAAGATTAAAAGATGCAGCACAAAAGGCAAAACATGAACTTTCTTCAACAGCTTCTAGTAATGTAAATATTCCTTTTATCACAGCAGATGCAAGTGGTCCAAAACATTTTGATCTAAATTTTACAAGAGCAAAATTAGAAGATTTAACAAAAAATTTGATTGATCGAGTAACGGTGCCTTGTGAAAAAGCGATGAAAGATGCAGGTCTTACACCAAACGATATTACTGATGTGATTTTGGTTGGTGGGCAAACAAGAATGCCAGCAATTGAAGAAAAAGTTCGAAAGATTTTTGGAAAAGAGCCAAACAAATCTGTGAATCCAGATGAAGCAGTTGCTATTGGTGCAGCAATTCAGGCAGGAATTATTCAAGGAGATGTGAAAGATATTTTATTACTTGATGTTACACCACTTTCACTTGGAATTGAAACCTTAGGAGGAGTATCAACAACATTGATTCCACGAAATACAACAATTCCAACACAAAAAACACAAATTTTTTCAACGGCTGCTGATAATCAAACCTCTGTAGAAATTCATATTGTTCAGGGAGAGAGAGAAAGAGCAACAGATAATAAAACTTTAGGAAGATTTATTTTAGATGGAATTCCACCAGCACCAAGAGGAATGCCACAAATTGAAGTTTCTTTCGATATTGATGCAAATGGAATTCTCTCTGTTTCTGCAAAAGATTTAGCAACAAAAAAAGAGCAGAAAATCACAATTAAAGCTTCAACAGGACTCTCTGAAGATGAAATTCAAAGAATGGTGAATGATGCAAAAGAAAATGAGGAGAAAGATAAAAAATGGAAAAAGTTAATTGAGGTAAAAAATCAAGCAGAGCAGATTATTTATCAATCAGAAAAAACTCTGAGTGAAATGGGAGAAAAAGTCTCATCTGAAATTAAAAAAGAAGTTGAAGAAAAACTTGCAAAATTGAAAGAATTGATTGGCACAGATGATGTTGAAAAATCTCATGAAATTGAACTTGCAACAAGCGACCTTTCAAAATCGCTCCAAAAAGTTGGGGAAGAGATGTATAAAAATACTGGAAATCAAAGCCAAGAACAAAGCCAAAATTCTTCAAATGAAAATTCTCAAGAAGAAGAAAAATCTGGAGCAAAAGAGGTTTAGAAAATTTCAAAATACAAAAGTAAAAGTATAAAATAAAAAATATTTATAAGGGACAAAATTTTTTGTCCCTTATTTATAAAGTTTAGATTTTTTTAATTTATAAATAAGTAAATTGGATTAGTTGAGATGAAAATTAAAAAAGATCATCTTCTGTTTCAATTAAAATATCAAGTGGTGATACACTTTCTTCAACATCTTGTTGCTCTAAAGTATCTGAAAAACATCTAATTTTAAATAAACAAAGTAAAGAATCAAAACTTAAAATTTCACAATCAAACATTTCTCCATATTTTTTGATTTTAAAACCAATGTTTTCTCCTGCTTTTTGTTTTTTTAAATATCTCTCTATAATTTTTGCTCTTAATTTATTTTTTTCTTCCCGTTCTTTTATATCTTTACTCAGTGTTTCTAGAACTGGATAAAAAGTGAAATCTACACCACCTTGAAATGTAAATCTTACCATTTTATT
>DYJS01000004.1:0-40986 GCA_020723005.1 Candidatus Methylomirabilis sp. | reverse complement strand
CTGGATAAAAAGTGAAATCTACACCACCTTGAAATGTAAATCTTACCATTTTATTCTTTTCATTTGCAAGTTTTTGTGCTTTTTCATACATTTCTTCTAAAGATTTATTTTTAGGACTAACTATTATTAAATTTTCCGTCTCTTCTAAAATTGTTAGGTTATTATTTTGATAACTTTCTTCATTATTCATTTTTTAAAAAATTTAATTCTAAAAATCTTTGAAACTGAATTTGTCAATTTCTTATTTGATTTTAGAGAGAGAGTTAAGTCAAGGTTTTGAAAGAAAAAAGATTAAAAGCCAAAAGTAAGTCAAAAGATGAAGTAAAAAAATTGGGAAAATTTTTTTGATTTTGAATTTTTAAGTAATATATTTTAAAGATTTTTCATATAAAATAAAAGTTTTTGAGTTTAAAATTCTTTGACAAAATATTTTGAATGTTTAGCGAATTTGTGAGAGATTTAAATAAAAATTTTAAATTGTAAAAATTTTTGCCCAAATAGCTCAGTGGTAGAGCACGTCCTTGGTAAGGACGGGGTCTCGGGTTCAAGTCCCGATTTGGGCTCAATTAGTTTTTCTATTTTTATAAAAATTTTTTTAAATAAAGTTTATATCTAAAGGGTTTTAACTCTATTCATTAATTTTAATTTGTTAGTAAATTTTTAATAAATCAATTTGAAAAATTGTGGAAAATTTTTTTGGTTTGTTTAGGGTGAAAAATGAAAAGTTGAAAAATTTAATAAGTTAATTGAAGAGTGACCGACAAGAATAAAATAAAAAATTTATTTGAATTTGCTCAAATCGATTTTTCTTGGTCATTTTCAGAAAAAACTAGAAAAGATACAACTTATTTAACCCATGGATATCATCACTATCCTGCAAAATTTATTCCTCAAATTGTTTCAAGAATTGTTTCAAAATATACGAAAAAAGGCGATTTGGTTGCAGACACTTTTTGTGGATGTGGAACAACTTTGGTTGAGTCAAAAATTATGGGTAGAAAATCAATTGGTGTTGATATAAACCCAGTTGCAATTTTGATTGCAAAATCAAAAATTACACCAATCGAACCAGTAAAGCTTTCCAGATATTTTATTGATTTAAAATTTTCGTTAGATTCTTATTCAGATTCTTTAGAGATTTCTTTACCAAAATACGATAGAATCGATTATTGGTTTTTAGAAAATGAAAAAAAGAAACTTGCATTTATTCTTTCAAAAATTGTAAAAATTGATGATCTTCAAATTAAAAATTTTTTTCTTTGTGCATTTTCAAACATTTTAAAAGGTTGCTCAATTTGGATGCAAAAAAGCAACAAACCAACTAGAGATTTATCAAAAATACCATACGATCCGTTTTTGTCTTTTTTTAAACAAATTAAATCAATGATCTCTGGAAATTTAGAATTTTTCAACCTTTTAAAAGAGAAAAATTTTTTGGATATTGAAAGTGAACTTTTTTGTTCTGATGCAAGAAATTTTCCAGCAAAAGATTGTTCAGTTGATTTGATTGTAACATCTCCACCTTATGTAACATCTTACGAATATGCAGATTTGCACCAACTTTCAATTTTGTGGCTTGATTATGCAGAAGATTTATTTCAATTTAGAAAAAAGTTTATTGGATCTTCGTATCATTCAAACGATAAAATTTTTTTAAATAGTTTTATCGCACAAGAGATTATTGATGATTTGCTTAAAAAAGATAAAAAAACCGCTGAGGAAGTTTCTATTTATTTTAGCGAAATGAACGAAGTTTTTCTGGAAATGAAAAGAATTTTAAAAGTTGGTGGAAAAACCGCAATAGTTGTTGGAAATACAAGTTTAAAAGGAGTTGAAATTTTAAATGCAGAAGTTTTTACAGAACAATTAGAAAATTTGGGTTTTAAAATTGTAGAAATTATCAAACGAGAAATTCCTTCAAAAAATTTACCTTCAATAAGAGATGAAAAAACAGGAAAATTTGCGAAATTAACAGACGAAAATAAAGTTTTTGTTTATCCAACAGAATTTATATTAATTATGGAGAAATTATGAACATAAAAGATTTAATTAAAATTTATGAAAATAAAAAGAAAAAATTTGGTTCGAAAACCTATCGATATATTTCTAGTGTTTTAAAAGATGTAAAAAAACAACATCAAAAAGATTTTATTGGAAAAGATCATGAGCAATCTTGGAGATCTTTTAAAGGAAAAAATTTAGAAAAACTAATTGAATACATAATTGCAGACGAAATTCATTCAATAGGTTTAGAAATTATAAATGGAAATAGTTTGGAAAGATCGTCATCAAATAATTTATCGAAAGAATTGAGTTTGGTTAAGAGAAATCTTTTGGTTGATTATGGTGAATTTGGCTCTCATCTTCCAGATGTTGATATGATAATTTATAATCCAAAAAATAGTGAAGTAATTGCTGTTTTGTCTAGTAAAGTAACACTTCGAGAACGAATTGCACAAACTGGATATTGGAAGTTTAAGCTATTATCTGATGAAGCAACAAATCATATAAAAGTTTATTTTATCACCCTAGACGAAGATGGAACTTTAAAAACAAAAATTCCAGCAAAAAAAGGAAGAGCAATCGTCGAAACAGACATTGATGGAAGTTATGTTTTGTCAGAATTGAAAATTGAAGAAAGCGAAAAGGTAAAAACTTTTGATAAATTTATTGATGATTTAAAAAAAAGTATTCAAACAGACATTTTGAAATATAAATGTTAAATTTTTTAATTTATGCCTAACGAAATTTCTGAAATAAAATCGAGATTGGATATTGTAGATATTGTTTCAAAATATCTACCTTTAAAACGAGCAGGGAAGTATTTCAAAGCGAATTGTCCATTTCATACTGAAAAAACTGCAAGTTTTGTAGTTAATCCTGAACTTCAGATTTTTAAATGTTTTGGTTGTGGTGTTGGTGGAGATATCTTTTCTTTTGTTCAAAAAATTGAAAATTTAGATTTTTCTGAAACTCTTAAAATTCTTGCAAAAGAAGCTGGAGTTGAGTTAAAATTTAGAAGTCAAAATTCAAAAGAAAAAAGTTTTGAAGATCCAATTTTAAAAATAAATAGAATTGCGACAGATGTTTTTAAGAAAATTTTATTTTCAGATTCTGGTCAAAAAATTTTGAATTATTTAACTGAAAAACGAAAATTATCTCGTGAAACAATTGATAAATTTGAGCTTGGTGGAAGCTCTCTTCAAAAAGATTTTTTAGCAAGTTTTTTGATTCAAAAAGGAATTGATAAAAAAACTTTACTAAAAACTGGACTTTTTATTGAATCTCAAAATTTTAAATTTGGAATTTTTGATAGATTTTTTGGTCGTTTAATGATTCCAATAAAAAATTCTACTGGAGAGATTGTTGGTTTTACAAGTCGTGTAGTTGAAGGCTTTACAGATCCTCAAGTTATCAAAACGAGTGGAAAATATGTAAATTCATCAGAAACTGAAGTTTTTAAAAAATCAAAACTTCTATTTGGTTTTTTTGAAAATAAATCAGAAATCACCACAAAAAATGAAATAATTTTTGTGGAAGGTCAAATGGATGTTATCACAAGTTTTCAGCACGGGTTGAAAAATGTTGTGGCAAGTTCTGGAACTTCAATTACAGAGGATCAGTTAAAATTTGCAAAAAGATATGCAGAAAATTTTGTTTTCGCTTTTGATAGTGATGAGGCAGGGGAGAAAGCAACGGAGCGAGCGATAAATATTTGTGGAAGTTTGGGAATTTTGCCGAAAGTCGTTCAATTTCAAAATTTAAAACTCAAAATACAAAATACGGAAAATATTTCGACGAGCATACAAAATAATGTTATAGCGAGTCAATCAAATAATTTATCGCAAGAAGAATCTTTTGACAAACTTAGGACGAGAACTTCAAAAGACGATGCAGGTGCGAAAAATTTTTCCTACATCAAAGATCTTGATGAATTTTTTGCTAGTGGAGCTACTCTTTTAGACTTTGAAAAGATAAAAATTAGTTTTGAAGATTACATAATTTTAAAAATTGAAAATTTTCAAAGAGAAAAAATGGAGAGTGGAAGAATTTTTGGAAAAATTTTTGAAATTATTGAGAATTTTGATAATTTAAAAATTTCATCAATTGCAAAAAAAATAGCTGATAGTGGAGTTTTTTCTGAAATTCGTTCAAAAGAAAAAATTGAAAAATTTTTGAAGCAAAATAAAAAAAATCAAAATTTTCAAATTCTAGAAAATCAGAAAAATTTAGTAAAAAGAAGCAAAAATGATCAAAAAATAAATTTAGTCGCTCTAGTTTTTGTTGCAGTTAGAAAAAATCTAATTTTGCCAAAAATTGATTCAGAAATTTTTTTCAAAAGTTTTGACATTCTAGAAGAGCATATTAGGTTTTTGTTGGCCACAACAGAAACAGCTTTTGGTGTGGAAATTTTTGAGGGGTTGCCTCGTGAAAAAGAAGAAGAGATTCGGTTAAAAATTTTTGAAACCGAAGAATTTTTGGCACATCAAGGTTTATCTTTTTTAAAAGAAACTTTGAAAGTTGCATTTTTAAAATATTTTGAAAAACTTGTTGTTGGAATCTCAAAACTGATTTCAGAAAAAAGGGGAGATTTCAGTTTTTTAAGTTTAGAACAGAAAAAGTTAAATAATTTAAAAACAAAGTGGCCAAATTAGACAATAGAAAAAAGAAAAAAAATGTTAGCTTTGCTGATCAACTTGATTATGATGAAGCTTTGGCAGATTTAGATGAGCTTGGTTCGACAATGAGTCTTGAAGAAGAGGAAGATTTTGATGATGATCTTTTGAGTTCAGACGAAACAGAAGATGAAGAGTCCTTTTCTGATGAAGAATCGTCAGACATAGATCCTGAAGAAGAATTGGGTGAAGAAGATGAAGATGGAGTTGAAGATGGAGTTAAACCACATCATAAAACTGGTTTAAAAAATCCTCGTGAAAAAAAAGATGGAAGAGGTAGTGCAATTAATCCAACTCCAAAAAGACCAAAATTTGTTCATTTCTCTGAAAACTTAAAAAAACTGATTAAACGAGGTGAAGCAAAAGGGTTTTTAACAATTGATGAAATACTTGTTGAATTTCCAGAAGCTGAAGATGAGGTTGATGTTTTGGATGAATTTTTTGAAGTTGTTTTTCTGATTGGACTTCGTGTTTTAGATGATGAAGATGTTGAAAATGAATTGAAGAAAATTGAGAGAAACAATGTTTTAGAAGGAACTCTAAATATAGAAGCTGAGCTTGATTCAATTAAAGATGATTCAGTTAGAAGATATCTAAAAGAGATTGGAAAAACTGAACTTTTATCTGCTGAAGATGAAGTTGAACTTGCAAAACAGCTTGAGCTAGGAAACGAAGTTGCAAGAAAGAGAATTATTCAAGCAAATTTGAGATTGGTCGTTTCAATTGCAAAAAAATATACAGGAAGAGGTATTTCGTTTTTAGACTTGATTCAAGAAGGAAATATTGGTCTTCTTCGTGCAGTTGAAAAATTTGATTATTATAAAGGTTATAAATTTTCAACTTATGCGACATGGTGGATTCGTCAAGCTGTAACAAGAGCAATTGCAGACCAAAGTAGAACTATCAGAATTCCTGTTCATATGGTAAATATCATCAACAGATTTCGAAAAACTCATAGAGCTTTAATGCAAGAACTTGGTAGAGAACCAACAGTTGATGAGCTTGCAAGTGAATTAAATATTGATAAAGAAGAAGCAGAGAAGATTCGTAGAATTTCGCAGAAAATTATCTCAACTGAAGCATCAATTGGAGAAGATTCTGACTCAAAACTTTCTGATTTTTTAGAAGATACAAAACCAAACTCAACACCGTATGCATCAACATCTGTTCAGCTTTTAAGAGAAGATGTTTTATCTGTTTTAGATATTTTATCACAAAGAGAGAGAAGAGTTTTAGAACTTCGTTTTGGACTTTTAGATGGACAACCAAGAACTCTTGAATCTGTTGGGCAAGAATTTGGAGTAACGAGAGAGAGAATTCGACAGATAGAAGCAAAGGCTTTGCAAAAGATACAGGTTCATCCAAGAGGCAGAAGATTGAAAACTTATTTAGAAGATAATTAGAAATTATGATAAGAGAGTATTTAGATATTTTTTTATATTTTTTTATATTTACAACTATTTTTTTCGGAATACTTTTGATAATTTTGTTTTTTAAATTATCTTCTTTGCAAAAAAAATTTAATAATAGCATAATCGGAAGGCATATTTCTGAAACTGAAATACTTAAAAAAGATCTCAAGGATGCTCAAAAAGAGATTCAAAAAATTAATTTAACTATTGACTTTGTTTTAAACTCTTTAAAAAGTAAAGTGGGAACACCAGTTATAAAAAGATATAATCCTTTTGGAGATACTGGTGGAAATCAAAGTTTTTCGCTTGCACTTTTAGATGAAAAAGGTGATGGAGTGATTATCACAAGTCTTTTTAGCAGAGAGATTTCAAAAGTTTTTGGAAAGGAGATCGTTGCCAAGAATTCATCAGCTCAACTTTCTCCAGAAGAGGTTGAAATTTTAAGTGGTTTTTTAAAAAAATAAACTAATTTTTACAAATGAAATTTTTGACAAAACAAGACAATTCGGATGATTCTTTGCAAAGATCTTCTGACAATGGAACAATTGTTGGATCTTCTGTAAAAATTGTAGGAGATCTTATTTCAGAAGGTGATGTTCAATTAGATGGAATTTTAGAGGGTAATATAAAAGTTGATGGCACAGTTGTTATTGGAATAAGTTCTCAAGTTAAAGGTGGAAAAGTTTTTGGAAAAAAAATAATTGTTTCTGGAACTGTAAATGCTGAAAATATTTCATCTGAAGAATTGCACATTCTTTCGTCTGGAAAAGTTTTTGGAAATATTAGTGTTAAGGTTTTAGGAATTGAACCCGGAGCTGTTTTTGTTGGAAAAAGTGAGGTTCTTACATTTCAAAATGATGATCAGGTTTTGATAGATTCGAATAATTCTAGCGATTCGTTAGAATAAAAAATGCGGGTATAGTATAAAGGCTATTATGTCTGCCTTCCAAGCAGAAGATAGGGGTTCGATTCTCCTTACCCGCTCAAATTAAAACTTTTTAAATTAGAAAATAGGTTTTTTTACTTAGTGAAAATTAAGAGATATTTTTATTTTTTAAAATTTAATTTTTTTTAATTTTAAAAACATTTTTAATAAACAGAATCTTTCCCTGTTATCAAATTTTTAGAGGTAAAATTTGTAATTTTAATAATTTAAGGTTTATGTTTTTGAGTAAAATTCAGTTAAAATTGTATCGTTTTCTAGCTTTTTGTATGATACTCTAGTTTGATTTATTGAGCATGTTGTTGAACAAAAATTTAAATTTTTAGATCTAACAGAGTTTAAGCAATCAAGAAATTCAATTTTATCTTTTTCTGAATCAAATTTATTTAGAAAAATAACTTTTTTAAAATTTGAATTTTCGTAAGATTGAAAGAAGTATATTTTATCACCATTCCAACCTTCAGAACAATAATCAAAATTATCTCCAATATGAGTTCTAAAAAATGTTCTAAAAAAAAGTTCTCCTCCTGTAAAAGAATCTGTTTCTATCCACTCTTTTTCTGAAAAAATAGAGTTTAAATTAAAAACGATATCTTCTCCAATTTCTCTTGAAAAGTATTTTTCTGGATGAATTATTTGCTCAGTAGAAGATGGAGGGTTTTTGTATAAATCATTGATAAAAAGATCTCCTTTTTGAGATATAACTTTAGAAACAAAATCGTATCCTTCTGTGTATGGAAAAACGATATCTTGCCAAACAACAAATGGAGCTTTTTCTAAGTTTTTGGACGAAACAAGTTCGGAAGAGGAATTTATAATTTTTAAATTAAATTTATCTTTATATAAATTCATAAAATATGTTGCATCACCTTCAACCAAAGCTGTTCTGGCAATTAAAGAATCATCAGAAAAATTGTTTAAAACATTATCTAGTCCAAAATTTTGATCTTGTAAAACATGAATAAATTCATGTGATAAAATATATGTTTCTGCATCAGAGATCGTTGGTGTTTTGTATTTTTCGTTTTCTGAAACAACAACCAAAGATTTATTTGTAGAATTATAAAATCCAGCTACTTGTTCTTGAAATGTTTGAACTAGTATATCAAAATATGAAAAATCTTTTGGAACTAAAAATAAAATTTTATATAAAGAATTTTTAGAATCTATCGAAGATTTTTTTGACAAAAGATCTGACTTTACAAAGTCTTTTATCTCCTCTTTGCTTTTTTTGGAGATATTTTTTGGAATTTCACCATCAAGTTTTCTTAAAATTTTAACATTTTCAAAGATTTCTGATAATGATTTCTGAAACTCAGTTTCGTTTAAATTTTCTAATTTTTTATCCGTAGTAATGTTTTTTTTAGATTCAAAATCTAAAATTTTCATCTCCAAATTATCATTTTTCTTTCTTTCAATCGATATCTTTTTAGAGATTTCAGAAATTATTTTTTCTTTTTTTTGGTTATCAAGTAGAAGAGCAATAGAAAAAAATAAAAGAAAAATAATTAATATAATTAAATTACTATTTTTTAAAGGTTTTAAACTTCCCACCAAATAGGGTTAAATCCTAATTCAGAAACTTTTTTATCTTTTGCTATTTCTAAAATTTTTCCTGTTGAAACATCAAGTTGAACAAGTGTTGATGAATCTGTTTCAGAATCAAAATCTAATTGAATGCAAGGAATTTTGCTTCTTATTGATATTTGTGGCTGACAAACAAAATTTTTCTCTTTAAAAGTTTTTATAATCCTAAAGTTTCCCGGTTCATCTTGTTGAATGATATGAGAAGATGTTTCTGACTTAGAATTTGTGATAAGAGAAAAGAATATAGTATTTTTTGAAGACGATTTTATGCTTGAAAAAAGATGTCCTATTTCAACTGATGAATCTTTTATTTTTAAGGTTTCAATAGCATCTTTAATAAATAGATATGGTTTTGGTTTAAGAACATTTGATGTTCTTAAAGCATAATTTAAAATAGAATCTCCATATTTCTCTCCGGCTATCTTATCAGATTTGAAAATAAATTTATCTTCTTGAATAGCTAAAAAATTTGAGAAAAATCCAAAATCAGAATCCAGCTCAAACTCATTAAAGGAAACTGATTTTGAATCATTAAAAAGTTCCTGAAGGTTTACAACTTTTATTCTCGTTGGAAAATCTTCTCTCGATCTGTCTTGTTCAATCCATCCTGCTTCACTTTTTCCATCACTAGAAAATGTAAATCCTGAAATATAGTTTTCTTTATTCTCATCATTTTGCTTAAGAGAATAAATCATCTTCACATTTTTTCCATCAATATCAGAGATAAATATCTTTTGATATGGTTGAAAATTGTTAAATTGAGATGAATCTCCAACTAAAATAAAAATTTTTGGATAGTATGGATTGTAACTGAAGCTAAAGGCTAATTTTTCACTTTTTATATCAGTGGCTTGTTTTTTAATTTCAGACTTAATTTTTGTTAATGGCTCAACTTTAGAAGATTCGCTTTCCTTACCTGTGTTAGAATAAAAAAAAGAATTTGAAAAAACAGAGTTTTCTATGTTTATTACAATATCTTCTTTTTTAGTTTCGGCATCTTTTGTGTTTTTGTTTGTTGAATTGCTATTCTTAGAAGATGTTGTGCTATTGTTCTTTTTTTTAAGTTCGCAAGCAGAGAGAGAAATTGCAGATAGTAAAAATACAAGAAAAAAGTTTTTTAATTTAAAATTTTTCATTTTCAAAAATTTATCCTTCAATAATTTCTATTCCCATCTGCTTTGCAGTTCCAGCAATAATTTTCATTCCACTTTCTAGATCATATGCATTTAAATCTGGCATTTTTACTTTTGTGATTTCTTCAAGTTTAGATTTTGTGATTTTCCCAATCTTCTCTTTATTTGGTTTTTCAGAACCTTTAGAGATTCCCGAAGCCTTTTTAAGGAGTTCGGATGCTGGAGGAGCTTTTACAATAAAATCATAAGTTTTATCTTCATAAACAGTGATTACAACAGGTAAAATTGTGTCTCCTTTCTCTTTTGTTACAGTATTAAATTTGTTACAAAAATCCATAATTTGAAGACCATGTTGTCCAAGTGCTGGTCCAACTGGTGGTGCAGGGTTTGCTTTTCCTGCTTGAATTTGAAGTTTAATTTTTGTCTTAATTTTTTTTGCCATAATATTTTTTAAAAATCTAATCTTTTACTATAATTTGATAATTTTTAGTCAAGTGTTTCAAATATAAATTCTTTTATTTATTTTGTTAAGAAAAATTTTTATTTTTAATGAAAATTTTATAAAAAAATAACAATTACTAAATTAAAAGTTTTATGTTAAAAAGTTGACTTTGTTTTTTTTTGTAGAGTGAAATACGAAAAGATTAAAAGTTTTATAAAAATAATATGAGTGAATTAAAAACAAAAATTTGTCCCCATTGTGGTAAAGATAATATATATATTTCAGAAGAAGCACTTTGTAGTTTTTGTGGTAAAAGACTTAATGATGAAAGTATTTCAGAAGGAGAAAATGGTGTTGAATATACGATGCGGATTATACAACCAGATCACACTTTTTCAACAGTGAATGATTGGATGAAAAGAGATGGGTTGTGTGATGTAGAAGCAAGGTGTCCAATTTGTGGAGCAAATGTTACATTATTAAGAATAAAAGAAGAAGATTTCCGTAGTAAAAAATCATTTCTTTTTTTATGTAGAAAATGTGGAACACGATTTGAAACAAATCAAGTTAGAGATGCACAAATTATTTATAAAGGTGAGCGTTTTGATAAATAGTAAGAGTTATATTTTGATTTTGATTTTTTATCCTACACTTCCAACCATCTCCAAATCAATGAGTTTTTTTAATTCAACAGCATAATCAATTGGTAAATTTTTTATCATTGGTGCAAGAAAACCTTGGACGACTATTGAAAAAGATTTTTCTTGGGGAATTCCTCGAGATTGTAAGTAAAAAAGTTTTTCTTCAGAAATTTTACTGATCCTTGCTTCATGCTCAATTGTAGAATTTTCTCCATTTTGAATATTTTTTGGAAAAGTTGAAGTTTTGGATTTTTCATCAAGTATTAAAGCATCGCAAGAAACAGAACTTTTTGAATTTTTTGTTCTCATTTTCATATCAATTTTTCCACGATAATTTGCAATTCCCCCATCTTTGCAAATAGATTTTGCAATAACTCTACTTGTAGAATTTTCACCTATGTGAATCATTTTTGTTCCAGTGTCTTGAATTTGCCCATCTCCAGCAAGAGAAATAGAAATTATCTCTCCGTGAGAATTTTTTCCTTGTAAAATACAGCTTGGATATTTCATTGTAATTTTACTACCCAAATTTCCATCTACCCATTCCATTTTTCCATTTTCAAAAACTAAAGCTCTTTTTGTCACAAGGTTAAAAACATTTTTACTCCAATTTTGAATTGTTGTATATTGGACACTTGCATTTTTTTCAACAACCACTTCAACGACTGCAGAGTGAAGAGAATCTTTTTTATAAATTGGTGCCGTGCAACCTTCCAAATAGGAAACACTTGAATTTTCTTCTGCGATTATCAAAGTCCTTTCAAATTGTCCAAAACTTTTAGAGTTTATGCGAAAATATGCTTGTAGTGGTAAATCAACTTTTACATTTTTTGGAATATACACAAAACTTCCACCAGAAAAAAAAGTTGAGTTCAGTGCAGAAAATTTATTATCTTCTGGAAAAACAATTTTTGCAAAATACCTTTTAACAATTTCTGGAAATTTTTTTATTGCTTCATCAATGCTTAAAAAAATTACTCCAAGTTTTTCTAGATATTCTTTTGCTTTTGAATAAACTACTTCGCTGTCAAATTGTGCTTCAACTCCTGCAAAAAATTTTCTTTCATGTTCAGGAACTCCAATTTTTTCAAAAGTTTCTTTTATCTCCTTTGGAACTTCGTCCCAAGAGTTAAAATTTTTATCAGTTGGTTTGATGTAGTAATTAATTTTTTCAAAATCAATTTCAGAAAGATTTGGTCCAAAATTTGGCATTGGCATAGAATTGAAAACTTCTAAAGATTTCAAACGGAATTCCAAAACCCAACTTGGTTCGTCTTTAATTTTACTCATTTCACGAACAATTTTTTCTGAAATTTTTCCACTCGTTTTTGCAAAAGGTTTATGAGAAACAGAAAATCCAAATTCATAATCATTTGATTTATTGTTTCTACTTTTTCTCAAAATTTTTGTTATCTTTTTCTCTCTAAAATCAAATTTCAAAAAGTCCATCTTTGAGAAGTTTACAAATACAAAAGATGATTAAGGAAAGATAAAACTTGAAATAAAAAACTTTATTATAAATTTAAATTTTTTAATTAAGCAGTTATGCTTTTTTATAAAACAAAAAATTCTCTCTTTATTTTTAAATGAGCCTTTTTTGAGCGGGTAAGGAGGGTCGAACCCCTATCTTCGCCTTGGCAAGGCGATGTAATAGCCGTTATACTATACCCGCAATTCAAATTACGAAGACTCTCTAAAAGATTCAGAAAATTCATCAAGAGTTTTTAAAATTTTTAAATTTAATTTTTAAAACTCTGCTTTACTAATTTATTTTTAAAAGTAGCTTTTTTATGAAAGATTTTGAAAAAGATGGATTTTGATTTTGAAAATTTTTATATAGAAAATATAAATTCAATTTATAGATACTTTTTTTTAAGAACAGGATCGGAAAACGATTCTTTAGATCTGTGTCAAGAAACATTTTTAAAAGTTTTGAGAAATAAAAAATTAAATAGAGGTTATCTTTTCAAAACAGCAAATTCTGCTTTAATTGATTATTTTAGAACTAAAAAAAATACATTTCATATTTCAGATTCAATTTTTGAACCAATTTTTGAAAATGAAGATAATATTTTTGAAAATATGGATTTTGATTTTTTAAAAAATGTAATTTCGGAATCATTAAATTATATTGAAAAATCTGTTGTTGAATTAAAAATTTTGGAAAAACTCACTTTTAAAGAGGCATCTAAAATGATTCAGAAAAGCGAAAGTGCAACAAAAATGATATTTTTTAGATCTATTGAAAAAATTAAAAATAAAATAAGTTCCATTCTTTTTGGAAAAAATTATTGAATAGTAAAAAAGTTAAAAAATTTGTTTAATTTAATTTCTTTGAAAAATTTTGGATTTTTAGTTAATTTTTTAAAATTTTTTATTATTTAAGATTGTTTAAATTATTAGTAAAAATTTTTAATAATTTTTGAAAAACTTATTTCTGAAAAAAGATTTTCAATTCTTTTTTTCTTTTATAATTTTTACTTGCAAAACAGGATCTTGTAATATTTTTTCAACATTTCCGTTTAAAAGTATTTTTAGTGTTTGGTTTCTTGCTCCAGATTGTGGAAAAAATATAAAATAGTTTTCAGCTGAATTTAATTGATATTTTATTTTTACAATTTTTTCTTCGTTTGGCTTTAATTTTATCCATCCACCAGCAAAAAATCTTTGATTTTCAACGCTTTTAACAATTTTTTCTGTTTTAACAATACTTGGAGGATCGTCAAATCCAGATAAAATAATATCTTTTGTGTTTTGTGGTATAAAAAATTTAAAAAATCCATTGTAATCACCATCTAAAAAATTTTGATTTCCTGTGTGAAAAAATTTTATTTCAATTTCGTATTTTGAAAAATCTTCACTAATATTTATTGAAATATCTTTTTTTATGTTCCAGCTCGATTTACTGCCACTAAGATTTGCTTCAATATAAGAAAAATAATTTTCATCATAATTTGGTAAATCTCCATCTATTCTGAGATATTTTGCTAATGAATTTAATTTTTTATCTGAAAAATAGAAAACAAGATCTCTTTTGTAAAGTGATGCTAAAATTTTATTTAAAAAATTTTTATCTTCAAAAAAATTATTTTTTTGAGAGGTTTTTTTGATAATTTCTGAAAAAATTTCTCCAAGAAAATTTTTTGAATTTTCACTATAAAAACCATTTTTCCTATGTTCTGCTTCTCCAAAAAATCCAAGTCCTGTAAAAATATTTTTTTTGTTTATTATTAAATTTTGATCTTTAATCTTTAAATCTCCAAACTCTTCAATAAAAATTTGTAAAAAAGTTGGATTGATAAAAACAACGGAATCAATATCTCTTCCAAAAAATTCAATTGCTTTTTTGGCAGACTCTTCGAAAGAAAAAAAGAAATTTGAATCACGAAAGGTCCAATTTGGATAAACTTTTTTTATTTGGCTTGGTGGTTCAACAATTTTTCTATAGTCTTCTATTGCATAGCTAGAACGAACTTCAATAATTTCAATAATTTTATTTTCAATTTTAATATATGCATAACTACCAATAAAACCACCTGTGGGTCTTGCTTCGAGTGGATTTTGAAAAAGTAGAAGAATTTCAAAATTATTAAAAATTTTTTCAATTCCATAATTAAAATTTCCAAATTCATCTGAGATTTTTTCAATTTTTGGTAAAATTTTATAATAATTTTCTAAATTTTTTTCTGATAAAAAATAATTTTTAAATGGAAAAGATTCAAAAATTGAAGTTGATGCTGGAATAATTTTTTTTAAAAAAAAGTTTATTTTTTCTATTTTTTTTAAATTTTCAAGGAATTTTTCGCTTCCAATTATCTCAAAATGATTTTCGTCGATTTTTTTCAAAGAGAGGTCTGAAAAAATTGTAAAATTTAATTTTTCTTTATTTTTCTCGTATTCAGAAAAAAAGTTTAATGAATCTTGTAGGGGTGAGTAGTTATATGTTTTTATAGAGTCAATGTTTTTTATTTTTAAATTTTGAAAATTTTTCTCTTTTTTCAAAACAATAAAAAAGGAAAAAAAGTATAAAAATACAAAAATAGATATAATAAAATTTAAAACAAAGTTTATTTTTTTATTTTTCATTTTTAAAAATCTCTGTTTTGTTTAATTTTAAAAATTTGTTTACCTCTTTTAGAACATTTTTTGCTTGAGAAAATGTTATTCTTTTTAATGCATCTCTAAACGTTAGCCATTCAAAATCAACAACTTCTCTGCCATCTATTTTTACATTTTTATTTTTAACAAAACCTAGAAAGTATTTTACATTTTTTGTGATAAAAGATCCTTGTTTTTTGTAAGAAAAACTTTCTTTAAAGAAAATTTTATTTAAAACTTTGCATTTTTTTATTCCAACTTCTTCAAAAAGTTCTCTTTTTCCGGCTTGAATTTCTGTTTCTCCTTCCTCTATATGACCTTTTGAAAAAGCCCAATGCCCCGCAATTAATTTTACAATCAAAAAATATGGTATATTTTTATCAATAAAAACTGGAATTATGCCAAATGTTTCCTCTTCCATACTTGATTAGAAATTCAAAAATAAACTATAGAAAAATTTAAATAAAAACAATTTTAATTTAAAAAAAGTTTTTGAAAGATTAAATTTTCTTAAATTTTTTTACAAAAATTATAATTTTTTAATAGTTTTATTTTTCAATTTAATAAAAAATTCTAACTTTCTTGTATTTTTTATTGTAAAGTTTTAGAGAGTTTATTGAATTGATGAAGCCGAGATAGCTCAGTTGGTAGAGCAAGTGCTTCGTAAGCATTGGGTCTGGAGTTCGATTCTCCATCTTGGCTCAAAGATTTTTAAATTTTTACAATGAAAAAATTATTTATTTTTTTTGGGATTTTTTTTCTTGTTAGTTCAAACAAAGTTTTTGCATCAAGTGTTGCAATGAATGAAGATAAAGTTTTTTCCCCTAAAAAAAATGAAGTTTTGATAAATAAAATAGAAAATTCAGTTTCAGAATTTGTATATTTTGATGAAAAATTTTATGGTGATTTTTTTGTTTTTACAACCTATAAATCAGAATTCTCAACAACAGAAACAAATTTATTTTCAAAATTTGAATCTAAAATTCAAGAAAAAGAAAATTTCAATATAAATAAAATCATTAAATCTTTTCCAACCGGTTTTTCAGTTTCAAAGAAAGAAAATTCAAAAATATCTATGAGAACAAATCAATTTGTTCTGTCAACAAACGAAGAAGTTGAAAAATTTTTTGAAGATAAAAAAATTGAAAATGAGAATTTTTCTTCTGTATTAAAAATGAAAATTCAAGATGGAGAAAAAATTTTTGTAGGAGAATATTCTAATAATGGTGAAAATGATGGTTTGATAAAAATTGAACTTCCAAAAGTTTTATCACAAGAATATGTAAATTTTGGAATTGAAAGATTTTCAGACAATTCAAATGATTACATAAATTCAGTAATTATTTCAGTTTCAGATAATTTTTTAGATGCTCAAGATAAAAATTTTATTAATACATTTTCAGATTTATTTAATTCATCTGAATTTTCTAACACTTCAAAAAAAATCAGCACTTCAGAAGTTTGGGTTCAAAAATTTGAAGGAAAATTTTATGCAGATGAATCTGAAAATATATTTTTTAAATCTTCAAAATCAGATTTTATTGGAACGGAAAAAATTACAATTAAAGAGATTTTAAAATTTCCAAAAACACTTTTTTATTATGGATTTATAAAAAATTTTTATGGCCAAATGATCGTTTTCTTTTTGATGATTTTTTGGCAAACAAAAGTAAAAAGAGGATTTTTGAAATTGATAGGTTGGGTTTTTCAATCACCTTTTATATTTTTTACATTTTCAATTTCAACACCAAAAGTAGTTGAAGTTTTAAAAAATTATAATTCTGAAGATTTTGCTTCTAAAATTTTTTCAATCACACCATACACATTTTTAGTTTCGGTTGTAATTCTTGTTATTTGGTTTCAGCTTATTGTTCAAAAAAATAATTTTATTCAAAAAAAGAAAAAAACAAAAGACGATTCTTCCTCCATTGTTTTTATGGATGATGTTTTAGAAGAAGATAAAGAAATTAAGAATTTTCATAATGATAATACTTTAGAAAAAGAGAGTTCTGAGAGAGGAAAAGAAGAGGAAGTTTTCGAAAAAAAGCAGGAAGATAAAAAAATAAAAATTTCAAGCAAGAAAGAGATTGTGAAAAAGGAAGAGAAAGATAAAAAAATTGATAAAAGTGAAAAAGTTTCCAACAAAAATAAAGAGAAGAAAGATATAATCGAAAAAAATGTTAAAAAATCTAAAGTTATAAAAAAAGATAAATTAGATAAAAAATAAAATCACTTGCCAAAAAAGCTTAAATTTTTAGTTTCCAATTAAATAATTTAAAATAATGCAGGATAATTTTTTAGAAATCATTGAGCAGATGGCACTCGAGAAAGGTTTGCCAAAAGAAAAGGTTGAAAATGCAGTTCGTGAAGGAATTGCGGCAGCTTTTAGAAAAGATTATGGTTCTGTCAATCAAAAGGTTGAGGTTGAAATTGATGAAAAAACAAAAATTTTTAGAGTTTTTGTTTTTAAAAAAGTTGTAAATTTTCCAGAAGATGAGAATGTTGAAATTCCTTTGATACTTGCAAAAGCAATTTCTTCAAATGCAAAACTTGGAGATTTTATTCGTGTTGAAGAAACACCAGAAGCAGGATACGGACGAGTTGCGAGTCAGGTTGCAAAACAGGTTATTGAGCAAAAACTTCACGAAGCAGAAAGAGAACTTGTTGCACTTGCATATCAAGACAAAGTAGGAGAGATTATGAGCGGAGTTGTTTATGAAGTTGATAGAAAGGGAGTAATTATCACCTTAGATCAAGGACAATGTATTTTAAAATATGAAGGCCAAATCAAAGGAGAGAGATACTATACAGGTCAAAGACTTAGATTTTTAATTGAAAAAATTGATCTTGAAGCAAGTGGTTCTGGAGAACAAATAGTTGTGACTAGAAGTAGCACTGATTTTATTCAAAAACTTTTTGAGCTAGAAGTTCCAGAACTTTCAGAAAAATCTGTAGAAATTGTGAAAATTGCAAGAGAGCCTGGAAGAAGAACAAAGGTTTCTGTTCGTTCTCTTCAAGAAGGAATTGATCCTGTTGGAACTTTTGTTGGTCAAAGAGGAGTTCGTGTTCGTGCTGTTAGTGATGAATTAGGTGAAGAAAAATTAGATTTAGTTTTGTTTTCTGAATCTTTGGAAGATTACATTAGAAATGCACTTTCTCCTGCCAAAGTTTCAAAAATAGAGATCTCTGAAGATAAATTCTCTGCAAAAATTTTTGTTCCAGAAAGTCAGTTAGCACTCACAATTGGACGAGGTGGTCAAAATATTCGTTTGGCTGGAATTTTGTGTGGAGTTGAGCTTAATGTTGAAACTATTGACGAAAGTGGAAATCTTTCTGGCAAAGCAGATCTTCTCACTCCACTTTTAGATTTAGAAGAGGAAGAAAGAGAAGAGAAATAATATTCTTAAAATAAATTTTTCTGGCTTGAAAACTTTAAGACGAAAAATTCTATTTAAAAAGTTAGATGGGATTTTATTTGATATTGATTTAACGATTTTTGATAGAAATAGGTTTGCAAAAGATATAAACGAAAAACTTTCAAAAATTCTAAAAACAAGCTTTGAAAATATAAATTTGGAAGAGAAAAATTATGTTAGCTCTTTAAAAAGTAGTTCTGATTTTAATTCAAACACTTTTTTAAAAATTTTATCAAAAAAATTTGATAAAGAGTTCTTGTTTCTTAAAAAAGTAAGGGACGATATTTTTAATAAAAGCTATATTTATGAAGATTTTTTGAAACTTAAAAAATTTAAAAATTTTGGAATTTTTTCTGAAGGTTTTAAGTATTTTCAACTTGATAAACTGAAGAAAACTGGAATTTATAGATTTTTTGACAAATCAAAAATCTTTATTTTTAGAAGAAAACTTGATTTAAAAAATTTGGATAAAATTTCTGGAAATTACATTGTAATTGATGACAGAATTAATGTTTGTGAAGCTCTGCAAAAAACAAAAAATCTGTTTCCAATTTTAATTGACAGAGCTGAAGATAAAAATTTTTCTGGAACAAAAATAAAATCGCTTTTGGAGCTTGAAGAGATTTTTTAAAAATTAAAGCTTTAAGAAATTACAAAATCGCTCTCTTATTTTTTGAATTTAAAATCTATAGGTTGCAAAATTTTAATTTTATTTAGTTTCTTAAGGTGTTTGTATGTTTTTTAAAAATTTTCTTACAACAGAATTAAAATTAAAATTTTATGAGTTTAAGTTCAAAAATTTTGCGGGACCAACGGGGCTCGAACCCGCGACCTTCTGCGTGACAGGCAGACGCTCTAACCAAGCTGAGCTATGATCCCAAATTCAGAATTTCAAAAATAAAATTTAAAATTTTTAAATTAAAAAAACTGATGCTCCGCGGGTAGGGCTTGAACCTACGACCAAGTGGTTAACAGCCACCTGCTCTACCACTGAGCTACCGCGGAATATTTTCGTACATTTTTCAACTAAATAAAAAATTTTTTAAATCAAGAATTTTGCAATTTTTATAGAATTTTAAAAATTTTGATTTAGAAAAATTTTGAATAGTGAAATTTTTGGAAAATAAGAAGAAAATTAAAATTTTTTATATCAAGAAAAATATCCATTCTATAATTAAATTTACATCTCTAGTTTTTGTTTAGAGAGGAATTTCAGTTTTGTAGATAGATTTTTTCCTAGAAAACAAAAATTTTTCTAATTTTATTAGAATTGTTATTGAAATATTTGGATGATTTTTTGTTAGAATAGTTAAATAAAAAAAGTGTTTAAAGGTAAAAAAATTCATATTGTATCTGGAGCAGGAACAGAAGGAGTTGCATCAGCAATTTTTCTTTCATCTCTTGGTGCAAAAATCTTTCTTCATGATTTTCGAGAGGGAGAAGATTTTAAAAGAGCTTTTCATGAATATCACACAGGAATTTCTGCAAAGGAGAGGGTTGAGAAATTTCAAAAAATTTCAAAATTTACACTTTTACTTGGAAAAAATTATTTATCTAAAATTGAGAATGCTGATCTGATTGTTGTTCCGCAAAGTTTTCGCCTTTATTCTGAAAATCAAAAATTGATTGATGCTGAAAGGGATAAATTTTTTGAATTTAAAAATAAATCTTTTGAAAAACAAAAAAGAACACTTCAAAGGAGTAAAATCAAAACTATAGAAGAAAATCAAAATAGGAAAATTCCATTTAAAATTATTGATGATTTTTATTTTGAATTTTTTAAAAATCCAATCATTGGAATCACAGGAACAAATGGAAAAACAACAATCAAAAGATGGATAACATCACTTTTTGAAACTTTTGGAAAAAAGGTTTTGTCTAGTGGAAACGATCGTGGTGGTGAGCAGATGCTACCAAAAATTTTTGAAAATTTTAATCTAAATCAAGGAAAAAAATTTTTTAATAGATCAAGTTCAAAATTAGAAATTCAAAATTTGAAAAATAGCTTTGATTTTGAGGTTTTGGAACTTTCTCACAGAAAATTGCAATTTTTAGATAAATCTCCAAATGTCGCTGTTGTTTCAAACATTTCTGAAGATCATCTGGACGAAACAAAAACTTTTGAAAATTATGTTTCGTGGAAAGAAAATATTGCAAAATTTCAAACTAAAGATGATTTTTTGGTTTTAAATTTTGACGATAAATTTATTCGTGAGAGGTTTGAAAAATTTTCTGCAAAAAAAATCTATTTTTCATATTATCGTTTTGAAAAATTTCCGGGTGTTTTTTTGAATGGAAATATGATTACTTTGAGAAATCTGCAAGGTGAAGAAAAAATTATTGGAAGTGTTTGTGATTTAAATCTTGTTGGAATTTTTAATCAACTTAACCTTTTGGCAACAATTGCTTCAGCGATTCCTTTTTTGGAGTTAGATTTTTCAAAAATTTCAAATTGGATAAAAACCTTAAAACCACCGGAAAATCGTTTGCAAATTTTTGGTTATCTTGATGAGTTTGATATCTTTTATTCTCCAGAAGAATTAAAATCAAGTTTTTGTTCTTTGGAAAAAGTTCAAAATTCTCACATTTCTGGATTTTTAACAATTTTTAATAATTTGATTTCCAGAACTCCAGATTCTACAGAAAAAGCAATTGAATCGATTGGAAGATCTCTTTTGATTTGTGGTGGGGATGAAAAAAATGCAAATTTGGAGAGTTTAGCAAAAAAGATTTTGGATTTTGAAATTTTTGTAATTTTTCTTTCTGGGAGTGGATCTATTAAACTTTCAAAAATTTTAGAGAATATGAAAAATTTTAATTCAACAAATAAAAATTTTTTATTTGCTGAAAATTTTTTGGATGCAATGGAGAAATCCAAAAAAATTTGTAGAGAGAACAGCTTTGATAAAATTTTGATTTCTCCAACTTTTGCAGGTTTTCAAAGCAAAATTTTGAACGGAAAAGGTTTGGAAAGTTTTATAAAATAGATTTTTAAGTTCTCAATTTTTAAAAAATTATTTTTTGAAAAGTAAATTTATTTTAGAAATTTTTTTGCAAATTATAAAAAATTGAAATTTTTTATTCAAAATCTAAAAAAGAGATAAATATGAAAAGTGAAATTAAAAAATTTGGGAAAAAATGAGTTAAATATAAATTTGATAATAAAAAAAAGATTGCAGGAGATAAATTTTTCCAAAAAATCATAAAATCACTTTTTACAATTTGAAGATTTACAAAGTGTAGAAAAAGAAGAGATATAAAAATAATAAAAATTTCTTGATGATTGATTGGAGATATTTCATAGAAAAAAAGAAAAAAGATTGATCCGAGCAAAAAAATGGTGAGATCATTTTTTATGGAAGAATAAAAAAATATTAAAAATGGAATTATTATTACATCAGTTTGAAGATCTGGTTTTTTAAGAATTACAAAATTTGCTATAAAAAGTGAAAAAAACAAAAATATCTTCTTTACAATTTGCAAAATTTTCTTAATCTTACAAGAAAGACTTAGAAAAAAGAAAAGAAAAGAAAAGAATTTATGAATATATTTTTTACAACATTTTGGTCTATTGGAATTTTAAAACTTAATGTAATTGATGTTACATTATCTGCCATTCTTTTTTTCTTGATTATTTTTTTTGGAATTTCAATTTTCAAAAATATTCAAACTGGAAAACAAGACATTGAATCTTCGTTAAATCTTTCAATTTTGAGAATTAAAGTTCCAAGAGAGGTGATCAATGAAGAGGAAAAAAGATTAGATTTAAAAACTATGCTTGGTGGTGTTGAACCTTTTTTTGCGAATGTTTGGAGTATGTATAAAAAATTTGGTTGGTTTGAAAAATTTATGGGCAAATCGGTTCCGTCCCTTTCTATGGAGATTGTTTCTCAAAACGAACAGATATATTTTTATTTTGCAATTCAAAGGAAATATAGAACTTTTTTAGAGAGACAGATTCATTCTGTTTGGTCTGATGCATCAATTGAAGAGATTTTAGAAGATCATAAAATTTTTGATTCTGAAGGATTTGTTGAATGTGCTGAGCTTGTGACAGAGAAAAATAGCTTGCTTCCAATTAAAACTTACAAAACTTTAGATTATGATCCTTTAAATTCAATAACAACTGCAATTAGTAAAATGAAAGGAACAGAAGCTGGGGTGATTCAGATTTTGATTCAGCCAGTTTCTAGTGAAGAGTGGAGAAATCAAGCAAAAGCAAAAATCAAATCAATTCAAAAAGGAGAAGAGAAAAAAGATACTTTTGGTCAAAAGGTTATGAAAGGAGTTGCTGATGGATTGTCTGAAATTTTTAGTTCTTTTGGTGATAGTGTTAGTCCAGAACAAGCACAAAGAAATGAACAAAAAAGATCTCAGAAAGAACAAGAAGAAAAACAAGAAAAAAGAGAGATTACTCCTATGGATCAAGAAAGAATTAAGGCGATTGCAGAGAAAACAACAAAACTTGGTTTTGATTCAATTATCAGAATTGCAATTGTTAGTGAAAGCAAAGAAAATGCAAAACATAGATTAGAAAATGTGATTGGAGTTTTTACACAATTTGAACATCCAGAATTTAATAAATTTAAAAAACGAAGATCTTCTTCTCCGAAATTGATTACAGATTTTGTTTTAAGAAAATTTCCAGTTCTTGGAACAAACTTGGAAGATAGAAGTATTTTAAATACTGAAGAGATTTCGACAATTTTTCATTTACCAAACAAATATTGCACAGTTCCAGATATTCGTTGGCTTCCTTCTAAAAAAGCTCAAGCTCCTCCAAATCTTCCAACAGAAGGAACATTGATGGGTGTTACAAATTTTCGTGGAGTAAAAAAAGATGTTAGAATTAAACAAGAAGATCGTTTTCGTCATATATATATTATTGGACAAACTGGTGTTGGAAAAACTTATTTTCAAAAGCAGATGATAATCTCTGATATTTTGCAAGGAAACGGAGTTTGTTTTCTTGATCCACACGGAGAAGATGCAGAAGATATTTTAAATTATATTCCAAAAGAGAGGGCAGAAGATGTGATATATTTTGATCCCGGTGATTTTTCTCGTCCAATGGGTCTAAACATTATGGAACCACACGATGATGATGAAAAAGATATGTTAACTCAGGAATTTGTGAATATTTTGTTTCAACTTTTTGATGCAGAAACTATGGGACCAATTTTTGAGCATTCTGTTCGTAATTGTATGCTTGCTTTAATGGATGATGAATCCACGACAAGAACTTTGGTTGAGATGCCAAGAATGCAAGCAGATGAAAAATTCGCAGAGGCAATTGCAAAGAAATCAAAAAATTTTTCTGTTCGTGATTATTTTTTTGTTGAAATGAAAAACTCTTCTGGGAATTCTAAAGGTGAAAGACTTTCATACATAATTTCAAAATTTGGTCGTTTCATCACAGCTCCACAGATGAGAAATATTATTGGACAAAGCAAGAGTAGTTTTGATTTTATGGATGTTATGCAAAATGGAAAAATTTTAATTTGTAACCTTTCAAAAGGAAAAATAGGAGTTTTTAACTCTTCTCTTCTTGGTCAAATTATTGTTTCAAAATTAAAAGCAGCAGCATTTCAAAGAGCAAAAATGGGACAAGAAGCAAGAATCCCAATGTTTTTATATGCAGATGAGTTTCAAAATTTTGCAAATGATAGTTTTGCAGAGATTTTGTCTGAAGCAAGAAAGTATAAACTTTCTCTTACGATGGGACATCAGTATGTCAAACAACTTCCAGAAAAAGTTAAAGATGCTGTGCTTGGAAATGTTGGAACAGTCTGTGTTTTTAGAACAGGAATTGAAGATTCTGAAGCACTTGAAAAACTTTTTCCAAAAGTTTTTGATAAAAATGATATTTCACAACTTCCAAATAGAAATGCTTTTGTTCGTTTGATGATTGATGGACAGAATGGAGAGCCTTTTTCAATGGAAACTGTGCCGATTCGTGCTCCAAGAAATGAAAAATTAGGACAACTAATCAAAGAACTTTCAAAATTAAAATATGGTCGTCCTCGTGAATTGGTTGAGATGGAAATTGAAGAGAGAATGAGGATTGGTCAAGAAAAGTAGTTTTTAAAAATTAAAATTTTAATAATTAAATTAAAAAAATGCTAAACAAAATACAAGAACAAGACAAATCGAGAGAGAGAGAGAGTAGTTAAAGACGAGAAAGGGAAAAGAATAATCGAAGAAATCATCGAACTTGATCCAGAAAAATTGCAAGAAGTTTTGGTTGAGTCATCTGGAGGAAGTATTGTTGTAGAAATAACAGAAGGCAAACCAAAAATTATTGCAAGAACAATTATTGAAGGAAAAGACTCTGAAGTAAAAAACGAAAACGGCTCTGGTTTTGATACTCTTGAATACGATGGAAACAGGGTTGTTGCAAAATCTAAATCATCAGGTGTTTCTGAAAGTTCTGTAATTATTGTTGGCAAAGGAAATGTTGTAATAAGTAATTTTTTGAATAATAATAGTTCAATTACAAATGATGAAGTTTGGATAAACGGAAAAAAAGTAAATCCAAATTCCGATGGAGAAACTGGTTGTTCAAAAACAACTGAAACAATAGTTCAAGTTCCAGAAAAAGATATAAGAACAATTTTAAGAAATGAATCTGGAGAAACTAGGGTTGAAAAATTGCGAGGCAATGTTAGATTTTCTGGAAATTCTGGAGATATTGAAGTTGGAGAAATTATTGGTTCTTTGGAGGTTGATCAAAATAGCGGAGATTTAACAATTGGAAGAGTTGAGGGTGAACTAGATGCTCGTGTTAAGAGTGGAAATATTGATATTGATTCAGTAAAAGGTTCAATTAGAATTAGAACAAATAGTGGCAGTGTGAGAATTGATGAATTACAAATAGAAAATTACTCAAACATAATTTGCAATAGTGGAAGCATAAGGGTTAAAAGTATTGAAGGTGCTACAATATATGTAAGAGTAAGATCTGGAAATATGGAAAAACCAAAGTCTGGTTTCACTACCTTAGAAGAAAGTGATGAAAAAGGTCAAAAATCTTCTGGGAATAGTGTTTATATTAGAAATGGTGGAAATGTAATATCAATTGGTAGCCGTAACGGTGGAGAACAATCCTTGAAAGGATATTTTGGAAAAGAAGAACCATTAAATTCTTTGAATTTAGAAGTTAATAGTGGAAGTGTGAATATAGGATAATTCTTCCGCGGGTTCAAGTTTTTTGACTTGAACCTTTTCATCTCTCGTGAGGAACAAAAATTTTTGTTTCTATGTTTTTCTTAAAATCTTTTCTTTTGTCATCCTGAGCCTGTCAAGGATTTTTGTTGTGGTTTATGGTTCGACAGGCTCACCATGACAAACAACTCTTGTCTTTTTTTATTTTTCAACACTGAAGAAATGTTAAAAATGTTAGAATATAAACTAAAAAATATGAATTCTTATAAAGTTTTTTATAATTAATTAAAAAATAAAATTTTTTATTTTTATATATTTATTAAAAAAGGTAAATACCCTGATACAGTTCATATATTAAGTAAAAATTTAGTTTTAGCGAATTAATAACTTCTTGCAAAAATCCAATCATGTTTTGCAGGTTTTCCGCAGTGAAAACATTTTGAATTTTTTGGTAATTTATTTTCATTTTTGGTTGGTAAAACTCTACTAACTGCTGAAGTTTTTTCTTTAATCTCTTTTTCACAATTTGGATCTTCACACCAAGAAACATCAAAATATCCAGCAATATCTTTTTTTACTCCAATTTCAAAGTCAGAAAAATTTTCAATTCGAAAAGTATGTTGTTCTCGAAATGCCAATGCTTGTAAAAAGAGATTCTTATCGTGTGCTTCAATTGCAAGTTTTATCTCATCTTCCAAGTTTTCAATCTGTACAATTTTTCTTTGCATTGTATCTCTTCTAAAAATTATAGCAGTTTTGCTCTCAACTTCTTTGACTCCAATTTCAACACGAATTGGAACACCTTTTAATTCCCATTCATTAAATTTAAATCCCGGTCTCAAATCCATTCTTTCGTCAATCTTTACACGATAATTTTTTTGTAAATTTTCAAAAACTTTTAATCCATTGATATAAAAATCCATAACTGATACTTTTTGTGAAAGTTGTCCTGCTGATTCTAATTCTTCCAAATTTTCATCAGTGCGATAAATTGGTAAAATCACAATTTGTATTGGAGCTATTGGAGTTGGAAGTCGAAGTCCATGATCGTCTCCATGTCCCATAATCACAGATCCAACAAGTCTCCAAGAAGCACCCCAAGAATTTTGATGAGCAAATTGCTCTTTCCCTTTACGATCTAAAAATTTTACTCCGAAAACTTTTGAAAAATTTTGACCAAGATAGTGAGAAGTTCCTGCTTGAATTGATTTTCCATCTTTCGCCATAGATTCAATTGTAGATGTGATGACCGCACCAGCAAATTTTTCATTTTCAGATTTCCTTCCTTTCAAAACTGGCAAACATAAATAATTTTCACAAACTTTTGCATAAATATCGAGCATCTGCCACATCTCTTTTTTTGCTTCCTCCTCTGTTTCAAAAACTGTGTGTCCCTCTTGCCATAAAAATTCACTCCATCTCAAAAATGGTCTAGGTCTTTTTTCCCAACGAATAACATTGTTCCATTGATTAAGTCTTAAAGGTAAATCTCTATAAGACTTAATCCAACGAGCATATGCTCCATACATTGCAGCTTCGGAAGTTGGACGAACAGCGAAAGGTTTTTCAAGTTTTTCTCCACCACCATGTGTTACAACAGCAAGTTCTGGTGAAAATCCTTCAACATGATTTTTCTCTTTTTCAAAATTTTCCATTGGAACAAGTGATGGAAAATAAACATTTTCCACACCTGTTGCTTCAATCTCTTGTGATAAAAATTTTTTAATCAACTCCCAAATTTTAAATCCGTATGGCTTGATAATTCCACAACCACGAACTTCAGAATTTTCAGAAAGTCCAGCTTCACGAACAACATCTAAATACCACTCAGAAAAATTTTCAGATTGTTTTGTAATTTTCGATTTCTCCATATATCTTTTTCCAAACTTTATCTAAGAGATATATTAAACTTTTCAATATGATTTTAAAAATAAAAATTGTAGAGTTTTTAAAAAGCACCTTTTATTTTTTTAAAAAAATCTTTAGAAAAACTTTGTAAAAAAATTTTATAAAAAGTTTTTTATCAGATACAATTTGTGCAATTTCTACACCAATTGGAACTTCTGGAATTGGAATTGTTAGAATTTCAGGAAATCTTTCTTTTAAAATTGCAAAAAGCATTACAAAAATAAAAGATATAAAACCAAGATTTGCTCACATTTCAGATATTTTTGATAAAAGTGAAAAAGTAGAAACTGGAATAATAATTTTTTTTGTATCTCCTAAAAGTTATACGGGAGAAGATTTGGTTGAATTTCAGGTTCATGGAAACACAATAATTTTAAATAGAATTTTATCTCTTTTAATTTCAAAAGGAGCAAGAATTGCAGAGCCCGGAGAATTTACTAAACGAGCTTTTTTAAATGGAAAAATAGATCTTGTTCAAGCAGAATCTGTTGCAAATCTCATTCATTCAACAACTAATTTTGCAACAAAAAAATCTTTGGAAAATTTATCAGGTGGTTTTTCAAAAAAAATTTTTGAGTGGAAAAAAATTATTACAAAGTTTTTAGCAGAGGTTGAAGCTAATTTAGATTTTTATGATAAAGACGATTTGCCAATTTTTGATCTTCCAGAAAACAAAAAAATTTTGGAAGAAGTTTTAGAAGAGATTGAAAAAACAATTTCTACATATAAAATTGGAAAAATTTTGGAACAAGGTGCGAAAGTTGTTTTGGCAGGCCTTCCAAATTCTGGAAAATCTTCACTTTTCAATTTTTTTGTTGGAAAGGAAAAAGCGATTGTTACGAACATTCCGGGAACAACGAGAGATACGATTGAATCAAAAATT
The DNA here is from genome assembly GCA_020723005.1 of Candidatus Methylomirabilis sp. Lineage (GTDB taxonomy): Bacteria > Patescibacteriota > DYJS01 > DYJS01 > DYJS01 > DYJS01. Next base: position 12,683 of record DYJS01000004.1, on the reverse strand, counting down.
GATCTTTTTGGACTTCCAATAATTTTGGTTGATACAGCAGGAATAAATGAAAATTCTTCCGATCCAATTGAAAACTTTGGAATTGCAAAATCAAAAGAAGAGATTAGTTTTTCTGATGTTGTGCTTTGGGTTTTGGATCAAGAAAATTTTTTAGACTCTATGAAAATTTTTGAAACTTTAAAACTTTCAATAAAAAACTTTATATTCGTCATAAATAAAATAGACAATGAAGATTTTTCTTTTAAAAAAGATGTTGAAAAATTTTTTGAAGAGAAAAAATTTTCAAAAAATTCTATTTCTTTGATCTCTGTAAAATTTCAAAAAAATATAGAAGATCTCAAAAGAAAAATTTATGAAAAATTGATTGGAGAAGATAAAATTTCTGAAGAAAGTATAATTGTTTCCACAGAGAGACAAAAAGAGAAGCTTTTTGAAATTTTTTCATCTTTAAATCTTGCAAAAAAAGAGAAAAATCTTGAACTAATTGCAGAAAACTTGAAAATTGCATTAGATGAAATTTCAGAGCTTTTAGGTGAAAAATTTAAACCAGATATTTTGGATTCAGTTTTTCATAACTTTTGTATAGGGAAATAAATCAGATTAGATTGTTGTTTGGTCTTATAGTGTGTATACTTCACGAACAAATTCAAGAATGAACAAAGATTTATTATTTATGGCAGGATTCCTTCATTATTCATAAAAATTTTTTTAAAATATATTTATTCTTTTTTAGAAATTGTTTTTTTAAACTAAATATTTTTTGGAATTTTACAATAGAATTTTATTTTTTAGTTTTGTTTTGATTTTATCACTTTTTTGTCCAAAAAAGTTTATTCAAATGCGATTATTCATCTTGTTGGTAGAATTTTTGGAGTGGTTCTTGTTTTGTTAACAGCTAGAGTTGTTGCGAGTGGTTTAGGGGCTTCAGGGAGTGGGGAATATGAAATCCCAAAAATTTATCTTTGGACTTTTGCAACAATTTTGGATTTTGGAATTTATCTGATTCTTGTTCGTATGATGGCACAAGCTAAAACTCAAAACGAACGAGAAAATGTTTTTGGAAACTTTCTTGGTTTTAGAATTTTTTCTGGAAGTGTAGTTTATATTTTTGCACTTTTTTTGATGATTTTTACACCATACAATGAGCATATTAAATGGTCAATCCTAATTTTAATTTTTGGACAATTAGCAGGAGATGTTAATCAGGTTTTTTCATCAAATTTTCAAGTAGATTTTAAACTTTGGAAACTTGTTTTTGGGGAAACGGTTGGAAGGTTTGCAGAGCTTATTTTGACAATTGTTGGAATAAATTTGAATTGGAGTTTAGAGATTTTAATTTTTATTGTTACGATTGGAGATATTGTGACACTGGCAATTTCTTGGTTTTTTGTTCAGCAAGAGATGAAGGTAAAAATTATTTTTGATTTTACATCTTGGAAAAATTTTTTGATTGAAGCTTTGCCACTTGGAATTGCGATGATGTTTACTTTAGCATATTTTAGAATAGATTCAGTGATTCTCTCTTTTTTGAAATCAGAAACAGCTGTTGGAATTTATCGACCAGCTTTTAGAATTGTTGAATTTACAGGAATTGTTCCACAAATTTTAATGGGAACTTTTTTTCCAATTCTTGCAACAGGAACAAAAATTTCTGCAATCAAACTTGCAAAAAAAGTTTCTTTTTTAATGACAATTCTTGCAATAGTTGGTGTTTTGTTCACATTTTTAACTTCAAAATATATCATAAATATCTACACAGATTCTGATCCAAGTTTTTTTCAAAAAGAGAGTTTTCGAATTTTTGGAAAAGATTTTGTTGCAACAGGATCGGTTTCTGCACTAAATTTGCTCGTTATTTCTGCAATTTTTTCTTTTCCAACAAGTGTTTTAAATTATCTTTTAGTTAGTCGTGGAAAACAGAATTTTTTGATTTTTCCAGCCTTTGTTGGGGTTTTGGTTAGCATAATTTTGAATATATTTTTAATTCCAAGATTTTCATATATTGGAACAGCGATGACAACAAATTTTGTTACATTTATTGTTTTGATTCTAACAATTTTTCAGTTTCAAAAATATCAAAGAGAAGTTGGTAAGAAGGAATTTGAAGTTGATAAATCCCAATCTTTTTGATCTATAAATTTTTTAAAAATATTTTTTTTGTAAGAAATATATAGTTAAAATTTTTTAAAATTAAATTTTTAATATGAACGATTTGCAAGATTTTAGAAAATCAATTGATCTCATTGATTCTGCAATAATTTCACTTTTGGCAGAAAGAATGAGGGTTGTTTTGAAAGTTGGAAAATTTAAAAAAGAGAGAAATCTTCCACCTCTTGATGAAAAAAGGTGGAAAGAGGTTTTGGATTCAAAAATTTCTTTGGGAAAAGGTTTAGATTTACCAGAAGAGTTTATTGTTGAAATTTGGAACATCATTCATAAATTTGCATTAAAATTAGAAAAATAGTTTTTAGATCTTGTAAATTTTATTCAAAAACTAACCTCAAATAAAACATAAATTGGAATTTTTTTGCATAAAATATTTTATTTTTTCAGATTGTGTTAAATTATTTTTAAAAAGTGAACTTCTTTTAATTTTTTGGATTTTGCAATTTTAATATACATCTTTTATTTTTTAAAAATTAAGTAATAAGAAATTTTAGAACACTTTTAAATTAAATTTGGATCTTTTAGATAAAAATATAAAATATATTTAGTAAAAAACATCTCTATTTTTTTATTTGCAAAAAAAAATAGAGATGTTTAGAAATTGAAACGAAAAATACAAATTTGTTGAATATTAATGAAAAAATTTTGATTCTTGGATCACTTTTTCATGATATTGGAAAATTTAAACAACGAGCAGAGAAAACGAAACAAAAATCTCACTCAGATTTTGGAGTTGATTTTGTAAATTCTTTAAAAGAAACTTTTAAAAAAATTTTAGAAGATAAAGATAAAGAAGAAAACTTTTCGAAATTTTTAGAAATAATTAAAAATCATCACTCAAAAGAAAAAAATTTAGATCTTTTTACTCAAATTATAAAGATTGCAGATCATGGAAATGCATCAGAAAGAGAAGATTTGCAATATGTTGAAACAGAGAACGGGAAATTTAAAGATTTTTCTCATAGATTTTTGGCTTCAATTTTTTCAAAAACAAAAATTCATCCAGATTTTCAAAGTGAATTAGAAACCAAATTTTTTGATCAATCAAAATTTGAAATTTCAAAAATTATTCCAAAAGAAAAAAATAACATTTTACAAACTCATTATTTTTCTTTTGAAGAATTGTTAAAATCTTTAGAATCAATTTCTACTTTCACAAATTTTGAAGATATCATTTCTTTTTTGTTAGAAGTTTTAAAAACTTACACTTGGAGCATTCCAGATTTTACAGGAAATGAAAAAACTGATATCTCTCTTTTTACACACTCTAAAGATGTTTCTGCAATTTCTCATTGTATTTATAAATGGAAATTGGAAGATAAAGAAAGAAAAATTGAATGTACTAAATTTAAAATTATAGTTGGAGATTTTTTAGGAATTCAAAAATTTATTACAGATATTGAAGGAGAGAAAGTTGCAAAAAGACTTCGCTCTAGAAGTACTTTGGTTCAAATTTATGGGAAAATTTTTTCTGATGTTGTGTTGCATGAATTTGGCTTGACGGAAGCTAATCTTTTAATGCAAGCTGGTGGGAAATTTTATATTCTTGTTCCAGATTTAAAAAATTTTGATAATTTAATTAAAAACATCAAAAAAAAAGTTGAATTTTTTTTGAAAGAAAAACATTTTTATGAACTTCGTTTTGCAATTTGGAATTCAAGAGATTTTGGATTAAATGCTTTTTCTGGAAAAGATGACGAAGAAAATATTTTTGATATTTTTGAATCAATTTCAGAAAATTTGCAAGACGAAAGAAATAATCAATTTGAAAGTTTAATAAAGGATGAAAATTCTTGGCAAGATGTTTTTGTTGGAAATTTTGAATTTGAAAAAAATATTGAAGATTTTGAAAATATAAAATGTCCAATCTGTAAAAAACCAAAGAAATTATCAAAAACTCTTCAAGAGGAAAATGGAGAGAAGAAAATTTGTGAAAATTGTTTTTTAGAAATTTCCCTTGGTGAAAAAATGGTAAGAGATGAATTTGAAATTTTTTATTCATTTGATGAAAAAATTGAGATCTCTTTTTTAAAAAAAGAAAACTTTAGAAGACTTTTAATAAATCCAGATCGTGAAAAAATTTTTGAAAAGGCAAAAGATGGAAGAAAAAATGAGAACAGCGAAGGAGAAGAGATTAAAAAATTGCAAAATACAAGGTTTTTGAATGTTGCAAATTATGTTTTAACAACAAAAGAAGGATTAAACGAAGTTGTTGATTTTGAAAAATTGGCAGAAGAAAAACCTTTAATCGCTATTCGTGGAGATATTGATAATTTGGGATTACTTTTTGCAGAAGGATTAAGAGTTGATGAAAAAACAGATCTTTTGTCTCAAAATGAAAAAACATTGATTCAAGACAACAAAGAATATTATAGTTCTGGGACAATAAATGAAAAATCTCAAGATTTTCAAAATAGAGATCTTTTTACACTTTCTCGAATCACTCAGATGTCAGATCTTTTAAAAACTTTCTTTTCAGAGTATCTAAATTTTTGGCTAAAAGAAAATTATCCAAAAACTTACACAATTTATGCAGGTGGAGATGATCTGTTTTTGATTTCTCCATTTTTTGTAAATAATGACGAAATTAAAAATGATAGAAACGGAGAAAAGGATGAAACTAAAACTTTTTTAAATTTGATTGATGACTTGAATAAAGAATTTGAAAAATTTGTTTGCAATAATCCAGAAATTCACATCTCTTGGAGTGCGACACCATTTAAACATTCTACACCAATAAAATTTGTTGCAGAAAGTTCGGAAAAAAATCAAAAAGAATCAAAGAAAGATAAATTAGATATTTCAAACTTAAAAGAAAATTCTAATTTTTTTCATAAATCCAAAAATAAGGCAAGTATATTTTTGTTTGGTGATGTGATAAAAAATGAGGAAGTGGGGGATTTTATAAAAGAAGCTAATAATGTAATTGTATGGAGAAAAAATTATGATAAAAATTTGGAAAATAAACCAAAAATGAGTTCTGGAATACTACGGGATTTGCATGATTTAATGATTTTAAAAAAAGAATCTGAAGAGAAAGGAAAGAAAAAAGACTCTAGAAAAATGATTTGGCACCCAATTTTAACTTACAAAATTGAAAGGGAGTTTAAAAACAGACAAGGGGAATTAAAGGATTCTTTGCAAAAAGAAGTTTTTGATTTTTGCAATCAATTAACCGATATCTCATCAAAAAATTTTGTAGATAATTATATTTTATCGCTTTTAAAATTTGTAATATTAAATTTAAGAAAATGAAATATAAATATAAAATTATATTAGAAAGAATTGATAGAAATTTACAAAAATTTAATATTTGTGAATATTTTCAAAAATTAGGTAATATAATAGATGTTTCAGAAATTTATGGTCAATATAGAAAATTTAAAATTCTTTTAGAATCAGAAGAAAATTTAAAAGAAAAAAGATTTAATTTTCCTAGAAATTTTGGAGACAGACTAATTACAAAAATATTTTTTGAAATGAAAGATTTTTTAATCGATAGTTTTTTTGACGAAGAAGGTATTTTTGAATGGCTTATATCTCCAGATGGTTATGGAAATGTTGATAATTTAGCAAGCATTCTTGCAAAATCTGGAATGAAAAATAATCAACTTAGGAAATTTTATGATGAAATAGTTAAAATTTATGAAAATTTTCGAAAAAATGGAAATATAGAAACTGCTAAACAGAAGTTATTTATTCTTCTTGCTCTTTCTGAATACTCAAAAGAAGCTTCAGAGGAATTTAAGGAAATTTTTAGAAACAGAATTGATATAATTACCAAATCTCAAGATGAAAATTTCTCAAAAAATTTAGAGATGTTTTATCAGCATATGCTTTCTTTGGTTGGTTATTTTTCAAAATATAAAAGAGATTAAATTAAAACTATGAAAAGAAAAATTTATAAAATAATTTTAATCGTTAAAACCGGTCTTCATATTGGATCAGGAAACGATCAGTTTAAAATCGGAGGAATTGATAGCTATGTTGTAAAAGATCCAATTTCAAAACTTCCATATATTCCTGGAAGTAGTTTGAAAGGAAAAATTAGATCGCTTTTAGAAATAGAAAAAAATCTTTTCAAAAATGGTAACCCTTCAAAAACCGGAGAGGTTGCTGAAGTTTTTGGTTCTGGTGGAGATAAAACAGAGAACGAAAACAAAAAATATACAAAAGTGATTTTCAGAGATGCACATCTAACAGAAGAATGGAAGAAAAAATATGAAAATGAAGAAATTGAAAATGAAATTAAAGCAGAGGTTAGTATCGATAGATTAACTGGCACAGCAAGTGGAGCTGGTCCAAGATTTATTGAAAGAGTTCCGAAAGATGTCCAATTTGAAATAGAGATAATTTTGCGAGGAGAAACCGATGATGATTTGGAGAAAAGCCTAAAATTGATAAAAGAAGGTTTTGAGCTTTTGAAAAATGATTATTTAGGAGGTTCTGGAAGTCGTGGATATGGTGCAGTTGAAATTTTGGAATTAGTTGAGAAAAAATGAAAAATAAAATTATTTTACAATTTGAAACTTTGACACCAATTCATATCTCTACAGGAAATAAACTTGTTTTTGGAATTGATTACATTGTTACAGAAAAAGAAAATCAATTTTTTAGATTAAATCATAAAAAAATTTTAAAAAAATATAGTTATTTTGAAATTGGAAAAAATCAAAGTGTAAGAGCTATTCAAAATTATTTTTTCAAATTTTTTGGAAACAAAAATTTAAATTTAGACGATGTTTCTGATTTTAAAATATCTGTTTCAGAAATGTTTTTGAGAAAATATAATAATCTAAATTTGAATGGCAATTTAGAAGTAAAAGAGTTTCCAAATCAAAATGGCAATTTTTATATTCCTGCAAGTAGTGTGAAAGGTGCACTTTTGACTATTTTAGAGAAAAGAAGCTCTAGCGACAACCCTGCTTTTTCAAAAATAATTATGAGAGATAGTTTTTTAAAAGCAGGTCAAATGAATGTGGAAATTTTAAATAGAGGAAAAAGAAACAATCAATGGATTGATGTTTATGCAATAAATCTGAAAGTAGGAGAGTCTTTTGAAGTTGAAGTTTTAAACGATATCTCAAACCAAATTTTATATTTGAATGAAAAATCTAAAAATTATTATCGTAAAGAGTTAGAAAAAGCTAAAAAAGGATTAGAGAATTTTTTAAAATTAAATAGGTTTAATGTTTTTGAAAATCATTTTTATCAATCTTTAAAAAAAATTGAAACTAATTTACAAAATTTAAAAAAAGATGAATTTATATTAAATTTAGGATTTGGTGGAACAAGTTATTTTAAAATATTTACAGATGCACAATCTCCAAGATCGAGAAATGATTCAAATCAAAATGTTCATACAGCATTTATAGATGAAAATAAAAATCATTTAGGTTGGTGTAAAGTTAAAATAAATTAAAATTGATTTAAAAGATTAAATTATTAAATATGAAAAACATTATACAATTTTTAATTAAAATTTTCAGAAGAAAAGATGAAGAAAACAAAAACCAAAAAAATGCAACAATAATAAGTAATTTAAAAGAAATAGGTGGAGATTTGAATTGTGCTGGAAATAGAAATATGTCAGAAAATTCATTTCCAAACCTTGAAATCGTTCGAGGAAAGATGATTATTGCAGAATCTGGTTTTACAAAACTTCCTAAGAATTTAAAAATTGTTGGATCTGATGTAATAATTTCAAAAAAAGATCCTGCATCTTTAAGAAATTCTGTTTTAGAAGCAAAACAAAATGGTATAATTTTGGGAGAAATTTTAGAATCAGATGGATTAAAATATTCCAATGACAAATAAAATTTATAAACTATCTTTCTCTCCAAAATCTGGATTTCTTACAGATTTTTATAGTGATACAATTTTTGGGCATTTTGTGTGGGAACTTTCAAGAAATTTATCTGAAAAAGATTTAGAAGGATTTTTGCAAGATTTTGAAAAAAAACCGATTTTTACAATTTCAAATGGATTTTATGAAAATGAAAATGATATTTTCTTGCCAAAACCTATGATACATATTCCTTTTGAAAAAAATGAAGAGAAATTAGAGAGGATTAAAAATAAGCTAAACGGAAAAGAGTTAAAAAAGAAAAAATTTGTAAATTTAGAGATTTTTAAGTATCTTGTTTCTAAAAAATTAGAAGAAGCAAAAGAATGTTTTGAAAAATTAGAAATTCCAAATTTTTTTGAAGAAGATTTAAAAACTCAGGTAGAAATTAGCAGAGAAAGTGGAATTGCAGTTGAAGGAAAAAAACTTTTTTCAACAACTCCAAGATATTTTGTAAAAAATATGAGAATTGTGTTTTTTATAAAAATTTTAGATCAAGAAAATTTTGAATTATATGAAGTTGAAGAAAATTTAAAAAAATCTTTTGAGTCTGGTTTTGGAAAGAAAAAATCTGTTGGAATGGGAGTTTTGGAAGATCCAAAATTTGAAGAGTTTTCTGGTTTTAATGATTTAGAAAATTTACAAGATTATAATTCTGTTGTTTCGCTTTCAAATTTTGTTCCAGATAAAAGTGATCCAACTGGGGAGAATTCTAAATGGGAAACTTTTGTGAAATATGGAAAACTTGGAGAAGAGTTTTCTAATTCTCAGAATCCTTTTAAAAAACCAATTTTATTTTTTTCTGCTGGAAGTGTGTTAGATTTTAAAAACGATAAAGAGAGAGAAAATTATGAAAATAAAAATTATCTTGGTAAAATTTTGAAAAATATCTCCGTAAATGAAAAAGTGATTCAAAATGCAACTGCTTTTACATTAAAAGCAAAAATAAGTTAAGAATCTTCAGATTTTTAATCTTAGGATGAGAAAAAATTTTTCAGGATGATAAAAAAAGTTTGTCATCTTGAAGGAAGATAAGAGTTTGTATTTTTGAAAAATAGTTTTTACAAAATGTTTTACAATATAGTTTTTCAAATCGACAAAAAATTTTCTGGATATCAATTTTTTTCCGCATTTCTAAAGGTTTTACCAAAAGAAATCTCTTCACAAATTCATGAACAAAGAAAACCTTTTTCAATCTCTCCATTTTTTGTAGAAGATGAAAAATTTTTTATAAAATTTGGTTTTTTTGGAGATGAATTTTTAGGAGAGATCCTTTCTTCTTTCATCAATAAAGAAATTTTTGTTGGAAAAGAGAAGATAAAAATTTTACAAGTTTTTACAAATCATCTTTCTAATCGTTTTGCTCAGTTTGCAACTTTAGAATTTTTGGAAAATTTAGCGAAAGAAACAAATTCATTTTCTCTCAAATTTTTTTCTCCAACTTTCTTTAAAAATGGTGATGAAATTATTTCTATTCCAGAAAAGAAAAGAATTTTTAACTCCCTTTTGAAAAAATTTTTAAAAACAAATTTAGTTAAATTTGAAGAAGAAAAAAAGAGAGATTTTGAAAATTTTATTGATAAAAATCTTTTTCAAATTTCTTCTAAAATTGAAACGAGAAAGAAAAAGTTTAGAAATTTTTCTATTGAAGGTTTTGTTGGTGAATCAATTTTTGAATTTAGAAATATTGATGAAAAAAATTTTAAATTAAAAAATTTTGTTGCACTTCTTGCAAAAACTTCCGATTTTTTTGGAGTTGGAAATAAAACAAATTTTGGTTTTGGAAATGTAAAATTTAAAAAATTAAATTAAAAATATGAAAAAAAAAATTTTAATAGCGAATATTGGAAATAGCGATTTAACAATTTCTAAATTTTATTTAGGTGGAAAAAACTTGAATAAAAACAATAGATTGGAGTTTAAAAAACTTTATCCTGAATTTTTTGAACAAAGAGAGGATTTAAGAACAGGGGAAATTGTGGATAGTGAAAAAAAATTTAAAGAAATTACAGAAATAATTTTTAAAAATTTTGATAAATATAAAGAAAATTTAAATTTGGAAATTATTTCTAAATTAAAGGAGAAATTTTCTGATATAATAATTGTTTCAACAAATCAGATTGATGCAAGAGATAATTTTCGTAATTCAGATACAATTTTTGAAGGTAAAATAATAGAAAAAATCTTTGGAGAAAAAAGTAAGATTTTTTTAGAAGAGGTGAATTTTAATACAAGTGATGAGGAAAAAGTTTTTGAATTTTATGAAAGTTTAATAAGAAGATACAATTTAAAAAATATAGAAACAACAATTTTGATCTCTGCTGGGATTCCTGCACTAAACAATGCTTTGTTTTTAAATGCTGTAAAATGGATAAAAAATTTATCGGTTTGCAGAATTAGTGATGATGGAAAAGTTTTTTATATTGATTATGAGAATACAGTTAAAAAATATTTTGTTCAAGATGCAATTTTGAAATTGATTAAAAAATATGAGTATTCTTCAGCGATATCAATTTTAGAAGATTCAAATGCAGAGTTTACAAATAAAGAAACAATTTTGAATGTTTTAAAATTTGTAAATTCGATTTTGTTTTTTGATTTAGAATCTGCAAAAATTTTACAAGAAAAACTACATTCTAAAAAAGAGAAATTGAAATTCTTATCAAGCTTGGAAGACTTTGAAAAAACTGAAATCAAAATTTTTCATCTTTGGATTGGAACAAAAATTTATTTCAAACAGAGAAGATTTACAGATGCAGTTGCTAGAATTTATAATTTATGGGATAATTTTGTAAATTTTTATTTAGAAAAAAACTATAAGTTTAAATGGACTGATGAAAGAGGTTTTTTAATAGAAAAGGCAAAAGAATTTTTTACTACCGATGTAAAATCTAAGATAAAAGAAATCTTGGGAAGTGAATTTGATGAAAATAGACAATTTAATTCTATTGCAAAAATATGTTTATTTTATGCTTTGAACAATAATAAATTTGAAAAATCTTTTTTTGTACAATTAAAGGAACTTATGGAAAAAAGGAATGAATCTTTTGTTGCTCACAGGTTGGAGGGATTGACAGAAAACGATTTTGCAGATTTTTGTGGAATTGAAAATTTTATAAAAGAACAAGAAAAGATTTTGCAAAATGAAAAATTAATAAAAAAACAATGGCACAAAATTTTAAATAAAGATTTAGAAAATTTAATAATCTAAAAAATGTTTCCAATTTATATTTTTGAACAAAATTCTGTAGTAAAATTTTCTGAAGGAGAGATTATTTTAGAAAATGAATCTGTGCAAAAAAAGTATCCAATAAACACTGTTAGCCATTTGGTGGTTTTTGGAAATATCACAATCACAACTCCAGTCATTAAAGAATTTTTGAAAACTGATAGAGATATATTTTTTCTTGGTGAAAATGGAGATTATATTGGAGAGATAAATAGTATCACTGGAAAAAACACAAATCTGAAAATTGAGCAGTATAAAAAATTTTTAAATGAAGATTTTAAATTAGATTTTTCAAAATTAATTGTTCTTGGAAAAATTGCTAACTCAAGAAGAAATTTACAACTTTTACAAAGAAATAAAGGTGTTAATTTACAATATATTTTGGATGAAATTGAGAAAATTAAAAATAATGTAAATTTTGCAAAATCTCCTGAAGAGCTTTTAGGAATTGAAGGGTTGGCAAGTAGAAAATATTTTGAAGGATTTGGAAAACTTTTTGAAAATGAAGTTTTTTCTTTTTCTGGAAGAAATAAATTTCCACCAAAAGATGAGGTAAATTCTATGCTTTCTTTTGGATATACACTGCTTGCACAACTTGTTGGTGGAGCAATTAGACAGGTTGGACTTGATCCTTTTTTAGGATTTTTTCATAAAATTGATTTTGGAAGGAAAAGTTTGGTTTATGATATGATGGAAGAGTTTCGTTATTCTATTGATGGAATGGTGCTTGGACTTGTTTCAAGAAGTATTGTTTTGCCAGAACAATTTAGAAAAGAGAGTGATGGAAGAATTTTGATGAATAGAGAAGCAATAAAATCATTGATACGAGCATTTCATACAAAATTCGCTCAAAAATATGATTATCCAGGTCAAGAAAAACAGGTTTCGTTTTATGATATAATTATTAAGCAACAAAGAAATTTAAGAGATTTAATTTATGAAAAAGTTAATACCTATACTCCGTTCAAATTCTAAAACTATGAAACTAGTTGTAACATACGACATAAAAACACCGAAAAGATTAAATAAAATTGCAAAAATTATGAAATCTTTTGGAGAGAGAGTGCAAAAGAGTGTTTTTGAATGCGAATTGGATGAATTGATGGCAAGATCTATGAAAGAAAAAATTGCAGAAATTATTCAGCCAGTTGATAGTGTTCGTATTTACTTTTTGTGTGAAAGTTGTAAAAGTAAGATAGAAAAGTTTGGTGAAAATCATCCAGATTTAGCACAAGATGAAGATTTTATATTTATTTAGTAAAAAGTGAATCCAATATCCATTAGCACATTAAAAATCAACAATTTTAATTTTATAATTTATTTATTTTTTGAATTTTTGTTCAAAAAAATTTTCTTAATCCAAAAATTGATTTTTCGCACGGATAGGTTAGTGAAAAAATTGGGTGCTATTAGAAATACCAAAACCCTGCAAGGGATTGGAAC
>DYJS01000016.1 GCA_020723005.1 Candidatus Methylomirabilis sp. | reverse complement strand
GATTTTAAACTTCCAAGAACTTTTGACTTATACATTTTAAAACATTTTTATATTTGGTCAAATCAAAGTGGTTCTCTGAACCTTGATGGAATTTTGAGATTTATTGTAAGAATTCCAAGTTTTATCTCCTTTTTTATTTTTAACAACAACCTCTCTGCATCATACTCATACATATTTTTAACAATCATCTTCTCTTTTTTTTCATTTTACTATTTTGCAAAAAACACTCTAAAAATCAATGATAAATGGCTAAAAATTCTTTTTTCAACATTTTTTGCACTAAATCCTGCATATCTCGGATATTTTGCAAAAATTGGTTTGGTTCTTTCCTCTTCTGCAATTCCTCTAATTTTAGCAGTCACAGATCAAATGTTTCGAAGAGAAAATTTTTCATATCTTCTCATAATTTCATTTCTACTAGATATCTCTTTTATTCATCCATTTACATTTTTTGTAAATTTTGGAATTTTGCTTACATATCTATCTGTAAAAACTTTTGAAAACAAAGAGATAGTTTGGAGAAATGCAAAAAAAATCTTTATTTATATTTTTATTTCTATTACTTCCAATGCTTTCATCCTTCTTCCAATTTTCTATGTTGGAACGTTAGACAAAGGAGACCTCACTTCTGATATTAGCTTTTCCGGAACTGAAAATTTAATCTCTATTTCTCGTGCAAAAAATTTCTTGGAAGCGATCAGCTGGAGCAAAAGTTCATTTGTAGATTTCTTATACTTTAACGATGGATACAAACCAATTTTTTATCTTTCAATGATTTTTCTTTACATTCTAATTGGTTTTGGAATCTATAAAAACTTTTCATCCGTTTCTAAAAATAAAAAATTTATTATTCCGCTTTCAATTTTCTTTTTAATCTCATTTTTTCTTTCTTTAGGAAATGGAAATTTTATCTCTGAAAAACTAAACATTTTTCTTGCAAGCCTTCCCGTTGGATGGGTTTTTCGTTCTCCTTTAAAATGGCAACTTTATCTTCCCTTTTCTATGATCTCAATTGGAATTTTAACACTTTCAAATTTCAAAAATTTTTTTTATTTTTATTGGTCAAAAGTTATTCTTTTGTTAATAATTTTTCTCTCAAATTTTTATGTTGGGTTTGAAGTTTTTCAAAAATTGATTCTACCAAAAAGCATAAATGAATTTTCCGAGCTAACAAAATTTGATCTAAATGGAAAAAAAGTTGTTTTAGTAAATAATGAATTTTGCAAAAATTTTTCAAGAGAAAACAGAATAAATGCGGATACACTGACTTTTTTGCTCTCTTCTGGAAATAATATGTTTCAAAGTCTTTCAGATCAAAAACTTTTTGGAAATAAAATTTTATATAAAACTTTTGATTATGTTGTTACTTGCAGAAGAGATTTCTCGCTTCTCGCATCAAATGATTTTAAAGAAAACCTAATTTCAAGAAAATTTGGAATTTATATGTATGAAAATATTAACAAACAAGAAGATCTTTTTGCAGTTGATAGCATCTATACAGTTCCAGACATTGATTCTTCAAACAATATCTACAATTTCCTAAAAACATATTTAAATACGAATGCAGATATAATTTTAAAATCTCAAAGTGATAAAGTTGAAAATGTTATAGAAACAACAAAAGCATATGAAATTTTTTCAAAAATCTCTTTAAAAAATATTAAGAAAGAAAATGAAAAAATTTTATTTCCAATTTATAATAAAAAATCTGAAGAATATTCAATTTATAAATCCAAAGATCTGACAGGAGTTAAATATGAAACATATGATAATAAAAATAATAAAATACTAAAAATTATTGGATATACACCAAAAATAGAAAATAATGAAAATGTAGTTTTTGAAGAAAAAAACATTTGGACAAAAGAATTTACTATTTCAAAAACCAACAACACATTTTTACAATTTGACGAAGAATCAATTTTATATGAAATAAAAAATGATTCTGAAGATCTTGGAATTATTAATGATTTTAAAAATATCACAATTCTTGAAAAAGAAGATACTGATTTAATAGAAGATGGTTCTTTTGAAAATGGAAATTGGGAGAGTTTCTGCGAAAATAAATTTATAGACACAAAATTAACCCAATCAGAAAAAATAGATGGTGAATACTCTCTAGCTCTTGAAACAAGAAAAAATCTGACCTGTGTTGGGAAAGAAATTGATATAGAACCTTCAACATCGTATATTTTAAAAATAAATTCAAAAATAAATCCAGAACAAGATTCTTTGGTTAAAATCGAATATAATAATGAAAAGAAAAAATCATATTATGAACAAAAATTAAAAAATATCGGAGAGTGGACCGAAAACGAAATAAAATTTAATACACCAGAAAACTTCACAAAAGCAAAAATATCTATTATATCAAGACCAGTTAATAGTAAAAATTCATCTATCTCTTATTTTGACAATTTATCAATTCAAAAACTCACTAAAAAATATGAAATTTTAAACGAGAAAACAGAAGAGGTTAAAAATCAAGAATTTGAAAAAAATGATATAATTCTTTCTCCATATTCTTCTCTATCTATCAAAACTGGAAATTACAATTTTGAAAATTTAATTTCAAATGGTTCTTTTGAAAATGAAACATGGACTCCAAAAGTTGAAGATTGTTTTAACTACGATAAAAATCCAGATATATCAATGAGTATTGAAAATTCTGATAAAAGTGATGGTGAAAACTCTTTAAAGCTTGAAGCAAGAAGACATATCGCTTGCACAACAAAAGTTATAGATCTAAATGAATCAAAAAATTTCTTGCTAAGCTTTGATTACAAGAGTCCAAATGCAATTTTTGCAGGTTATTCTGTAACGTTTGATAACCCTTCAAATTCCTATGTTTCAGAAAGATTAAAAATTAAAAATGATGAATGGAATAGATATTCAAAAATTATTGAAGTTCCAAGTGGATCATCGAAAATTAGATTAAAAATTTATGCATACCAAACTGACAAATTATCAAAAAACTATGTTCTCTACGATAATTTTTATGTTATAAAACTTCCAATTCTATCAAACAAAGTATTTTTGATTGAAAAAAATGTTGAAAAATATCCAACTCCAAAAAAAATTGGCCTAAAAATTATCAATCCAACAAAATCTGAAATCAAAATGAAATCTGCAAGTGGAAAATTTTTTATCGTTGTAAATGAAGATTACTCAGAATTCTGGAAAATGTATACAGATAAAAAAGAAAAAGATTTTAATTTTTTTGAAAATCTACAATCATTTTATCCAACTAAAAACTACAATTTTATCCCAGAAAAATATCACATCTCTTTAAACATAAAACTAAACACTTGGTATTTTAATGTTGATAAATTTTGCTCTGAAAATAAAGATGGTTGCAAAAAAAATGAAGATGGAACATATGATATTGTTGTAAAAATCGAATTTTGGCCACAAAGATATTTTTATGTTGGTGTAATAACTAGTTTATTTGTATACCTTCCACTCTTCATATATTTTATTTTCAAAACTGTTCTCTTAACAAAAGAAAAAACTCCAATATATTTGAGAAAAAAATAAAAATTAAGAACTTTTAAAATAAACTTTTAAAAACAAATTTGTAAAAATTATCTTTTTTTTCTAAATTCATCGATTTTTTTGTGATGACCAGAAAAAAGAATTTCTGGAACAGAAAGACCTAAAAACTCTCTTGGTTGTGTGTATAATGGATAATTTCCATTTGAAAAAGTTTCATCAACTAAACTCTCTTCATTTCCAAGAATTGTTGGAATAAGACGAGAAACAGAATCAATAATTGCAACAGAAGCAACTTCTCCACCAGAAAAAATTGTATCTCCAACTCGCAAATTTATATCTGTAAAATTTTCTAAAACCCTCTCATCTATTCCTTGATATCTTCCACAAATTAAAACAATCTCGTCAAATTCTGAAAGTTTTTTTGCCATTTTTTGATCAAATTTTTTTCCACCAGCATCAAGTCCAATAATAAGTGGTGCCTTTTTTGAAAGACGAGATAAAGGTTTTTTTGATTTTTTAATAATTAGATTTTTAATAAATTCTGTATTTTCAAAATTTTTTGGTTTTAAATTTTTTAAAAAAAAATCTTGATAAATTTTTTCTAAAGCAAAATAGATCGGTTCAACTTTCATCACTTGTCCGGGCCCACCACCAAATTGTTTATCATCTGTAATTTGATGACGAGAAAAAGCAAAATCACGAAGATTTACCTCTTCAATTTTAATTTTTTGATTTTTAATTCCTTGAAAAATAACACCTTTTGAGAAAAAACTAGAAACTATGCCGGGAAAAATCGTTAAAATTTTAAAAGTTTTCAAAAAATTTCAAAATCAGTAAAAATTTAAAAACTCTGAAAAATAAAACAATTTAATTTTTTTAAAACCCGAGAAGTTTAAACTCCCTATTTTTTTCTGAAAGATGATTTTTTTCAAGCCAAATCTCTGCAGTTTTTTTTATTCTTTCAAATTTTCTCTTTGTCACACTTTCAATAGATTTTCCAAAATTTTTAGATCTCCTTGCACGAACTTCAAAGAAAAAAATTGTATCATCTTTTTCTGCAATAATATCCAGCTCTCCAACTCCACGAACTCCAAAATTTCTTTCAAGAATTTTATAATTTTTGTTTAAAAGATACTTTTCTGCCAAATCTTCTTTTTCATTTCCAAATTTTCTACGATCTTCTTTTTTATAAAATATTTGAAAATCTGAATTTTTAAAAAAAGTTTTCAAATTTTCCTTATTCTCAGATTCGTTTTTTAAATTTTTAGCTTCTTTCAAAACAAAACTTTTTCTATGAAAATCAGAGAGTCCAAGCTCTAAAATTTTTTTTCTATGAAACTCGGTTCCATATCCAACATGCTTCAAAAATCCATATGGATCGTTATTTTTAAATTTTTCTTTTACAAAATTATCTCTAGAAACTTTTGCTAAAATTGATGCCAAGGAACAAAATGGATTTGTTTCATCAAGTTTTGGTTCAGAAATTTGACGAATTTTTGGAAAATCTTTTCTCAAATTCACAAATCCATCAAACATTAAAAGGTTTGGATTTTTTGAAATTTTTTTCAAAGCACGAACACAAGAAATTTCTATTGCTCGAACAATTCCAAACTCATCAATCTCTTTTTCAGTCGCAGAGCCTATTGAAAAATCTCCTTCTTCGAAAACTTCAAAAATCTTTTCAAAAACTTCTTTTCGTTTTTTTTCAGAGAGCCTTTTTGAATCTTTTATGATTTCAAATTTTTTCAAAATCTCCCTCTGCTCATATTTTGAATTTGGAAAAACAACACAACCAACAAAAACTGGACCTGCCAAACTTCCACGACCAGCTTCATCGAAAATTGCAATATAATCCAATTTTTTTGAAAAATTCAAAACTTTATTAAAGAAAAAAATTTTTTTTAAAATATCTTTAAAAATTATTTTTTCAAATTAGATCCCCAAGTTAGAAGGTTTTTACATTCTTGAAATCTATTTTCACTATTCAAAACAACACAAATCAGAGAGCTTCCTTCCGAAAGACGAGCATATGCAGAAAGAGATGGTCCAGCAAAATCTGTTGTTCCCGTTTTTATTCCACGAATATCAAGATATGGATACGAAAGAAGTTGATTTGTATTATAAAATTTTTTTACACCATATTTTGATGTTTCTGCTGTATATTCAGAAGTATTTACAAAATTTTTAAGAGTTTCATTTTGAATTAAATAAAAACTTGCCATAGCAATATCATATGCTGTAGAAAATTGTCCTTCTTCATCTATTCCAGAAGGATTTACTAAATTTGTATTTTCTAAATTTAAATTTTTTTTAATCATCAAATTTGTTTCATCAATAAATTTTTTTGAAATTTCGTCTCTAAACCCACCAGAGAGTGTCCATGCCGAATCATTTCCACTTGAAACCAAAAGATCTCTCAATAATAATTTAACACTCAACCTATCTCCTTCAAAAAGTCCAACCTGAGATTCATCATCAAAAATCTCTAATTTTGGAACTTCTAAAATTTGATTTAAATTTTGATATTTTTTTATTGAATACAAAGCAATAAAAATTTTTCCCAAACTTCCAACAGATCGTTTTTCCGAAATATTTTTTGCATACAAAATCTCTCCGCTTTCTGGAATCATTAAAATTGCAGAAGTTGCGGAAATAATAGGTTTTTCTGAATAATTTTGAAAATTTGAAACCCCTTGATAATTATAAAATTTCAAAAAATGAAGTTTATCTTCTTCTTTTTTTGGAAGAGAATTAAGAAAAATTATTTCATTAGATTTTTTATCAAAATTTTTAGAAATTTTTGAAAAACCAAATTCGCCAAAAAAGAAAGAGAGAAAATCAGCAAAAACAAGATATAATACTAAAAACTTTTGATTCAAAAACTTTTAAACTCGTATTTCTTCTAAGAAAAAAGAAATTTTTGTAAATTTAATTTTTAAGAATTCTCTTTACAAAGAAAAACAAAATTTTAGAAAAATTTTGATCCGAGGGTCGCATAGTGGTCAATTGCCGCGGACTGTAAATCCGCTGGACCTCGTCCTTCGAAGGTTCGAATCCTTCCCCTCGGACAAATTATAAATTTTTTAACTTTTTATTTTTACTTTTTCATTTTTACTCCATCCTTGAAAATCTGGAAAATAAAAAGATTGTCCATAAGTTCCATTTGAATTAAAAAATCCTTCAAAAATTGCTCTAGCTTTATACTCAAAATTCAAAGTTTCAGATTTTGCCCAACTAGAAAGAAAAAAAGCAATTTTATTTTTGTAAACTTGATAATTTTGATACCAATATGGAAAATAATAAAAATCTCCAAAACTTCTTTTTAGTTCATCCTTTGTCCAGATTTTTTCAAGATTTGGATTAACAATTTCAAAGCCAGATGGAACAAAATCTTCAAATAAAAAATTTGTAATATCTGCACTTGGTTTCGCAGAGATTTTTATTGTGATAAGATCACCTTTTTTAATCTCTTCTAGATTTAGCTCAGAACCATTTTTGTCAAAAAACTTTCTCTCAATAGTAATCTTTGATATATCGTCTGTAAAAGATGTTTGAATAGATTTATATGCAATATGAACTACTAAATTTCCATCAGATTTTATCTCTAAAATATTTTCACCTTTTGTAAGATTTCCACCACCAAATCCAAGTTTTGAATAGACCTCTCCACGAACTTTTCCATCAATAAATTTCTCTTTAGAAACCATCTCTCCGTTCAGAAAAACTTCAAATGATACAGAAGAATCAAAATTTTTAATTGATTCTTTGATGAGAGATCTTGTTATAAAAGATGTTTCAAGTGTTGAAACCCAAAAACCACCTCCATTTTTTTCTCTCGAAAGCCAATTTAAAAGCTTTTGATTGATTTTCTCTTCTGGTAAAATTGTTGAAATTGCAAAATATGAAACAGCTGTTTCAAACTCATTAGATGCACCAAATTTTAGATATTTTGATTCAGAAAATTTGAAATATGCAAAACTAACTTCGTCCATAGAAACTTTTGAAACAAGATTTTTTGCTACCTCTTTTGCAAAAGTTTTATCTCCAACGAGGTTTAAAGATATTGCAAGAAAACCAAGAGATTTTGGTGAGAGAGAATTTTGATTTTCATAAAATTTATGAAGTTCAAAAATTGGATCAACACCTGAAAGAGAAAGAGAGTAAAGAGCAAAAATTTTAATATCATTGTCAAATTTGTCTGACGAAACAATTTCTGAAACTGCAGAGATCTGTTTTTGCAAAATATTTTCATCAACAGAAAAACCAAGATATTTTGCTTCCGAAACAGCCTGAAGAGTATAAATTGTTAAAAAATAATCTTCGGCATCATAATCAAACCAACCAATTTTTCCATCTTCACGAACACCAGACTGAATTTTTGAAATTCCAGAATTAATAAAATTCTCAAGTTCATCTTTTTCTGTCGTAATTAAATTTTTTGATTTTAAACTCTCAAAATTTTTATAAATCTCTAAATTTAAAAGTGTCTTACTTGTTGTCTGTTCATTGCATCCATATGGAAAACCAGAAAGATAATTAAGACCATCGACAAATTCTGGAGCAAACGAACTAGAAATTTGAACATCTAAATTTGTTGCATTTGGATCTTCATTAAATTCATAACCAAATTTATAAACCAGTGGATCGTTTTCAGAAATTTTTTGAAAAGCTGTTTCTGTTATCTCTCTTCCAACTGGAAAAACCGAAATTTTTTGAACCAATTCATCAAGAACATCAGAGGAATTTTTTCTTGATAATTTTACTCCAAAAGATGCCGTTCCCGTTTCTTTTGCAAAAACTGAGATAAAAAATGTTTGATATGCACCAGATTGAACAAAAAGATCTTGATTTCCATTTCCATTTATTTGAACAGAGTTTGAAACAGAGATTGTTACATTTCCATCAAAATTTTCATTTGAATAATTAAAAATTGTAATTGGAATTTTTATCTCATCTCCTCGTGACAAAAATTTTGGAAGTGAAATTTTTGAAAAAATCTCTTTTATTGAAATAAAATCAAAGTTTTTTGATTCACCAAAATTTTGATTTTTATCAACTGCATAACCCTTCACAGACCAAGAAGAGATTGAATCTGGCATAAAAATTTCAATTTTCCCTTCCCCTTTCTCATCTGTTTCAACAAGATAAATTCCAGCTGAATCAGAAAAATTTTTTCTTGCTTCTAGTGAAGATTTAGGTTTTGGAGATTTTTCATATAAAGATTCTGAAATTACAAAATCTGCCATAGTTCTATCTGAAAATGCTCCAAGAAGCCCACCTTCTTTTTCTAAAAAATAATCTCCAGAAAACCAAAGCCCATTCTGTGAAGATGAAAAAATTAAATAAAAATAATTTTCTTCTGGATAGAAAAAATTTACAATATCTTTATCTTTTTCATTTGAAATTGCAATCAAACTTCTGTCAACAACTTTTATCGCAACTTTTCCTTGAACAGGGTTTCCTTTAAAATCTTTCAATTTTATTTCAAAATTCCCCCTTTTTCCCGGCTCTACTTTTTCTGATCCAGAAATCTCTAAATTTAATTTTCTTGAATTTGGAAAAATTTTAATTTGATGCGAAAAATCTCTAAAATTTTCTGAATCAAAATAATATACAGAAACAGCAAAACCCGGTGCTAATGATTTTATATCTCTTTTAACAAATTTTTGAGTTTTAGAAAGTGTAATCTTTTTATATTCCAAAATATCTGATTGATGAAAAACTACCACCGCATCAACAAAATTTTCATTTTTTGGAGAATAATTTATTGTTAGCTCAACTTCATCATCTTCATTATAAACCTCTTTGTTTGACAAAATTGAAAAATTTGAATTTCCATTATACAAAAATTCATTGTTTTCTGAAACCCAAATATATTTATAGGAAGACCATTCTCTTGAAATTGAGTCTGTTGCAGAAAATTTGAATTTATAATTCCCAGAATTTTTTGGTATAAATTTAAAAATATATTTTCCATTTAAATCAGTTGAAAATCTTTCTATTGAAATTTTTTCTGAAAAAGATTTCCAATCACAAAACCTCTCTTTTAATTTCGTTTTTTCATTGTAAAAAAATTTCTCATTTTGACACTCCCAAACCTCTTTTTCAATTTCAACTTTTACAGGTATTTTTGGCAAATTCTCATTTTTAACATTTGTAGAATTTATATCAAATAAAATTTCAGAATTTTTCTGAATATAATTTAAATTTTTTGAATCTATGTTCAATTTTACTAAAGATGGATGGAGTATAAAAATTTTTCTTCCAACAATTTTTTGACCAGATTCAAGATCTGCAGAAACTTCAACAAAAACATTTTGAGGATAACTCCTAACTAAATCATACTCTTCAAAAACAGAATATCTACTTTCTTGTCTATATTTTAATTTCTGAGAAATTTCAAATTTTCCATTTTGATTTGTTCTTGCTTCTCCACTAGAAATTAAATAGTCAGCTGAATCACGAAAATACCAATCTTCACCAAAAAATATGTTATAATTTATTTTTTGATTTGAGATCGCTTCACCAAAAAAATACTTTGCAGAAATTTCAAATTTTGCTTCATCTCCATCAAAAAAATATTCACTATTAGATGAAATTTCTATCTCTCCCTCTGGCAAACTATACTCTTCAATTTGTAAATTTTCTGTTGCAATCCACTCTGAATCAGAAAAAAATTCAATAAAACCAATTCCTGTTGAAATTGAATCTGGAATTTTAAATTTTAAAGTTGCAATTCCATATTCATCAAAAACAATCTCTTGCTCTAAAATTTTTTGTCTTGAGAAATTTTGAGATGATGCAAAAAAGATCGCTTTAATTTTCTTTTCTTTAGAAATTGGAGTATATTCAAAATCATCTTTTTCATAACCAAAAATCTTCATATCAACAACTTCACTTGGTTTGTATAGAGGTTTTTCTTTCTCAACAAAAATTTTATAATTCTCTTTTGAGTAATAAAAAGGAAAAGGAATAAAATTATAATCTAAACTTTTTGAATATATTGAAAAATCTTCTCTGTTTATAATTGAAAAACTTTTTGCTCCAAAATGAGAAAGTGAGACAATTCCAGATTTTTCAGATATCTCTTTTGAAACTTCAAAAATATCGTTTTCGGCGATACTTTTTATAATTGTTTTATTTTTTTCTGTGAGAGAAAAAAATGAAATTTCTGGTTTTGAAATAATTTTTCCATTTTCATCTAATCCCCAAACTATCGTCTTATTTTTTCCAGAAACCACTGCAGAACGAAAATTTGTAAAATTTACAAACCAAAAACCTTCTTGATTTGTAATTTTAGAAAAAACTTTAAATCCAAAAATCCCAAATTCAGAAAATTCATAATCAATTTTATATTTTCCAGATTTTCCCTCTTCATATGAAGAGTCAATAAAAGGTTCCAAACTAATTTTTTCAATAAATTCAAAATTTTTAAAATTTGGAACTTTCGTATGCAAAAAATTTTCTTCATTTTGAGAGAAAAGATTTATTACATCAAAATCATTTTTGATTTTAAAAACTTCAACTTCAATACTTTCTGGATTTTTTATTCCCCAAAAATCTATCTCTTGACTATATTTTTTACTTAAATTTTCCGAAAATCCATTTGGAAAATAAATTGTAGAATTGTCTGAATCTGTTTGATGTGTTGCAAAAAATGAGAAAGAAAAATCTTTATCTAAAATTTGACCATCTTTTTCGGAAATTCCTTTTTTGATTAAAACTTGATATTTAAAACCAGAAATCAAATTTTCAGATGGAATAAAAATCAACTTATTATCTTTTTTTTCAAATTTTCCATCAACTTTTGGCTCAATAGAAAAGTTATTTTTCGCTTCTTCAAAATCAAAATTTTGAAAATTAAACTCAACCTCAATTCCAGAATTGATTTGAACTGTTGCAGAATCCGTTGGTGTTGTTGCGAGCACTTGAAACTTTGGAACAGATGCAAAAACATAATCAAAACTTTTTTCTGAATCTTTAATTGAAATAGAGATTTTTTTATTTGCAGAAAGCAAATCAATCGGAGAAATTTTATATTCTTTTTCTGAAATTTTTGTTAGTTCAAAGTTATCTTCTCCATTCAAAGAAATAGAATTTTTTGTTAAAGAAATTTTGTTCTTTGATTTAATTAAAAATTCTGATTTTACATTTACAAGTGAATCTGAGATTTTTGTTGGCTCAACAAATATTTCGGCATTCGCAGAGATTTTTGGAAGATCTTTTTCGTCTCTCCAAAAAAAATTAAGATATATAATTCCAAAAGAAAGAAAAAAAATTCCAATCGCAGATGCATATTTTTTAAAAAAATCTTTTGAGAAAATTGTTTTTAAAAAATTTTTTGGTTTTTTTGCCTCTTCTTCAGAGATTTTTTTTATATTTTGCAAAATCTCCATTGCTTTTTGAGAATCTATGGAAATCTTTGAACCAATTATTTCATATTTTTTCTTGAGCATTTGCAAAGCTCCAAGATAACCAGTTTTACTCAAAATTGCCATCTGCCTATCATCAATTTCGTTTGATAAAAATTTTTCTATCAAAATTATTAAGATCTCTTCATCTTTCATTTTATAAAAATTTAATCTTCATAAAATAAATACGATAAATTTTCAAAAAAGTCACAAAAAGTTTATATTTTTAAAAAGTTTAGATTTCTAAAACAAGAAAGAGAGATGATTAAATTCTTAAATTTTTATCCTTTCTTTTTTAAAACTTTTGACTTTATTTTATCTCTCCTGAAGAGATTTTTGCTTCATCTGTTAAAATATTTGGATTTTCTTTCTTCTCTTTTTCTCTCTCTTTATTCACCTCTTTTGCAACTTCAGAGATCTGCTTTGCATATTTTTTTAAAATTTTCTCTTTTAAAGCTTTATGTTCTTTAATTCTTTCATTTTTTTCGTTGTTTTTGTCAAAACCATCAACGCTGAATGCATTTTGGAATGTTCCACCTCTAACAAAATCTAATTCTTTAGTGTCTGGATCATCTACTAAATAAACAATATAAAAATATTTTTTTTGTAATACAAGTTCATTTTCAAAAACTAAAAAATTGTTTAAATTATCTATTGTTACATATTCAAAGATTTTAACAACATCACCTTTTTTAAATTTACCTTTAATTGAATAATAAGTTCAAAATCCAGTATTGTTTTAAATTCACCTATAACTTTGGCTATTCAATTATTTAGAGTTCAATCTCTCTCTGTATGTGCTGCTCAAACGATCTTCATCTAGAAAATGGTTTTTTGGTGTTCCAATGACAATGTCGTAAGAATATTTTTCTACTACTTCTTCATATTTTTCATCTAAAATAACCATATTTAAACTAAATGTAGAATGTTTTAAATTTTTAAATTTTTCGTTTTTTTCTATCATCTCTTGGCAAAATTTGGTAAAAGAAACTTCTCTAAATTTTCTATATCTTTGTTTTTAAACCAAAAATATGCAAAACTTAAAAAAATAGAAAAAATAGAAATTATGAAGATTTTTGAAGAAAATATCTTTTTCATTTTAATGTGTTAAAAATTTAAAAACTAAAATTTATTGATTCTTTTCCTAAAACCAAA
>DYJS01000021.1 GCA_020723005.1 Candidatus Methylomirabilis sp. | reverse complement strand
AAATTTAATTTATTTAGAGATGTTATTTTTAACAAATCTTATATATGATTCAAATCAACTAAACTATAACGATTATGAAACAACAATTAGGACAATTTTTTACAACAAAATCGGACTTTATTTTGCAGGGATTAGAAAAATATATTAAAAACGAGGAAGTTACAGATCCTTTTGCCGGAAACAGGGATTTGATTAATTGGGCAAAGAAGAATGGTGCTAAAAAAGTTACTGGTTTTGATTGTGATAAAACTTATGTGAATAATATAGATGTTTTTTATAATGATTCAATAAACTCTCCCAAAAAATATAAATTTGTCTGCACTAATCCACCATATTTGCATAAAAACAAAGCGGACAAAAAAACAAAAGAAAGATTTTTTTCCGGCGATTATTCTAATTTTGAAGATCTATATCAGGTCTCTATATTTTCAATTTTGAATTGTGAAAAAGGTATAATAATTGTGCCTTTGAATTTTCTTTGTGCTGAAAATTCAAAAAAAATCAGAAATTTATTTTTTGATAAATTCAATATAGTAAAATTAAATATTTTTTCAGAGCAGGTCTTTGAAGATACAACTTATAATGTAATATCTTTTTATTTTGAAAGAAAGAAATGCAATTCAGAAAAAAATAAAATTTTCGCAACAATTTTTCCAGAAAAAAAGGAAATAACTTTCACAGTTGAAAAAAAATTTAATTGGCAATTAGGTGGTGATTTCCTTGAGAGGATTAAAAATACCAAAAATGATTTGGGGATTTTCCGCCTAACCGAAGATTATCTGCAATCGGGTGAATATGAAGTAGAAATGGCACTTCAAAATATTAAGAATAAAAAGATATTTCACATCAGTAAGGACATAAAGAACCTGATAGAAAAAAATATTCTATTCCTGAGAGCCATAGATAGCAAAAATGGAGAGAAAATTCAACTTGAAGATATAAGAAAATACGGAATTGCTGGGCTTGTTGGGAAAAATACTTCCCGTAATATGGCACATTTAATTTTCAAAAAAGAGGTACCCATAAACGACCAAATAGAATTAATGAAAAAATTTAACGATGAATTGAATCAGGGAAGAAATAAATATTCTTCTTTTTTCTTAACTAATTTTAGAGATAATAATAGAAAAAGAATTTCTTTTGAAACTGCCTATAAATTTTTAAACTATCTATATTATGAAAAAAATTCAAAACAATCTATACTATTTTGAACTGTCCAAAAATAATCCTGAAAAGATTTTGGACGATTTTTATGTTTTTGACGAAAAGCATCCACAACTACAGAAATATATCGCCAACACCAAAGAAATTAAAAATATCCTGATAACAATAAGGACATTACAAAAGAAAAAGGAGAACAAGAAAGTTATCGCAAAATATTTTTTGGAACTTTCCAAAGTAATGGGAAAATTTTCTAATTGTTCGGAATTTGCTTGTTTTATAAATGCTTGTGATAGTTTTTTAGACCTTGCTAAAAAGGATATTGTTTTGCTTGAAAAAATCACAGAGAGGTATTTTAAGAAAAGAATTTTAAATGAAGCGGTTCCAGAAGAATGGATACAAGCGATTTTAGATTCAAATTCCGCTCGCAAGAAAGGAAAATGCGGAGAAAATAAACTTTTAAATATTTTAGAAAAATACGGTTTTCAGGAAGTAAAAACATGGGAGGAGTTTTTTAATAAGCAGAAATGTGTAACTAAATTTTCAAAAATTTTTAGTGTAACAAATGTCCGAAAAAATTTAAACATTGAATTAGCCACAAAAAAACAAAATAAAAAATTGGACTTGATTATCAAATGTGGTAGAAATGTCTTTTTATGCGAAGCGAAACATTTAAACACTTCTGGCGGTGCACAAGATAAACAAATTTCCGAGTTGATTGAAATTATTGGTCTAAAAGAAAAAAATAAAAATATTTCCTATATTGCATTTTTAGACGGAAGTTATTCAAATATTCTTTTAAGTGATGCAAGTGAAGGAGATAAATTAAAGACACAAAAGAAGGAGATCAAGGAATGTTTAATTCGCAACCCCAACAGTTTTTGGGTAAATACGAAGGGTTTTAAATCATTGATTTCCGATTTAAATCAAATTTAAACC
>DYJS01000015.1:18204-19861 GCA_020723005.1 Candidatus Methylomirabilis sp. | reverse complement strand
GTTTTCCATACTTCCCTGCATTAATTACTGCATTACTAAATTTTTCCGTTGAAGCACTAGCATCACCGTATGATAAATTTTCATTCTTACCCATAGCTTTTCTATTGACTTCGTATGCATTCCCCTCTTTTATCTTTCCTTCTTCATCATAGTAAAAAACTTTTTTCCTTTTGTCGTTCATCATAGTTGTTGCTGTTGCAACTCTTGCTGTTGGATCTTGAATATAGTCTCTATGTGAAGGATTAGAGATATTGTCTAGAATAGATTTTGCATCTGCGCCAGAAACACCTGCATTTCTTGATTCTCCATAATATTTATCTTCTGCATCAGAAACAGATCTTGCTTCAGCAGCAGTCATATTTGGATTTTCTTGCATAAGTTGATTAATGCGATCTCCTCTTTTCCCTCTCACAAAAGCACCTGTTGCATCAACAGAATTAATTTCAGTTTTCTGATCTTCAATCATCTTCAAAACTTCTGCAGCCCTCTCTTTTGGATCATGAACAATTCTTCTTGAATCCCCAGAAACTCCAGAAACCTCATCATACATCGCTTTTATAGCAGAATCTGTCATTTTGGCTTGTCTACCTTGAATCCACATCTTACTTACATCATCAACCATTTTAACTTTTTGTTCATGAGTTAAATCTGGGTGTGCTTCTCCAATTTTTTTCAACTGTTCCAGTTTATTCGTATCTTTTCCATCAAAACCAACAACTTTCTCTGTTGAAAATTTCATATAATCAAGAAGTGCCTTATCACGATCTTGAATTTTATAAACATATAATCCACTATTTCGATCTTCCATCTGTTTTTTGATTTCATCAACAACTGATTCTGGGGTTTCTGATTCATAGATATATTTTTGCAATTCAACATCAGACTCAACCATCTCCTTCATCTTTGCAAAAGTTGCAAATTCTCCACCTGCTTTAAGACTTGCTCTCTTCTCTTCTAAAATCTCCCTATATGTTTTTCCATTTGGTGCTTTCTTAAATAACATCTCTTGCAACTCTCTAAACATAACAGATCTTGCTTTAGCAGATTTCTCAACTTTTTCTGCATCTTTAATATCTTTTTGAAGTTGTGCAATTATATCTGCTTCACTAATTTCATGATCTTCTGCTTTCGCTTTTGCTTTTATCCCTTGCTTTCCTGCATTCCAACCAGCAATATTGTTTTTTACTGTCTCAATCGTATCATCAACCTTTGTTCCTGGTTGCATATTATCCAAAATCATATCCATTTGAGTTTGTTCTTTTCCGTTATAATCTGTTTTAATATTTCTTGCATTTCGAATTTCTTGAGCCTTAGCCAATTTTTCATCAAGAGTCATATCTTTTCTATCTTTAAGAGCATCCCAAACTTTTCTAGAATCACGCTCTTTCATAAATGATGCAAATTTTTCAGCAAATTCTATCTGCTTGCTAATATCTTGAATTCCATTCTTTTTAGCAAGATTCATTCCCTCTGTAAAAAAGTCAGCTGTTCCATTTTTTCTTGCTTTCAAAAATGCTTCGTTGATTCTTTGAGATTCTTTAAAACGAGCAACACCTCTTGCAAATTTTTGTGTAAGTTTACCCGGTCCTGTTTTGTCCCAAGCCCTTAAAAGATTTGCTCCAGCAAGAACTCCGGCTCCTTTCGCTAATCCACCTAA
>DYJS01000015.1:16416-18104 GCA_020723005.1 Candidatus Methylomirabilis sp. | reverse complement strand
CCTTTTCCTCCCAAAGTTTTTGGAGCATTTAATAAGCCTGTTAAAGAATTTGCAACTGCACCAAGTCCAAGACCTGCTAACATTCCAATTCCTGCAGACATCAAAGATAAAGTACCAAGAAATAATACTACCAAAGCAGCAATACTAAAATATATTCTTGCATTTGCTACTTGACTAGATATATCCAAAACATAATTATCTGCATAAACAAAAAGTCTTGGATCAATTCCTTGTGCTTGTATTTCAAATAAAGATTGACCTGATGATTTATAATCTCCTATTTGATATGCAACAGCAGCACCAACAGAAAGTGCAACTTCTGGCAACAGCAAACCAACAAAAAGTTTTAACCCAGAATCCCAAAATTTTTTTGTAGCAGGAAAAATTGACATAACACTAAGAACTGGAGACATCATAACTAAAAGTGCAATAATTATATACATAAGAAAAGAGAAAAGTGTTACAACAAAAACAAGAGCTAATGCAATAAAGCTAGTTGATATACTCCATCCTAAAATTTGAAGAGTTTCGCCACCATTTAAAACTGCTTTTGATTGCCCAATAAGAGAGCTATCTCCATCTATTAAAAGTTGAAAATAGTGATAGACAGCATCAAAAGAACCTTTTATATCATTTGCAACACCCCCTCCAGCACCCGAAAAAGCACCAGTATCATTTGTAACAAGTGTGTATGCATATGCAGAAAAAAGTTTGAATGCATCATAAACAACACCTGCAAAGATATAAGAAAATTGAATAAATATAACAGAAACAATAAAAGGACCAATCGTTGCTTTGATTTGATATGGTGTCAAAACTTTGAAACCAAAAACTGTTGCAAGAGCAATAAAGATAAAAGCAAGACCAAGAGCAGTATATGAGAGATCTTTCATTGCAAGCCAAGTTTGATATATCGCTTGTTGAAGTGCTCCTGTAGAAGTTTTAGATATTTTTAGATTCCAAGATTGCATATCATCCATCCAAGTGTTCTTTGCTCCAGACATAAGATTAAAAATAAAACTTCTTGAACCCTCATCAATTAAATCCAATAAATTACAAAAAGAAAATGGTGAAAAAATTGTAGGATCTTTACAAAAGCTAGTGCCAAGTTGTTTGTCTATGTATTGAACACTTTTTCCACAAATAAAACTAACCCTTGCCCACGATTCTGGATCTGAACTTGTTCTCTCAAGGTTGCAACCAAGATCTCCATGATCTGACATTAAAGAGATAACATCATCCATTGTGTGAAAAGCAATCCCTTGAGAAGAACCAGTCCTTACTTCTTCCTCAGCAATTAGTTCTGCTTCCTTGCATATCTTAAGAGCTGTATTGTTGTCTTCCAAAAATTTATTCTCATAACATTTTGAAGACGACGAACTTCCACCAGTTCCTACACCACCACCCACTTGATAAACTCCAAAATATGAAAAACTATTATTACTTACATCTATAAAAGAGCTTGAAGATGAACTTTTAGGATATTCACCAACTATAGGATGCAAACAAAATGTCTTAGATCCAACATTAACACACTGTTCAAGTTTTAAAATATCTTCGCTATATTTACGTGCAGATTCCAAATTCCAATATTTCATTGGAATATATGCTATATTAGACAAAGGAGAGAGAGGAAAAGAATCTCCAAAATCTCCAAAAACATTAATATCTTGAGCTATTATTCCAAA
>DYJS01000015.1:8390-16316 GCA_020723005.1 Candidatus Methylomirabilis sp. | reverse complement strand
TTACCATCATCTTTTTTTTTGTAGGATATCGTAATACGAAGATGATTTCTAATATTTGGATTTAATGGAGCATAAGACCCTGGCTCAACGTACCCATTTCCACCGGAACCAAAATGACAAGCATCAATAAAAGTTTTAAGTGCTTTTTCGTTTGGTCCAAGATAAATAGTCCTATTCATATAATTAGGAATCAATGGTTCATAATTTCCATACATCTTTTTAAAATAAGGATCGTAATCGCTTCTTCCACTTGGCATTGCTTCTATTTCCTTATGATAATCTTCATTTGTTCTCTCGCTTCCATCACCAGATTTTAAAAAATCTGCATTAAATGGTGTTTCGCTTGTTCCACCGTTTCCAGCACCACCTCCACCACCACCAGAATCACCACCTCCACCACCACCAGAATCACCACCTCCACCAGAATTATCTTCTGTGATATTTTCAACAACAACACTAACCAAATTTGTCGTTTCACTTGTTATATCTCCTGTTTTAATATTTTTTATAGTTCGTGTTATTGAAATACTATCTGTACAATTTTGACTTAATCCATCTTTTGACTGATATTCTTCCCAACTAGAATTATATGATCCACAAGAAGAATTAGATTGAAGAGGTGTAATTGTTACTTCCACATCATCTATTCCATCACCATCAACATCAACTTTGGAATCTGAAAACCCTAATGAATCAGAAGGAGAAATTGTTACATATCCTCCTTCTTGAACCTGAACACTATTTCGTCCTTCAAGAAAAAATTTAGATTCAGAATAAAAATTTATCTTCACATTGTAAGAAACATCTTGGCCTTTATCATCTTTTCCAGAAACATTTATTGAAACATCTTTTATTCCATCGCTTTCGTTGGAAATTGTTGAACCCCAATTTGGAAAAATAATCTCTCTTTGATCAGACAGATAGCATGAATCTACATTTTCGCCAGTTTCTGTATCTTTCACTTTATCACTACAACCATTAGTAATAGAAACAGAAACTTCTGTATCAGAATTATCATAAAATAATCCAGTAAACATTCCCGAAGAAACTAAATCAAAACCAAAATAATTTCCGATAGAGCTAACTTTTGTATTATACTCAGAAAAATTTCCATTCATACCTAATGCAAAATTTATTGTTGGAAATATAATTGAAGAAAAATTTTGAACATCAATATTAAATCTTGTTATCTCTTTTCCAAAATTGCTTTTTTTGAAAACAGAAACAGGTTTAACTGCACCAAAATATCTTACATCCTTTTTAGAATATGCATATAGGGTAACATTTTCAGAAGACTCAAGTAATTTTTTATTCTCATCAGAAAGAGTCCCTCTCTCAATATAAAAATACCCATTATCTTCTATAACACCACCAAACGATTCAAAATCATACTCCGTCTCATCAATTTTAAGTTTTAATAAAATTTCATCTTTTGCAAAAGCATACCCATTATCATCTTTTACAAACCCATGAAAATAATTATTTCTAACAATAATTGGTTCAATTGTAAATTCACAATAATCTGGAATTTTTAATGTTTTTAAAAAATTCTCTGTTGAACATTCATCGCTTGGATCTGCATCCTCAGATGTAACAAAACTCATTGAAGAAACTCCACCCTGTCCAGTTTTTCTATTTAAAACAGAAATTGCAAACTCTGTATCTTTCTCCTCAAGAGAACGAATGTTGTTAACATTATTAATATCTCTACTGGCAAGTTGCATATCAAAATATGAAGTTCCATCTTCTTTAAAAGAAAGAACATCTTTTGCCAATATCTTTTCAATGTTGTTATTTAAAGATAAAATTTCAACTATGTAATCTGCATATTCTTCTCTTTTAATATACTCAAAAGTTCTCTTTTCATTTTTTACATCTGTTTTTTTAACTTCTCCATTTAAAGAGAAAACAGAAAAGATTTTAATAGGTTTTCTGCTACCATTCAAATTTTTTGTTACAAACATTCCAGAAAAAACAACAATAAGAGATATAAAAAGAGAAGAGATGAATTTTCTTCCATTCTCTCGTCTTTTCTCTTGAATTTTCAAATCTGCTTCTTTTGTTTTAAAATTAAACAAAACTTTTGGATTTGTATATTTGATAAAAATTGGCTTTCTTGAATTGCTCATAATAAAAAATTTAAAATTTCTGTAAATCTCGTCGTATACTATCTTTTAAAATATATTTTGCAAGAATTTTAATATTTATGAAAATTTACAATATATTTAACGATTTCAAACTATTAAAAATTTTCCGATTCACCTTTCTCTGCAATTTCATTTGGATTTGTTGTAATAATTTGATGTTCAAGATAGCTTGGTAAAATATGAATTGCAACATGATTAAGACCTGCAAAAAAAAGTCCAGTTCCAACTTCAGCATCTAAAAGTGTCATTCTTTCTCCTTGAGTCAAATTAAAAGTTTGTGCAACAAGATCAATTGCTGCTGAAGATTGTTTTAGAAGAAGTTGAATTGAAGAGTTCGTTACGATTGCTTTTCCATATTTATCTCCCAAAAAATCATTCACATCCTGTGTAATTGTGGAAAGTCCAAGCCAATATTTTCTTGCTCTTTTTGCAACAGAAAACATAAATTGTGCAGAATCTTGATGTTGCATCAAGATCCAAGCTTCATCAACTATTAAAATTCTTCTTTTTTTACTCTGCTTAACACGATTCCAAATAAAATTTAAAACGAGGTGCATACCAATTGGTCGTAAAACATCTTCAAGATCTCGTATATCAAAAACAACGAGCTGTCTTCCAATATCAACATTTGTTGGCTTATTAAAAATTCCAGCAAAAGATCCTGTTGTATATTTTTCAAGTTTTATTGCCATATTTTGTCCACCAGAAGTTTGTGCCAAAATTCTTTGTAAATTTTCCATAGTTGGCATTGGCCTATCGTGTGTTGCAGGATCTGTTGTGATTCCTGCAGAAGAATATGTATCTATTAAAGCTTTATCTAAAATCGACTCTTCTATAGCTGTTAATTCACCGAACATTAATTTTAAAATTGCATGCATATTTATTATTGCAGATCTTAGTGGATCTCCTTCGTCTTTATCTATAACTTTTGGAAGATCAAAAGGATTTATACGATTATTTGAATTTAAAGAAACTTCAACATATGCTCCACCTAAAGTTTCTGCTAAAAGTTTATACTCTCTTTCTGGATCAATAATTATAACCTCTGTATCAAACATTAAATGCCTGATTGCTTCAAGCTTAACCGCATACGATTTTCCAGCACCAGATTTTGCAAAAACAACCATATTTGCATTTTCCATTTGAAAACGATCAAACAAAACTAAAGAATTATTATGTTTGTTAATTCCATATAAAATTCCTTGATTTTGTGTGAGATCTGCTGTTGAAAAAGGAAAAACCGTAGAGAGGGCTTCTGTATCCATATTTCTACGAACATCAAGTTGGTCAAGTCCAAGAGGAAGTCCAGTTGTGAAACCTTGTTCCATACGAAGAGATGCTGGTTTTGTATAAATTAAATTTCCACCTAAATTTGTTTCAAGACGACGAACAAAAACATTTAGAGCATCAAGCGAATCCGCATAAAGTGTAAAATATATTGCAACCTGAAAAAATTTATCAACACCAGTTGAAAGTTTGTCACGAAGAGATTCAACATCTTGAAGAGCATATTCAAGTGTTGGGTCTCTTGGCTTCCCTTTTTCCTGTTCAATTCTAATTTGGGAAGTTATCTCTCCAACTTTTTTCTTTAAATTTTCTAAAACTGCCTGTGAATCCATTGGAGTAATAAAAAGTGCAATATCAAAAGATGAATCATAATTTATGATTGGAGAAAGCCAATTTGTATAAATATATCTTGGATATGTTGTTATATAAAAAGTTCTAACAAATTTATTTTCAAGCCTAATATGATCAAACTCTATTTTAAGTGCAGAAGGAGATATAATATCTCTAACAGAAACCATTCCTTGTTCAAAAATTTTTTGAGCTTCTAATAATTTTGATTTGTTAATATTTTTTTCATTTTCTTTTTCTTGTACAGCAATACCTTCTGATTCATTTTTTTTTACTAAATCTTTTTCCAAAGAATCTTTTAATATATCTTCATTTTCTTGCTTTTTCTTTTTAAAAAAAATCATATTAAAAACTTAGTCATCAATAAACATTTTTTTCTCTTCCTGTTCTTTCATGCTTGATTTTCCCAAAATAATATCAGCATCAAGCCCTTCAACATTTTTAATTTTTGCTTTCTGAGATGAATTAGGATTATAATTTTTGTAAAAAAGATCAATAATTTGCTGTGTATTTAAAATATTTACCGAAACACCCAAAGAAGATGCAGCAGCAGAAACAACATCGACTCTTTGCATCAACTGCAATTTATTTTTTTCAAATTGAGATTCATACCTAATAATTGGTCTCGTTGGATCAATCCAACCCATTATTTTATCAACAAAGGAACTTGAAGAAATTTTATTTACATTCCAAGGCACAACAATAAAAAATCTTTTCTCCATAACATTTATCTGCTCAACAATTTGTTCCACAAACATTGTATATTGTTCAGTTTGCTCTTTCATTAACTCATTAGTTTGTTTATTAATTCTTCCTCTTAACTCAGATATATAAAAATCTAAATCAAGAAAACGGCTTTGAACAACTATCTGTATAGGAAATTCTATTGTATTTAAAAAATCTTGAAACCTCATAATCAAAGAATCTTGTTCTTCTTGACTTCGAAGAAAAAAATTAACTCCACCAACCTCTATAATAGATCTAAAATCTCCATTTTTTAAAACTATAACACCATCTCTAATAATATCTATTTCTAGATAAACTTGTGTTGATATTCTTGGATTTGCTATTACTTTTGACATATTTATTTAAACAAATTACTTAAATCAACCTCTTCTCCTTGATTTATAAAACCACTAGAAGATAAGCTTTGAACATTATTTTTCTTTTTATCATCTCTCTTTTCAGAAAAATTCTCTTTTAAAAAATTTGAATTTTTAGTTTCAGCATCTACTTCACTAACATTACTAATCTCTTGATTAGAAAATATAAAATTTTCTTCATTTCCAGATAAAGTAGAATTAGATATTTCATCGTTTTTATCATATAGTGAATCATTTTCATTAGATGACAAAACATTCTCTGTGCTTGATTGAGATATAGATTCTGCAACATTTTGAGAAATAGAGAAATCGTCGGAAAAATTAGTTTTGACTTCAGAATTTTGAAAAACATCAGCTTCGGGATATAAATTTTGATTTGAAGCGGTTAGTGTATCAGTATTAGAAATTTCTAAATTACTATTTTGTAATTCTAAATCTTCATCTGAAATAGGTTCATTTCCATAAAATCCACTTAAGGGACTATCTTCATATACTTCATTTAAACCTTCTTTTGTGGAAGAGATGAAACCTTCCTCCTCTGTTGTAGAATTTTTAAATGCTTTGTCTGGAACTATTAACATTGTTTTAAAAGCATTGTTAAAATTGTTCAAATTGTTTGGATCAATATTTTCATCCATAGAATCTTGATACGAAGGTGCTGTAGAGTAAGAAGATTGTCTTAAATATGATGTAGAATAATCTAGCTCAAAATCATTTTTTAATTCATTTATTTCTGTTTTTTTACCAATTTTAATCCCAGACCTTCCTGCAGAATCTAAAATAGCTGTTAAATCACTTATATCTTCCTTTGAAACAGATTCTTTACTATCAACAACATCTTCTATAAAATTTGCTTTCGGTTGATCTCGAATCTCTATAACATTTTGTTTAACCTTAAACCAAATTCTCTCTCTTGGTTTTATTTGAAATGCAAGCCAAACTAAAAGAAATTGTTCAAAATTCATTTCTAATGGTTTTGTAAAAACAAATGCAATTCCAGAAATAATAATCGCAAAAATCACAAGCATAGCATCAAGTGTTGTTTCAAAAGCCACATAAACAAAAACTGCAGCTCCAACAAACCCAAGAGCCATTAAAAACATTCTTGGAGTCATCGGACCCAAGATCTTATCTTCTATATCAACATTTTGTGGAACTTGAAATTGCATACTACTTCTTTAATAAACTACTAACCTGATCTGCATAATAATTGACCGATTCCTCTGCAGAGAGAGGAACTATTGCTTTTTTTGTTCTAAAAAGTGGATTTTTATACTTCATATTAGAAAGAATCATATCACTCAGTGCTTCTTCTATTTTGATTGGATTACTTCTCTGATAACCAACTGATTCAACAACCTGTTCTGCAAAACTTTTAAGAAGTGGTTCAGAATTATTTCTATCTATCCTGTCTTCAAAATCTTGATATGTAATTTTTCTTTGATATTCAAGATACTCATTTCCAACACGACTAGCTGGAAGATTTGTTTTGCTTGAATAAATCCAAACAGGTGTTTCTTCTATTGTTTCTACATCTAATCCCGTTAAATATCTTAAAAATTCCCAAGATTCATGAGGATTTTCTGTGCTAGAAACAGCTTCTCCAAAATATGAACCATATGTTAATTTATAACCATCTGAAAAGTATGGTAATTCAGAAACCCCAACATCAAATCTAGGAATCTCGCCAGTCTCTGGGTCTTCTGAACTTATTGCATCCCAATAATTTGTATCTCCTTTGTCTAACTTATGAGGATAATTTATGATCATACCAACTTTTCCAAGACGAAAAGCTTCGTCTCCACCAACACCATCTAAAAAACCGGGATTCCAAGAATAATTTTCAGAATTTGGATCGGTAAAACTAGTATAAAAATCTAAAACATCTTTTGGATCTCTCTTCCCTTGAGATTGATTAAATGTTGCCCTTGTGAACGTGTCATCAACCATAGAAATTCCTTGTTGCATAAACAAAGCAGCAATAATATCGGATGCTCTATTCACACCAATTTGAGAATCTCCAAATGCTGCACCAGAAAATTTTAATTGATTAGGATTAAACCCTTTATCTCCAGGATGTTTTCCATTGATATCCTCTGTAATTTTTCTAGAAATTTTAACAAAATCATCCCAAGTTTGAGGAGGATCCTCAATTCCAGCTTTTGCAAAAAGTTTTTTATTGTAAAAAAGTCCAAGTGGCTCAACATACATCGTTATTCCATAAACCTGATCATTAAATACTGAATCCTTATAAATCATTGGAGCAAAATTTGACTTAACTTCAGTTAACGATAAATAATTTGGCAAATTTTGTGCAGACCAATCATATTCAGGAAAATAACATTGCATCTTTTCCCTATAATCAATTGTTAAATCGTTTTGTATATCAGAATTCCAATCTTCTGGGTTTGAGCTATAAAGACTGTCATAAAATTCTTGATACCAATCTGATCTAATTTGCACAATATCAGGTCTGTTATTAACTGACCCAAGTGCAGATTTTAGATCATCATAATATGTTTCAGGATTTTTCTTTACAACTTTTATATCTATCCAAGGATATTTAGATTCAAATTTTTCAATTATTGGATCCATTATGCTAGAATCATCAAAAAGCCTCCAATAAGTAAGTATAGTTTGATCTGCTTTAATTTTTTTACAATCAAGAGCATTTTTATTATTATTACAACCTCTTGGAACACAACCAGAAAGAATAACTATTGATCCTAAGATAGAAATTTTTTTTATAAAAACTTTACTAATCATTTAATTATATTTTTTAAATATTTTTTTAAATCATCTCCATATTCGCTACTAAACCCAAAATCTACAACAGCCTTCATATATCCAAATATCACCTATATCATATCTTTTTCCACCAAAAATCAAACCATAAATTGGAACCCCATCTGGAATCATAAAAGATATCGCTTCGGATGTCCTAATTTCATTTCCATTTCCCATCTTATCAGGTGCTTTTCTTGTATTCATCTCGGTAGAACCAATATTTTTTTTATAAATTTTTCGCAAAAATTTCATAA
>DYJS01000015.1:0-8290 GCA_020723005.1 Candidatus Methylomirabilis sp. | reverse complement strand
TTCATCTCGGTAGAACCAATATTTTTTTTATAAATTTTTCGCAAAAATTTCATAATTTCTATTTTACAAACACATTTTCCACATTGTACCAATTTATACCTAATTCAGAAAATTTGGTTTTCAATAAATTTTGTAATTTTAATTAATCACTTCTACCTTTAACAAAATTTTCCAAAACAACTCCATATTATTTACTCATATCTTCTTTTTTTTTATATGATTCTATATAATTCTATCAATTCAAACAACTCCTCTCTCTTAATTTTGCTCATTTATTAAAAGCATACATTTTGGAATAGATTTTGTAATTGGCAAAAATCTTGTTCCAAAACCAGCGATTGGAATAATTGC
Source organism: Candidatus Methylomirabilis sp. (assembly GCA_020723005.1). Taxonomy (GTDB): domain Bacteria; phylum Patescibacteriota; class DYJS01; order DYJS01; family DYJS01; genus DYJS01. The sequence goes on along the minus strand of DYJS01000015.1, from coordinate 7,939 downwards.
CTTTTTTACTTCTCTCTCATGATGAAAAATTTATGTTATATTCTGTAAAAAGATTAAAAACTCATTTGGTGTCATAAATTGTGCAATCGTTCTTGTTCTAGATCCATTTGAATAAACACCGATGGTTGGAATTGCTTCTATATTTTCCTGTTTGCGAACTGTAACATTTGCATCAATGTTGCAAGAAAAAAGATCTAATTTTTTATTTTCTATTTGGATTTTTTCTAAATAATTTAACATAGCTGTGGAAGCAGAAGACATATCACCAAAAAACAAAACAACTTTAACTTTTTCCAGCTCTGTTTTGTAAATCAAATCAATGAAATCAAGATCTGTTAGCTGTTTTGACAAAACTAATACTATACAATGCAAATACTAAACGGAAACGATTCAAAATCAATAAATTTAGAAAAAATTATAAATAAAAATGAAGTTATCTTTATTGTTGGCCCAACAGCATCTGGGAAAACTGCTCTAGCTAATCAAATTTCAGAAAAAATTAAAGAGAATGGTAGTGAAATTTTTGTTTTTGATTCAAGACAGATTTTTAAATTTTTTAATATTGGAACAGGAAAAGATCTTTCATCATATTTTATAAAACCAAAACTAGTTGACATTTGCGAACCAAACGAAATTTTTACTGCTTTTGATTTTCAAAAAAAAGCTAAAGAAGAGTTCGAAAAATCTATAAAAAATCATAAAAAAATTATTATTACAATTGGAACTGGATTATATTTTGATTCATTTCTTTGGAGTTTTGAATTTGCTCCAACTGAAAAAACTTTACGAAAAAGTTTAGAAACAAAAAGATTAGATGAACTTCAAGAGATTTTAAAAAATTTAGATTTAAAAATTTTTGAAAAAACTGATTCAAAAAATCCTCACAGAATAATTCGTGCAATTGAAGCGATTAAACTTAATAACAAAACTAAACTTCAAGAAAAAAAGGAGAGAGAAAAGAATCAAAATTTTTTAGAAAAAGAAAAAATTCCATTTGAAATTTTTTATCTCAATTGGAATCGAGAAGAATTAAAAGAGAGAATAGATAAAAGGATAGAAAAAATGATAAATGAAGATGGTTTAATCTTAGAAACAGATTTTTTAAGAAAAAAATTTTCAGAAAATCTTCCTCCTTTTTCTGGAATTGGATACAAAGAATCGATAGATTTTTTAGAAAATAGAATTTCAAAAAACGAGATGATTAAAAAAATCAAAACAAGAACACATCAATATGCAAAAAGACAAATAACTTGGTTTCGCAAATCCTTACAAAAATTTTCTAAAGAAAAGATAAATTTAAATTAAAATTTATAAAAAACTAATAAAATTATTTCAAAAATTCCTACAAAAATAATTTATTGATAGAGATAAATTCAATTTTTATTAAAAAATTTCTAAATTTTTTATTTTATTACTTTAAAATTTTTTTAAAAAGAAACAGAGAATTCTTATACGATTAAACAAATTTTTTTATAAGAAATAAACCGAATTTAACTCAAAATTATTTTAAAAGTTTTTTGACTTTTGTATCTTTTATTTATTCTGCGGAGAGGGCGGGATTCGAACCCGCGGTCCCTTTTGGAGACAACTCGTTAGCAATGAGTCGCTTTCGACCACTCAGCCACCTCTCCAGATTGTCAAAAACTCTCTAAAACAAAAAAAATAAAACGCAAATTTAAAAAGCTCTATTTTTCTAGATTTTTTAAAAATTATCTTTAGGTTATCTTTGCAAGGTGCCTTGGCGGAGAGGTTGACGCAGCGGTCTGCAAAACCGTTTACACCGGTTCGATTCCGGTAGGCACCTCAAAAATAAAATTTTAAGAAAAAATTAAAAATCAAAAATGTTAGTCGTTCTATTTTTCTTTCTTTTTTCACTTCTTCCTCCTGCGAATTTTTTCTTCTATTCTAAAAGTAATCAAAAAATAGAAGGTAATGTAGTAAAAAATTCAGAAACAATAATTTTTGAAAATCAAACAAATTGCAAACAAACAAAAATTTATAACGAAAACAAGATTTTGATTACAGAGGCTTTAAACAAAGAAAGTAAAAATAATTTTTGTCAAAATTCAAAATTTAAAAAATATAAAAATTTGACAGAAAATTTTGAAATTTGTGAAGATGTTTAAAGAGATTCAAAATAAAAAAGTTTTTCTTGAATATGAGATTTTAAAAAAATTTGAATGTGGAATTGTTCTGACAGGAAGCGAAGTAAAGTCAATCAAACTTGGAAATGCAAAAATTTTAGGAGGAATGGTTTTGGTTCGAAATGGAGAAGCTTTCGTTTCTGGACTAGAAATTGGACAATATAAATTTGATGCAAGAAAATCTATTCACGAAAAAAGATCAAAAAAATTATTACTTAAAAAATCAGAAATTTTAAAAATCGATCTTGAAACAAAAAATAAAGGAATAACTTGTGTTCCAGTAAAACTTTTTTTAAAAGATAGATTTATTAAACTGCAAATTGCAATTGTTCGTGGACTTAAAAAGTGGGACAAAAGAGAGCTAGAAAAAAAGAAACAAGATAAAAAAGAGATTGATAGAATTACTAAAAATTTAATGCGAAGATGAAAGTAGGAGGAGAAAATAGAAAAAAAAAGAAAAATTTTAAAAATGTGATAATCATTTTTTTAGTATTTAGTGTTCTCTATGGCACAATTTTCTTGTTTCAATCAACGAAAGATTATTTTCAAAAAATTCAAGAAAAAGAAGATTTATTAAAAAAAATAAACAAAACTGAAAATATTTTGAGACAAAAAGAAATTGAGCTATCATATAAAAAAACTGATGAATATCTTGAAGTTCAAGTCAGAAAAAACTATTTGTTAAAAAAAAATAATGAAATTGTTGTTGCGGAACCTAATATATTAAACACAAAAGAAGATACAAAATGGAGAGAAGATGAATCTAAAAATGTTAAAAAAGTTTCAAATTGGAGAAAATGGTTTGAACTTTTTTTTTATGATTAAGAAAAAAAATGAAAGATTATTATAAAATTTTGAGAGTTAGACCAAATGCAAGCTTGCAAGAGATAAAAAACTCTTTTAGAAATCTTGCAAGAGAATTTCATCCAGATATTAACAAATCTAAATCTGCAAAAGAAAAATTTTTAGAGATCAATGAAGCATACGAATTTTTATGCAACACAGAAAACAGAAGAACTTTAGACATTTTCTTAACAAATCAAAAAAATAGAACTTTATCAGAAAAATTAGAACCTATTGAAAACTTTCTAAAAGCATTTATATCTATAATAAAAATCATATTTTTTGCTTTACTTGGTGGTGGAATATCTTTCCTGCTTTCAAAATTTCTTTTTGATTTTTCAAAAATAAATCAAATTATTTTTTCTGGAATTGGCTTTGCTGTTTTTGGAATTTTTACACTAGATTCAGAATTTTTTACAAGAGAAATCTTTGCATATAAAACTTTTATAATTTTTTCATATTTTAGAAGTTTTGTTTTTGGATCATATTTCTTCATTCTTTTTTTTAGTTTGCTAGATTTTATTTTTTGGAGATTTTTTCCAGATTCAATTATTTCAACATCTTTTTTAGCAAGGTTTTATCCAGCAATTTTCGTAATGGCAATTGGAACAATTTTACCAAAGGACGAAAATTATACCTGTATTTTTTGCGAACACAACATCAAAAAAATTGCAAAAATGTATATAAAATGCATCTCTCTTTCACTTCAAGTTGGAATGTTTTTTCTCCTTTTTTATTTTTTTGAAATCATTTCAATTTCACAGATTGAAATTATTTTGGTTGGTTCTTTTTTAGGAAGTTTAGCCCTTCAAATTCATCCAAATAAATTTTAAAAATTCTTGAAATTTTTTATAAATCCTTGAGTTTGAGAGTGAAGAAATTTGTTTTGAGAGAGCTTTATGAACTTTCTGACGATCAAAAAAGAGCATTAAAAATTCTTTTATATTGGTTAGAGAATAGAAAACAAAATTTCATAACTCTTGGTGGTTTTGCTGGAAGTGGAAAAACTACTTTGATATCTCTTCTTCGTGATGAAATCTCAAAAATTGAAAAATATAAAAAATTTAAAATTGCTTTTGTTAGTTTTACTGGAAAAGCTTCACAAGTTTTGAAAAAAACTTTAGAAAAAAGAGATTCTGTTCGAGAAAAAGATTTTGTTGGAACGATTCATTCCCTCATTTATAGCCCAATTGAAGATAAAAAAACTGAAGAAATTGTTGGTTGGGAAAAGAAAACTTCAATAGAATATGATCTGATAATTATTGACGAAAGTTCAATGGTAAATCGTGAAATTTGGGATGATATCACTTCGTATCAAATTCCAATTATTGCTGTTGGAGATCACGGACAACTTCCACCAATTTCTGGAAATTTTAACTTAATGGCAAAACCACAAATTCGCTTAGAAAAAATTCATAGACAAGCAGAAAAAAATCCAATTATAAAAATCTCTGAAATGGCAAGGAATTTTGGTTTAGTGGAAGCAAAAAAATATGGAAAAAATATTTTAAAAATCTCAACAAAAGATGAAAATTCTCAAGAATTAGTTTCAGAGCTTTTACAAAATTTTGATGAAAACACACTTGTTCTTTGTGGAAGAAATACAACAAGAATCAAACTTAATGCACAGATACGAAACAATCTTGGCTTTGAATCAAAAAATCCAGAAGTTGGTGATCGTGTAATTTGTTTGCGAAATAATCGTAAAAAACATATTTTTAATGGAATGCTTGGAAAAATTTTGGAGCTTGAAAAATCTAGTGAAAATCTTTTTTTTGCAAAAATAATTTTTGATGATGGAGAGATCTTCAAAGGAGATATTTTGCAAGAACAATTTGGAAATCCTAACCCAATGAATTTTACAAAAGATCGTAAAAAAACTTTAGAAGTAGATCTTTTTGATTTTGGTTATGCAATCACAGTCCATAAAGCTCAAGGAAGCCAAGCGAAAAGAGTTATTCTTTTTGAAGAGAGATTTTCGCAAATGGATGATGAAATGTGGAAAAGGTGGTTGTATACTGCAATCACAAGAGCAGAAGAGGAATTATTTATTATTGGATAAATAAAATTAACAATTTTAGAAACAACATTTTCTAAATTATTTCGCTCTAAAACTACTAATTAAATTTTACTAAAAAATTTTTACCAAAATCATTATAAGCAAAAAAATAAAAATTGAACCAAAAATTTAATTAAACATACAACAAGCAAATTTAAATTTATTGATTTAAAAATTAAAGTTTTTGAAACTAAAAAAATAATAAAAATCTTTAAATATAAGTTTCAAAACTATTAAAATCTAGTTTTTAAACATTCACACCGTCACAATTCCAGCAACTTTATCTCCTTTGTTCAAATTCATAATCTTTACACCCTGAGCCATTCTTGAAAGAACTTTTATTGATTTCAAAGGAACTCTAATAACGATTCCTTGTTCAGAGATCAAAATTATTTCATCTTCAGAGTGTTCTTGCACAAGTTTTGAAACAACTAATTTTCCTGTTTTTTCTGTAATTTTTGTTGCTCTGATTCCAACTCCACCACGAAATTGATTTGAAAATTCTGAAATGAAAGTTTTCTTTCCAATTCCACCAGCAGAAAGTGTTAAAAGTAAACTTTTATCATCTTTCTCTAAAACATGAGCAGAAGAAACTTTATCTTTTGCACGAAGTTTTATGGCACAAACTCCAGAAGCCGTTCTTCCCATTGGACGAACATCATTTTCATCAAAACGAATTGCTTGTCCAAGCTCTGTTGTAATAAAAATATCTTGTTTACCATTTGTGAATAAAACCCAATTTAATTTATCTTCATCAGATTTAAAATTTAAAGCCCTAAGCCCACTATTTCTAATATTTTTAAATTGTGAAATCTCTACTCTTTTTGAAACTCCTTTTTCGGTAACAAAAAAGATAAATCCATTTTCCTCTTTTGGAACAAGACCAATAACTGTTACTTTTTCGTCTGTATCTAAAGCAAGAAGGTTTGCTAAACTTTGTCCTTTTGAAATTTTTGAACCTTCTGGAACTTCATAAGATTTTAATCCAAAAACTTTTCCAAAATTTGTGAAAAGAAGAAGAGAATCGTGAGTGCTTGCCAAAAGCATTTGCAAAACAATATCCTCATCTTTTGTTGTTGTTCCCTTCACACCCTTTCCACCTCTATTTTGAGTTCTGTAAAGCTCTGGGTCCATTCTTTTCACATACCCATCTTCAGTTAAAACTATTAAAACATCTTTTTTCTGGACAAAATCTTCTGGACGAAATTCTCCAATTGGGGTTTCCACAACTTCGGTTTTTCTTGTATCTGCATATTTTTCACGAATCTCTGTAAACTCTGTTCGAATTTCATTTTTAATCTTTTCTTCACTTGCCAAAATTTTTTCAATCCTATCTATTTCATCAAGTGTAGCTTTCAAATCATCTAAAATCTTTTTTCTTTCCAGCCCAGCAAGTTTTTGAAGTTTCATCTCCAAAATTGCATCTGATTGAACCTCCGAAAGTGAAAATTTTTGAATCAAATTTATTTTTGCATCTTCTTTGCTATCAGAATTTCGAATTGTTGAGATCACTTCATCAATATGATCAAGTGCAATTTTCAAGCCTTCTAAAATGTGTGCTTTTTTCTTATTTTCAGCAAGTTCAAATTCTAATCTTCTAACAATCACAACTCGTCTATGTTTGATAAACTCTTGCAAAATATCTTTTAGAGAAAATCTTCTTGGTTTTAATCCATTTTCAAGAGCAATCATATTTACATTAAAATTTTGCTGTAGTGAAGTATGTTTATAGAGTTGATTCAGAATCTTTTTTCCTTGTGTTCCACGAGCAAGTTCAACAACAATTCTGACACCCTCCATATTTGATTCGTCTCGTATATCTGTAATTCCTTTCAAAATTTTTTCATCAACAAGATTTGCCATTTTTAAAACAAGATCTGCTTTATTTTGACGATATGGAATTTCTGTAATAATTATTGATTGTTTTCCATTTTTTGCATTCTCTTCAATCTCTGCTTTTCCCCTTATAACAATTCCTCCACGACCTTTTTTGTATGCTTCTAAAATATCATTTTTATTATAAATTATTCCACCTGTTGGAAAATCTGGCCCTTTAATAAATTGCATCAAATCTTCATGAGAACACCCTTCGTTGTCCAGCAAAAATTTTAAAGCATCAAAAACTTCTCCCAAATTATGGGGAGGAATATTTGTTGCCATTCCAACTGCAATTCCGAGTCCTCCATTTAGAATTAAATTTGGAAGTTTTGATGGCATAACACTTGGTTCTTGTTGAGTCCCATCATAATTTGGACGAAAATCAATTGTATTTTTATCAATAGAATCAAGAATTTCATCTGTAATTTTTTTAAGTTTTGCTTCTGTATATCTTGGTGCTGCCGCAGAATCTCCATCCATTGATCCAAAATTTCCTTGTCCCCAAACCAAAGGATATCTCATTGAAAAATCTTGTGCCATATTCACCATAGTTTCATAAACAGAAGAATCTCCGTGTGGATGATATTTTCCCAAAGTTTCACCAATAATTCTTGCAGATTTCATAAATTTTGCACTGGATTTCAAACCCAATCCATGCATTGCAAAAATAATTCTTCTTTGAACTGGTTTAAGCCCATCACGAACATCCGGTAAAGCTCTTGCAACAATCACACTCATCGCATAATCAAGATAACTTTCTTTCATTTCAGAAACCATATCTCTTGGAAAAATTTTTGTTCCTTCCTCTTCGTTTGTGTTGTCAAAAAGTTGTGGTTTTTGATCGTCGTTTGAAAAATCGTTCAAATAGTTTTTTAGACAAAAAAAAACTAACTATTTTTATCATAAAAACAAATCTTTTTTGATTTTACTTTTATGTTTGAAAGTTAAAAAATTAAATTTTCTTGACTTCATTTTTTTTTTGGTAGCATTAAACGAAATTTAATTATTAAAAAAA
>DYJS01000003.1:28835-71393 GCA_020723005.1 Candidatus Methylomirabilis sp. | reverse complement strand
AAGCTCCACAACAACCAAAAAAAGATAAATAATTATGTAAACAATAAATTTTATTTTTAAACTAAATTTTTTAAAGAATTTTATCCTCCCAATTCGTCTTCAAAAGATTTTTTAATTCCATCATATTCTGTTGGTTTTAGTAAATCAATAATCGTTTCATGAACCTCTTTTATTGATGGACTCCCATCAATTTTCAAAATTTCTATCCCTTTAGATTGAAAAAAATCATAAACTGGAAGTGTTTGAGTTTCAAAAAGTTCAAGCCTTTTTTTCACAGATTCAATATCTTTTTCATCTGCTCTATGCTCCAAAACTCCATTTCCACAATGCTTGCAAATAGATCCCTCCTTAAGTCCAAAAACTTCACTTGCAATTGCTTTGCAAGATTTACAAACAAGTCTTTTTTCAATTCGAGCAAGTGCTTTTTCGTATGGTAAAAAAATGCTAACAACAACTAATTTACGATTTTGAAGTTTAGAATAAAAATCAAAAAAAAATTCTGCTTGCTTTAAGGTTCTTGGAAATCCGTCAAAGATCCAATTTTTTGATTTTACATCTTCAAGATTCAATTTGCTAGAAACAATTTCAACAGTTATATCATCTGGAACAAGAAAACCATTATCTATCAAATTTTTTACCTTATTTCCCAACTCTGTTTCTTGAGAACGAATTTCTCGAAAAAGATCTCCTGTTTGAACACGAAACCAAGATTCATCTTTTCCATATTTCCCCCAAAGTTTTGCAACCTGAGTTCCTTTTCCTGCTCCTTGTGGCCCAAAAAAAACCACATCTAAAAAATTGTTGCTATAAGTCATTTATATTTTTTAAAAATTTTTTAAAATTTAGAGTACGAATATGTTGATAGTTGTGAATTAAAATAACGATAAATTTCTAATGCAACGGAAACTGCTATTAAAATTGATGTTCCTCCAACTGCCATATTTGTATTTCCTGTAATTCTAAGTAAAAGTGCTGGCATTGTTGCCATAATTGCCAAAAATAAACTTCCTGCAAGTGTTACTCTCATCAAAACGTTTGTTAAAAATTCTGCTGTTGGTTTTCCTGGACGAATTCCCGGAATATAACCACCCTGTTTTTGAAGATTTTCAGAAAGTTTATCTGGTTGAAGTGCAATAACTCCATAAAAATATGAGAATAAAATCACAAGCAAAAAATATAGAAAAAGATAAAAATTACTACTTTCGTTAAAATCAGTCAAAATCTTTATTGATAAATTTGAGATCCACTCTGTTTTTGCTGTTTGAAAAAATCCTGCAATTACACTTGGAAAATTCAAAATTGAAATTGCAAAAATTATTGGAATCACACCACCTTGATTCACTTTTATTGGAAGATATGTGTTCATCCCACCATACATTCTATTTCCTTGCATTCTTTTTGCATATGCAACTTGCACTTTCCTCTCTGCTTCTGTGATGAAAATCACAAACATCAAAACTAAACTTGCAAGAACTAAGAAAAGAATTGTTTTTGGGAGATCTCCAACATTTTCTTTAAAATCTATAATAAAAGAGCTGACAAAAAAAGAAACTCTGGAAACAATTCCAGAAAAAATTATAAGCGAAACTCCATTTCCAATTCCATACTCTGTGACTAAATCTCCAAGCCAAGTTAAAAAAAGTGTTCCAAAAGTCATCACAAGAAGTGCAAGAAACAAATTGAAACCAGTTAAATTTTCAAAAATTGCAGTTGTCTCCGGAGTAATCTGTGCATTTCTCATATACAAAATAAAAGAATATCCTTGAATAAATGCTAAAGGGATTGATAAAATTTTTGTAATAAAATTTATTTTTGTTCTTCCAAATTCTCCCTCTCTTGTTAGCTCTTCTAAAGCTGGAATCACTGAAGACATAAGTTGAATTATAATTGATGCAGTGATGTATGGACCAACCCCCATCATAATTATTGAAAATGTTGAAAATGCTCCCATTCCATTTCCAGAGATCAATCCTATTATTCCAACTAAACCACTTGAAGTATTAAACTGAGAAGAGGAATAGTTTGCAAGTAAATTTCTATCTACACCGGGCATTGGAATTATGGATAAAAATCTTGCAACAACAAGTATTCCGAGTGTGACAAAAATTCTTTTTCGTAACTCTTTGTTTAAAAAAACTCTCTTTAAAAAATTAAACATTTGAACAAAATTAACCTCGAAAATAATGAAGATTTATAAACAAAAATTTTAGAGAAAAAATCTTAACTCTAAAATTCAAAACTTTTTAAAACCATAAAATATAATTGAAATTATAAAACTAATTTAATTCTATAAAACCAAATTTATTCGATGACAACTGCTTCTCCACCAAGTTTTTCGATTTTTTCTTTTGCAGTTTTTGAAAATTCATGTGCAAAAACTTTTATCTTTGAAGAGATCTCTCCATTTCCTAAAACTTTAACCTTTTTCCCAGGAGAAAACTTTACCAAACTTCTTGCATCAACTTCTGCAACTCCGATTGGAAAACTTGAAAGATTCACTAATAAATTTTTGATAGATTTTTTTACATTTCTTGTTCCACGAAGAAGTGGGAGTCTTTTTACTAAAACAGTTTGTCCGCCCTGAAAAACATTTCCAACAGATCCTCCTGCTCTTTTTGTTTGACCTTCTGGACCTTTTCCACATGTAACACCAAGTCGTGAACCAATTCCTCGCCCAAATCTTGGTTTAGATTTTTTTATTGATCCAAATTTGTAAGCTAAATTTTTTATTGCCATTTTATGATTTTAACATTTCTTTAATTTCTTCTTTTGTTCGTAATTTTTGAAGAGCCTTAATTGTTGCATTCACAACTGAAATCTTGTTTGAAGATCCTAATGATTTTCCTTTAATGTTTATGATTCCAGCCATATCAGCAACTGTACGAACTCCACCACCTGCAATAATTCCTGTTCCTTTTTGTGCTGGTCGTAAAACTACATTTGCTCCTTTAAATTTTGCAGAAACAGAGTGAGGAATTGTTTCATTCCAAATCTTTATATCAAACATTCTATTCTCTGCTTTTCTTAAAGCTTTTTTTGTTGCTTCTTTTGCATCTTTGCTTTTTCCAGTTGCAAAACCAACTTTTCCTTTTTTATCACCAACAACAGCAAAAGCAGAAAAACCCATTCTTCTACCACCCTTCACCATTCTCGAAACTCTTCTGATGAGAAGAATTGTTTTAAAAAGATTCCCCTCTTTTTCGGAAGTAGAAACTTCTTTCTTAATCTTCTGCAAATTTATTTTGATTTTACCCTCTTGCAGTTCTTCTTTTTTTTCTTCCTTTATCATTTAAAAAAATTTTAAAAACTAATTCCCGCAGAACGAATTCCGTCTGCAAATGCTTGAACTCTTCCAGTATATTTGTATCCACCCCTATCAAAAACAATTGATTTTATATTTAACTTTAAAAGAGCTTCACCAAATTTTTTTCCTGCTTCTGAAGAAGTTTCAGTTTTTGTTCCTTTTGATTTAATAGCTTTGGTTGTAACTGAACAAATTGTTTTTTGCAAATCATCATCAATTGCTTGAGCAGATAAAAACTTTAAACTCTTAAAAACAGAAACTCTTGGTAGAGTACTACTTCCTGATATATTTTTTCTAACCCTATAATGTCTTATTTTTCTTTGAACAGAATTTGTCACTTCTTACCTCCTGCTTTCTTAACTTCTTTTATTTTAACTTTTTCACCAAGATATCTTATACCTTTTCCTTTATATGGTTCTGGTTTTCTAAGAGATCGCAATTTAAATGCCGTATCACCAACCAAAATATTGTTAATTCCAGAAACGGTGATAATATTTTTTTCAAGCGAAAAAACAATCCCTTCAGGTGCTTTAAATTCGACTGGATGAGAAAAACCTAATTTTAACATCAAATTCTTTCCAACCATATCAGCCTTATAACCAACACCAACTATCTCTAATTTTTTTTCAAAACCTTTAGTTACACCGATTTGACAATTCGAAGCAAGAGTTCTTTGAAGTCCCCATAGTGCATTTGATTCTTGTGATTCGTTATTTCTAAAAAAAACAATCTCTCCATTTTCTATTTTCGCATCAATTGAGTCAAAAAGTTTAATATTCATTGTTCCTTTTGAACCTTTAAAAGATAAAATTCTATCTTCTAAAGATACAGAAACACCAGATTCAATTTTTATTGGTTTTTTACCTATTCTTGACATATTTTTGAATTTACCAAATTTGACATAAAACTTCTCCACCAACATTTTGCTCAAAAGCTTCCTTTCTTGTCAAAATCCCTTTTGAGGTGGAGATTATTGTTAGACCAAGCCCTTCAATTGTTTGAGGAATTTTTTTTGAATTAGAATAAACTCTCCTACCAGGTTTACTAATTCTTTTTAATCCTCTAATAACCGATTCACCTTTAAAATATTTCAAAACTATCTTCAAATCATCTTGAGGTTTTTTTGAAACAACTTCAACGGATCTAAAATATCCTCTTTTTTCTAAAATTCTTGCAATTGCTAAAACCGATTTTGTTTTCGGAACAATAAAATCGCTATGTTTTGCCAAAATAGCATTATTTACTCTTGCTAAAAAATCAGAAATTGTATCGTTACTTGTTTGCATATTTTTAAAAAATTACCAACTTGTTTTTTTCACACCGGGCAAATTTCCATTATCTGCCAATTCTCTGAAGCAAATTCTACAAACCCCAAAAAAGCCCATATAACCCTTTGCCCTTCCACATCGTTTGCAACGATTTACCCCTTGTACAGAAAATTTCGGTTTTCTACCCAATGTATTGTTTTTATTTTTTCCTGATACTATCCAAGACTTTCTCATTTATTTTTTTTTAATGGAAAATTCCAAGCTCTAAGAAGTGCTTCGCCTTCTTTTTTATTTTTTGCAGTTGTAGATATATTAACCTGCAAAGACAAAGTTTTTGCAAAATCAACACTGCTTACTTCTGGAAAAATTCTAAAATCTTTAATTCCAATTGAATAATTTCCAACTTTATCAAAAGACTTCAATGACAACCCTCTAAAATCTTTTATTCTAGGCAAAGCAAGTCTTACTAATTTTTGAATAAAATCAACCATTCGTTGAGATCTCAAAGTAACACGAATTCCAACAATCATTCCTTTTCTAGTTTTAAAATTAGAAATAGATTTTGTTGTTGCTCTCTGTTGTGGTTTTTGCCCTGTAATTTTAGATAATATGTCTTCTGCAAATTCTATATATGACTTGTCTGACAAAGCTTTTCCAAGTCCAATATTTACAGAAAGAAATTTAATTTTTGGAACAGCATTTATATTCAAAATACCGAGCTCTTTTTTAAGCTTTTCTGTAATAATTTTTTTATCAAATTCTTTTTCCATATTGTTTGAAAAATTTTTTAATTCAAATCTATAATTACCTTAAAATAATAAATTTTAAAATTCAGATTTCATCTTATTACTAAAACGAACTTTTTTATCTCCATCGATTTTATATGAAATTCTTGATGGTTTTCCACTTTTACTATGAACAAGCTGAACATTTGAAACATCAATTGGTTTAACAATTGAAATAATTCCACCTTGAGGATTCTTTTGTGTTTTTCTACTATGTCGCTTTAAAACATTTACACCTTCAACAACAACTTTTCCATCTTTTGGAATTGATTTTATCACTTCTGAAATTTTTCCTTTATTCTTTCCAGAAAGAATTTTTACTTTATCACCTTTTTTTACAAACATTACAGCACCTCCTTAGCAAGTGATGCAATTTTTGTAAATCCTGCATCTTTAATTTCAAAAGGAATTGGTCCAAAAACTCTCGTTCCAACAGGTTCTTTTTTATCGTTAATCAGAACAACAGCATTTTCAGAAAATCTAATATATGAATCATCTCTTGTTCTTTTTATTGCTGAAGTTGTTCTGACAATGACTGCTTTTGATTTCTGCTTTCTTTTTACAGAAGCTGTTGGAGAGGCATCTTTGATAACAACTTTTATTATGTCACCAACTGCCCCATATCTTCTTTTACTACCGTTATAAATATGAATACATTCAGCAAGTTTTGCTCCTGTATTATCTGCAACAACTAAATTTGTTCCTAATTGTATCATTTTATGAATTTAAATTATTTTCTTCTGTTTTTGTTGTTAATACTCTAAACTTTTTATCTTTTGAAATTGGTCTGCATTCAATAATTTCTACAACTGAACCAATTGGAAAAAGTCTCTCATCTTTACAATCAGCTTTCAATTTTTTTGCAACTTTAAAAAATTTACCATATTTTGGATGTTTTCTTTTTCGCTCAACACGAACAACGATTGTTTTTGTCATCTTGTTGCTAACAACAACACCAACAAATTTTTTTACACTTAATTTTTTTCTTAAATTTTCTTGTTCTTTCATTTTGAAATTTTTTGATTTAATAATGTAAACATCCTTGCGATAGATTTTTTCAACTCTCTAATTTTTCTATAATTTTTATCTTTTCCTAATTTTAAATTTATCAAAAAATCTTTAATAGATCTTCTTTCGTTAGAAATACTCTTAGATAAATCTCCAACACTTTTCTCTTTTATTGATTTTAAAAATGCAAGCTTTTTCATAATTAACCTTCCTTTTCAACAATTTTAGTTCTAACACAAAGTTTGTGACCTGCTAGCTCCAATGCTCTTTTTGCTAAAACTGAATCAATTCCAGAAATTTCAAAAAGCATAGAACCAGCACGAACAGCTGCAACAATTCTATCTGGACCACCTTTTCCACCACCCATAGGGGTTGTATTTGGTCCAGCTGTTACAATTCTATCTGGAAAAACTCTAATCCACATTTTTCCACCTTTTTTTAAAAAACGAATAATTGCTCTTCTACCTGCTTCAATAGCACGATTTGTCACCCAACCAGATGACATTGCTTTTAATCCAAAATCACCAAAAGAAACTTCTGTGTTTCTTGTTGTCGTGCCACCTGTAAATGGATCATGTGGCTTTCTTCTTTTAATTTTCTTTGGCTCTAACATTGCTTTCTTTTTTAGATTTTATTCCTTTAAAAATCCATACTTTTACACCAACAATACCTGTTTGTGTTAATGCTCTTACATATGCATAATCAATATCTGCAGATATTGTTTGAAGAGGAACCCTACCTTGAATAATATATTCTTTTCTTTTCATATCTGCTCCACCCAAACGACCAGAGACTTGAACTTTTGATCCCAAAGCACCACCTTCCATAATTTTTGAAGATGCAAATTGAAGTGCTTTTTTATATGAACCTCTTTTCTCAAGCTGAAGCTGAATCTCTTCTGCCATAATTCTTGCAGAAAGATCTGGCTTCTTAACATCTTTAATAGAAAGTTTTATTGGAGCACCTACTAATTTTTCTAACTTTTGCTTTAGCTCTTCAAGTCTTTCACCTTTTCTACCAATTAAAATTCCTGGTTTTGATGTGTTTATTGTGATACTAAAATCATTTCCCGATGAAGATATATTTATCTTATCAACAGACAAACCTTTTAAATCTTTATCCATAAAATCACGAAGTGCAAGATCTTTGTGTAACATAGAAGAATATGATCTTGGACTAACAACCCAAGAAGAATCCCATGTCTTATTAACTCCAATTCTAAAACCTACTGGATTAACTTTTTGTCCCATTTTACATCTCCTCCTTTCTAACTCTTACAGAATTGCTTGTTTGTCCTTTTTTAACCTCTCCAATCTTCTTTGGTGCACTCTTTTTCTTTTCACCAGAAATTTTTTTCTTTAAAATATTCTTTGTTTTTGCTTCTTTTTTAATTTCACCAGAAAAAACATCTCCTTCAACAAGAACAAAAATATGAGAAGTTGGTTTTGTAATTCTGTCAGACCTTCCCCTTGCTCTTGCTTGTGTTCTTTTCAAAACTGGACCTTCATTAACCTGAACATTTTTTACAACCAAAGTGTTAAAATCTAAATTAAAATTATTTGTTGCATTACTTGCTGCACTCTTAATTGTATCATATAAAAATTCTGCTGATTTGCTGTTTTCGTATTGCAAAAACATTAAAGCATTTTGAACTGTTAGATTTATAACAGATCTAGCTCTCATTCTCAGCTTTCTTGCTGAAACCCTCAAATATTTTGATATTGCTTTAACTTCTTTCATATTATTAAAAACTTCTTCTTAAATTAAACTCTTCCTGCTGATGTGCTAGATTTTGCTTTCTTGCCACCATGCTTTAAAAATTTTTTTGTAGCTGAAAATTCACCTAATTTATGTCCAACCATATTTTCAGAAATTAAGACTGGTATATGTGTTTTTCCGTTATGAACAGCAATTGTTAATCCAACCATATCAGGCAAAATCGTTGATGCCCTAGACCAAGTTTTTATTACTTTTACATCTGAAGAATTTTTTGATTTTAAAACATGTTTCATCAATTTATCAGAAACAAATGGGCCTTTCTTTAATGATCTTGACATATTTACTTATTATATCTTCTCTTAATGATAAATTTATTTGTTGGATTTTTTGATCTTCTTGTTCTAACACCCATTGCTGGTTTTCCCCAAGGTGTTTTTTGACCAGCCATACCAATTGATTGATGAGCTTTACCACCACCATGTGGATGATCAACAGCATTCATTGCTTTTCCTGTAACACTTGGACGAATTCCTCTCTGCCTTGAGCTTCCAGCTTTACCAAGTTTTACATTTCTTGCATCTTCGTTTCCAATTCTTCCAACAGTTGCTTTACACTTTTTATTTATCAATCGAAGTTCTCCAGATGGCAATTTAATCTGTGCAAAAGATCCAACAATTCCAGCTAAAAATGCAGCAACCCCAGCACTACGAACCAATTTTCCACCCTGACCAGGATTCATTTCTATATTATGAACCTCAACACCAACTGGAATTTGTTCCAAAGGAAGCCTTGTTCCTTCTCGTATAACATCTAAATTTTCATCAATTTTTGAACCAACTTTCATATTCTTGGTTGCCAAAATCAATCTTCTATCTCCATCAACATATTTTACCAAAGCAACAAATGCATTTCTGTTTGGATCATATGTAAGAGCTTCAACAACTCCTGGAACTCTTCCTTCTTTTCCCCGAAAATCAACATTCCTATAAAGTTTTTTTGTTCCACCACCTCTATGACGAACTGTTATAGTTCCAGTTTGCTTGCTTCTTCCCTGTCTTTTTAAAGTTCCACCTAACAAAGACTTTGGAAGTTTAACTTTTTTGATTCCATCTTTTTTATAATCTATTCCTATTTTATGTCTGAGGGTAGATGTTGTTGGTTTATAAATTTTTATACTCATTTAACACCCTCCATAATTGTTATAGAACCTTTCTTAAGTGTTACAATTGCTTTTTTATCTCTTTTAACAATTCCGTTTCTTCTTTTATAAACTCTTTTTTTATTTGGAAGATTTACAACTCTAACTTTATCAACTTCAACTTTAAAATATGATTCTACTTCATTTTTTATCTCTTCTTTTGTTGCACCTCTCGACACCAAAAAAACATACTGCTTTTCTGATGTTAATAAACTACTTTTTTCAGAGATATGAGGAACTATTGAAATCATCATTTTTTATCCTCCTTTTTTGTTTTTACAGATTTTGGTTTTTCTTCTTTAATTAATTTTGACCTTTTCTTTTCTAAATCTTCTTTTGAATTTTGACTTTTAACTTTTACATCTTCTTTTAGGTATGTTTCATAAATTTTTGAAACCCCGTCTATTGTGATAAAAATTTTATCATATTCAACAATGTCTTTTATACTTAAAAAATTCGCTTTAACTACTTTTTGATCTGGAATATTTCTAAAAGATAACTTAACAAATCCATTTTCATCAACGACTAAAAAAAGATTTTTTGAACTATTTGAAATTTTCTCAATAATCTCTTTTGCTTTACTAGTTTTTGGAGATTCAAAATTTATATTCTCAACAATTCTTAAATTTCCATCTGAAAGATTTTTTGAAAGTGCAGAAAAAAGAGCAAATCTTCTTAACCTTTTTGGTAAATCTTTCATATAATTTGCATTGTTTCTTGGACCAAATGCAACTCCACCACCTTTTCTATGTGGAGCAGAATTTTGTCCTTGTCTTGCTCTTCCTGTTCCTTTCTGTTTATAAACTTTTGTTTTAGAACCAGCAACTTCTGCTCTTGTTTTTGTATGAGCAACTGTATTTCTGGAGTTAGATAAAAATCTATCAAGAGCCAATTTAATAGTATGTGGATCATATTTAACACCAAAAACAGAAGGATTAAGTTCAAAAACTTCACCCTCTTTTCCATCTAACTTCAAAATTTTTGTTTTTATGGTTTCTTCCATATTATTTATTATCAGAAGTTACTTTTACAATTGAACCACTAGGCCCTGGAACGGAACCTTTTAAAATTAAATAATCACCATCAATACGAACAACTGATAAATTTTTGATAGTGATTTTATCTCCACCCATTCTTCCAGGCATCTTTTTTCCTTTTGCAACCTCACCAGGCCACTCTCTCATACCAAAAGAACCACCATGGTTATGAAAGTTTGATCCATGTGTTTTTGGACCTCCTGCAAAACCAAATCTTTTTACAACACCTTGAAAGCCTTTTCCTTTTGTAATTCCAGAAATTTTAACTTTATCTCCCTCTTTAAACATTTCGGAAAGCAAAATTTCATCTCCAACTTTCTTTGAATCAAGATCAGAAGAGTCTTTCAATCTAATCTCTCTTAAAAATTCTGGCTTTTTTTCAACTCCAGCTTTTTTTAAAATTCCAGAAATTGGTTTTGAAATTCTTTTTTTCTCTCCAAATGCAACAACTAAAGATTTATATCCATCTTTTTCCAAAGTTTTTTCTTGAACAACTATATTTTTTTCAACAAGAACAACAGAAACTCCAATAAGTTTTCCAAACTTATCTTTAATCTCTGTCATTCCAATTTTTTTTCCAAACAATGTATTCATCGATTATTTCTAAAAGTTTATAAAAACCCAATTTTCTAACTAAATAAAAAAAAATTGAAGTAAAGAGTTTTGTAAAATTTATTTTTTTAAAAAATTTTCAACAAAATTCTTGTTCAAAAAACCTAATAAACATTAATCTTTTTCTCAAAATTTCATAAATTCTCTGAAAACAAGTACTTATAATTTTTAAAAATCTCTTTTATTGTTTATCCAAAAAAACAAAAAAAATACATTCTGAAATTTTGAAATTCTTGCAATTATTTTTTTGTAATCTTAGGTCCAAAGAATTGTTTATTTAAAATAAATTAAATTAAAAAATATATGAAAGAAGTTAAAATTTTAGAAAACGAAAATTCTGAAGAATTTCTCACAAAACTTGTTCAAGTTTTAGAAATTTTAGGCAAAATTTCCATCATTCTTTATGGGTTAGGACTTACAGGATTAGGAATTTATACGATGGTCAACAATATTGATATTCCTAGCATACTTCCTACTGAAAATGATGAAATATATTCAAGGATTATACAAATTTCTATTACACTTTGTGGTATTTTAATCTCTTGTTTAGGTTCTGTTGCATCGTTAAGCTTAGATTTAAAGCAACTGGAAGCAAAATAATTATTTCAAAATTTTTAAAAAACTACAAAATCTTATTTAACAAACCAAATCTCAATTTCTCTCATCTTCCAAACTTTTCTCTCTCTTTTTCGAACTTTTGTCTTTTAACTTTATTTTATCTCTTCTGAAGAGATTTTTGCTTCATCTGTTAAAATATTTGGATTTTCTTTCTTCTCTTTTTCTCTCTCTTTATTCACCTCTTTTGCAACTTCAGAGATCTGCTTTGCATATTTTTTTAAAATTTTCTCTTTTAAAGCTTTATGTTCTTTAATTCTTTCATTTTTTTCGTTGTTTTTGTCAAAACCATCGATATTAAAAATAGCTTGAAAATTTCTACTATTATGTGTAAATTCATTTGCACCTTTTTCGCTATATTTTGAAGGAAGATATACTAAATAAAAGACATCTTTTTGCATAATCACTCCTCCTGCACCAATTATAACACTTCCTTTGTCAACAGTTGCATTCTCAGATAGTTTGATCACTTCTCCCTCTTTAATCTTTCCTTTTAAGGATTTATAAACTTTAAAATCTATAGAAGTACTAAAAGTTTGACTATCTAATACATTGTCAAAAGTTCTTCCATCTTCAAGGGTTATGGTTTTATATGTGTTGTAATGTTCTTCATCCACAAAGTTGTTAACAGGTGTTCCAATCACAACATCATAAGCAAAAAAATATCTATTTCCTTCATCTTCCGGACCATAAATTTGCATATTTGCAATAAATCCTGTTTTTGCTTCAGCAATTAAATTGTTATTTTGAAGATCTTCTGAAGAAAAATTTGGTGGCAAAAATGTTTCAATTTCTCCTTTATAGTAGTATTCGTTTCTGTTTTTAAACCAAAAATATGCAAAACCTAAAAAAATAGAAAAAATAGAAATTATGAAGATTTTTGAAGAAAATATCTTTTTCATTTTGATGTATTAAAAATTTAAAAATTAAAATTATTGATTCTTTTCCAAATTTGTCACCCTTTGAAAGTTTCACTTCTCTGTTTGAGATACCACCAGTCGTCTGTTTGAGGACCAATACTTTGCATCCCTTGTCTCATAACCGTATTTTGAGAATCTGTATTATGACCAAGACTGAGCATATGACCATATTCGTGAGTAAGATTAGAAATTTTTGCATTATCAGACCATATCCATAATGTGCCCATACAATCTTCAGGATTTATATATTTTTTCATTCCATCATGATAACCATAAACTTCAATATACTTTGCTCCATGAAAGCCTTCTGCAACATCGTTTTGAATTTGATTGTTTGAATCTAAATAGTAAAATGCTGTTCCACCTGCCACTTCACACTTATTGTCATATCTATCTTGAATAAAATTTACTACTGACGTTGTTCCTGAAGAAGAATTATTTTGAATATTTAAAGATTTTAATGAACTATCCCATCTGCTCCTTACCTCTTCAAACATTTCCGTATACTCACCATAATATAATCCACTATTATATACACTAGAATCATCCCTCCAGCTTATATTTCTAAAAGATTTAGGAGATATTCCTTGGTGAAGAAAAAATTGCACAGTATCTTCGTCTGTTACATCCATTGAGGAGATTTTATCATTCCAAGCACTATCCAAAAGAGTTGTTGATGATTGCTGATTTTTATATTCTCCTTTTCCTTCAGCATCGGTTTTAACAACCAAGTCCCAACCAGATCTTACATAAATTGACGATACAGCATCGTTTCCAACGAACCAGTTCCACATATTATCTGCAAAAAAGAAGTTATCATAAGTATTTATTGTTTGATCTCCTCTTTTTATGTCTCTTCTCATCGACATTAATGTGCATCTTCCAGCATAATTCTCATTCTCAAAAAAATATACTCCATTTTCAAAAATCGTTGAAGAGTTATTTGGATTAAAGTTTGTTTGATATTTATTTACACAATTTGAAACCGTTTCAACTTCAATTGAAGAAATTGCATTGTCAAAATCTTGAAGCCATTGATTGTAAACTCCGTTTATAATTTTGTTTGCCAAATCAATCTCTGTGTAATATTCATTTTGCCAACCTGTGTTAAATTCAAAAACATCACTAGATGAGTTTACATCTTTATAAATTTTGACTTTAAAGCTTCCAACTATTCGCAAAGAAGAAACGGAATCATTTCCAACATTCCAGTTTGGAGCATAGTTTGTCCAAGTTCCATAATTTACTTGATTGTATGTAAAATGCGAACAGGGATCTAAATTTGAATTATTATAATTGTTATTTTGATACAACCAAACACCTTCCAAACCCCAACCTTCCATATTTGAAACATTTACAGAATCTTCATAACAAGAGCTATTTGCTCCAAAAACTTTTTTCGTCTCCAACGAATCAAATTTCACCAACATTATTAAATTTCCTAAAACCAAACTAACAGAAATAAAAAATTTTGGTAAAATTTTTTTCATTTTTTAACGAATTTTTTCATTTGTTTTTTAGAAAAAAAAAATGAAGTCAAGAAAATTAAAAAAATTGAAGTTTTTAAAAAAATTTTTAAGTTAAAGATTTGAAAAATTTTGAAAAAATTGGGAAGATTGAAAGATTAAGAGAGGTTTTAATGTTTAAAAATTTTAAGAAGTTTAAGAAAATTGGAAAGTTTAAAACTTGAAAAAATTTTAAAATTTAAAGCCTTGAAAAAGTATCTAAATTTTAAACCTTGAAAAATTTCAAATTTTTTAAACCTCTCCCCAAACTCGCCACATTCCAGCTTTTAAAATCTTTACTTTTACAAAATCTCCAATTTGTAAATTTTTATTTTGAGAACTTTGAATAGAAAACTCTACACTTTTTCCGGAATCTAGCCGTCCGATAAAAATTTGATTTTGATTATTTTCTAAATCTTGCAATTTCTCTTCCACCAAACATAAAACTTCTTTTCCAACTAAACTTTCAGAGTGTTTTAATGTAATACTTTCAAGCAGTTGATTTAAAACAAAATCTCTTCTTCTTTTTTCTGTATTGTCGCAAGTCTCTTCAAAATTCCAAGCTGGTGTACGAAATCTTTTTGAAAATTTTCCAGTAAAAATATTCACAAAACCAATTTTTTCAACAATTTTTAAAGTTTTTTGAAAATCTTCTTCAGTTTCGTTTGGAAAACCAACAATAATATCTGTCGTAAAAGTGATATCTGGAATCTCTTTTTTTATCTCCAAAATTTTATTTAACACATCATCCGCAGAATGAGGTCTTTTCATCAGTTCCAAAACTTTATTTGATCCACTTTGAAGCGGAATATGAAAACTTCTTGCGATTCTTTCGTCATTTTTTGCAACTTCAATCAAATTTTTATGAAAATCATTTGGATGTGGAGAAAAAAATTTTAACCAAAAAAATTCATCAATCTCTTCCAAAATCTGTTTAACAAGCTGTGAAAATGGATGAAAATTTTCATTATTTTCAAAATTTTGAATTTTAGTTTTTGAGTTTTCGTTTTCTGCCCAAAAACCTTTTTTATAAATCTCTTGAAAACTTAAACTTTTACGACCAGAACGAGTTCCATATGAATTTACATTCTGACCTAAAAGTGTAATCTCTTTTACACCTTTTTTTATCAAAATTTTTATCTCATCAATAATTTCACGAGCAGGACGACTTTCTTCTGCGCCACGAGTAATTGGCACAACACAATATGTGCAAAATTTATCACAACCTGTCATAATTGGAACAAATGCTTTAAATTTGCTAGAAAGCTTTGGAGAAATAGAAAAATAATTTACTGAATTTCTAATTTTTGGAATAAATTCTTGAGAATTTTCATCAACTCTTCGCAAAATCTCTGGCAACTCGCTCATTTCAGAAATTGGTAAAAAAACATTCACATCTGGCATCATTTTTGCCAAATCTTTTGAACGAAAATTTTCTTCAACACAACCAGTAAAAATGATTATCTGATCTTTATTTTTTTTTCTTAAATCTTTTGTCAAATTAACAGCACGATCCTCGCTAGATTTTCTCACAGCACAAGAATTGATGATTGCAATTTTTGAAGAATAAATTTCATCAACTTTTTCAAAATTCTCACTTTCCAAAATTGTTTCCAACTTTTCTGAATCAGAAAAATTCATCTGACAACCAAAGGTTTTTATCGAATAAGTTTTTTTCAAAAATTTTTAATCCATAAAACAGTTAAAAATTTTTAACTTATAAATCAATATAATTTTACTAAATAATTTAATAACAAATCTTTTGTATCTTGTATAAATTAAATTTTTATAAAAATTTATGAACAAAAAAATGAAATTGATCTTTTTTCATTGCTTAGATCTGATAAAAAGATGAGTATTTTGTAAATATTTTTATTTTGTAAAAAAATGTGGGCGGGGATGGACTTGAACCATCGACCCCTTCCTTATCAGAGAAGTGCTCTAACCAGCTGAGCTACTCGCCCATAAACCAAAAATTTTAATCTGCTCAATATTTTTTCTCTAATTTTTCACTCATTTTATTCATTCAAAATCAGAGAAATGTGAGAGCCACTGAACTACCGCCCCGTAAGCGAAAACTTTTTATTCAATTTTTCCTTCCTAAGTTTAAGAAATTTTAAATTGATCAAAAAACTCTCCAAAGAACTAACTAAAAAATTTTTATTCAAAGTAAAGTTTTTTAACATCTTCCATTTTTACAAACAACATAAAAAGTTTTCGGAACTGTCATATTCACAGAAACGATCTTTTCCTTTCCTATTTTTTCAAAAACTTCTGCTAACTTTTCAATCGTTTCACGAGCACCAATTTCCAAAGATATTTTAACAGAGATTTTTTCGTCTAAAACAACATCGAAAATTTTACCTTTTGAATCAAAATCATAATTTACAGCAGAAACTTTTGAACCGATCCTATTTTCAATAAAAAATTTTATCTCTGCAACAAACAAAACAACCTCTGGATCAATTACCAAATTTTTTCCATCCAAAAATTTTTGGTTGAAAACTTTTTCAGTGTTTAAAATAGGAAGATTCAAATTTTTCGCTTCATCTTCACGGAAAACTTCCATTCCAAAACCAAACTTATTGATAGTTAAAAAATCGTTGCTAGAAAATTTTAAAACCAAAACAGGCTCAGATTTTTTGATTGTAAAAACAAGAGTGTTAGGAAACTTTTTTTCAATTTTAATATCAGAAACAATACTTTTTGAATTCAAAATCTCTTTTTCTAAAGACTTCGTGTTAAGAAAAATAATATTTTTTTTTGTTTGCAAAAATGCAATTTTGTTTTGACTGGTTGGAAAAAAATCAGAATAAATATCTATTTCGGACAAAACTTTATCACCAAAAATTGTGATCTCTGAAACAGAAAAAAATCCAGAAAAAAGAAAAAAATAGAATATTGAAAAAACAGATAAAAATTTTGATATAGTCCAAAAAATTGGTAGCAATTCTTTTAGCCACTCTTTTTTAACATTTCGTTTTGAAAATATCACTGCATCATCAATTTTCAGATTTTTTCAAATTGCAAAATTTTTCTAAATTAAAAAATTTTTTAATCAACGAAGATTTTTCAAAAAATTAACTTTTTCTAATCTTCATCAAAAGACTTTTTTGTGAAGTTGATAATTTTTCTGTGGAAGCAAACCAAGCTGTTGACGAAATTTCTTTTGCAAAATTTTGTAAAAACAGAAAAGTTTCCTTGGGATAAAGATTAAATATCTCTCGAATTATCCAACCAATCCCTTTTTGAAGATAATAGTGGGAAAAATTTAAGTGTGGCAAAACAAAAGAAATTAAAATTTCATATGATAAAAATTTTTTTCTACTTTCAGAATAATACAACAAAGATACTAGAGATTGGCGAATTTTCCAAGGAGAATTTGATTTATTCCAATTTTCTAAAATATGAAAAAAAGAGTTTTTATTTTCAAAAATTTTTTCATCAAAATTTTGATATTCAAATTCCAAGATTTTGGAAAAAATACTGCTTAACATATCGCTCAAAACCCAGTTATCAACTTTTTCTTGAAAATTTTCTAAATGAAATTTTTTGTTTTGTAAAAACTCAATTGGAAATTTCGAAATCTGCTTTAATATCCAAACCAAAACTTCTAGATAAACAGAATTTTGCCAAAAAAATTCTAAAAGTTCAAATTTCTTTAAAAGTTTAAAATTATTACTTTTCTTTTTCAAATCAGATTTTTCAGTTTTTAGAAATTCTGAAAAAAAGTTTTTAAATTTTATTTTATTTACTTCGGAATAGATCACACCAAAACTTTTAAGCTTTGTTTTCTCTTTTGTAATTTCCAAATTAAATTCTGTTTTATATTTTGGCAAATTGGAAATTTCCTTTTCTAATTTCCGTAGATACTCAAAAAAAATATTTTTCATAAACTTAATTTTTTAAAATTTTCACAGCTTTTGAACAATTGGAATTTCATCAATGATAAAATTTTCTTCAGAAATTTTTTGATTTAATAAAATTTTGTTTACAAACTGCAACAACTTTTGGTCTTTCAAGCCATTAAATACCTGAATGTATGATAAATAAAACCAGTTCCCTCAATTCCAACTTTTATCATTTTAAAAATTAAATCCTAAATTTTCAAATTTTCAAATTTGATAAATCAAACGACTATAATTTATTTTTATCACCTCTAAACTCCTCTCTGCCGTTTTTTTCCAGTCATAATCCAAAGAAATTTTGTAATTTTTTTCTACCATTTCTTTTGCAAAATTTTCATCGTTCCAAATTTTCAAAAGTTTTTCTGCAACTTCATTTTCATTTTCTCCATCAACAAGTGAATCTGAATTTTGAATAATTTCTTCATAAACCAAACTTTTATGAGCAACAACTGGGGTGCAAGCTCTCATTGCCTCAACCACAGAAAAACCAAACCCCTCATAAAATGCAAGATGCAAAAATGCAAATGCATTTTTTAGAAGTGAAAATTTTTCAGAATCTTCATATTTTCCAAACCAAATTATATTTTCAGAAATTCCTAATTTTTTTGCAAGATTTTTTAGTTCCAAAACTTCTTGACGATCTTGATTAAAAATTTCACCAGCAATCAGCAAGTATGGTAAATTTTCCAAATTTGCCATTTTGGACCTATCAAAATATTCTTCTGACAATTTGTGTGATTCGACAGACTCGTTATAATCAATTGATCTGCTCACCATAAAATCTTTTTTGATAATTTCCAAAAATTTTGCAAAACCTCTCAAAACTCCTTCGGAATTTTTGTTTTTTGTAATTCCACCACCAAGATAAATTGCATATTTTTTTTCAAATAGGTCTCTTGGTAATTTTTTATTTTGCAATAAATCAATATCTTTTTGAATTAAATCAATTCCAAGATGAATTGAGTGAATTCTGTTTTTATCAAATTTTGGAAAAAATTTCAAAAAATCCCTAGTTGTGTTTTTCGAGTTTGTGATGATAGATTCGCAAAATTTTGATTTATTTAATTCTTTCCAATATTGAAATTTTCGAATTTGATTTTGAAAAAAACCTTGTTGTGAATAGATGTTAAAGATTGGCAAATTCATATCGTGAATCATCAAAATTGTTGGTAAAATTTTACTTGGAATTCCTCGCCAAAAATACGGCTGAAAAAATTTTATATCTTTTTCATTTGAATTTTCTTGCAAAATTTCATAGATTTTTGGCAAAAATTCTCTTTTCCACCAAAAAAAATTTAAAAAATTGTTTTGTCTCAATGCACCAATTCGTTCAATTTTTACATTTGAAAAATTTGATAAAAATTTATCTAAAATTGAGGGAGCATTAAAAAGTAAAACTCTAAAATCAGTTTTTAAGTCAAGTTCGAACATTTTAAGTAGCACATTTTTTGTGTATTGACCAACACCATGAAATGCCATCTGATCTTGTGTTGTTGTTGCATCAATAATGAGTTTCAAAAAAATTTTTATCAAAAAATTTCTAAAATTTAGGCAAAAAAAGTCCAATTTTAATTGATGACAAATTTTCAAAAATTTTTAGATTCTGAATGAAAATTTTTTTATGACAAAAATTATTGGAGTTGATTTCTCCCGAGCTTTCAAATTTCCACGAACAGGAACAGAGAATTTCTCTTTTGAACTTTTTAAAAATTTTAAAAAATTTGTTAATAAAGATTTTTTATACAGAATTTATCTTTCAAAACCTTTAAACGAGGAAGAAAAATTGTTTTTGCCAGAAAATTCTGAAATTAAAATTTTGGAGAACAAAAACTTTTGGACTTTAAAAGAATTGAGCTTTGAGGTTTTAAAAAATAAACCAGATGTTTTATACATTCCATCACACACTTTTCCACTTTTTTTAGGCAGAAAAAATGCAATCACAATCTACGATCTTGGTTGGAAATATACTCCAGAAAGCTACTCTAAAAAAGAGATTTTTTATCAAAATTTTTCAACTTTTCTTGCAGTAAAAAGATCTGATTTAATTTTTACAGATTCAAAAAATGCAAAAGACGATTTAATAAAATTTTTTGGAGCAGAAGAAAAAAAAGTTCAAGTTGTACATCTTGGATTTGCAAGCGATTTAGTGAATCAAAAAGTTTCACAAAATGATGAAAAGGTTTTTTTACAAAAATTTTCTCTTGAATCAAAAAATTTTGCAACAATTATTGGAAGAGTTGAGGAGAAAAAGAACTGGAGATTTGCTTTAGAAGTTTTGTCAAACTTAAAAAGGGGGAGTTTAGATTTTAAAAATTTTAAATTTGTTTTTGCTGGAAAGATTTGTCTAAACAATACAGAGATTTTAAGAGTTGCAAAAGAGAAAAATTTGAAAGTAAAGTTTTTTGATGATTTTACAGAAAGTGATTTAAAAAATAATTTTAAGGAGAATTTTGATGCAATTTTTCTTGGTTTTACAAAAAATTTTGATCTTCATATTTTACTAAAAAATTCTGCTATTCTTTTTCATCCATCCCTTTTTGAAGGTTTTGGAATTCCACTTCTAGAAGGAATGAGTTTTGATCTTCCTGTTGTTTCTTCAAATTCTTCTAGTCTTCCAGAAATTGGAGGAGATTCTGCAAGATATTTTTCACCAAAAAATTTAAATGAAGCAACAGATGTTTTAAAAAAAGTTTTAAAAGATTCAGATTTACAAAAAAAGATGATTTTTTCTGGAAGAGAAAATTTAAAACGATTTAGTTGGGAAAAATCAACAAAAAAAATTTTCTCATCTTTAGAAAAGCTAATTTAGTTGATAAATTTTTATTTTAAATTTAGAAAGTTTTTGCTTAAAAAATTTTAAAATTATTGATTTAATAAAAATTTTTTTTAGCAAAAAAACCAATTAAAAAGATTTGTAATGTGGAAAAAAATTATTGGTATTGATCTTGGAACTGCAAATGTGATGGTATATGTTAGAGGCAAAGGTGTTGTTGCAAACGAACCCTCTGTTGTTGCTGTTTCCAGAAATAACACAGTTTTAGCAGTTGGAAACAAAGCAAAAGATATGATTGGAAAAACTCCTGACGATATTACTGCTTTTCGTCCACTTCGAAGTGGCGTGATTGCAGATTATCGTATTACACTTGCAATGCTTCGCTATTTTATCAATCGTGCAATGGGGAATTTTTGGCTTGTAAAACCAGATGTGATGATTTCAATTCCTGTTGGTGCAACTTCAACTGAGAGAAAAGCTGTGATTGATGCTGCTCTTGAAGCTGGAGCTGGAAAAGTTTTTTTAATCAAAGAACCACTTGCCGCAGCAATTGGAGCTGGACTTCCAGTAGGAGAACCAATTGGAAATATGATAATAAATATCGGTGGTGGAACTGCTGAAATTGCAACGATTTCACTTGGTGGAATTCTTGTTGCAACCTCTCTTCGTGTTGCTGGAGATACATTTGACGAAACAATTGCATCTCATATTCGAAAAAATTACAATATCGCAATTGGAGACCAAACTGCAGAAAAAATAAAAATTACAATTGGGACAGCTATTGAACTTCCAAAAGAAGAAAATATAACAATGGAAATTAAAGGAAGAGATCTTCTTTCTGGTTTACCAAAATCTATAGAGATAAATTCAAACGAAATTGCAAAAGCATTAGAAGAAAATTTAAATTCAATTTTTCAATCTGCAAAATGGGTGATGGAAAAAACTCCACCAGAAATCTCTGCAGATCTTATTGATAATGGAATTTATCTAACTGGAGGGAGTGGAAAATTAAGAAATTTAGATAAATTTTTATCAAACCTTCTTCATGTTCCTGTTTTTGTTGCAAATGATACTCAATTTTGTGTTGCAAAAGGAACTGGTGTTGCTTTGGAAAATTTGGAATATTACAAAAGAAGTGTAAATTAAAAAATTTAAATTTTAAAAAATGGATATCTACCAAGTTTTAAAATCTAGCATTAAAAATTTTCAAAATGAATCAATTGAATTTTTAACCGATTCAGGTTTTTCTGTTCAAATTAATGGAAAAAATCTTCCAAATCTTCAATCAAATTTAACAGAAACAATTTATATTCTTATTCTCTCTTCAAGAATTTACCAAGATATAATAGAAAAAAATTCAATTGCACTTTTAAATGGAATTCTTTCTGGAGAAATATAATCTTCATATTTTAAAAATCTATTTCTAAATTTTTAGGTATAATACAAAATTTTATTTAAATGTTGTTTAAAAAACAAAATTCTTTTTTACAAAATTTTATTCCATTTCATATTCTTCCAAAATCCTTTTCCGCTCGATAAATCCACCTGATTGAATATCGTAAAGCATTTTATAAACTCCATTTTTAGAGACTAAAGTTTTATGATTTCCTTCTTCAACAATCTTTCCTTCATCCAAAACATAAATTTTATCAGCATTATTGATTGTGGAGAGCCTATGTGCAATAATTATGACGGTTCGCCCTTTCATAAATTTTTGCAAAGAATCTTGAACCAATTTTTCACTTTCAGAATCCAGTGCATTTGTAGCTTCGTCAAGAATTAAAATTTTTGGATTTTTGAGAATTGCACGAGCCAAAGAAATTCTCTGTCTCTGACCTCCAGAAAGTTTTACCCCCCTTTCTCCAATTTCTGTATCAATTTTTTTCTCAAATTTTTCCACAAAATCCCAAGCATTCGCTTTTTTTAAAGCTTCAACAATTTCATTTTTATTTGCATCTTGTTTTGCATATCGCAAATTTTCCGCAATAGTTCCAGAAAAAACATAAGAATCTTGCAGAACTAAACCGATATTTTCCCGCAAATTTTTTTGTGAAAAATTTTTAATATTCTCTTTTCCAATCAAAATTTCCCCACTTTCTGGATCATAAAATCTACAAATCAAATTTGTAATTATAGTTTTTCCACTACCAGATTTTCCAATCAGTGCAGTGATTTTACCACCTTCAAACTTCATATTTAATCCATCTAAAACTTTTTTCTCGGAATCCCCAAATTTGAAAGAAACATTTTTAAATTCAATTGACTCGTTTGCATTTTCCAAAATTTTTGGATTTTCTGGATCAAGAATTTTTGGTTCAGATTTTAAAATTTCAGTATATTTTTTTGCTCGTTCCAATGTCCATTGAAATTCCCAAATAAACCAATTTATCACCCAAAAAGGATTTTGAACATTTAAAATCATTCCATATAAAAGAATAAAAGTGCCAATTCCAAATTCACCCTTTAAAGCTAAATATGCACCAAAAAATTTTATAAAAGTTGTTGGAATTGTTACTAAAATAAGTTCAGCAAGATTTGCAACTCTCCACAAAGCTTGCCGTTTCATCTCAATTTTTATATCTTTGTCTCTAAACTTTTGCAAACTTTTCTCCTCAAACTCTTCATTTGTAAAAATTTTTGTAAGTTTTACCTGTGGAATAACTTCATAAATTCTACTAAAATCTTTGTCCCAAATCTCTTCGCTTTGTTTTGAAAATGGTTTATCTAATTTAAATCGAATTAAGTAAATTATAGAATAAACTATAACCGTCATCAAAATTGCTAAAGCAATTTTCCAAGAGATAAAAATTGTGACTCCAAAAGAAACAATTGCACGAATAATATTTCGAAAAAATGCTTGAGCAGAATCTGTAAAAGTTGAAGCAATTGTATAACTTGCACGATTTACACGACTCAAAAGTTCGCCAGAACTTGTTTGATTCAAAAATTCAACATCATGATATAAAAGTTTTCTGAAACCAGCTAAAAAAGTCTCATGCCTAACACTCCTATTTAGAATAGATGCAATAGTCCAAATTGCTCCATCAAAAATTTTGTAAAAAACTTGTGCCAAAATCACAAAAAATAAAAATTTTTTTATCAAATTCCAATCAACAGACCCATCTATTGCAACATCTTGAATTGCTTTTGCAAGTTGGCTATCAACAATTGGAAAAATTTGCATAATTGCACCCTCAAGAACAATGATCGCAACAATAAAAATTCCAAAAAAAAATTTGAATTTTTTTGTTCCAAAAACAATTTTTAAAACCTCTTTCATACAAATAGAACTATTAAATCTAAATTTTTTAAAGATTTCCTTATAACTAAATTTTAAAAATTAAAATGAAAATTTTATTCTTGCAAGATCTTTCCTTCCAAAAATGCATCAATAAAAATTTTTAACTCTCCATCAAGAACAGCATCTGGATCTTTTGATTCAACACGAGTTCTTGTGTCTTTGACAAGTTGATAAGGTTGAAGAACATAATTTCTGATCTGATTTCCCCAACTTCCAGTTTTCACCTCACCACGAGCTAAATTTGTTTTTTCAGATTCTTGTTCAAGTTTTAAAAATTTCAACTTCGATTGAAGCAAAGCCATTGCCTTTCTTTTATTCTGTTCAAAACTTCTCTCGGTTTGACAAGTTACAACAATTCCACTTTCTTTATGAATAATTCTAACAGCAGAATTTGTTGTGTTCACACTTTGACCACCTTTTCCACTAGAATGATAAGATTGCAACTCAATATCTTCTTTTTTAATTTCATCTGTATTTTGATTTTGACTTTCTGGAAAAATAGGTGTCACGATAACGAGAGCAAAAGAAGTTTGACGAAGCCCTTGAGAATTAAAAGGGGAAATTCTAACCAGTCTGTGAGTTCCACTCTCCGATCTAAAATTTCCAAAAGCAAATTCGTTCGAAATCTCAATTGTTGCACTTTTTATTCCAGCATCTTCTCCATCTAATTTATCAATAATTTTTGCATCAAAACCATTTTTTTCACAAAACCTAAGATACATCCTAAGAATCATTCCTGCCCAATCCATCGCTTCGGTTCCACCTGTTCCAGCATGAATTTCCAAAGTACAAGGAAGTTTGTCGTATGGACCAGAAAATTTTAATTTTTCTTCTTCAGCTAAAATTTTTGACTCCAACTCAAAAGAAATTCTTTCTTCTTCTTTTTTCCACTCTTCAGAAAAATCTTCCTTTAAAAAATCTTGAACTTCAAGAAGATCAGAAAAAAGTTTTTCAATTTGTTCAAATTCAGAAATAACCTTTTCTAAATCAGAAACATTTTTAGATAATTGTGAAATTTTTTGGTAATCTTTTTCATTTAAAATCTCGTTATTCATCTTTAAAATTTCAGATTTTTTAAAATCTATTTCAAAGAAACCTCCTAAGTTTTGCGATTCTTTCTACAAATTCCATAAATTTTTAAATTCAGAAAAAAACTAACTTAAATAAAAAAGTTTTAAAGATTTTTGTAAAAGAATTTTTTAAACAAAAATTGATTTTTTATAATTGAAATGTAAAAGAGAGTTGAAAGTAGTGAATAGTTTATGGAGATAATAATAAAAATTTTTCAAGGTGCATTATTAATTGCATCTGGAATTGCTTTAATAAAATTTAGAAGAGAGATTGATAATTGGTTTGGTGGTTTAGATTTTGCAGAAAAAATTCTTGGTCCGGGAGGAACAATGCTTTTCATGGTACTATTTGGAAGTTTTTTAACTTTTTCTGGAGTAATTGTTTGGGCTGGTGGATTTGATGTGATCGGAAATGCAATAGCAAGTATATTTGGAAAATAATCTTTTATCTTTTACATGATAAAACTTATAAATAATTTGTTAAATTTTTTTTGAGTTTTAAAATTTCTGTAAAATAAAAATCACTAAAATTTTAATATTAAATTTTTCAAATTTACTTAAAAATCTTAAAATTAATAAATTCCTAAAATTGCTTAATGGATTTATTGTTTTTAGAGATTGATTACAAACATTACTTTTTCTAACCGATTTTAACAAAATTTTATATCTTTATTAAGCATTCGAAACCAATAAAAAAACCCTCTCGTTTTGGTTTGCTTTTTTAGGTCACTAGCAACCTTGACAAAAGGGTTTTTTATTTTTTGTTCTATAATTTTTTGATAGTAGATTTTGCCTTTTAAAATAAAACCTCTTTTTTCAAAAAATTATGTTTTTGCCACTTTATCCGATCTTTTTGTAGCTTTTCTTGCCGGTTTTTTGGGGTTTGCCCCATCAGTTTTTTATACGAACTTTTTGTTTTATTTTTTAAAAAACTAACTTTTTTTATTTTTTAAAAACTGATCGGCAGAGATCGGTCTGCCTTCTTCAACTAGCAAGAGTCCAAAGGAGAGAACCTTTTGCTTCTTACCAATAGGATTTAAGAAACACAAGAAAGGTTCTCGGTGGTCCTTAAGACTCGTGCTAAAATTTTTAATGTACTTAATTTCTCTCTCTTCAACCTTTCAAATCATGCTAAATCGAAATTTATAAATGTCTAGAGTTTTTTAAAATTTAATAAATTGCCTTTTTAACTTCATCCAATAATGTTTTTTAATTCTTTTTAAAAATTCAATTGAACTATTTTTTTGATCAAACTTAAAATTTTAAA
Source organism: Candidatus Methylomirabilis sp. (assembly GCA_020723005.1). Classification (GTDB taxonomy): domain Bacteria; phylum Patescibacteriota; class DYJS01; order DYJS01; family DYJS01; genus DYJS01. The sequence goes on along the minus strand of DYJS01000003.1, from coordinate 45,103 downwards.
ACCATAAAATTTTATTCCTTGACAAGAAAAATAGTTTTTTTAGAGATATTTTGGATTTAAGAAATTAGGCAAAAATTGTAAGACCTAACGAGATCTGTTCCTGCAAAATTAAAAATTAAGCAGGTTTTTTATTTAAAAAATTAAAATGGCAGTATCAAAATCAAAAAAATCAGAACAATTAGATTCTCTTTTAGATATGTTCAAAAGAGCAAAAACAATTGTTTTAATTCAAAATCCAAACTTAAATTTTGAAGAACAGACAAATTTACGAAAAAAAGTTCGTGAAAATGGTGGAGACCTCAGCATTTCAAAAAATACAATCATTTCCTTAGCATTTTCAAAAATATTTGGTGGTGAAAAAATTGAATTAAACGGTTCAACCCTTGTTGCAACAGATCTTGCTGATGAAATGAAAGTTTTAAAGATTTTCGGAACAGAAAAAATTAAAGGTGAAAAAGTAAAGTTTAAGGGTGGTTTTTTTGATGGAAAGATTTTGTCTTCTAATGAAATTGAAGCAATTTCTAAACTACCATCAAAAACGGAACTTTTTGGAAAGATGGCTGAAGTTCTAAATGGAGTTATTTCTGGAATTGTTCGTGTTGTTAATGCTCCGATTCAAAACCTTGCAATTGTAATAAAAGAAGCAAGTCAGAAATTTTCGAATTAACTTGATTTTAAATTTTTAAAAATTTTTAATAATTAAATTTTTACGATGAGCGAAGAAAAAAAAGAATTATCCAAGAATGTTGCAAAACTTTTGGAAGAGATAAAAAAGTTAACCCTTGTTGAAGCAGCGGAGTTAGTTCATGCTATGGAAGATGAATTTGGTGTCACAGCATCAACACCAGTTGCAGTTGCAACAGTTGGAGTAGCACCAGCAGGAGCACCAGCAGAAACTGAAGAAGAAAAGGCTATTGTTGATGTTTTATTATCAGCAGTTGGAGAACAAAAACTTGCAGTTATCAAAGCACTTCGAGCAGTTAAACCAGAACTTGGTTTAAAAGAAGCGAAAGATGCAACGGAAGGTACATTACCATTTGTTGTTGCAACAGGTGTTAAAAGAGAAGATGCAGAAAGTATGAAAAAAACACTTGAAGAAGCTGGAGCAAAAGTTGAATTAAAATAAATTTCTACAAAAAACAAAAAACCTTCTCTTTTGTTAAAGAGAAGGTTTTTTATAATAATTTATTTCTAAAAAATTAAAAACTGCTTTTAAAAGAAAAAAATTATAAAAATTTTCTATGTTAAAAAAATTCTACATTCTAAAAAGAGATATTTTTTTAACTACGACAAAAAAACTACAAAACTATAATAAATATTTTAATATCTTTCTAGATATTTTTTTAATAACTGAACCTTTTATTTTTACAATTTCTTATATCATAATTTCTCTTCACCAAAACGAATATAACCAAATTCGAGACACAATATCCAGAATATCGCTCGGAGAGCACTCAAAATTTCAAGATATAAATTTTATTATTTTTGGAATTTATCTTTTTTTTATATCAAAATTTCTATTGTCTTCTGTCAAAAAAAACCAAAACTTTATTCCAATTTTAATTACATCAACAACAATATCGTTAACTATTTTTAGATCTGGAATAAATTCAAATATTTATAAAAGCAATATAGAAAACTGGACACATACATCTTTTGCTTTTTTTCTTGGTTGTTTAGGAATAATATTTTTTATAAACTATATAAAAAATTTACAAAAAACAAGCATTTGGAAAAATAATATTTTTTTAAAACATATAACCATTTTTATTTTTATAACTTCAATTTTTCAAATGTTTTTATTAGCTGTTGGAATTTTTGGATTATATAAACCAATTTTAAACCACAGAGGCATTATAGAAAAAATTGCTGTATCAGAAATTCTACTATGGTTAGAGATAAATTTTTTAATTCATAAATTTAAAAACAAGCTCTAATATATTCATCAAATTTCGCGAATATCATAAATTTAAAATTAACATAAAATTTTTATAATTTTTAAGATAACAAATTTAAATGAATGAAAATATTACAATCCTAACAACAACATTTTATAAAGAAGGAAGCTTTCGCGATACAATTAGAAAAAAACTTGCAATTCAAATGATTAAGAATGCAAGAAATATGAATTTTGAAGTTTTTGTTGTTGATGGTGGATCTGAAAAAAACTTTTTTAAAACAATTCAAAATTTTGGTGCAAAAATTTTTGTTCAAAAAAATACAGGAATGGGAGCGTCTAGAAGAGAGGTTTTTGAACTTGCAAAGCAAAACTCAAAAAACAATATTTTTGCTTGGCTTGAACCAGAAAAAATTGATATGATAAATTATCTTTCTGTATGTGCAGAACCAATTTTGAAAAAAGAAGCTGAATTTGTTATTCCGAGAAGGGTCTCAATGGAATCATATCCAGAAAACCAAGTTTGTTCAGAGATTGCAGGAAATCTTTTTTGGAAAAATTTAACAAATTTTGATTTTGATATGTGGTTCGGTGTCAGAATTATGACAAAAAAATTTTTAGATTTTTTTATAAACTACAACGGAGAATATGGAGATTTATGGGACTTTCATTTTATTCCTATTATTGATATTTTAAAATCTGGAACTTTACCAATTTCAATTTCAATAAATTATACTCATCCAAAAGAACAAACTGCATTTGAATCAAAAGAGATTGAATTTTTTGAAAAAAGAATTGAACAACTTTATCATATCACAAAAGCTTTAAAGAAACATTGGATAAAAAAATAAAAATTTATATTTAAATCCTTATTTTGGTAAAATATAATTTTTAAAATTATAAAATTATCAAAAAATTTTGAAAATATGAAAGTTTATAAATAATTTTGTAAGGGTCTAATTTTTAAACAACTATCCAAAATATGACTTTGCATACAAAGTTTGAAGTTCCAAACTTTTTGCCAAATCTTGATTAATACTTTCTCCGTTTCCAATTCCACCAACAAATTCATTATTTCTTACCAATGCCAATGTATCTGCTGTATAGCTTCCAAAAGGATAATAGAAAAGCAAGATCTCTTTTTCTAGTTTTTGTGTTAAAATCTTTTTACTCTCTTTAATTTGAAAATTTTGCTCACCCGTTTTCATTCCTCCCATTCTCAAATATTCATATCCGGTTGCACCAATTTCATATCCTGCATCAGATATCTCGCGAACCTCTTCCCAATTTAAAAATCCACTTTTTCCAATTTTTTCAGATGGAATAAAAAAAGTTGCTTTAATTTTTTTTGATTTCAAAATTTGAAAAGCTTTATACTGACCAGAATAACCACCAACAAGAATTACTGAATAATTTTTTTTACTTTCTTTTTCCTTAAAAAAGAGAGATTTCAAAAAATCATAAATTGTAACACTTGTCATATTTTCAGAGTTTAATCTATCTAAATTTCTAATAAATTCATCAAAAGTTGTCGTTGGAGGAACCCCAAGGCCTTCAACAAAATTTTCTTGAAAATCTTCATATCTTAAAATCAAATGTTTTGTTTGAAAATCAAAAACATCAGGATCTTCTTTAGATTTATCAATTTCTTCAAATAAAAAATCTGGAATAAAAATTTTTTCAGAATTTTTATTTTCTAAGATATTTTCGTAAAAAACTTTTGGAAGCCAAAATTTTAATGATACTGCACCAATTATTCCAGATCCAACAAAAATTATACTTAAAAAAACTGCAAAGATTGATGTAAAAATTGTTGAAAAAGAGAAAAAAGAGCTTTTCTTTTTTATACTTTCTGAAAAATAAAAAAATTCTTTAGCTTTCTCTTCTTTCTTTTTAGAGAAATATGAAGAGTTTTTCCTCAAATCTATCGTATTTTTTGAAAAAAAATTGCCCAAATTCTGATTATTTCGCAAATTTAAAATTTTTTCTTGATTTTTTTCTTCCATTTGTTTAGGTTTTCTTTGGTTTTTAACTAGATTAAATTTTTTAAATGGCAAAGTGTGAAATTTGTGGAAAAGGAAGAACAATAGGAAATACAATTCAACATCAATATGGTGGTGGTTGGTTTAGAAAAGCTCAAAAAAAGAAAAGAGAATTTAAACCAAATATTCAAAAATTAAAAATTAAAATTGCAGGTGGATCAACTTCTGTTCGTATAAATATTTGCACGCACTGCTTAAAAACATATAAAAATTTAACTCAAGTTGAACCAGTTGAAAAATTATTTATTTCAACAAAAAAAGAAAAGGCAAAAGTATAAAACCTTTTTGCAAATTTTTGAAAAATAGAATTTTCTTTACAAAATTCTATTTTTTTATTTACAATACATTTTTTAATTTCAAAAAAAGAAACTTTGGTTAGAATTTTTTTAAAAAATTAAATTTTAAAAATTATAAGTAAAAAAATAAAATTTATCAAAAATTTTGATCTTTCATCCATTCAAAAAATCCTTGATAATTTAAAAAAGCTCCAAACTGAAGCAAGGGATCAAGATAGTTAAAACTTTGAAAAATCACTTCTAAATCATTTGCAAAAGACTCAAAAGAGATATCAAAAATTTTTTGAAAAAATTTTTCATCGGAATTTTCATCTTTTTGAAAAAAAAGATTTTGTGTGTTTAGGATAATAATAAGATCAAATTGAAAATCTGATATTTTTTTAGAATCAAAAATTGCAGTTGTTGAAAGCAAAATCTCAAAATCTTTTACTTTTTTCTCTTTTTCAAAAATTTCAACACCTTTTCCAACCTCCTTTTCTAAATTTTTCTGAATTTGATTTATTCCTTTTGATTTTTGATAAAAGTTATATCCTTTGCAAATAGGACAAATATCTTCAATTTTTTGAGATATAAAACCACACTCCATACATTCAAAAAATCCATCGGTTTTTTTGTTCCACAAAACAAGAATTCTTTTTTTAGAAAGAATTTTTTCTTTAGAAAATTCTGAAAGAATTCCAAAATTTCCTTTTTTTCTCTCCGAATCAAGTGAAACAATAAAAGATTTTGGAAAAAACTTTAAGTTTGAAATTTTCAAACTTTTTGCTTCTGAAAAATTTGGTGTTGCAGAATGAAAAAAGATAGGAATTTTTAAAAATTTTGCCAAAGATTCAAAGAGATCCAAAAAATCTACATCTTTTTGGTCAAAAAATCCAAAAAATTCTTTTTTATGATAATTTAATAAAACGATCTTCTCGATATTTTTAAAAGGTAAAACAATAAAATTTTTTGAAATAAAAAGATTTTCAGAAGAGAAAAAAGAGAAATTTTTTTTATATGAAATTTTTTGAAAATCTAAAATCCAGCTTTCTTTATTCGTTGCACCAACGAAAATCGTATTTTGAAAATCTTTATTTTCTAAAATTTGAATAAAATTTTTTGAAAAACCCCTCCTTTTATTAAAATTCTTTTCTATCTTAAAATTTAATTTTTTTATTTCTGAAGATGAAATCAACTTTTCAAAAATTGTTTTTGAATTTTTTAAAATCGTCCCAAAAATTTTTGAATTAAGAGATTTAAAAAAATCTAATTGATTTTTCTCATAAATAATTGGAAAAACTTTTTCAATTTTTTTTGTTTTAAAATTTTGATTTTCATCTTCGGAAAGTATAATTCCAAACTCCAGTTTTGATTTTATTGAAACCAAAACTAAACTACCCAAATTTAATTTTTTCTCAGAAAAATATGTTAATGGTGAAATAGGTCTTGAAATTTGAATTTTATAGAAAAAAATTTTTGAATAAATACAGAAAAAATCTAAAATTTTTTTAATTTTTTGAAATATAGAATTTTAAAAGTTTTAAAACAAGCTTGGAAAACTTATCTTATACATTGTTTTTCTGAAAAAGAAAAATCTTGCAATTTATTCCTCAAAACTTTCTGAAAAAATACTCTTCAAAACACCTTTTAATTCATCTCCAGAGATCTCTTCTTCTGTTGATAGAAAAATTGGTTTTTCAAAAATTTCTAAAACTAATTTTTTAAGGTATTCAAAATTTTCTGACATCTTTATTATTCCTTCCCCCGCTCCATTTGGCTCAATTAAAACATCTTTTTCTCTCTCAAAAATCTTAGCATTTTTCAACATTCTTCCAAGCATCATTTTTTCTTTCAAAGCTCTTTCGATAAGTTTTGTAATTTTTTCTGAATCAGGATTTTGAGAATTTTGAATTTTAGAATTAAAATCACTTTTTGGAAGAGATTCGGCTTGAACCTCTTCGGTTTTAACAATTTTTTGTATCTCTATTTTTTCTTCTTCCTTAATTTTTTCATTCTCTTCTGCCTTCTTAATTTCTTCAATTTTCTCTTTTTCTCTTGTTTCTGATTGAAAATTTTGATGAGTAAAAACTTCTTTTTTTAAAACTTCCTCCTTTTTTAGTTCAAAAAAACTTTCTTTTATAGAACCGAAATTTTCAAAATTTGTTGATTTAAAAATTGCAATTTCAACTGGAATCATTGGATTTTCAACAATTGAAAAATATCTTTTTGCTTGTATCAACTCTTCCAAAACAAAAACCAATTGACGAGAATTGGGTTTTTTTTGAGATAAAAAATTTTTAAATTCTAAAATCTCTTCGTTTGTTGTGTCAAAAATCGCTTCTCCATCTGTTGAAATATAAATTAAAAAATTTCTTGTTATTGAGATTAAATTTTCAAAAATAATCTCTGATGCAACACCTTTAAAATATAAATTATGAAAAAGTTCAGTGGCAACCTTTTGATTTTTCTCCAAAATTTTTTCAAGAATCTCAAAAATCTCTTTTGTTGGAACAACACCTAAAATATCACGAGCAATTTCTATAGAAATTTTTTTATCTTCTGAAAAACCAGCGACTTGATCAAAAATTGAAAGTGCATCTCTTGCACACCCCTCTGATTTCAAAGCAATAAGTTCTAAAGCATCTGAACTTGCAGAAACTCCTGTTAATGAAACTGCATTTTGTAAAACTTCTAACATTTTTTGTTTTGGAATTGGACGAAAAGAAAAATGCTGACATCTTGAAACAATTGTTGGCAACATTTTTTGAGTTTCTGTCGTTGCAAGAATAAAAACTGCATATTCTGGTGGCTCTTCTAAAGTTTTAAGAAGCGCAGAAATAGATTCTTTTGTCAGTTGATGAACTTCGTCTATGATATAAACTTTTTTTGACAAAACTGATGGTGGAAATTTAACTGTCTCAATCAATTCTCTTGCTTCCTCAATTTTTCTCTGACTTGCTCCGTCAATTTCAATAATATCCATAGTTCTTCCACTCTCAATCAATTTGCAATTTTCACACTCTCTGCAAGGATTTCCATCTTTTAAATTTTTACAATTTAATGCTTTTGCAAAAATTCTTGCAACAGAAGTTTTTCCGACTCCACGAGGTCCAGAAAAAAGATATGCATGAGAAGTTTTTCCAAATTTTAACTGATTTTTTATCGATGTTGTAATAAATTCTTGCGAAATTACTTCATCAAAAATTTTTGGCCTAAGAATTCTATAACTTGAAGACAAACTTTTGTTTCATCAAAAACTTTCTAAAAGATTTTAAATTTATGAGAATAGATTTTTTTAAAAATTAAATTTTCGTTAAATAAAAATTATATTTTATAATTTTTATCTTGTAATCTGAAAACTTTCAACCTGCTTAAGTAAATTTTTTGCTTCTTCATTTTCTTCAAAATGTTTTCTTGTTGCATCTAAAAGTAAATTTATCTTTTCTGCCAAAACCTGTTTCAAACTTTTTAAATTCAAATTATCTTCCACAAATTCTTTTTCTAGCTCTTCGTAAGAAGAAAATTCTTGTAAAGTTTTTGTGATTCTGTTCTCAACTTTCACAGATTCAAATTTTTCAAAAACAATAAGTTTATAATATTCAAGAACTGGATTTTCTTCCACAACTTTCATTGGACAAAATGCATTCATAATTTTTCGCTCAACTTCTGATACTGAATCTGTCATAAAAATCGCTGTGTCTGGTTTACTTTTGCTCATTTTTTTAGCGATAGATTTTTCCATTGGAGTCATATTTTCAAACGATTTTTCTGGTGCGAGCAACCCACTCATCATCCTATGACTCACAACTGCTGGTTTCCAAAAACCTAATTCTGGACCAATTTCTCTAGCAAGCATATTTACTTTTCGTTGATCAAGCCCAAGTTGGCAAACATCAACATTCAAATAAAAAATATCAGCAACTTGCATACAAGGATAAAGAATTTGTGAAGCAGTCAAAACATCTTTTTCAGTTCGTCCCATAATATCAAGAGTTCTCATAATTCTTGGCAAATTTGTTGTTTGAGAAATTTTCAAAACTAACTCCCAATAGTGTGGATCTTTCACATAATCGCTAACCCAAACAAATTCAACATTTTCTAAATCCATTCCGCAACTTTTCCAAACTTCCACAAAATACCTTCCAACAATTTTGATTTTTTTCAAATCTCCACCAAATTTATGATTGCAAGCAGCATGCCAATCTGCAACAAGCATTTTAAATTTAAAACCTGCTTTCGTCATTTTGTTCACATTTATCGCACGAACAAGCCCTTGTGCAATATGAATTTTTCCACTTGGCTCAAACCCATCGTAGCAAATCGGTTTCTCTTTCTCCAAAATTTTTGGCAATTCATCATCACCAATAATTTCTCCACCATCTGCTACAGATTTTATAAATTTTATTTTTTCAGTTAAATTTATCAAATTAAAATTTTACATTTTTTTTCTAAAACGAAATTAGATATTTTACAAATTAAAATTTAAAAATTTATATTCTATCCAATTTTTTACCTCATCAAAATTTTAATAAAAATTTAATCTTGACTTCATTTTTTTCCTAGAAGCAAAAACTAAAAATGTAAATTTTTAGAAGAAAAAATTTTAAAAATTAAAGAATTAAAATGATAGAAAAACAAAGACCACCAGAAATTTTTGGAATGAAGTTATATGGATCCAGAATTTTGGAATAAATTAGAGATAAAGATTTTAAAGAAGCTCTTAGTGAATTAAAATTTTTTGACATAGAAAAATTCAAAGAGAATAAGAAAGATTACTCAATAGCTCAAATTATTTTTATGATTGATTCTTCGTTATCTGCTTTTTCAGCTTATAAAATATAATATGGAACCAGATTTACAAATAATTGAAATAATAATTTCAATTTCTACACTTTTAATATCTTTATGGATTTATCGTATGCAAATACTAAATAAAGAAAACCAAAAAATTCAAGGTGTAAAAACAGCATAACTTTTATTTAAAATCTTTTATTCATCGTCTTCCACTTGAAATTTTGAGACAAGCTCTTCAATAACCTTTTCTCGCAAAATAACAGACTGAACACCTGTTTTTAATTCTTTTAAAATCAAAGTGTTTGTTTCAATTTCATGTTCTCCAAGCATCACAACCCATTCAACACCAAGCTTATTTGCTTCTTTAAATTGTGCAGAGATTCCAAGACTCGCAGATGGTTTTAAAACTTTGAAACCAGCAGATTGAAGAGTTGCAGAAAGTTTAACACTTTCACTCTCTGCTTCCTTTCCAATAAAAGCAACATAAACTCTCTTTTTTGCAAATTTTGGTTCAATTCCTTGAGATTTTAGCTCTGCCATAATTCTTTCAACTCCCATTGCCATTCCAACAGCAGATGTTGATCTACCACCAATCATTTCTAACAAATTATCATATCTTCCACCACCAGCAAGAGAAGATTTTGGACCCTCAAAATCATCATAAGGCATAATTTCAAAGGTTGTTTTCGTGTAATAATCCAAACCACGAACAAGTTTATGATTTATTTCAAAATTTATATTTGAATTTTTTAAAGAATTTTTCACAGAATCAAAATGTTCTTTGCATTCTGGACATAAAAAATCCGTTGATCTTGGGGCTAAATTTGCAACACGAATATCTTTTTCATCTTTAGAATCTAAAATTCTCAAGATATTTTTCTTCATTCTTGCTTTAGATTCTTCAGATAATGATTTTTCATATGATTCAAAATGAGCTCTTAAATTTTCTATATACTTTGGACGACATTTTGGACAACCAATAGAATTTATCTCTAATCTCAAATTTTTTAATCCAAGCTTTTCTAAAAAATCCCAAGCAAATTTTATAATCTCAACATCAGAAACAGGACTTTTTGATCCTAAAGTTTCAAGATCAAGTTGATAAAATTGACGAAATCTTCCAGCCTGTGGTCTTTCTGCACGAAAAACTTCTCCAAAGAAAAAAACTTTTACAGGTTGTGGCAAATTCACCCAACCAGATTCAATATATTTTCTACAAATTCCAGCTGTTGCTTCTGGACGAAGTGCAAACTTTTTTTCTTGTCCCTCTTTTCTCTCTTCAAGTAGAAACATCTCTTTTTCAACAATATCTGTTCCCTCTCCAACTGATCTTTTAAAAAGTTCAACATCTTCAAAAGCTGGAATAAAAACTTCTTCAAAACCCCTCTCTTCTGCAAGTTTAAAAAATATTTTGCGAATATATCGCATAAATTTACTATCTTCAACAGAGATATTATCAGTTCCTCTTGGTGCTTGAAATTTTTGAAAATTATTTTTTTCATCCACCTCATCACTATTTAACTCCTGCTTTACTCTTCTATAAATTGGCACTTTTTGTTCAATTTTTAACAAGAGAAGTTTAGGCAAAAAAATTTTCTCGTCAAGAAAATTAAATCTATTTCAAAAATACACTTTTCAATTTTGACAAAAGTTTTGATAAAATTAGATCGTAAAATGAATTCAAAAATTTATGAATCAAATTATTTCAGTTATAAACTTGAAAAAATCATATTTTGCAGGAAATTCTGAAACAGAAATTTTAAAAAATATCAATCTAAAAATTGAAAGCGGGGAGATGATTGCAATTATGGGAAGAAGTGGAAGTGGAAAAACAACACTTCTAAACTGCATCTCTGCTTTAGACTCTTTTGATTTTGGAAAAATTTTAATTGATGGAAAAGATATTCAAAAATTGTCTGACAATAAAAAATCTCATTTTCGTGCAAAAAATATCGGTTTTATTTTTCAATCTTTTAACTTAATCCCTGTTTTATCTTCTTTAGAAAATGTTTTACTACCTCTTTTAATTTCTGGAATGAACCAAAAAAAAGCAAAAAGTTTAGCAGAAGATACTTTAAAAAAAGTTGAAATGTTTGAAAAAAAAGACTCAAAACCAAGCGAACTTTCTGGAGGAGAACAACAAAGAATTGCAATAGCAAGAGCAATCGCGGGAAAGCCAAAAATTGTTTTTGGAGATGAACCAACTGGAAATTTGGACAGCAAAACTGAAGATCTAATTTTAAATTTGATTTCTGAACTTAATAAAAATGAAAATTTAACTTTTGTCCTTGTCACACATAGTCAAAAAGTTGCAGATTTTTGCCATAAAATTGTAAAAATTGAAGATGGAAAAATTGTATAAAAATTTTTAAAAATCTTTTTAATCTTTTCAATCTATTTTAAAAAATCAAAATGTTAAAAAATTTACAAGTTAAAACCTTCTAAAATGAGCGAATATACCGGCGGATTTTTCATATATACAACAATAATCTCTATAATTATTGGAATTTTATTTTTATTTGGAACGATCTTTGACAAAATAATTGCAAAAATTGGAATAAGAAATATTTTTCGAAGACCAATCAATACAATTATTGTAGTCTTAGGATCTATGGTCGGAACTTCTTTGATTTCTGGATCTCTTGCAATGAGTGATAGTTTTAACAAAGTAGAGCTTCAAACAGCTTATAAATATTTTGGTGAAATTGACTATCAGATAGAATTTTTTGATTCAAAAATTTCACAAAATTTTAAAAACACTCAAACTTTTATATCAGACGAAGATGTACAAAGTTTTTATAATTTTGGAAAAAAAATAGATTTAGATGGATCTGTTGCAATTTTGTCAAAATCAATTTCCACCCAAACGGAATCAAAAAACGGAGAAACTGAACTGATTTTTTCTGGAAATGCAATTTCTATGGATTATGAAAAAATTGGAAACTTTGGAAGAGAAAAAACAAATTTTAACCTCATTAGATCAGTTAAAAAAGATTTTGTTATAATTACAGAGCATGTTGCAGAAAACTTAGATCTAAAAATTGGAAGTGAAGTTATAATTTTTAATGATAAATCTGAGAAAAAAACTTTCAAAGTCGAAAAAATTTATAAAGAAGACGGAGCAGTAGGAATAAATTTTGGTCAAACATTTTTTTTGAACGAAGAAGATTTTAGAAATTTTTTTGAAATAAAATCTGGTTGGAATTCAATTCTTGCTTCAAATAATGGAGATGTTCTCGAAGGAGATAAAAATTTTGAAAAAAATCAAAAAGAGATTTCAAGTTTTTTCTCAAATAAAACTTATTCAACAAAGATTTCTGGAATCAAGCATGAAATAATCGAATTTAGCAATGGTTTAAATGAAATTAGTTACATATTTTTAGCATTTTCTATTTTTGGAATTTTTGCAGGCATCTTATTGATCATAAACATATATTCAATGCTTTCTGAGGAAAGAAAAACTGAACTTGGAATTATGAGAGCTATTGGATTTACAAAATTTCAACTTCTTAGAAGTTTTTTATATGAAGGAATGATTTACTCAACTCTTGCATCTTTTGTTGGAATTTTCGTAGGAGTTGGAATTGCAAAATTTTCCTTAAACGGATTTCAAAATATATTTAACAATATTGAAAATTCAACTGGTTCAAAAATTGGAATAGAAATTGATTTAGCAATTTCGTTCAAAAATATGATGATTTCATTTAATACAGGATTGATTCTAACATTTTTTGTAACAATTTTTGCAATTTGGAAAATCACAAAATTAAACATAGTTGAAGCAATTCGTAACATAGAAAACGAAAAGCCAAAACTTAATTATCTTTTTGAACTAAAAAAAATTGGAAGAAAACTTTTGAAATCTATAAAATTTTTTAAACTTATTTCTGCAATGAAAAATTTTATTGAGCTTTTAGTTTCTGCAACAAAACCACTTGTTGGATTTTTTATAATTTTTCTTGGAATATTTGGATTTTTCACAAAATCTCCTTATTTAACATTTACATTTTTACCACTTTCTGCAACAATTTTTTTTAATTTTTTAGCAAAAAAAATTTTTAAAAAAGAGATAATTTCTGGAATTGGAAATGGAATCTCTGTTTTTTTAACAATTTTTCTTGTTCAAAATATCTCATTTGTAAAAGAAAATTTTAATTCTTCCGATGCTTCAAAATTTTTAACTACATACTTTTTACTAATTATGAATCTTCTATTTTTTCTTACTGTATTTGTTTTAAATTCTACGAACATATTTATTTGGATTATTGGAACTTTTTCAAAAAAATGGAGCAAATTTTTTGCAACAACTCTTATTTCGCTAAAATATCCAACAAAAAATAAAACAAGAACTGGTTTAACATTTTTGATGTTTGCTGTTGTGATTTTTGCTGTTGTTGCTCAAAAAATTATTGTTTCTGGAACTGTGAACAAAGAGCTTTCATCTGCAACAGAGATTTTTGGAGATTATGACGGAAGTGTATATTTTTCATCTCCAAAAATCGTTGAAAATTTTGAAGAAAGGATTCGTAAAAGTAAAAATTTTTCAAGTTATCCATTTAAAAAAATTAAAAAAACTTCAAAATCATATTTTGAGGTTTCACAAATAAATGAATCCAAAAAGATAGATTATTTCGATTATCTTTCAACTTTTAATAAAGATTTAATAGAAAAAAACCTTGTTTTAGAATCAAAATTAGATGAAAATTTGAACAACAAAGAGGAGTTGGAAAAAATTTTAAACTCAGAAAATATGGTTCTTGTCGGTTCAAACTATAGTAAAAATTTTATTGATAAAGGTTATGAAAACCAACCAAAAAAAAGAGAAAGGAGAGAAAAATTTGAAGAAGATCTAAAATTAGAACTCTTTAGTTTAAAAGCTGGAGACAAAATTTTTCTAAAAAATGGAGATAAACATTTTGAATTTATAGTTGGTGCTGTTGTTTTTTTTGATTCAAAAAATTTTAGAGCAATTGAAAATGGAATTTCTGGAATTTTTATTTCTGAAGAAGTTTTTGAAAATCTTAAAATTGAAAAAAATGAGGTGATCTATCAATTTAAAACGAAAGATGATGAAAGTCTATCTCAACTTAATAAAAATTTGCAAAAAGAATTTAATAAAAATTCTGCGATAATATCAATAACCTCTATTCAAATTGATCTGATACGAACTATTTTCAATTCCATTTTAGAAATTTTTGAATCTTTTATGCTTTTTAGTCTTATTGTTGGAATTGCTGGAGTTGCAATAATTGCATACCGAAGCATTTTTGAAAGAAGACAGCAGATTGGACTTCTTCGTGCAATTGGATTTTCAAAAAATCTTATCTCTCTTGGATTTTTAATTGAATTTTCGTCTTTGGCAATTTTTGGAATTTTGATTGGAGTAATTTCTGGATCAATTTCATCGTATCTTGTGATTTCTGCTAACGAATCCCTCCGAGGTGTTCCGTATCCAACTTCCGAAATAGTTTCTATGTCAATTTTAATTTTACTCTCTTCGCTTTTCTTTGTAGTTTTTCCTCTTATAAAAATTTCAAAGCTAAAACCAGTTGAAGCTTTGAGATATTATGAATAAAAACTAAAATTTTCGTCTTAAATATTAAAAAACCTTGATTATTTCTCAAAAAATCTATTATTAAACGAATAGATTGTGTAATTTTTAAAAAAAAATGGAAAAATATATTATACAAAAAACAGATGGAACAGAAATAAACGAAGCAATAGAATCACAATTAACCGATGAAACACTAAAACAAAAAAACCTTGCAAGCTCTTACAAGAATAATAGAGATTTTGAGAGAAAACTCAATGCGAGATCAACGATATCAACGAGATCAAACAGTGTCATTTGTTAGTAAACTTGCTCCAGAGAATATATCAAGCATACTTAAAAACTCTTTTATTTCAGGACTTGAAATAAAATTATCAACAGAAAGAGATCTTTACACTAGAAAATATTAAATCTATTTTATTAAAATACATTGATGAGAAACTAAAAAATATAAAAAGTATTAATCGAAATGATTTATCTGACTTTGGAATTTGGATTGCCAATATAAAAAATAATTTAGAAAATTTTACAATTGAGGAATCTGTTGATCCAACAATAGCTCAAATCATTATAATGATAACGGAAGGATCAAATCAATTTGTATTTACCACTGGTACAACTACTACCGACGAAAAGTTAATGTATGCTTATATCCCAGTACAACAACCAACATAACAAATTTTATATTCTAGCAAAATATTCTAAACTATTTTTTGAAAAAATTCTAAAAAAAACAAAAGAGATAATTCCACCGAAAACTGCATCAACAAAATAGTGTTCTGCTCCATAAACTATTGAAAACAAAATCACAAAAGGAAAAATAAAACTCCAAACCCATTTTTTTCCAAAAAGTTTCGTTATCCAAAGTGCAGAAAAAAATGTCCATCCAAAATGATGAGAAGGAAATGCAGCAAAATCGTTGCTATCCCAAAAAGAAACAAAACTAACTCCATGGTTTGGAAAAATTGCAGACCACATTACCCTTTCTAGCTCTGGCAATTTTCCAATTTGTGATGCATACCATGGTGGCATTGTTGGGAAAAATGCAAAAACAAAATTTCCAAAAAAAGACATTAGTAAAAAACTTGTAACAAAATTTTTAAAATATTCTGGTTTTTTAAGCCAAATCAAGAAAGCTGTTCCTGCCCAAATCCAAAAAAAAGATGAATAGAAAAAAAAGAGAGTAATCAAAAAAAATTTTGGCATTTCGGAAAAAGGAAAATTTTGTTGAAGTAAAATAGTTGGAACATCTTTTAAAAAAAAGAATAAAGATTTTTCTAGATTAAAAACTATATTAAAATTTGGTTTTATTCCAAGCATGCTTGCAAAATCATCTGCAATTCCTCTCGTGGATTCATATCCCCAAAAGCCAATCAAAAAAGGAATCCAATCTTTTAGAAAATTTTTTGAAACACCAAAAATTAAAAGTGAAAAATATATTGAAATCATAATCATTTCTACACTAAAACCTCTTGTCGAGATATTAAGATATAAAATTAATATTACAAAAATTGAAAAAATTAAAATTCTAAACTTTTTATTCATTAAAAATCATTTCAAAAATTTTCTAAAATATATTTTTCAAAAATAAAATTTACTTAAATTTACATTTTTAAAAATTTTTTTAGAAAATCTGTGATTTTAAATTTTTTCATAAATCCATACAAACGAAATATCTACATTCTTTTTGCAATGAACTTCTTTGCCTC
>DYJS01000003.1:15920-28735 GCA_020723005.1 Candidatus Methylomirabilis sp. | reverse complement strand
AGTATAGGTATGATTTTATGTGGATTATCAAATACTGGAATTAAACTTATTTTATCACTTATAATTTCTGGATTTGGTGGTTCATTTTTTTCTGGAACTTTTGATGCTATAATCTTTGATTCGCTAAAAGAAAATAACGATGAAAAAAATTATCTAAAAATAATTTCCAAAAGTTCGTCAATTTCTCTTTTAGCAATGCTCATTGCATCTGCGTCTGGAGTTTTTTTTAGTAAAGAAAATTCTAACCTAACTTTTATTTTTACTGGTTTTGCAAATTTAGTTGGTTTTTTTCTTGCTTTTTTTCTAGTAGAACCAAAAATTAACACAGAAAAATTTTCATTCAAAAATTATATCTCTCAAACAAAAAAAGGTTTTACAAATCTTTTTTCTGAGAAAAGCAAAAAAATCATTTTTTCACTTTTAAGTATTTCAATTATTTATACTTTTTTATATCAATCTGTGGGAGATTTACTAAATATGAAATCTGGTTTTACAGAACAAAGTTACAGCATTTTTATTACAATTGCATATATAATCACAATGATTTTTGCTCAATATATTGATAAAATTTTTGAAAAACTAAAGCTCTCTGGATCAATAAAGATTTCTGTAATTGTAATTTCTTCAACACTTTTTTTAAATTTTTTTGCAAACAACATTTTTTTTGCAGGAAGTTTAGCAATTCTTAGAATTCTAATTGGAAAATATCTTGAAAACATCACTAGTAGCGAAATCAACAACCTAACAAAGTCAAGCGAACGAGCCACAACAATTTCCACTTACAATATGCTTATTCATATTCCATATGCACTGTTTGGATTTTTTCTTGGAATTTTAATGGATTTAACAAGTGTAAAAATTGTCGCTGTTTTTCTTGGAATAATTTTACTTTTGGACAACTTTTTTTTAAGAAATAAATAAAAATTAAATATTATAAAAATTTTATTTAAAATCTTTAAAAATGAATATTTTTCAAAAAGTTTTTTCGGAATTAGAAAAAAATTATTTTGGTGCAAAATGTAGCCTAAAATTTTCTAATCCTTGGGAGATGCTTGTTGCAACAATGCTTTCTGCTCAATGCAAAGATGAAACTGTTAATAAAATTACAGAAAAACTTTTTAAAAAATATAAAAATATAGAAGATTATGCTAATGCAGATATTCTTCAATTTGAAAAAGATATAAAATCTAGTGGTTTTTTTAGAAACAAAGCAAAAAATATTATTTCAACAGCAAAAATTTTGATTAAAAATTTTTATGGAGAAGTTCCAAATTCTATGGAGGAGTTAATAAAACTTCCCGGTGTTGCAAGAAAAACTGCAAATGTTGTTCTTGGAAATTCTTTTGGAATCGTCTCTGGAATTGCAGTTGATACACATGTTAGTAGAGTTTCAAAAAGAATTGGTCTAACAATTTCAGAAATTCCAAAGAAGCAAGAGATTGAACTGATGAAAAATTTTGAAAAAGATAAATGGTTTAATTTAAGCTATTACCTGATTGAACATGGAAGAAAAATCTGTGATGCAAAAAAACCAAAATGTAAAGAGTGTTTTTTAAAAAACTTTTGCAAATTTGGGAAAAAAATTTCTTAAAAATAAAATTATCTTCTTCCTCTTTTGTAATTTTTAAAAAAATATAGAGTTTAAATGAATTAAAAAAATTAAAATGAGCAAAATAAATTATGCAGAAAAAATGAATAAACAAAAAAAAGATAAGGCTAAAAAAGAGATTCAAAAATCAAAAGTTTCACCAAATGAAGAATCTGAAAAAAATAGCACTGCAAAGATCTCTAAAACAAGACAAGTTGAAAATATATGGTTTCAAAAAGATGTAAAACAAATTGGAATTTTTTTTATTTTCGCAATTTTAACAATTTTTTTCATCTATTTTTTAAATGAAAAATATGAATTTTTAAAAAATTTTTCTGACAAAGTTTTAGATTTTATAAATTAAATATTTAGAAAGTCTAAATATATTTTTTATTAAAGATTTTAATTTTATATCAAAGAAACTAAAATCACTCTTCGTAAAAAACTTTTTCAACAAATCCTAAAAGATTTAAACTTTTTTTGTTAAAAGAATTTTTTTTGAGAAGATTTTTATTAACTTTTCAGATCTCAAAAATTCTATTTTTTTAAAAAATATATCTGTAAAGTCTTTCTTAAATTTTTTTCTAAAATTTTCAAAATTTATACCTATTTTTGTCATTCTGAGAGACAAAATAACAAACATTAAAATTTTATCTTTTCGCTTTAATCTATCTTTTTGCTCAAAAATTGTTCCAAAAAATTTGATTCTGAAAAATTTTTTAAGATATTTTTTTGATATTCTAAAATTGATTTTGGATTTAAAAATCTTCTTCCCAAAAAATTAGATGAAGCCCCCGCACCAATTCCAAGATAATCTTCGCTTTTCCAAAAATCCAAATTATGCTTACGCTCAAAACTTTTCTTTGAAAAATTTGAAATTTCATATTGAAAAAATCCATTTTCTTCCAAAGTTTTAACTCCAAATTTATACATTTTTCTATCAAGTTTTTCTTATTTTTCATAAATTTTTTTAATTTCAAAATTTTTTACACTTGATTTTTCTATTAAAAAATTTGAAAAAAGAAGATTTTTCTTATGCAATTCACCAAATAAAGTTTTTTCTTCAATCTCTAAACTATAACAAGAAATATGAGTTGGGGAAAGTTTTATTAAATTTTCTAAAGTTTCAGAAAAATCCAAAAAGGTTTGATTTGGAAAACCAAAAATCATATCCAAATTTATATTTTTAAAACCAACCTTTTGAGTTAATTCATATTTTTTTAAAAATTCATAAATAGTATAAGATCGTCCTAAAAACTTTAGATGTTTATCTTGCCAAGCTTGAACACCGATGCTAATTCGATTTATCCCAGATTTTTTATAAACTTTCAATTTTTTTCACTTAAGCTTTCTGGATTTGTTTCAATTGTAATTTCTGCATTTTCTGAAATTTCTAAATTTTTTTTGTAAAAATTATAAAAAATTTGAAATCAAAACTTCTGAAACAAAACTAGGTGTTCCACCACCAAAAAAATAGTTGAAATTTTTCGCTTTTTTAAAATTGATAAAAACTTTAAAACCTCTTTTTTTAAGATCTCAAAATACTTCTCTTCGTTACGATTGAAATCTACAACAGAAAAAAATACACAATATGAACATTTTTAACACAAAATGGTATATGGATATAGAGATTTAAATTTTTCAAATTTTTAATTTAGAGATTTTTAGAAAGTTTACAAAAAAGTTAATTTTAATTTTAACAACACAAATTTATTTTTTATAAATTCTACATCTCTCCTGGTTCGCTATAATGTGGTCCATAAAGAATTTTTTCAATAATCAATGTATAACTAAAAATCTCATTTTTTGAAAACCAAATTGGGATCTCTTTTTCTGCATCTTCAATACTCCCAGAAGCATGAATGAGATTTCTGATTGGCCTCTCTTCAATGTCTGAAAGTTGGTATGTGTCAAAAGCAAAATCTCCACGAATGGAACCCATTTCAGAACTCATTGGCTCTGTTGCACCAACAACTTTTCTAACAAACTTTATAACATGGTCACCTTCCAAAACCATTGCTAAAACTGGACCACTTGACATGTAATCTTCCAAACCTTTTCGAATTTTCATTCCAATCTCTTTATTTGTCTCTGTAAGTTCAATTCCTTGTTTTTTATATGCTTCACGAGATTTTGATCCAACCATCTCAAGCCACTCATCTCCACCAACAGAATAATGTTTTTGAGCCATTTCCTCTGTTATCCAAACAAATTTCATTCCAACAATTTTAAGTCCTACTTTTTCAAACCGAGAGATAATTTCTCCCATCAAACCTCTTTGAATTGTGTCAGGTTTTAAAACAACCAATGTTCTTTCTCTAAATTTTGTTACTCTTTTTGGCATCTTTATAAATTAATTTTATAAAATTTTCAAAATTTTTCTAAATGAAAAAGAAAAAAATTCTAGAGTTTTGTATCAATTTTTTCTAAAATCTCTTTTAAAATTCTTGTTAAATTTGCAGTTTTTAAAAAATTTTTCAAATCCTCTTTTCTAATTTTTAAAAATTTAGATTTTTCATATTCAAAAATTATTGATTAAAATTTTTTACCAAAATAAGGATAAACTATCAAACCTTATCTATCTTATTCAATATTTTTAAAAAATTTTTCAATTTCTATTATATCTCTTTCTAAATTTTTATAATTTAATTCTTCTAAAATCTCTCACTTTAAAATTTATGTTGAAATTTGATCAACTTTTCGAACCCAATCTTACATAAAAATTTTTTCAGTAGAATAAATTTCTGACTAATTTCTTGCTTAAACTTAAATAAAAATTTCAAATTTATCTTCAAATAGAGAACCAAAATCTTGAATCTAATCCGATCATAGATTTATAATCTCAATTATATCCCTCTCTTCGTGAAAAATAATTATTTCGATTCAAAATTTTTTCACATTTGCCAAATTTTCTTACAAATCATAAATAAACAATTTTCTGATTTTCATCTAAATTTTTTAAAATATATTCAAAAAATTCCACACCCTCATTTTTTGGAAAACCAATTTTATGTGATAATTTTATGTGATAAAAATTGTTTATCAAAAAATTTTATTACTTCATAATTTCTATTTACAAAATAAAAATGAACTTAGTTTGTATCTAATATAATTGCAAGTCTATATTTTCTAAAAAATTGGTTTCAATAATTTTTTATTTTACAAAATTATCCACTAAAAAATCAACTTTCAAGCCAAATTTTTTCAAATTCTTCAAAAGTAAAATTTGTAATTTTTTAAGTTATAAAAAATTTTTTTGTAAAATTCATTCTTCTCAACTTTTCCTTTTCCAAAATTTTCAAGAATTGAATTTTCAAATTAAATCCAAAACTTTTAGAAATTTCATTCACAGATTTTCCAGTCTTGTGAAATTGTTTTCAAAGAATTTTATTTGTCAAATTTTCCTAAAACATTTCCGATGTAAAAAATTATCGTTGTGATCGTTTTGTTTTCTTAATTTTTACACAAATTTTTTCTAAAAAAATTTCAGCACTCTTCACATTTAAGTGCTAATTGCTAGAGTATCTTCGGAAAAAATAAATTTTTAAATATGAACGATCCATACGAAATTTTAGGAATTTCAAAAAATGCAAATGAAACTGAGATAAAAAAAGCTTTTAGAAATTTAGCAATAAAACACCATCCAGATCGTGGTGGAGATGCTGAAAAATTTAAGGAAATAAATGAAGCATATCAAATTTTATCTGATCCACAAAAAAGAAAAACTTATGATCAATTTGGGAAATCTGCATTTGAACAGGGCGGAGGAAATGGTTTTTCTGGTTTTAATGGAAGTCAAGGCTTTAGTGGATTTAATATGGATTTTGATTTTGGTGATGGAGATTTTTCAGATATTTTTTCTTCAATTTTCGAAAGTTTTGGTGGAAGAAGAAGTAGTAGCAGATCAAGTGAAAATTTAGATATTACAATTAAAACAGAGATTTCAATTGAAGAATCTTTAACTGGAGTTTCAAAAAATTTTGAGCTTAATAGAAAAGTTAGGTGTGAAAAATGTGGAGGAACTGGGAGCAAAGACGGACGAATTGATATTTGTGGAAGTTGTAGAGGAACTGGTCAAGTTTCAGAAAATCGCAGAACACCTTTTGGAATTTTCAAAACAATTGGAGTTTGTAAGAATTGTGGAGGAACTGGAAAAATTATAAAAAATAAGTGTTCTGAATGTTCTGGAACTGGGGTTAAAAGAAAAATTGAAAAAATATCAGTTAATATTCCTGCTGGAATTTCTGATGGGGAAGGAATACGACTAAAAGGAAAAGGAGATGCTGGAAAAACAAAAACTGGTGATTTAATAATTTATATCTCCGTTTTAGAGAGAGAGGATTTTTTTCGAAAAGATGATGATTTGGTGATGAAAGTTGAAATTCCTTATTCAAAATTTTTACTTGGTGGAAAAATAAAAGTTGAAACACCAACAGAAACTTTGGAAGTAAAAGTTCCTGAAAATTCAAAAGTTGGTGATGTTTTAAAAATACCTGGAAAAGGTTTTGAGAAAAATTTTGGAAGACGAGGAGATCTCTTAATTCAAATAAATTTAAAAATTGCAAAATCTCTTTCCTATGAGCAAAAAAAATTGATTGAAGAGCTTGAAAAATTAGGAATGTAATTTGTTGAATAATATTTTTGATAAATTTAAAATTTTTATTTTAGGAAAACTTTTGAAAAATTTAGTTTTTTATAAAGAAAATTTGCAAAATTTTTGAAAGTTCTTAACCACTTTTTAATTTAAAATTTTGGTTTAAAATTTGGAAAAAAATATTTTTTCATAAACAAAATCTCTCTTTTCAAAAAATTAAAAAGATTGAAAAAATCAAGCTAAAAAACTTTTTTTGTGAAAAACATATAATTTGCATTATTCGTGGATAGAATTTTTAAATAAAATTTTTTGAAATTTTATTTTTAAATTATTTTTACGAATATGAAAATTGCATTTACATACAACATTCAGCTTGATCCATACGATATTCATCAAGCAGAATTTGATACAGAAGAAACAATTAATTTTATTAAAAATGTTCTTTCAAATCTTGGACATAAAGTTTTGGGAATTGATGCAAGAACAAATTTAAACGAAGTTGTTTCAATTTTAAAAAATTTTAATCCAGATATTATTTTTAATACAGCAGAAGGAGAAAAAGGAAAATCTAGAGAAGGATTTTTTCCACAAATTTTTGAACAGCTTGAAATTCCTTTTGTTGGATCAGATTCCTACACTTGCACAATTACATTGGATAAAAATTTAACAAAATTGATTGTTGAAAAAGCTGGAATAAAAACACCAAAATTTTTATTTGTTCAAAAAATAGAAGATTTGGAAAATTTTAATATTCCCTTTCCTGTTATTCTAAAACCAAATTTTGAGGGAAGCTCAAAGGGAATAAATTCAGATAGTATCGCAGAAAATTTTGAAATTTTAAAAAATAAAACAAAATCTTTTTTAGCAGTTTTTCCAGACGGAATTCTTTTAGAAGAGTATATTTACGGAACAGATCTGACTGTTCCTTTTTTATTGAATCTTTATCTCCAGAAACAAAAGGTGTTTTAATGCCTTGTATATACAATTTTCAACTTCTTCTGAATATAAAATATACGATTACGACCTAAAAAACACAGCCAACGATGATGTTTCGCCTTCTGTTGCAACAAACTTACAAAAAAATATTTTAGAAAAATGTATAAAGTCTAGTCAGAAAATCATCGAAATGTTAAATATAAAAGATTTTGGAAGATTAGATTTTAGAGTTTCTGATTCTGGAGGGGTGTATTTTTTAGAAATAAATTCACTTCTATGTCTTGAATTAGGTTCAAGTATGTATATTTCATCTTCTTTTGCTGGAATAAAAAGCGAAGAGGATGTGATCTCCAAAATTTTAGAAAGTAGCATAAAGAGATATGGTTTAAAAAATATCTAAAATTTTTAAATCTCAAACTTTCTAAATCATATTAAATATAATAATTGATTTTTTAAAACCTAAAATCATCAAAATTTTCAACAAATTTTTATAATTTTATAAAGAAATTTAAATTTTTAAAAAATTTTTTTGTTCATTTTCTTTTTTAAGAAAAGATAATATTTTTTCAAAACCTATTTTATATCAAAATTATCTATCTTGAAAAAATAATTTTCCAAATCATAAATATCAACATCTTCAATTGTTACACCAACTTTATATTCATCCAACAAGATTTTGAATCTTGTACAATAAAATCGTTATAAAATTTTTATAGCTCTTTGTTTTCAAAACTTCCTAATGAAATAATTTCTGAAACTTTAGGTTGACAAACTTTTAAGATATTTACAACAGAATTCATAATCTTAAATATTATCAAAAATTGTTACACACGAAATTTTATATAACTTATCACAAAGATCTTTTGCTGGTTTTTCTTCTTCGGACATAAACAAAATCATTTTAATTTTCTTA
The DNA here is from genome assembly GCA_020723005.1 of Candidatus Methylomirabilis sp. Taxonomy (GTDB): domain Bacteria; phylum Patescibacteriota; class DYJS01; order DYJS01; family DYJS01; genus DYJS01. The sequence continues at coordinate 20,704 of DYJS01000003.1, read as the reverse complement.
TAAAGTTTCTTGATTTTATCAAATCAAAATCTTTATCGTATCCATGTTTAAAAGACATAGAATTTGAATTTATAGAAAAATATGAAGTTTCATTTGTGTTTGATGATGCTTTTCTTCTGTATAGAAAAACTCTATCTGTTGCAATAAAAATTTCTAAAACAAGATACTTGGTAAAATAAATTTTTTCAATTCTATTTTTTTATTTTCATTTATCACTTGACTTCTAGTTAAAGTTTTTATTTGAATTTTTCCAGTTCAAAAAATTTTTACTAAAATTTGTTTCTTATTTTTACTTTTTGAAAAACTTTTCAAAACTATAATCGAATTTTTTTACAAAAAAACTTTTTTATCTCAAAAATTACGAAAATTAATTCAAAGAATTTAAAAATAATTAAAAGTTTAAAATTTTCTATCTCAAAAATTTTTATCCCAATAAACTATCTATAGCAGGAATTATTTCCTTTTCAACACTAGAAACACCTTGCATTCTGTATTCGTTTTCATCAATTCTTTCTCCAAACATCATAGAGTCTTCAATGATTTTTTGACTTTCGTTATTGGATGTCAAAAAGTATGTTGCTTTACTAACAATATCTATAATTGCAATAATTGAAATTTCTTCTGTTTTTTCTGATTTTTTTAAAAATTGAATAAAATCTTTTTTTCTCTCCAAAGTTTTTTCTGGTTTTGGTGTAAAAATTTCTCTAATAAAAATCTTTTTTTTAGAAAGCTCTAATATTAAAGGTTCTGACAAAATGTCTTCCACATCTTGACCTGTTAGATCAGCTTTTTTTTCAAAAAGTTTTTCTGCAAAAATTTTGATATTTACAATTTGAGCAATTTTATTCAACCTATCAACCATTTGACGATCAAGTGCCTTTGTTAGTGATGCTGTAAAAAGATATGTTTCCGAAACAATTCCTGCTACTAAAAGTTTTGCAACATCTGTTGGAATAATTTGTGCATGTTCAAGTAGCATTTCTGTAATTATTGTACATGTTGACCCAACTGGTTCGCTTCTAAAATAGATCTGATTTTGGGAAGAAAATTCAACAGGATGATTATCTATTACTGCAATAATCATATTTTTTTTAGCAATTTCTGAAATTTGAGATTCTTTATTATGTCCAACAAGAACAAATTCTGTTTCATCATCTATTTTTGCTTTTGAAATATTTTTTGGAAGATCAAGTTTGAAATATTCGTAAATAAATTTTATCTCTTTTGAAGGTTCTTTTGATAGAAAAAAATTAGCTTCTGGATATGAGATATTATAAGCAATTCTACTATAAATCTCTCCTGCTAAAATTGAATCTGTTGTTGGATGTTTTCCTGATAAAACAATTCTGTTTAAACTCATTTTTAAAATTTTTTAATTTACACTTTCGTTTTATAGTGATTTTTTAAAAAAGTCCAGAAAATAAAAAACCGAAAATCTCTTTTCGGTTTTATGCTTCAAAAATTTGAAAATTAGTCTTCTCTAACAACAATTGTTGTTCCACTTGTTGCAGATTGCATTGCTCTTTCTGCTTTCTTCTTCAACTCCTCTTCTTTGTTCATTCTTGCAACATCACGAGCCAAATCAAGTTTTACAATTAAATCTTTATAATTTCCAAAGTTCTCTTTTTTCAAATAAATTAAAAGTTTTCTTCTTTGTGCAACCATGCTAAGTAACCCTTTTCTTGCAGAGTTATCTTTTTTATGATCACCAAGGTGTTCTGTTACTTCTTTAATTTTCTTTGTAAGAATAGCAATTTGAACCATAGGACTTCCTGTATCTGTTTTATGAACTTGAAAATCTTTTATTATTGCCTTTTTTTGATCTTTTTGCATTATTAAAACTTAAAACTTAACCAAAATTTAATTATCAAAAAAACTTTTTTAAGCAAGTTTTTCAGAAAAAAAATCGTTAATTTAAAAAAATTAACTCAAAAAATTTTGAATAAGCCTAATTTTTTTAAAAAAGATAAAAATTTTGTAAAAATTTAAAAATAAGTAGTATAAAATTGAAATAATTTATTTTGTGAAAATAAATAAAAAAATATATATTTGCCTCTCTTGTGGCTATCTTTTTGATGAGAACAAAGGTGATAAAAAAAACAAAATAGAACCAAATACATCTTTTTTATCTCTTCCAGAAAATTGGATATGCCCAGATTGTGGTGCTTCAAAAGATTCTTTTGAAGAGATAGATTTTTTAGATGAAGATGAAAAAGATAAAAAATAAAAATTTAAAATTTTCTAATCTTTAAAAAATTTATAAATATGAAAAATATAAAAAACCTTTTTTCAGAATTTAAAAACTTTGCAATTCGAGGAAATGCTGTTGATATGATGGTTGGAATTGTTGTTGGGGTTGGTTTTGGTTCACTTATAAAATCTTTTATCGATAATATTTTAATGCCACCAATTGGATTTTTGCTTGGAAAAGTAGACTTTTCAAATCTATATATAAATCTCTCTGGCAAAAAATTTTCATCTCTCTCTGAGGCAATGGAAAAAGGTGCTCCAGTTATAAAATACGGACTTTTTTTAAATGATTTTATTAACTTTTTAATAATTGCTTTTGTTGTTTTCCTACTTGTTCGTGAAATTGAAAAACTAAAACAAAAATTTTCAATCAAAAAAAATAAAGAGAAAAAAATAAAAAAATGTAAATTTTGTTCAATGGAGATTCCAAAAGATGCAAAAAAATGTCCTTTCTGTACATCAAATTTATAAAAAATTAAATTTAAATTTATCAATAATCTTTAAAATAAATAAAACACTTGAATTTAAAAAAATTAAAACTACTTTTACATTGAATAAATTATAAAAATGACAGGAATGCTAAACCCAACAAATTTTGAAAGCTTACAATCTCAAATAAAAAAATTTCAAGATATTTCACAATCAAAAACCGTTAAAATCACATCAAACGGAATATCAATTGAAATCAACCTAGAAATGAAAGTTCAAAGCATTGAAATCAATCCAGATCAACTTGATATGTCTGATGTTGTAAAAGTTGAGATTGCAATGAAATCAGCCTTCAACGAAGCAGTTGTAACAGCTCAGCAAGAATTAGCTAAAACAATGATGGAAGCAGTAAAAAACGATCCTAATCTTCTAAATTTTGGTGGAGATCAACAATAAATATTTTTAGTCTTATAAAAAACCTCTTTTTGAGGAGAGGTTCTTTATGTGTTTTTAAATTATGAACAAAATTTGTAAAAATCTTTTAAAAATTTGACTAATTAGACACTATATTTAGTTTGTAGTAGAAAAAAGTTTTTCTTGACAACAACAGGAAATTGGGATTTTTTTATTTATGCTTTCTTTTTTATTGCTGTGTTTATTTATGGAATGGCAATTCAAAAAGGAATGAGTATTGTTATGATTATTTCAGTATATCTTGCACTTGGAATAACAGTTTTAATGTCTGATTTTAGTGGAGCAACTCCAGATTTTTTAAAAAATTTTGCAGACATTAAAGCAATTATTTTTGCATCCTCAGTTTTTATAATTTCATACTATATGATTTCTAACGGACCACTTCTTTCTGTTGTTAAGAACGAATCAGGTGGAGTTTGGTGGGAAAAAGTTTTATACGGTTTTGCATTTTCTGGACTTTTTGTCGTAACACTTCTTTTTCTTGCAACCCCAGATCAACAAGCAACTTTTACATCAAAAACAAGTGAAACAATTCAAAACCTTTTAATGTCTGGAACAGCAAGAAGAATTTGGTCTATTTTTCCTTTTGCAATTTTTTTCTTAACAAATAAATCATAAATGTTTTGTTTAGAAAAAACTATAAAAGAGATATTTATTTTGTTGTCTCTTATTTTTTTACAAGCAAAATCACAAAAAGCTTAAACTTATAAATCATAGATTGTTTTTAAATTAACTTTTGAGCGGATAACGGGAATTGGACCCGTCTCTTTGGCTTGGGAAGCCAACATAATACCGATATACTATATCCGCAAAATTTTTATTTTAAAAATTAAATTTTTTACTCAAAATTTTGTGCCCAGAAGAGGATTTGAACCTCCAAGAAGTTTAATCTTCACTGGCTTCTGAAACCAGCATGTCTACCAATTTCATCATCTGGGCAATAAAAATTTAATTTAAAATAAATTCATGAAATTTTTAAATTTAAAAAATTATTTTGCAAAATTTTAAAAACTTTTTTGCGAAAAATTTTTATTTATTTATTCAATAAATTTCATCATTTCAATAATTTTTTTAAAATCTTCAAATCCAAAAAAATCCCAAAATATAATCAATCATATAGGTTCGAATATTTTTTTGGTAATCTAAAAGTTTTCGTGATAGCATGCAAAATTCTCCCGAATTTTATTCAAATTTAAACAATGATTTTAAAAGATTCCATCAGACTTAATCTATATAACTCTAAACCAAAAAACTTATTCTACGATATTTATTTTTAAAGTTCTTTTTTCTGCCTTTACAAATTTTGGAAGAGTAATTTTTAAAATTCCATTTTTAGAAATTTCTGCAAAAGATCGATCAACATCTATTTCTGCTGGAAAAATAATACTTCTTGAAAAATTTCCCCACTCTACCTCTTCTGCCAAAATTTCTCCTGATATATTTTCTTTTTCAATTGAATATGAGATTTTTAAAGATTCTGTTGTAATATCAACTTTTATATTTTCAAAAAATGTTCCAAAAACAACTGCTAAAACAAAAAAATTATCTTTATCTTCATACACATCAACTGGAATTTGCGAACCTTCATCTCTTATAATTTGAGGGTCTGATTCTTCTTGTGTTTCATCAAG
>DYJS01000003.1:0-15820 GCA_020723005.1 Candidatus Methylomirabilis sp. | reverse complement strand
GTGTTTCATCAAGAGAATAATTTGAAATATCTAAAACATCATCCATTTGATTTGTATTCTGTTTTATTGCTTTCATTTTATAAATTTAATTCTAAAAAAACTAATTTATTATTTATTAAAAAAATTACTTTTTCGTATATTCCATTTGATTTTATAGGATAAAATTCTTGAACAGAGTTTCCAGAAAGAAGTTCTGATATATTTAAATTTGTTTTTAAAGTTAAACTTCCATCTTGCTCAACTTTTAAAACTGATAAAAATTTCTTTTTTAAATCTAAAACAAAAAGAAAATCTTGTTCTGAATTTGTTTTTGCCAAATTTTTAAACATTTTCGTTGGTTCTTCCAAGTTTGCAATCTCTTTTAAATTATTTGATTTTACTAAAACTCCACTTGTATAAACATCTAAAATTCCATTTGTATTTAAAACATAAACACTTCCATCTATTCCAATTGAAACAGAGGTTGTTAGATCAACAGGGCTTTTAAAATAATTTACTGGTGTTCCGTATCCTGACTGGGTTGGTGTATATTTAAAAATTTTATTTTGTTGAGGTGAAAGAAGATATAAAAATGTATTTGAACCAGAATCCCAAGTATCAATTGCTACTCCAATTGGCCAACTTAAAGAATTTGGTAAGTCTGCTTTTGTAATAGATTTGTTATCACCGGCATATTTAAAATTCCAGATATTTTTTGTTCCGTTTAGATCAGAATACAAAACCATAATTTGATTTTCATCTGCAGAAGAAGACGAAATAACATTTCCTAAAGATGATGTATCTATTGATAATTTATTAACAGAAACTGGAAGTGCAGATTCGTCTGCTGGAATTCTAAAATTATAAATTCCTTTTTCTCCAAATGCATAAATTTCATCTGGCTCAACAAATTGAAAAGATAAAATTGTATCAGAAATTGTTGTAAAATCTGCAATAAGAGAAGATGTTCCAGCATCTTTTATTCCTTGCATATCTTTTCTTAAAAGTTCTATATTTTCTAGAATAGTATTTTTTTCCTGCTTAAAGCTTAATTCTGTCACATCTTTCAACTCTGATTCTGCAAGTTTTAGTTTTTCTTCTGCAACAACTTGATAATTTGTTTGTTTTGTTTTGTATGTTGAATTAGCAACACTAACAAGCTCTTTTGCTTTTAAAAGTTTTGTTTTTTGATCAGAGAGTGTAATCTCTTTAGACGAAGTGTCTTTAGAATTATTACAAGACCTAAAACCTATAAAAATTGACAAAATCAGCAAGATAGAAAAAAAGATTTTTCCATTTACTGTTAACCATTTAAATTGAAAAAATTTGTTAAAATTTACAGGTGTTGAAAAATTTGAAAAAAATTGTGATCTATTTTTCTGAATACCAGAAACAATTCCTGAACTACTTGATTTCTCTATATTTGCCCTAAGCTCCTGAATTCCTTGTTTATTGAAAAGAGAATCAAAAAATGTTAACAAAAAAACTTTTGATTTTGAAACAAAAACAGGAATATTTTTTTTAAAATATTGAATTATTAAGAAAAAAGAGGTTTTCAAATTTTTAAAATCTATTTTTGGAAAATTTATATTCTCGTTTTTCTGAACTAATAATGTATCGTTTTTTATTTCGTCTTGCAATTTTTTACTAGAAGAAACAATGTTTTCTAAAGATTGTGATTTTGAACTTTCACAACTTAAAACTATTGCACAATTTATTCCATCGTTTTGGTGTGATTCATTATCTAAAAATTCCAAAGTTTTTATAATTTCTCTTGATAATGAAATTTTTAATCTTTCTTTATTTATTGAAAAATTTAAATCAGATGAAATTAAAATTAATTTATCTTCATCTTCTATACTTCCACTGCTTATTGTTGAAAAAGAAGGAAAATCTTCAAAAGGAGATTGGTCTGAAGATATCTCTTCAAGATCTCCTCTTCTTGAGAGATATGCAGTTGTTCCACCTGTCGTTGATATCAAAAGATTATTTTCATATATAATTCCAATAGTTGAACCAAAACTTTTAAACCAAGATTTTGGAATTTTCTGAACTTCAGAGAATGAAAGAATTTTTTCAATTTCTGAATTTATGCTTTTTAATGTATTGTCAAAATCTTGCTCCGGATCTTCAATAAACATATTTCTCTTCAAAACACTCTTTATTGAGTTAAAAATCGGTTTTGTGTCAGGATGAGGAACTTTTACTTCAAAAAGTGCAAAAAGTGAAACTTCAGATCCTAAAAAAGGTTGTGAATAAAAAAATGTATCTGTAAAAATTACATCTTCTGAATTTTTTCCACCAATTGATATTGGAGAAACTTTAATTTTTTTTGTCATCTTTAGTTTTTCTTAAATTTTTTCTAATTTTTTTTTCAAAAAATAAAATAAATTCTTCATAATCAATTGTTTCAACTTCTAGAAGTTTTTTCGAAAGATTTTCTAAAATATCTTTATTTTCAGTCAAAACTTTTTCTGCAATTACTGAAGCATCTTCAATAATTTTGCGAACCTCATTATCAACCTCTTCAGAAGTTTTGTCAGAAAATTCATTAAAACCATAATCATCTCTTTCTAAAGAAACTAATCCAATTTTTTTACTCATTCCAAATCTCATTACCATCGCTCTTGCTTTTTTTGTAGCAACAGAAAGATCGTTTGATGCACCGGTTGTATAGTCTCCAAAAATAATTTTTTCAGCAGTTAGTCCACCTAAAAGCCCTGCTATATCATTTTTAAATTTTTCTGTTGAGATAAGATGATTTTCTTCAACTGGAGAAATCCAAGTTGATCCTAAACTTCTTCCACGAGGAACAATTGTGATTTTTTGAACCTTATCCGTTGTTCCAAGAATATGTCCAATAATTGCATGTCCAGCTTCATGATATGCAATAATTTTTCTCTCTTCTTGAACAATTGTCGCAGATTTTTTTGCAGGTCCCAAAGCAATTTTTTCAATAGCTTCTTCAATATCTTTTTGTCTAATTTTATTTTTTCCTTCTCTCGCAGCAAAGATCGCTGCTTCATTCATCAAATTTTTCAAATCTGCCCCAGAAAACCCCGGTGTCCTTGTTGCAATTTTGTGAATATCAATTTTTTCTTCAAAAGGTTTATTTTTAACATAAATATTCAAAATTTTTTCCCTTCCACCAAGATCAGGCAAATCAACCATAATTCTTCTATCAAATCTTCCCGGTCTAATAAGTGCTTCGTCTAAAACATCTGCTCTGTTGGTTGCAGCAATAACAATTACACCACTATTTGTATCAAATCCATCCATTTCAACCAAAATTTGATTCAAAGTTTGTTCTCTTTCATCATGGCTTCCGTTAACACCAACACCTCTTTTTTTACCAATTGCATCAATTTCATCAATAAAAACAATGCAAGGAGAGAGTCTTTTTGCCTTAGAAAAAAGATCACGAACACGACTTGCACCAACACCAACAAACATTTCAACAAATTCTGAACCAGATATTGAAAAAAATGGAACATTTGCTTCTCCTGCAATTGCTTTTGCAAGTAAAGTTTTTCCAGTTCCTGGTGGTCCAACCAAAATTACACCCCTCGGAATTTCTGCTCCAATTTCTGTGTATTTTTTTGGATGTTTTAAAAAATCAACAATTTCAGAAACTTCTTCAAGTGCTTCATCAACTCCTGCAACATCATTAAAACTAACTTTTGTTTTATTTCCACCAAAAAGTCTTGGCTTTGAAAGTCCAAAAGTCAAAGCCCCACTAGCACCACCACCCTTTCCAGATTGTCCATAAAAAAACATAATCATCATTACAACGATCAAAACAACAGGTAAGTAATTTAAAATTGAGATTAAAAAACTATATTTATCTGGATCTTCATTTCTCTCTTTAACTTGAGAAATTTCTTGCAATGCATCTTTATCCCCTTCAAAACGAATTCTTAAGGATTCGATAACAGAGATTCCAGAATCTTTTCTTGTAATTTTTTTTGTTCCATCTTTAAGTATATATTCAATGGAATCACCAGTTGTTCGATATTCTTTCACTTTTCCACTTGCAACTTCATTTGCAAAAGTAGAGAAACTTGCATCTTTTGGTTCTTCACTTCCTGATAAAATGGAACGAAAAGAAAATGCAAAAAGAATAAGCAAAACAGAGAACAGAATATTGTTTAATGTGTTTCCCTTTTTTATATTTTTTGAATTTGCAAACGAAACTTAGAATGAGTTTTAAAAAAATACAAACTAAAATTATTTTTTTCTATTTTTTTTCTGGAGATCTCCATCTTTTTTCCATTTTCTGATTTTAAAAATTTTACTATTTCATTTATCAACTCTGTTGAAAGACGAATTTCAAATTTTTGTGAAATTTTTTTTAACATAAAATGTAAAATCTCTTTTTGCAAAGAGCTTGAAAAAGATAAAAAAATTTTCAAATTAAAATTTTCTTCAAGAATTTTAAACTCTGCATTTTCTAAAAAATCTACATCTAGGTTTTCTTTTTTATCTTTTTTTTCTTTTTTTTCATTATCATCATCTTTTTTAAGAAATTGAACAATTAAGTTATTTTTTTCATTCTCTAACTTTTCAATCTCAGAGAAATGAATTGAGTTTTTATAAATATTTTTTTCTACAGAAGGATTTATCTCTTCCAAAACTGGTAAAATTTTATGACGAATTTTGTTTCTTGAATAATCAAGTGAAAAATTTGAACTATCAAGAACAAATTCAATTTTTTCTTTTTCTAAAAATTTCAATATCTCTTTTTTCGAAAATTTCAAAATCGGTCTCCAAATTGATAAATTAAAAAACTTAAAAGAAATGAGAGGAAAATTCTCAGAATCAGATCTGTTTTTATTTTTAAGCTTTTGTATTTTAACTTTTGTATTTTGTATTTCTTGTATTCCCTTGAATGGATTTTTTGAGCCTCTTATAAGGTTAAAAATTATTGTTTCTAAATTATCCGTTGAATTATGAGCAACTGCAACAAAATCAAAATTTTCCTTTTCGCAAATCTCCGCAAAAAATTTATATCTCTCGCTTCTTGCAACCTCTTCCAAGCCTCTCTTCTCTTCAATAGAGATTTTGTGAATATCTAAACTCTTTACAAAAATTTCTAGATTTAAATTTTTACAAACTGCACGAACAAATTTTTCATCTCGATCTGACTCCTCTCCGCGAAGATTATGATTCATATGTGCACAAGCAATTTTTTCAATTCCAAAATTTTCTCTATTTTTAAGTAAAAAATTTAATAAAAATCTTGAATCTGGACCGCCAGAAAATGCTACTAAAACATTTTTTAAATCTTTGTTGTTGTTTTTTAAAGATTTTAGATTCAATTTTTCTTAATAAATTTTCAAAATTTTTCTACATATACACAAAAATTTTTCAAAAAAACTAAATTTTATCTAGATTTAATTTTAAAAAGATAATGATTTTACAAAATACTACATATCTAAAAGTTTAAAAATTTCATCTTTATTATTTTCCATTTCGTCAAAACCTTTTTTAATTAATTCATCCAATGCACCAAATTGAAAAACTCCAAAATTTGAAACATCAGGAGAAATCATTAAAAAATTTGATAAATTTTTAGTTTTAAGGTCAGTAATTCTAGACAAAAAAAGAGAAAAAATATCATCAACGATATTAAATATATTTCTTTTATAAAGTTTTTGGATTTTAAAATTTTTATAACTTATAAATAACTCTTCTATTTTTTTATGAATTTCTAAAATCTTTTTAATATTTTCATTTTTTTCAAGATTTTCAAATTTTTTTGATTTTGACTTTGCTCGATTCCAAAAAATTGGTCTTGAAACATTTACACCAATCACAACTTCTGCCCCCATTTTAAAACAAACATCAGCAGGAACTGGATTTGAAATTCCTCCATCAAATAAAAATTTTTCATCTTTTTCTACACCGGGAAAAATGCCCGGAACTGCGGAACTTGCCAAAATTGCTTCAACAACTGAACCAGAATTTAAAATTACTTCAGAAGAAGTATTAACATCTGTTGCAACTGCAGAAAAAGGAATTTTCAAATCAGAAATTTTCATGTCTTTAAAAAAACTTTCAAGAAATTTTTTCATTCTTGAAGAATCAAGAATACTATCTAATTTAAAATTTGGACGAAAATATTTTAAAAATCCAAATCTACCAACCTCTGAAAAAACTTTTTGAATTTTTTCAGAATTTTGATATAGAGATGCAAAAGCTCCAATTTGAGCACCACCAGATGTTCCAGATATAAAATGATAATTGACATTATTTTTTTCTAACCATTTTAAAACACCAATATGTGCATATGCTTTTGTTCCACCAGATCCAAATGCTAAACCAAGTTTTTTTTGATTTTTCATGTTTCAAAAATTTTAAACTAAATAGGTTTATTTTTCTTAATTATTTCAAAATCTATTTCGTCAATCTTTAAAAGTGCATCTTTTGCAGAACTTTCTTCTGCTAAAATTTTTTTACTTCCAGTTCCAGAACCAATTTTTAGGTTTTGTAAAAAAACATTTGAAGAAAAAATATATTCAGAGCCATCTTTTCCAATTTCTTCAGTTTCGTATCTCGGAGTGATTTTAAATTTTTCCTGTGTCAATTCTTGTAAAATTCCCTTTGGATCTTTTTGAACAGAAATTTTTGAATGAAATTTTATTAAAGTTCTAAGAACAAACCTCTCTGCTTCTAAAAAGCCAGAATCAAGATAAATTGCTCCAACAATGGATTCGAAAAGATCTTCTAAAATTGAATCTTTTTCAAAACCACGATTTTTCATCTCTCCTTGACTCATCAAAAGATATTTTCCAATTTCTAAATTTCGTGAGATTTGACTCAAAGATTCCTGTCTAACAATCTGTGTTCGCAAATTTGTTAATTCACCTTCGTTAAAATTTGGATTTTTCAAAAAAAGATATTTACTAACAATATGCTCCAAAACTGCATCTCCTAAAAATTCCAAAGTTTCATTTGATTTCTCAGAATCTTTATTTTCATTTAAAAAAGATTTGTGTGTAAAAGCTTGTTGTAGTAAGCTTTTATTTTTAAATACAAAATTTAATTTTTTTTCAATTTCAGGTATGTTCATAAATCATTTTTCTAAATTTTCATCATCAATAATTTTTGCAAGAACTCCATTTATAAAACTTGCAGAAGATTCATCTTTAAAAAATTTTGCCAATTCAATTGCTTCGTCAGTTGCAACTTTAAAAGGTGTTTTTTCAGAGATATAAAGCATTTCAAGAATTGCCAAAAATATAATTGATTTATCTATCAAAGGAATTTTTTCAATTGGATGTTCTGTTGCAATTTTTTTGATTTTTTGAAAAATATCTTCTTTGTGTAAAGAAAAAGCAGAAATTATCTCTTCAGAAAATTCAAAATTTATCTCTTCGAAACCATCTTCTAGTTCAAAATTTTTAATAAAAAGTTTAAAAAGATCTAAGATAGAATTATTTTGAAGAGAAAATAATAAGTTAAAGAAATAACTATAAAAAAATTGAACCAAAACTCTTCTTGTTAATGTTTTTTTTGTAAGCATTTAGCTTTGTGCTTGAGATTTTTTTAATGCATCAATCTGTCTCTTTTTTCGTTCTGCTCTTGTTTCAAAATCAATTACCTGTTTTCCATTATACATTCCAGTTGCAAGATCAACTTTGTGAGAAGGAACTTTTAAAACTCTCTGTTTTTTTGATTTTTTTGCAGATAAAGCCCATTCATTCAGATCTTGAAATCTTCTGAGCTGTTGTCTTCTTCTATCCTTTTGATATGCATTACTTGGTTTTTTCTTTGGTAGTGCAGCCATTTAACAAATTTCCTCTTCTCTTCTAACTTGTATATTTTGAAAGTAAAGAGAAAATTAAAAATTTTTAAATAATTTTTTCAAAAAATTTTCGAAGTTTTGTGAAAGTTTTGTTGTTAAATTTTTTTCTAAAACTGAATTTTTTGTTTGAATTCGTAAAACTTCATTATGAAAAAAATCAAATCCAGAGTTCACAATAAATAAAAAATCTTCTTCTTGTAAATCTTTTGGTTCAATTGAAAGTTTTTTAAAATTCAAACTTTCATCATAAATTCCACTTTCAAATTTTATAAAATTTCTTTTTTTGTTTCCATTTCTAACAATCACTTGAGAACCAAAAACTTTTTCAAAACTTTTTTCAAATTGATTGTCAGAAAATTTTATATCCTTTTTAAAAAGCTCTGCATAATGAAAAAAAAGCAAAGGAGTTCTGTTTTGTAAAATCTCTAATTTTGTAAAAAAAGGAATTGAGAAAACAATTCTTGAATTCACTTCAATTACAAAAATATCTTCACTTTCTGAAAGCAAAAAATCAACTCCAAAAATTCCACAAAATCCATTTTTATATAAAAAGTCTCCAATTTTTTTTGTTTCTTTTTTACACTTTTCGGCAATTTTTTCTGAAATCTCAAAAGAGAAATCTGTTCCATTGCTAGAAAGCTCTCCTCCCCCAAGAGAAGAAATTCCAGTAATTTGTGCAAAAGGAAAACTAATCAAAGTCCCAAACTTTGTTGCACAAGCATTTATGGTTAAATTTTTTCCTTCAATAAATTTGGAAACTTTTGCAACTCTTCCAAAATTTTCAACAAAAACTCTTTTAAAGCTTTCACTATTTTCTAAAATTTCAAAATCTTTTTTTTGAAAAATGTATGTTCCAAGACCAGCAGCAGAAAAAGGAAACTGAACAACAAAATTTTCAAATTTTTTAGAAAATTTTTGAAAAGAATCTGAATCAATTTGAGCAATCTCTGTTTCGGGAATTTGTAAATTTAGATCTTTTGCAATTTCAAAAAACTTAATTTTATTTTCGACCTTCTCTGAAATCTCAATATTTTTCTCCAAAAGATAATTTGTATTTGAAAAATTTGATTTAAACTTCTTCCAAATTTTTTCTGGTTTAAATGTTGAAATAAAATTTTTGTTATTTAAATTTTTTGAAAAATAATCTTGAAATTCTTTATTATCAAAAATTTCTGAAGTTGAAAAAATATCTTTCAGTTCAAAAATTTTCAAATTTTTTTGATTTAATAAAAAATTTTTTGAAAAATAATTTTCACCAGAAAAAATTTGAAAATTTTCAAAAACATCCTCTAATCCAACTCCCCACATTGGATTTGCAGATAAAAAAATAAGTTTTTCTTTTAATTTTTGCAAATAATCTATTTTCATTCTTTTTCTAGAAGAATTCTTAAATTTTCAAAATTTATTGATTTTAATATCAATACTAACTAATTTTTTTTTGAAATTTTTAAAATTGTTATTTAAAGATAAATTTTTTCAAATAATTTTTTTAGTTGAGATTTTTTTAATTTCACTTTTTGTGCGATTTTATTTCTTTCCAACCGAAAATATGATTTATTCTGATTCTGAAGAGAGCTTAATGGTTGCAAAAAATTTGAAAATTTTTGGAACTTTTGATGGAAAAATGGGAGAAGATGGTGGCTATTTCTTTCCATTTTTTTACTCAAGAATTGGTTTTGGAATTTTTATATTTTTTATAGATTTTTTTGTTCAAAATTTAGATTTTTCTGCAAAAATAATCTCTTTTGTTTCATCTTCTTTAATTCCAATCGTATCTTTTTTCTTTTTAGAAAAAATTTTTAAGAATAAATTTAAATCTTTCATCTCTTCTGTCATAATCTCTTTTTCACCACTTTTTACAATGTGGTCTGGATTTTCTGTTTCAAACTCTCTAGCAATAATCTTTTTTTTGCTTTCAATAATTTATTTGGATTCAAAAATTTTTTCACTCTTTCTTTTTTTAGCAGGAATCACAAGAATGGAAGTGTTAATTTTTATCCCTCTGTTTTTTTTATTTTTTAAAAAAAATTTTTCTTCTTCAAACCAAAAATTTTTGATGAATTTTTTCTTAGGAATTTTTTTAATTTTTCTTTTCCTTTTTTCTTTCTATTCAAAAAAATTTTTTTTAGTTTCAGAAATTTGGGAAACAACAATCAGATGGTTTTTTAGAAGGGATTTTCTTTTTGGAATTTTTGGAATTTCTCTTTTTTTTCTTTTGCCAAAATTTATAAAAAAACCATTTTTAATTTTGCTTTCAATTTTTTTAACCCTTCTTTCAAGAGAGATTTTTTTAAATGAAATGTGGAGTTCTGATAAGATTTTTTTTCTATTACTTCTTTTTGCAATTTTCATAAATTTTTCCAAACTTAATTTTTCTACAATTTTGATTTTAGTTACATCACAAATCATTTATATGCCCTTTAATTATACATCTTCAAGATACATAATTTTATTTTTTATTCTCTCCTCTTTTGTAATCTCTTCTCTTTTTGAAAAATTTAAATTTCTAATTTTTTTAATTCCTTTTTGGAGCATTTTTTCCTTTTATAAAATGAATCAAGGTTTTAGTTGGTCTTCTCCAAAAAGTTTTAACTCAGAAATTGGTCCAACTGTTTCGTCCGTTTTAGAAGATAAAAATTTTTCAAGTTCAGATTATATTGTTTTATCATCAATTCCAGAAAGTTTTTATCTAAATTCAAATTATTCTGTTTTTTCTGTCAAAAAATACAGAACAACAAATTTTCAAAAAAGGTATAAAGATTTTGAAGATCTAAAAAATAAAAAATTTTTGCTAATTTTTGATATTTCAACAAAAAATGCAGTTGTTCCAAAAAAAAATAAAATTGAAAAAATTATATCTTCAAAAACACCAGTGGAAGAAGTTTTTTTGAATAAAATATATTTTTTAAAAAACAAGAGTTTTGCATCAGAAGAGAGTATAAAAATTTATGAAGTTAGTTTTGATGAATTTTTAGAAATTATTGTTTGACTTTTTGAATTTATTTTTAGACTTAATTTGATTTTTAAAATTATAATGAAAAATTTTAAATATTTTATTACTATTTTTATTTTTTCTCTTTTGTTTCAACAAAAAGTTTTTGCTATTTGCGAGTCTCAAAACAATGAAGATAGTATTGAGATCCTTTTTCCAAAAAATATGAAATATGATATAGAAAAATTATCAAAATATTCTTCTTGTGTTCTCGACAAAAAATTGCAACAAATCGTTTGTGGTTATCGTTCTGGAATTGATAACAATTTTGCAATTTTTATTTCCGAAGATGAAAGTATTGATTCTGGAAATTCTGAATTTGTTTTGTCTGAAGGATTTTCATTAAACATAAGAATTGAACCTATTGATAAAAAACATGAAGGAATTGAAACAATTTTTATACAAGAGCTAAAAGCATTAAACAAAGCAGGAATAATTCAAATCTCTGACATAAATTATGAAGATCTTTTTTCTAAAATACTGGTTGGAAATTCTGGTTATAACAAAAGATTGATTTTTATAAATGGAGAATGGAACAGCTATAAAAATTTTAATTTCCCTTTGATTGAAAACGATCTGTGTGCAACCCCTGCAAATTCTTCAAATTTTTTAGATAAAGATGGAAAAATTTCTGTTGAAATTTCTAAATCTAATTTATATCAAACATCAACTCAAGAAATAAAAACTGAAAATTCTTCCGAAAATAAAGAGAATAAAAATTTTAATTTAATTTATATTTTAATAATTATATCTCTACTTACTTCGATATCATTATTCGTTTTTTTATATCTTGCTAAAAAAAGAAAAAACTCATAGATTTTAGACGAAAAAAAAATCTTTGAATAAAATAGTAAAAAATTTATTTGGTTTTATCTTTTTAATACCCCTAATTTTTCCTTTTATTTATAAAATATGGTTTCGTCCATTTGGAATTTCTTTTAATCTGCTTGAAGTTTTTATTGGAATATCTTTTTTTTCTTTTGCAGTTTTTGAGATTTTTGGAGAAGAAAAAGAAGAAGAGATTAATTCTCGTGAAATAAAAATTTTTTTATATGGATTATATCTTCTTTTTGTTGGAATTTTTGTTGGAATTTTTTATTCAGAAAACAAAAAAGATGCTTTTGGAATTCTAAAAAGTTGGTTCATCTTTCCAACAATATTTGGTACATTAATTTATAAATTTACAAATTCTAGAAAAAAAATTGAAGATTTGGTTTTTTCCTTTGGTTTTGGTGCATTTTTACTCGGATTTATATCTATTTTTATTGGAATTTTTAACTCTAATTTCTGGTTAGATGGAAGATTGAGAGGTTTTTTTGAAACACCAAATTACATATCTTTATATCTTATTCCAATTTATATATTTTTCTCAACGATGTGGATTTTTATAAATAATAAATTTTTTAAAAATTTTTCTATCTATCTCTCTCTTTTTATTTTTGGAATTATTCTTTTAGCAAAATCAAGAATCGGAATCTTTTTTCTTGGAACACCTTTTTTTATTTTTCTTTTTGATAAAATTTTTCAAAATAAAAACTCCTTAAAGCTTTTTAAAAAAGAGATATTTTTTATGCTCACAGCTTTCATAATTTCAATTTTCAGCATACTTTTGATTTGGGATAAAAAAAGAATTGAATCTTCGGATTCAGTTAGAATTGAAATTTGGAAAGAAAGTGTCAAAATGATCCAGGAGAATCCATTTTTTGGAATTGGAATTTCTGATTTTCAAAATGAATTTTCTAAAAGAACAGAAGATAAAATAAATTTTCCAGAATACATAATTCCAAATGCTTTGCATCCTCACAATCTTTTTTTTGCATTCTATTTACAAACAGGGATTTTAGGTTTGATAGGGTTTTCTTTAATGTCTATAAGTTCAATAACATTATTAATAAAATTTTTAAAACAACAAAATGAAAAATTACATTTCTTAAAAATAAATTCCAAAAACAATCAAAAAGAAATTGAAAATATTAAATTTTTTAATTCTATTATTTTATCATCTTTATTTTCTATTTTATCAATTATTTTTTATGGAATTTTTGACACAACGATTTGGAAAAACGACCTTTCTCTTCAAATATCTTTTCTTTTTTCGCTTTCATTTGTCATATCTTTAAAATGGAAAATGTTTGATTTATAAAAAATTTAGTTTCTCAAAATCTTTTTCAGAAAAATACTTAAAACAAAAAAGCGAACTAAAAAGTTCGCTTTTGGTAAAAATTTTCTTTTCTTTAATTATCTATTTCTATTAAATCCACCATCTCTTCTTCCTCCGGAAAAAGAACCACCTCTAGAATTATTATTGTATCCACCACCATTTCTAGAATCTCTTGGTTTTTGCTCCATAGCAAAATTAATTCTTAGATCTCTTCCGTCTAAGTTTTGACCATTGCAAACTTCTTTAACTTTTGTTGCATCTTCAATAGATGTGAATTCTGCAAATCCAAAACCTTTGTTAGGAATGATAAAAACATCTACTGCTGAAACATCAGCCACAGCTTTTGAAAGAAAATTTGCCAAAGCTTCTTTTGTTGTTTGGTAATTAAGATTACCGATATATAATTTTTTGGAAAGAGCATTTTCTTCTCTATTCCCTTTTTGTGAATCGTACATTGAAAAAAATTAAAATTTGTAAGCTAAAATTGAAACTTACATTCCTCTTTTAAGCTTCTTTTTTAAAAAAACAAATCTTTTTAAAAACTAAAATTTTAAAACTTTCCACAAAACTCTTGACTTTTTTTCTCTCTCTCTGAAATGCAATCTAGAGAAACATTTTTTTACTAAAAGAAAGAATATGACAAAAGATTATTATTTAAAAAAAGAACGGGAAACACCAAAAGAAAGTTCAGATTATATTGAAGAAGCAAAAAGAAAAATAAGTTACTTAAAAAGACATGGTCAAATTGGAGAAACAAAAGCAGAAAAACAAAAAGTTTACTTAGAATTTCTAATTAAAGATGTTTTAAAAAATGAATCTTTTGCTTCAAAAGAAAAAGAAATGTTAAGGAATTATCTTAAAGATCCCAACAAAACTCCTCCCGAATCATGTATTTATTTGGCAAAAATTCTTCTAGAATATTACGAAATTTCACCCATACTTTCATTTATAAGAGAAGATGCAACATATGAGCCACAAAAACAACCAACCTCACAACTTATTTTTTTTAATGAATTTAGAGATAAATAACAATAAACTTTAAAAATTCTTTTTTTAAATAAATTTATTACAAAGATTATTTTTTAGAAAAATTTTAAATTAAAAACTTTCCATTTTCATAAATTTTCTTTTTATTTCCATTTGATAAAGTTGCAATAACAATCTTTTTTTCTGTGTTAATGAAATCCAAATGTTCAACACTTTCGTTAAATCCTAAAATTTTCCAATCAGATTTTTTCATTTTCATACTATCTCCGTCAAAAGTATCGTGATAAGAAGCACCAATTGCAACATGCATATTTCCAAATTCTCCACCAACATTTTCATCATATAAAATATCTGCCATAAATCTTCGAATTTTTGAAAGCCTTGCATCTGTAAGCGAAAATTCGCCAAGTTTATTTGCATTTTTTTGTGCAATAATTTTTTTCAAAAGATTCTCGTTTTCGTCCGCTGTTGCTTTTATTAAAATTCCATTCTTAAATTCAAACTTTGCACCTTTCACAAAATTTCCGTACCTATAAATTGGATTATTAAATTTTATAAACCCATTTGTTCCTCTCCAATCTGGAGATGTGAAAACCTCAAAACTTGGAATATTTCTTCCACTTCCTGCAACCCACTTCCTTTTTTCACCAATTCTAACTTGCAAATCAATATTCTCTCCCACAACACGAACTTCAGAAATTTTTAAAGAATCTAGCCATTTTGTCGTTTCTGATAAATTTTTAAAAGTTTCTCTCCATTTTTTCTTTGGATCAATTTCATCCAAAAAACATGCAGAGACAATTTGGTCCCAATATTCTTCAAGAGAACAATTTGCTTCTTTTGCCATCGCTTCGGTTCCAAAAATAGCTAGTGTCCAAGTAAATTTTCCTGCATTTTCTTTTTTATTCATCCACTCTCGCATTGGTTTTCCAGCTTTTTTAGATTTTAAAATTTTCACAGGATCAGTTTTTGAAAGTTCTTTTAGGTCTGTATCTGCAATAATTCCAACATAGTGATCAGCCAAATCAACAAGTGCTTTATTATATTTTTTTGGAAAAAATTTTAATTGATCTTCATTCGCAAGTTCAAAAAAAGTTTTGTCCCAATTCCCAGTTGGAATCATTTTTATGATAGGAAAACCACCAGATCTTAAAATTGTATTTCTGATTTCAAACAAAAAAGGTTTTGCAACATCTTCGGCAACAACATACACAACATCTCCCTTTTTTATTCCTTCTCCACTTCCAAGTGCAAAATTTACGAGCAAATCAGCATATTTCTCTAAAACCTCTTTTTTTGGTTTAAACATTTTCGTTTTTTTATTCAAAAAAAATCTAAATTTATTAAAAAAGTATTCAAGAAAAATTTTTTATAACTCAAGATTATACTTCTACAAAGACTTCTGTTTTATCAAAATAAATTAAGGCATTTGTTTCAGAATCTTTTTGATTTTTAAACCTAAAATCTAAAATTGAGCCATTTGTTGTTCGAAATGTTGAAGTTTGAAAAGAAAAATAATTTTCTGAATCCAAAAACCTTGTATCATTAGCAAAAATATCTTCTGTATACAAGAAACTTGAAGTAGATCTATCATAAACTTCAATTGTGCCTAATTTTTTATTTTCTGCATTGTTGGATGTTTTTAAAAAAAATTTTACATAAACATCTGAATCGCTATAATCTTTGGTGTTAACATTCCAAGAAAGGATAGACCCATTTTTTGAATCTAAATTTGATCTAACTGAAAATCCATTGCTTGAATTTGGATCAGAAACAATTGTTCCACCCATAATTTGATAACTCTCTGCTTGAAAAATATCTTCTTCTGGATTTGATGTACCGATATCTGTTACTGTTATTTTATCCACTGATATATCTGAAGTTTTAAAAGACC
>DYJS01000020.1:1920-3070 GCA_020723005.1 Candidatus Methylomirabilis sp. | reverse complement strand
GATTATTGGATTTGGAATTTTTCCTTTTCCTGTCATGAAAAACCGTGCATCAGCTTCAACATCTAATCCAATTCTATAAATTTGTTTTGGCATATTTTCAGAAGAGATAACTCCATCTTTTTTACCAGAATAAATAATTGGTTTACAATTTTCTGTTAAACTTGCAAGTCTATTGTATTCTAAAACTAAGAATTCATGCAAAGCAATAATTCCAGAATCAATAGTTCCGCTCAAATAATCATCTTCAAAAACCAAAACTGGTTTTATTCCTTTTTTGATACACTCTTCTGCTTTTAAAATAGCTGATAAAACAGAATGGACAACTCCTTCAAAACTACTTTTACCAATTCTTTCCTTCTCTTCTTCTGTTAATTGTATGCTAATAATCTCTACTGGTTGTTTTTCTGCAAGCCATCTAACCGTTTCTGACAAATCAAATTGTCCTTCTAAGTCGAAAAGAGAATTCTCAATAATAACACCATCTTTTATAGGTGGTTCTTGCAAATTTTTTTCATCAAGTGGCAAAAAATCTATTAGCCCTCTTTTCGATCTGTTAGGGTTTTGTTGTTTTTTACTTTTTATAACCTCTAAAGATAAAAATGATCCTAACTTTCGAAAATAATCCACTAACGAATTTAATAATTCTTTTTTTCTTGAATCATTTTCTTCATCAATCATCTCTTCTAACCGTTTTTGAATATTTCCTATACTTGATTTGAGTGCATTAATATTTGTAAGAGGAAACTCAGAAACATTTGTATAATATCTTTCAAGATTAGGATAAATTTCTTTTGCAACAACTCCCCACATAAACTGAAAATCCTCAGCATAGTTCAAACTTTTTCCAAAAAAATTCATTTCATCTGCAAATGCAACAAAAATACTATCTTCACCAAGGCAAAATCTCATAAAATCCAAAATACTCACTTTTGGTTCTTTTTCTTCTTCTCTTTTCTCTGAATTTGTATCCTGAATTACTTTTTCTCTTTTTTCTCTTTCCCAAAAACCTTCTCGTAAACTAGAAAACAAATTATCTGCTGGTGTTTTTGGCTGATCTGCAACTTTTCTTCCTGAATGTCCTTGCAATGCTTCCAAAGTTTTGGCTTCAGATGGAGTTTTTATACCGTATTTTTTTGCAAGTCTAAGAATT
>DYJS01000020.1:0-1820 GCA_020723005.1 Candidatus Methylomirabilis sp. | reverse complement strand
AAATTTGTAGTTTTAATTCTTGACCTTTATCGCCTGGTAAATAAAGTACACCTTTTTTAGCCATATTTTCTGGCAAATCATATATCTCCTTCTCAAAAAAACTATCATTATTCATAGCAAAAATTTGCAAAAATTGTGCAAAAAGCACTTTTTTGTTTTTTGATTTTGAATCTTTATATTTTTCAAGAAAAATCTGCAAAAAAACATCTGTAACTCTTTTATAATCAAGATAATTCCAAACTTTATCATCAGAATTTGGAATAAAATTAAAATACACACCATATCTAGGAAAATTTTCAAAAAACTTTTTGGATTTTAATATAAAACTTTCCAAACTATCTTGTTTAAATTTTTCTTTTATCTTTTCAGGAGGCATAAAAAACATATTTTGAACAGATTCTTCTTGATTTGAATTTGATGGAATTTCAATTCCTGCACCTCTCAAAAAAATAGAAACCTGATAAGCAGAAAGCATAGTATTAAAACTTTTTTCACCTGATAATTTTTCCTTAGCAAATCTTATCAATCTTTGAAACATATTACCTTGTTTCAATCTCAAAACTTTCAATCTCTCAAAAAAATTTTCACCTTCTTTTTCAATAGCATTTTTTAATTTCTCTTTCTCCTCTTCAGAAAGACCTTTTCCCATATTAAAAAGTTCTTCATCTGTATAATAGTTATTAGCATCTTCTGCCTCTTCAGGTTTTGTTGTTATGCAAACAAAATCCCTTTCTTTGTTGCAAAAATCAATTATAGAATCTGCTAACAAAATTGCACGATCATTAAGACTTATTTTTTCTACTGAACTCATTTTAAAAATCTTTAAATAAATTTATCCTTTGAATCTAATCTTTTTATAAAATAAATCAATACTTTTTATTTTTTATCTTTAAAAGTTATGTTAATAAAATAGTATATAAAAACTTCTCATTTTATCTATGAGATGAAAAAATATTTTAGTTTTTTAAAAATTTTAAAAACCAAAAATTTTTATTTATTCAACTTTCGAATTTAATAGCCGAATTTCTTCAATTATGGTTAGTATCTTGTCACCTTTTACCATCTCTTTTGCAATCTCCATAACAACTTTTCCAACTTGATCATTTGCAGGTTCCCCAGAATTTTTTGTAATTAAATTATAAATTTTTCTAATTTTCTCTTGTTCGTTCTTAATGTTCATTGCTTCAACAATTGCATTTTTTAAATTTCCAACAGAAACTTTTCCTTTTCCTTCTCCATATTGATTTAACTTTTCTTGAATAGAGCTTAATAAGAAAGGGTTACTTTTCAAATATTCTATTGCACTTTTATAATCTGTAACTTCTATTTTAGTTTCTTGACTTGCTGAGTTTACTCCTTCTGGTTCTTTTGGTTCTGGTTTTTGAAAGCTTACTAATTCTACAACCTCAAAATTTGGTTCTGGCTGATTCACCATCACAATTCCACCATAATTTCGTAAAATCTCGTAAAACAATTTTGATAAATGTGAAGCTTTATAAAAACGACCTAAAAAATCAGGAGCAATTTTCTCAAAAATTTTCACTTCAATATCTTGAAATTTTTCATTTTTCAACAGATCACGAATGTTTTCTCTGCTTAAAAGTTTTTCTGAAACTAAAAGTCTAAGAATTTTAACATTGACTTCTTCTTCTAAATTCAAACTTTGCAAATCTTGTTCGGAAATGCTTAAAGTCAAACCAAGTTTTGAAAGAATTTTTAGGTGTTTTCTAAAAGTTTTAAAATCTTTTTTATCCCCAACAAACACTTTTAATTTTGAAAAATCAATTTTAAATGATTTTCCAGCAAATAAAATACCTTCT
>DYJS01000014.1 GCA_020723005.1 Candidatus Methylomirabilis sp. | reverse complement strand
GACATCGGGTTTTCATCTCGACAACAAGGGTTCAATTCCCTTCGAAGGTACAAAAGGTTAGATTTTAAACTTATGCTAGTATTTTTCCAATTCTAAACCTTACTTCTCCTTTTTCTCCAAAGTATACAGTAGCAAACAAATCTTTTCCTTCGTAAGAAAATTTATAATTCAAAAAATCTTTTTTATCAATTAAAAGATAGTCATACATTGAAAGAAGATAAGCATTTTGACCATAAATAGTTCCATTAGAAAGAAAAACATCAGGATTAAAGTCGGATGCTATTTCAACATTTCTTGAAATTCCATTGATTGTCATTTGAACTTGTTTTGTAGAATGTTTTTTTTATGATTGAAATATTTTGCCTTTTGCTGTTGGAATTAATACATTACATTTTGCAATAGGAAGCCCATTTGTTCCGTAAATATTCATTTCGTATGAACCGGGTGGAATTTCTTTTTCAGTTTCTTCAAGAGAGATCCTGTCAAGATTGCTTTTTTTAATATCAATTAAGTAAATTTCTTGATTTTTTTTAGCTACAGATGATTCAGGATTAATCCTAATCAAAAAACTACCGTTGTCATCAAGAGTTATAAAAATTATCTTCCTTGAAAAATTTATTGGAATTAATTCTGGATCTAGAATTGTAAGATCTTTTCTTCCAACACTGCAAGTTTCTCCATTATTAAGTTTAGCAATTCTTTGTTCTGCAGAATCATCGTCTCTTGGTTGTGGTTCTGGTTGTACTACTTCACCTGTTTCATCATTAAATTTTGGAGTTTCAATTCTACAAGTTGCAGCTCTATTTCCTCTATTTCTATTGCCAAGAATAAGGAGAATTTCAAATTCTTTAGGACGTATTTTTTGAAATGTTTCGTTAACTTGTAGACTAACAACAGTTTCTTTATCAGGAGAACCATTTCTTAAATTTATGGAACCCAGAGCAAGAGCTATGACTTTGTTTGGGTTTTTTGCTTTCGGATTTAGTCTGATCCACAAATCATTACCAAATCTTCCGATTTGAATAAAATTTCTTGAAACTAATGATAGATCTAAAGGGTTTTCTTTAGTTGCTGTAAAATCACTTCTTGTAAGATTGAGAAATTCTCCATCTTTAAGATTTTTAATCGTTTCTGCTAAGGATCTTCCATCTGTTCGTTCTCGTTCCACCACAATTTCCATTTTTAAAATTTAATTTTTTAAAATTTTCAGATCACTCTATCATATTTTTTTAATTTGTAAATAATTTTCTTTTTTCTAGAAATTTTTTGAAGAAAATTTTTTTGACAAATCAAAACTTAATAGATGAAGATGTTTTGCACATTGCAAAACTTGTAAATTTATCAATTTCGGCTAAAGAGGTGAAAATTTTTTTACCGCAACTTTTGGACATAATAAATTATATTCAAAATCTTGGGAAGCTTGATACTAGTGGAATTTCTGAAAAAACACACAACACAAATTTGCAAAATGTGACATTTACGGATGGAATGGTAAATACGAGAAAATTATCAATTCAAGATTTGCAACAAAATGCAACAATAAAAAATGGAAATTTTGTAGTTGGAAGAGTGATTTAAATTTTTTGAAAGATTAAAATTTTAAAAATGGAAATTTTTGGAAAAACAATTTTGGAACTACGGAAAATGCTGGACGAAAAAGAGATTTCAGAAAGTGAACTTTTTGAATATTTTAGAAAAAGAATTGAAAAATATAATCCAAGCTTGAATGCTTTTTTAACAACTTGTGAAATTTCTAATGAAGAAAATAAAAATGGAATTTTAAATGGAATTCCATTTTCAATGAAAGATGCTTTTTCAACAAAAGGAATCAAAACAACTGCAGGTTCAAGGGTTTTAGAAAATTATGTTCCACCATTTGATGCAACAGTTTTTGCAAAATTAAAAAATTCTGGAGCAAATTTGATTGGAAAAACAAATCAAGATGCTTGGGGACATGGATCTTCAACAGAAAATTCTCAATACTTTACAACAAAAAATCCTTGGAACTTGGGATATGTTGCTGGTGGAAGTAGTGGTGGAGAGGGTGCTTCTATTTCCGCTGGACTTTCTGTTTTTGGAATTGGAGAAGATACTGGTGGATCAATTCGAATGCCTTCAAATTTTTGTGGAATTGTTGGTTTAAAGGTTACATATGGACTTGTTTCTCGTTATGGAGCAATTGCTTATGCATCTTCTTTGGATACAGTTGGGCCAATGGCGAAAAGTGTTGAAGATATCGCTGTGATTTTGGAACAAATTGCTGGAAATGATCCATTTGATGCAACCTCCACAGATTTTATAAATCCACCAAAATATACATCAAAATTAAAAAACTCTCTTGTTGGAAAAAAAATTGGAATTCCAAAAGGATATTTGGAAGAAGGAGTGGATCCTGAAGTTTCTGAATCAATAAAAAATTCATTGAAAATTTTTGAAAAATTTGGTGTCCAAATTGTTGAAATAGATCTTTCTACAACAAAATATGCAATTGAAAGTTATTATTTAATTGCAACTAGCGAAACAAGTTCAAATCTAGCAAGATTTGATGGAATTCGGTTTGGAAATAATCGTGAAAGTTTTGGCGATGAAGCAAAAAGAAGAATGATGCTTGGAGGTTTTACACTTTCTGCTGGTTATTACGATGCATACTACAAAAAAGCTGCACAAGTTAGAACAGCAATTAGCAATGATTTTAAAAAAGCTTTTAATGAAGTTGATGTAATAATTACACCTGTTTCTCCAACTACAGCTTTTAAAATCGGCGAAAATATAAATGATCCTTTGCAAATGTATTTAACTGATGTTTATAATGTTTCAATAAATTTAGCTGGTGTTCCTTCTCTCGCGATTCCGTCTGGGGTTTCAAACAAAGGATTGCCGATGGGTTTTCAAATTATAGGAAAACATTTTAATGAGGAAACAATTTTAAATTTTGGATATAAATTTGAGCAGGAAACAGATTTTTTTGGTGTTATTAAAAAAGGTTTGGAGAGATACAAGGATTAAAAATATAAAAATTTAAATTGAATTTATTCACGGAGCAAAAGAAATTATTTAGTAAACATTTTGTTATAACTTGAAAATAGTAAAAGTTTGAATGAGGAGTTAGTGAGGTTTTTAGAAGAACTAAAATTATAAATTTAAATTTTATTATCTACTAAAACATGAAGCAAGTAACTTTCTTTTTTTGAAGGCATTCTTTCCCCAATTCTTATTTTTTTTGAAATCATTTTATATTTTTTTGGTGTAGTATAGTCTTTATTATTTTTAAAATAGCTGAAATTACAAGTTGTTCATTGGTTTTTCTCTAACTTCTATTAAGGTTTCGAAACTTTTTCCAAATTCTTGGTTGCCAAAATTATCAATAATCCTAAAAGTTTTTTTACGAGTTAGTAAGTCATTTTCAGAAAGTAAGTAATCTATCATCCCTTCTAACATTTGTGTTTGTTCAGTTTTAGGTGTCATTTTTTTGAATTTAATTCTAAAATTTTCGAAATTTATTTGCCTATTTTCTATTTGATTTTAGAGAGAGAGAGAAATGTCAAGGTTTAGATAAATTTTATTAAAATGACAGAGTATAAATTGGTTATTGGTTTGGAAATTCATGTGGAGCTAAACACAAAATCTAAAATGTTTTGTCAGTGTGATGCAGATTATTTTGGAAAAGAGCCAAACACAAACACTTGTCCAGTTTGTTTGGGACTTCCAGGTGCACTTCCTGTGCCAAACAAAAAAGCTATAGAATTAACATTTTTGATTGGAAAGGCTTTAAATTGCCAACTAAACAAAAATTTCAAATTTGACCGAAAACATTATTTTTATCCAGATTTACCAAAAGGTTATCAGATTTCTCAATATGATGAACCAATTGCAACGAAAGGGTTTTTGGAAGTTCGTGTGAAAAATGGAAATGAATTTATTACAAAAAAATTTGGAATCACAAGAGTTCATTTAGAAGAAGATACTGGAAAACTTACACATTCTGGAAATGAAACTTTGATAGATTTTAATCGAAGCGGTGTTCCTTTGGTGGAAATTGTAACGGAACCAGATTTTGAAAGTAGTGAAGATGTTAAAGCATTTTTGGAAGAGTTGCACACGATTATTCGCTATCTTGGAGTTTCCACAGCAGATATGGAAAAGGGCTCAATGCGACTTGAACCAAATATCTCTGTTAAAAAAATTGGTGAGGAAGGGTTGCCTCCATACAAAGTTGAGTTAAAAAATATAAATTCTTTTCGTTTTGCAAAAGCAGGAATTGATTATGAGTTTAAGCGACAGGTTGAAATTTTGAAAAAAGGAGAAGTTCCAAAACAGGAAACTCGTGGATATAGTGAAGACAAAAAAGAAACTTTTTCACAAAGATCAAAAGAAGATGCTGAGGATTATCGATATTTTCCAGAACCAGATATTCCACCATTTTCTCTAACAGATGAATATTTGGAAGAAATTTTATCAAATTTTCCAACTCTACCTGCAGAAAAAGTTTCAGATTTTGTAAAATTTGGAATTAAAGAATCCGATGCTTTCACAATTACGAGAGAGAAAGAAACTTTACAAAAATTTGAAAAGATTTTACAAGCAGGAAAAGGAAAGGTTGAAAGTTCAAAACTTGCAACACTTTTTGTGAATAAACGAATCGATGAAAATTTATCTCCAGAAAATTTTGTTCAAAAGGTGATTGAAATGAGTGAAGTTAAGAAATTTGATGAAAATTTACTTTTTGAAATTGTTAAAAAAACTATTTTAGCTAATCCAAAAGCTGTAGAAGATTATAAAAATGGAAAAGAGCAATCAATTATGTTTTTGGTTGGACAATGTATGAGAGAGGCAAAAGGTCAAGCAGATGCAACAACCATCAAAGAAAAAATTATAAAATTATTAAATTCTTAAAAATTTTTAAATTATTTTCCTTTTTAAAATTTAAATTTTTAATTTTATATCTTGGTTTCAAAGTTTTTTGTTTATCATTTTTTCAATCATCATCTAAAATTTTTTATAAAGATTTTGTTTTTCAAAAATTTTTATAGAAGAAAATTAAGAATTTTGGGGCTATAGTTTATTTGGTAAAATTTTGCATTCGCATTGCGAAGAGATCGGTTCAAATCCGATTAGCTCCACAAAAGCTTTAAAAAGAAAATATTTTTAAAATTTAAAAATTAAAATTATTTTATTAAAAACTATCAAAACTTTTTCTTTGAGACTTTTAAAATAAATTAGGATTTAATTATTTTTTAATGCTTTATGAATTTTCAGAAGCTTTTTTTATTGCATCAATTCCAACTTCAAGAGAAGATATTAAATCTTTTCTTTCTTCTAAATTTTTTTCAGAAGAGATTTCGTTTGCCATGATATTGAAAAATTTATCCTCCAAACTCTCTGCATCAGAAATTTGCACCAGAGACACTTGAGAAATATCAACAATGCTATTTTTTACCTCTTTTTCAAATAATAAAATTTTTAAAAAAAGTTCTTTGGCTGCATCTCCATAAAGTAAAAATTTTACAATTTTTGAATCACCCGTTTCAGAATTTACTAAAGCTTGTATCTCTTCAAAAGTTTTGTTTGTTATATCAACCTTTTTAATTTCAAGAACAACAGATGATTTTACAGGAATTGGTTTTATTAAAACATTTTTTTCAGCTTCCAAAATTGCTTCTGCAAAAAACCTATCTCCAATATCTTCTTCAAAAAAGGATGATCCTTGTGGAGATCCTGCGATAATTCCAGATTTTCCAACTCTTGAAAATTTGTGACCACCACCAATAACAGCAAGGGTGGTTGGTAAGTTTTCAACTTCAGATTCAGAAATTTCGTATTCTTGACTATGTTCAAAATTTTGTGAATTACGAATTCTCGCATGAAAAATTGAAATAGAAAGATCTGTTGCGGGTTCTGGAATTAAATCAGAAATTTTTTTATTTGGATTTTGAGGATCAAAAGCAATTCCTCCAACCGTAACATTTCCTTTTGGAACAACAAGTTTTGTGTATTGTTTAGATTTGTAAAAACTAAAAGAGAGTGGTGTGATTGATGTTGTCCAAAAATCTCCTTCTTCTTGAGGATCACAATTTCCAGTTGTAACAAGCATTGATGCACCAGTTATAATGACTTTTCTAAAATCTTCAAAAACCTTTTTTGCATAAAGTGAAGCACCTTCTAAAGAATCAAAAAGATCTCCCGCGATAATTACCCCAGCATAATTTCCTTCTCCAGCGATCTTAATAAACTCGTCAAAAACTTTTTCTTGAGCGGTTATCAATTTCTTTCTAATCTCATTTGGAAATCCGTTAAAAGTTTTTCCTAAATGAAAATTTCCAGAGATTAAAAATTTTATCTCTTTTTTTTCTTCTTCATCTAAAAAATCATCATCGTCGTCTGGCAAAAAACTTTTCTTCAAATGAAACTTATCATAAAAATTTTATTTTTAAAGAGTTTGATTTTTAAAATCAATTTGGAAAAGTTTTATATTTTAAAAATTTTAAATTTTATTGATATTAGTTTAGTATTTTTTTAAATTTAATTTAAAGAGTGACGATTAAAAAATATTATAGATAAATATAAAAATTTAGAGAATTTGTTTAAAAAATTTTTAAATTTAAGATAAAAAATTTTGCTTTTTGACTTAGAATTTTTACAATTTAAAAACTTTATGATTTTACATAAATTTTCTATGTTGAAATATCTTTTGCCATTTTTCATCTCTGCAATTTTCACAAAATTGGCAATTTTTGCTCTTATAAAATTTGGGTTTTATAAAAAACCTGGAGAAAGAGGAAAGGACAGAGATATTCATAAAAAAATTATTCCACGAGGTGGTGGAATTGCTATTCTAATCGGATTTTTGACTTCAATTTTTTTTATAGAAGATATAAATCGTGGTGTAGTTTTCTTTTTTTTAGGACTTATATTTTTAGGAATTGCTGGACTTTTTGATGATAAATTTGAGACTTCTGGAAAAACCCAACTGATATTTTTTTTAATTTCTGGCATTTTTTTAGTTATAGGTGGATTTGGAATGGATTTTATTAGAAATCCTTTTGGCGATCTGATAAATTTAAAAATTTTTGAATTTCCAATTATAAAAGTTGGAGAAACATTATATTTTGCAACATTTCCAGCTGATATTTTTACAATTATTTGGGTTTTTGTTTTAATAAGTTCAATAAATTTGGCCGACGGAATAGATGGTTTAATTTCATTTGTTTCCCTATCTGCATCAGTTGTTTTACTTATTGTTGCTGAGAAATTTGGGCAAAATGATAATTCTGAAATGTTAAAATTTTTTATTGCATCTAGTCTTGGATTTTTGATATTTCATTTTCCTCCAGCAAAAATTTTTCATGGCTCGTCAGGTTCGTATATTTTAGGTTTTTTTTTAGCAGGAATATCTCTTTTTTCTGGTGCAAAAATTGCAACGGCGATGATAGTTTTAGGAATTCCAATTGTTGATGCTTTCTATACATCAATTTCTAGAATTTTAAAAGGAAAAACTCCTTGGACAGCAGGACATGATCATATGCATCATAAATTTTTAGATCTTGGTTTTTCTCATTTTCAAATCTCTGCAATATATTCAATTCTAACTTTTGGATTTGGTGCAACAACACTTTTTTCTGAAACGAAGGAGAAATTTTTTGGGGCAGTTATTATGATAATTACACTAGTTTTTTTAGAAACATTTTTGGATTTTTTAATACATAAAAAAAATAAGAAAATTTAAAATTTTATTATTTAAACTATAAAAATTTTTATAAAATTTTTTAATTGAAAAATGAAAATAAAAATTTTTAGTTTAAAAACTCAACAACTAATGCTTCGTATGGTTCAGAGTTTTTTTCTGAAGATATTGTAATTTTAACATTTCTTCCAATTGATAAAGATTCTAAATCTGAAACTGTGCCGTCAGGTGTAATAAATGTTGTATAAATTGGATCTATGTTAAAAGATACTGTATCATTTGATTTTGTTTTTTTGATGACAAGCCATTCTTTTGATATGCTGTAAGACATAATAATTCCTTGAAATTGGTTTATTCCAAGTGTTAAAAGTGGGAGCTCTGTGTATGAAGTTTTATAATCTTTTTGATTTTCGTTAATGGATTTGTAGTCACCAAGAATTGGTCCATAATTTGCGATTTCTTGAGATCTCTCTTTTTCATCTTCAGAAACATTTTTATTATTTTCAGAATTAGGCTGATCTGTTTTTAAGTTTTCAGCTATTTTTTTTGTCTCTGTCTCTTTTTCTTGGCTTGAAAAAATTATATTTTCTTTAGTAGAAAAATTTTTTATATTTGAACTGATAATAGCTTCATATGTTGATCTGGATATTTTTTCATCTTTTTCAGAAGTTGCATTTTTGGAATTTGCTATAACCAAAAACATAGAAAATATACCAAGTGTTCCAAAAATAATTATAAAAACTTTTTTAAAATTAATTAGTCTATAGATATAATTCATAAATTTTATTTTTTTTTCTTGAGAAATGATAAAATTTAAAAATAATAAATCAAGTTTATTTTTTTATATTAAAAATAATTTTTTGAAGTTAGTTTTTTAAAAATTTGAATTTAAACTAAAAATCTTTAACTTTTAAAGTGAAAAAAGTTTAAAATTTCTAGGTTTTTTAAAAAATTTCTAGTTTTCTTCGTAGTTTTGTTAACAATTTTACTATCATCATATGTTGTTTTTTGGAATCTTGGTTATCGAGCAAAACTTGAAATAAACTTAACTCTTAAAACTTTTGATTTTGAGATATATCGTGCTGGATCAATTAAAATTAATATTAAAAATCAACAAAATTTTAAAATTTTTATAAATAAGAAAGAATACAAAACCTTTCAAATAAATGGCTTAAAACCGGGAATATACCAAGTAAAAATATCAGGGGATAATATTTTAGATTATAAAATTTCAACAGAAGTTAAATCTGGAAAATTAACACAAATTGATGCAACAAGGTTTTTTTTGAAAAAACCTAAAAAAGATGAAAGGGAAAAAGATTTAGGACTGCTAAAAAATTTGAAATTTCAAAGCTTTTATATATCCCCAGATGAAAATTTTATAATTTTACAAACAAAATCATCTGTGTCTGTTTTTGACAAAGATTTTAATCAAATTTCAGAGAATCTTGGTGGGGATATAAAAAACATCTTTATTTCGGAAAAAAATGTTTTTTTAGTTGAAAAAGATGTTTTTTCGTTTTCAAAAAAAGATAGGTGTAGAGGTTATATTTTAGAAAATGGAAAATTTTCAAAAAAAATATCTTCGGGAATAAAAAATAATATATTTTGTGAGTTTTTCATAGAAAATGAATCTTTTGTCAAAACAGAAAAAAATATAATAAATTATCAAACAGAAAATGAAATTTTAAATTTTGAAATAAAAAAAGATGATGACCTTCAAATAGTTTCTACTGGATATTTTGAAAGTCACCCAATAAACAAAGAATCTTTTTTAAATGTCTATAAAAATATTTGCAATCTAAATATTTTAAGTGACATGATTCTTTCTTGTCAAGAAACAGAGGGAATTTTGCAACCTTCATCAAAAATATCAAATAATTTTCTAAATTTTGAATATAGAAAAAAACAATTTGTGAAATTTTTGACAATAAAAACAGATAATGAAATTAAAAACTTTGGAGTTTTAGAAAATTCAATTTTAGAAATTTTTGAAGATATGAAAAGTGAAAAAATTTTTGTTAGTTCTTCAAAAATTATTGATGCTATTTTTGATCCAAATTCGCAATACATCTACATTTTAGACGAAAAGGGGAAAATTTTTGTTTATGATAGAAGTAACAAAACATCATTTTTAGTAATGAATTTTGATCAAAATTTTTCAAATGGATTCTTGTCAATTTCAACAAAAGATCCAACAAAAATTTTTCTTTTTTCTCAAGATGATAAAAAGATTTATCTAAAAATTGCTTTCATTTTTGCAAAATTTGAAAAAAGATTTATTGTCATTTGAAAATTAAAAAATAAATTTTAGAAATTGGAAATAAAATCACTATCAGCAAAAAATGTTAAGTTTATTAGTTCAGAAATTTTGTTCTCTGATCATTTAAATTTCATTTTTATATCTTCAAAAGAGAAATTATCAAATATTTCTAATTTTATTAAATTTTCAGTAGGAGAAGATGTTGAAATTTTAAAAGAGAGTGAAAGTTTGCCATTAGTTTCTATTTTGCAATTTTCAAATGGAGAAAAAGGGTTCAGATATATCGTTGCAAAATCTGGAGAAAAAAGGGGATCAAAAATAGAATCTTTAGATGGAATAGAAAAAATATCATCTGAAAATATTTCCCAATTTTTACAGAAAAATCTTAAAATGAATTATTTGTCAGAAATTCTAATTAGTCAAAAATTTTTAAAAAACTATTTTGAACAAATTATACAGAAAAACTCTTTTATATCAAAAGATCCGTTTGAAATTATTTTAGCAAAAAAATTAGATATTGATTCAAATGATTTTGGATCACTTCCAAAATTAGAGAAAGAGATTTTGGAATTAAAAACTGATTTAGAAAATGTTGCGAATTTTGAAAGGGAAAAAATAGAAGCCGAGATTGAAATTACAAAAAATGAAAAATTGATTGTAGAACTTGAAGAAAAACTAAAAAAAATAAAATATATTTTAAAAGGAGAAGAGGAATCTTCAAAATTGATAGAAGAGAAAAATCTTTTAAAAAATAAACTTGAAACTTTATATGAAAAGTTAGGTCCAGATAATTCAAAAATAAAAAAAGAACTTTCTGAAAAGAAAAGAAAAGTAGAAGAAATGAAATATTTTAAAGACAATCCTCCAAAAAATGTTATACCGAAAGTTCAAGATTTAATTCGTGATGAAGAAACCATAGAGATTGCATATGAAAATCAAAAAAAGTTATTACAAGAAAAAGAAAAAGTTTTATCTGAAAAAATGATTTTTGCAGAAAAAATATCAAAGATACTTTCAAACGAAAATGTTCCAAAATTGCAGTCTTTAGTATTAGAAAAAGATCAAGTTGAAAAACTTGAGAATGATGCAAAAGCATCTTTAGAAATTATAGAAAATCAATTAAAAAATTCGAAAAATAAAAATATTATTTTTGAAGGAATTATTTTTGGAGGAATTTTATTTTTAATTGGTTTTTTCATAAATATTATATTTACAATTTTTGGAATTATTACCATTGGTGTTTCTCTGTTTTTTTTAACACAAGATAAAGCAAAAAAAGAGATTAACTCTCTTAGATCAAAGTATGAATCTCTCAAAATAGCTAAAAATATTAAATTAAATGAAATATCAAAATATTTACAAATTCTTGAGTTGGAAAGTATAGAAGAATTAAATAAATTTATAGAGTCTGGATTTGGAATTGATATTGAAATAAAAACAAAAAGTATGGAAGTTGATAATATGAGATCTGATATTGAAACAAAACTTAAACCAAAATTAGATAAATTTCTTGAGGAGAAGTCAAAAATTTTAAAAGAATCTGGTTATGAAAAACTTGTTGAAATTAAAGAAGCAGGAGAGAATTTTAAAAATTTAAAAAACGAAATTGATGATCTTGAATTTAGTTTGATGAGATCTGAAAAAGATGATAAATTAAAAGAAGTAGAAAGAGAGATAGATGAGATTGAAAATAAGATTATAAAAATTGAAGAAGAGCTAAAGAAAATAGATTTGAAAGATGAAAATTCAGAAGAGTCAAAAGATCAAATTTATTCGGAAAAAGATATATTTTCTTTAGAAAAAGAGATTTTTGATATAAAAAATTTATTATTTGAAAAAAAGAAAAGAATTGAATTTTTGAAAAGCAAAGAGAAAAATTTACTAATCAAAAAGATTAAAAAGAAAGAAGATATTAGAAAAGATTTGAAGAAAAAATTAAAAATTGTTTCAAAATCTTTAGAAAATATTTTAAAAGCTGGAAATAAAAATATATCTGAAATTAACAGAGAAAAAATAATTTCATCAAAAATGCCTTCTGATGATTTAGGTTTATCTGTTCAAAGCATGGACGATGTAAAACAGATGAAACTTTCAGAATCTTTAGATCTTTTTTTAAAAATAACAAAGAGAGAGAATCCGATAATTCTTTTTGCTGAAAACCAAAACAAAAATGACTTGTTGGATATTTTAAAAAATCTATATCAGGTTAGTTTTCAAACGATTGTTGTATCTACTTTAGATCCAAAAGAGATTGATTTTGATGAATTAAATATTTCAGATTTTAATATTTTAAAAATTTAATAATTGAATTTTTTAATGAATTTTTAATCTAAAATTTAATAAGACAAAAGCAAGATTTTGAGTTTTATTAGTTTAGAATTTTTATAATAATCTTTCTAATTTTGAAACATTATAACTTAATAAGATTTTAAAATATTTTATTTTAGGAGATTAAAAGTTATTTAATAGAAATTCTTAGTTTTCAATTCTTGGTCTATATTGCAAACTTTCTGCAATATGTTGAATTTCAACAATCTCTTTTCCGTCTAAATCTGCAATAGTTTTGGAAAGTTTTAGGATTCTGTGATAGCTTCTTGCAGAGAGCTGAAGATTTGTTACAGCCTGTTTTAGTAAATTTTCACCTTTTTCATCAATTTTAATAAATTTTTGAATCTCTTTTGCACCCATCTCTGCATTACAAGAAATTTTTGTTCCAGAAAATCTTTTTTCTTGGATTTTTCTAGCCTTTGTTACCCTTTCTCGTATTTTTTCTGATGATTCTCCTTCAGAAATTCCTGCAAGTTTTTTGTATTCAATTCTTGGAACATCAACATGCAAATCAATTCTGTCTAGAAGTGGGCCAGATAATTTTTTTCTATATCTTAAAATTTCTGAAACAGAACATTTACATTGTTTTTCTGGATCTGTTGCATATCCACAAGGACAAGGATTCATTGCGCCAACAAGAATAAAACTTGCTGGAAACGACAAAACTCCATTTGCACGAGAAATTGTGATAACACGATCTTCTAAAGGCTGTCTGAGTGCTTCCAAAACATCACGAGGAAATTCTGGAAATTCATCTAAAAATAAAACTCCATTATGTGCTAAAGAGATTTCGCCCGGTTTTGGAACCCTTCCACCACCAACCATTGCAGGATATGAAATTGTATGGTGTGGAGATCTGAAAGGACGATGACGAACAAACGGATTTTCTTCATTTAAAAGTCCAGAAATTGAGAAAATTTTTGTTGATTCTAAAGTTTCAGAGATTGTGAGGGTTGGTAAAATTGATGGAAATGCTTTTGCTAGAAGTGTTTTTCCACTTCCTGGAGGGCCAGAAAAAAGAACATTGTGTCCACCACTGGCAGAGATTTCTAAAGCTCTTTTTGCACTTTCTTGACCTTTGATGAGAGACATATCAATTTCAAAATCACGATTTATTTCAGTTGATAAAATACCAGTTGTTTTTTTAAATTCTATCGGTTTCATTCCTCGCATTAAATCAATCAATTCAGAGAGATTTTTTGCTGGTAAGATGTTGAGATTTGATATTAAATTAGCTTCTTCAAAATTTACAGATGGAATTATTAAGTTTATATTTTCTCTTTTTTGTTCAAAATTTTCTTGAAAAGATTTTGCAAAAATTGTGTGAGATAAAATTCCTTTAACAGGTTTCAATTCTCCATCTAGTCCTAATTCTCCACAAATTATTGAATTTTCAAAGATCTCATTAAATCGTAAAAAATCAATTTGACCACTTGCAAGTAATATTCCAATTGCAATAGGAAGATCGTATGATGGACCTTCTTTTGGAAGATCTGCAGGAGCAAGATTTATTGTAATTCTACGAAGTGGAAATTCTGCACCACTATTTTTTATCGCCGAACGAACCCTCTCTTTTGCTTCTTCAATAGATTTGTTTGGAAGTCCAACAATTGTAATTCCAGGATTCCCTGGAGATATGTCAACCTCAACTGTTATTAGATGGCTCTCCATTCCAAGTGCCAAAGCAGACTTCACTTTTGCTAACATTTTTCGAATTTTTATTCAAAAAATTTTTAGTTAATATAAAAAATTTGAAAAGAGAAATTGAAAATAAAATTTTTGACACAAAAATTTTTTTTTGTAGTAAAATACTAAGAGATTTTGCGATGAGAAAGGTTGGAAACTTTTGAGCAAGATTTAAGAAAAAAGAGTTTTTGAAAAATTATTTTTTCAAAAAAATCGGGGTGGAACCGCGGTGATTTGCAATTTTTTTATAAAGCAAAAATCGTCCCCAACTTTAGGATTTGAAGTTTTCAGATTTTAAGGTTGGGGATTTTTGTTAGATAGAAAATCTATAATATAAAAATTAAAAGAAAAGAAAAAATGTAAAATTAATAATTTTTAAACCAAAAAAATGAAAATATTTAATTTACAAACTGGCATTCCATCCATAATCCCAAGCGATGCAAAAGAAGTTTTCGCGGTGTTGTTTTTTTTGTTTTTCAATTATAAATCCATTTTTCTTTTCAAAAAAAAAATCGAGATTAGAAAAATAATTTTTAACCAATGAAACAGATTTTTGTCAAAAAATTTTACATGTCATCTCATTATAAAGATTTAGCAAAAAAAAATAAATCAAAAATTTGAAAAAGATTTTAAAATAGAGATTTTTGAAATTTATGATGTAATCGAAGAGGTTTATGAAAGTGAGATGGTTTTGTTAAAATAAAATTCTAGGAAATTGGTTATAGAAGAATTGTCCATAATCCAACAGATTTTTTATAAATAGAATTTTGGAACAGAAAAACAAAAAAGAAAAAAATTGAAATAATTTCAAAAAAAGAAGCAAGAGGTTTAAGTAAAATTATTGGCAAAATTTTTAAAAGAGTATTTGATAAATAAATTAAAAAAATAGTAAAAATAGAGATAAACGGATGATTTAATTTAAAAAAATAATGTTTAAAATTGAAAAATCGATTTTGGAAATTTCTAAAGAAAATGGAAATATTTTTTAAAAAAGAAAGAGAAATTAAAGAGATATCTTTTTATATGTCTGATTGATTTGATCATTGTTTAAATTTGGCAAAATTTTATAAAAATCCAAAGAAGTTTTCATCAAAAGAAGTTTACAGGATGATTTTTTTTAATTTATGTTTCGTACCATATTCAAAATGCAAAACAAAAATTTTTAGGTTAATTAATTTTTTATTATGAACGAAGATTTATTACAAAAAGTTACGAGTCTTGCCAAAAGACGAGGGTTTATTTATCCAAGTTCCGAAATTTATGGAGGGCTTGCGAATGCATATGATTTTGGTCCATATGGAGTTGAACTAAAGGAAAATGTTCGAAAACTTTGGTGGCAAAAATTTATTCGTGGTCGTGAAGATATGTTTGGTATTGATGCAAGTGTTATTATAAATCCAAAAGTTTGGGAATCGTCAGGACATGTTGCAAATTTTGCCGATGTTATGGTTGAGGATGTTGTTAATAGAAAAAGATATCGTGCAGATCATATTATTGAAGAATATTTTCTTAAAAAAGGAATTGAAAAAAAGGTTGATGGACTTGGCACAGAGAGATTGCAAGAAATTATTGAAGAAGAAAAGATTAAATCTCCAGATGGCAATGAACTCTCTCCAGCAAGAAAATTTTCTACACTTTTTGAAACCGAGATTGGAATTGTTGAAGGTGGAAAAAACAAGGCATACCTTCGTGGAGAGATTGCTCAAGGAATTTTTATGAACTACAAAAATATTTTAGATTCTATTCATCCAAAATTGCCATTTGGAATTGGACAAACTGGAAAAGCATATAGAAACGAAATTACAAAAGGAAAACTTACAATTAGAACTCTTGAATTTGATTTAATGGAGTTTGAATATTTTTATGATCCAGAAATACAAAATGGAGAAGAACTTTTTGAGGTTTGGCGAAAAGAGGTTTATGATTTTGCAATTTCTTTAGGTTTAGATTCAAAAAATTTGAGATGGAGACGACACGAAGATTTTGAACTTTCACATTATAGCAATCATACAGAAGATTTAGAGTATAAATATCCTTGGGGTTTTGGAGAGATGTTTGCTATAGCCGATCGAACAAATTTTGATTTGCGAAATCATATGGAGAAGTCTGGTGAAAATTTGCAATATACATATTCAGATGGAAAAAAAATCATCCCATTCGTTCTTGAACCAACCTTTGGACTTTCAAGGGTAATAACAACAATTTTAATTGACTCTTATAGAGAAGAGGAGATAAATGGAGAGACTAGAACATTTTTAAAATTTGATCCAAAAGTTGCACCAGTAAAATTTGCAGTTTTTCCACTTATAAAAGATGAAAAATTGACAAATCTTGCAAAAGAGATTTATAAAAAATTAAAAAATAAAATTGATGGAATGATAGTTTATGATGAAACTGGAAGTATTGGAAAAAGATATAGAAAACAAGATGAAATTGGAACTCCAAATTGCATTACAATTGATTTTGAAAGTTTGGAAGATGGGTGTGTGACAATTCGCGATAGGGACACATTGAAGCAGGAAAGAGTAAGGGTTGAAAATTTGTAAAAATTTTTATTTTAAAAATCTTGATTGAAAGTTATGATAATGAAATTTTATGAACATATAATTAAAAATGAAAAATATTAAAACTTTTATAAAGCATTTTCAATCACAGGAACAATCTGTTTTTTTCGAGAAACGACTCCTTCTAAAAACATTGTGTCAGTATCATCAAAATTTTTTCCAAAAGCTTTTTTTGTTAAATCTTTTTCAAAACTATCATTTGTTATTAAAATAGAATTAGATTTAAAAATATCCGTAATGAAGAAGAGAATTCCATCTAAATTTTCCTCAGTTTTTATTTTTTTCATCTCTTTTTGAATCTCAGAAATTTGATTCATTGCAATTTCTGGTTTAACGGTTTCTAGTGTAGACATTCGAAATTTTTTATTTTTTAGTTCATAAATTTTTGAATCAAAAAATAAGATATCTCTTGCAGAAAAACCAGTTAGATCAGATTTTGCTAAAAACATTTCATTTGCCAATTTATCAATATCTGCACCTGTAATTTTTTCTAATTCTTTTGCAAATTGTATATCTAGTTCTGTCGTCGTTGGACTAGAAAATTTTAAAGTGTCAGAAAGAATTGCAGAAAGCATCAATCCAGCGATATTTTTTGGAATTTCTAAATCTTTTTGTTTTGCCATTTGAAAAATCAAACTTGCTGTGCAAGCAAGTGGTTGAATGTTTATGAAAATTGGAGATTTTGTGGAAATTCCACCAACAAGTTTGTGATGATCAATAATTTCTAAAATTTGTAAATCAGCTAAATTTTTTGGTAATTCATCTGGATTATTTGTATCAACAATTACAATTTTTTGGTTTGTTTTAAAATTTTCAAAAAGTTCTGGATCTGAAAAACCAAATTTTTTTAGAACAAATTCTGTTTCCCGGTTAATTTTTCCAAGTCGAACTGGAGAAGAAATTTTTCCAGTTTTGTTCAAAAACCAAGAATAAATTATTGCTGAACAGATTGAGTCTGTGTCTGGAATTAAGTGTCCAGTAACTAAAATTTTCTCTTCCATAAAATTTTAAATTAATGCTCAAACAATTTCTAAAGACGATTTTTTAAAATTCAAGAAGAAGTTTCGTTTATAATTTAATTTTAATTTTTGAAAAAGAATCT
Source organism: Candidatus Methylomirabilis sp. (assembly GCA_020723005.1). Taxonomy (GTDB): domain Bacteria; phylum Patescibacteriota; class DYJS01; order DYJS01; family DYJS01; genus DYJS01. The sequence goes on along the minus strand of DYJS01000014.1, from coordinate 4,656 downwards.
TTTTGTAAAAAGATTTTTTCAGAATTTTAAAAATGAAAAATTTAAAAAATTTTAAAAATGTGAATTTTTTTAAAATCCTTGCACTTCTAAAAATTTTTGTTTAGAAGAGTTTTGTAATTTTAGAATTAAACTTAAAAGTATGGCAAAGGGAGATTTTGACAGAAGTAAACCACATATGAATGTGGGAACAATTGGCCATGTTGATCATGGTAAAACAACTTTAACAGCTGCTATTACAACAGTTTTGGCAACAAAATTTGGTGGAATAAATATAGCGAAAGCTTTTGATCAAATAGATAATGCTCCAGAAGAGAGAGCAAGAGGAATTACAATCAACACATCACATGTTGAGTATGAAACAGCAAACAGACATTATGCACATGTGGATTGTCCAGGGCATGCAGATTATATTAAAAATATGATCACTGGTGCAGCTCAAATGGATGCAGCAATTCTCGTAGTTTCTGCTCCAGATGGACCAATGCCTCAAACAAGAGAGCATATCTTGCTTGCAAAACAGGTCAATGTTCCACATATTGTTGTTTTTATGAATAAAGTTGATATGGTTGATGATAAAGATATGTTAGATCTTGTTGAAGAAGAGATTAGAGAGCTTCTAAAAAAGAACGATTTTCCGGGTGATACAATAACTGTCGTTAGAGGATCTGCTTTAAAAGCTCTTGAAAATCCAACAGGAGAATGGGCTGATAAGATTCTTGAACTTGCAAGTGCTCTTGATTCAGTTCCAGCACCGGTTCGTGATACAGATAAACCACTTTTAATGCCAATTGAAGATATTTTTTCAATTCAAGGTCGTGGAACAGTTGTAACGGGAAGAATTGAGAGAGGAAAGGTAAAAATGAACGAAGAGGTTGAAATTGTTGGACTTGGTGATACCAAAAAAACAGTTGTAACAGGAATTGAGATGTTTAATAAAAATCTTCAAGAAGGATTAGCAGGAGATAATGCTGGTCTTCTTCTTAGAGGAATTAATAAAGAGGATGTTAAAAGAGGTCAGGTTATTGCAAAAGTTGGTTCAATTACACCACATACAGATTTTGAAGCAACTTGCTATATTCTTAAAAAAGAGGAAGGTGGAAGACACACAGCATTTTTTGCAGGATATAAACCACAATTTTATATTCGAACAACGGATGTTACAGGAGAAGTTATACTTCCAGTAGGAAGAGAGATGGTTATGCCTGGTGATAATGTTGAAGGACTTCAAGTTAAACTTATTTCACCAGTTGCATTGGAAGTTGGATCAAAATTTGCTATCAGAGAAGGTGGAAGAACGGTTGGAGCAGGTGTTGTAAGTAAAATTGTAAAATAATGGTAACAAAAGTAGCACAAAAAAATCAAACGAAAAATTATACAATTCGTGTTCGAGTAAAATTTCAAGCATATGATCATTTTGTTCTTGACAAAGTAGTTTTAGAAGTCGCTAAGGCAATTAAAAACTCTGGAAGTGAAATGGCTGGACCAATTCCTTTACCATCGATCAAAAAAAGATTTGATGCTTTGAAATCTCCATTTGTCTATAAAAATCACTGGAGTCAATACGAAATGATCACACACCAAAGATTTATTGATGTTTTTGACCCAAACCCAAACACTCTAAATACACTACAGAAATTAGATATTCCATCTGGTGTAAAAGTAGATATAAAAATGGTTTCGTAGTTTTTGTGAATTTAAAATGGATTTTAAAAAATGCTCCAATTGGAGCATTTTTTTATTAAAATCGTTAAATAAAAAGATTTCTTATCCTTATCCTTTTATAATTTTATTAGAAATCAAAAAGTTGTAACAACAAAGTAAAACAATCTATTTGTTTTTTTCAGTATCAGACTTTTGTAGATTAGTTTCTTTTTGAGTTTTTTCATTTGGCAAAAACCTTGAAATTAAAATCGCAAAAAATGTAAAAAGAGATCCTGTTAAAAGAGAGGATCTGTTTCCTGAAACAACAGACTTTTCTCTAATTTTTTTCATCTCTGATTTGCTTTCTTTCAAAATGAGATTTTGTATATTTTCTGGCAATTTATTCATTTTAGATTCATTTATTTCAAAACTTTCTAACTCAGAAAATTGCAAACTTTCATTTGAATTTTCAATTTTTTTCAAAATCTCTTCTTTTGCATATGAAGAAATTTTTTCATTTTCTTTAATATTTATTTTTAGAGAATTTGTTGTTGAGCTTATAAAAACTGCTCCAATAATTGCACTTCCAAGAGAAGAACCAATTTGACGAAAAGTGTTGTTTAGTCCAGAAGCTTCTCCACTTTTTTCTTCATTTACAGAAGAAATTGTAAAATTTGTGATTCGAGACATTGTTAAACCCATTCCTGCCCCAAGCATAGATAATCCAAGCATTAAATCCTGTGTTGTGGAATTTTCTGAAAGTGTTTGAGAAAGGATGATTGTTGAAAGAAAATTTATTATTAAACCAATTGAAATAATATTTTTTATTGAGATTTTTTTCCCAATAAAAATTGAAAGTGGTGAAATGATTAAAACAGCAATTGAAAGTGGCAGAAGTGCAATTCCTGTTTGAAATGCCGAATAGTTACGAACAGATTGCAAAAAAACTGGAATTGAAAAAATTATTCCAGATTGTCCAAGAGATATTATTGAAGATGTTGCAACACCAAAAACAAAACTTTTATTTTCAAAAATTTTTGTTGAAACAATTGTATCAAGCTTTTTTGTTTCTCTTCTTTTTTCAAAAAAATAGAAATTTATTAAAATAAAAATTCCTAAAAAAATAAAAATTGGAACAATTGAAAGTTTTCCAAGATTTATTTCAAGATTTCCAATTGAGAAATTTTCTTTTTTTATTAAAAATCCATATTTTGAAGATTCTATGATTCCAAAAATTATAAAAAGTAGTCCAGTTCCAGAAAGAATTGCTCCAAAAATGTCAATTTTTTTCTTTTTAGAAATCTCTTTCTCCTCTTTTATTGTGAAAGAAAAAATGAGAATTATTAGAACAATTAAAACATTTATTAAAAAAGCCCATCTCCACGAGATGTTATCTGTTAAATATCCTCCAAGAAGGGGTCCAATTGCACTACTTGCTCCAGCTATTCCTCCCCAAACTCCAAAAGCAATTGCACGATCTTTTCCTTTGAAATTTGAAATGATTAAAGATGTTGTTGCAGGCATCATTAAACTTGCTCCGATTCCTTCCACAATTGACCAGCCAAGTAAAATTTGCCAAAAATTTTGACTTATTCCAGAGATTGCAGAACCAATTGCAAAAATTGTTGCACCAATAAGAAACATTTTTTTCTTTCCAAAGAGATCTCCCAATTTTCCTCCCAAAATTGTGAGAGATGCAATTACCAGAGAATAAATCGTGATAATCCATTGAAAGTTTTTGACATCAGTTTTGACATCAGCTGTTATCTGACGAACAGAAACATTTAAAATTGTTCCATCTATAATAACAATTGCAAGGGCTAAGTTCAGAACAATCAAAGAGATCCATTTTTTAAAATTTTTATTTTTCAATATAAAATTAAAATTTAACAAAAATTATCTAATTTACTTTTTTGAAAATTGCAAAAGTAAAAGCACGTTAAAAAAAACAGAATACTTTATCTGAAAATTATATTTTTTAGATAAAAATAAATTAATTTTAAATCTAAACTTTTAAGATTTTTTAGAATTGTACTTTTGGAGATTCTCTCTCTTCTTTGTTTTCGATTTCAAAAAATTTCTCTTCTGAAAAGTTGAAAATTCCAGCAAATATATTGTTTGGAAAAGTTTGTATTTTTGTGTTGTATCCCAAAACTGTTGTGTTGAAGAGTTGTCTTGAAGCAGAAACTTTGTCTTCTGTGTCTCGCAGATCCCTTTGTAGCTCTAAAAAATTTTGATTTGCTTTTAGCTCTGGATAGTTTTCTGAAACTGCGAAAAGTGTTTTTAGTGTTTCAGAAAGTTGGTTCTCCGCATCAATTTTCTCTGAAATAGAACCTGCAGACATTGCTGATGTTCTTGCTTTTGCAACATTTTCAAAAAGTTCTTTTTCGTGAGTTGCATAACCTTTGACTGTTTCAACAAGGTTTGGAATCAGATCGTGTCTTCTTTTTAGCTGAACATCAATTTGAGAAAAACTTGTTTTGACTCTATTTTTCCAAATCACAAGTGAATTATAAATGCCAATAAAATATATTCCAAGAAAAATAAGAAGGAAAAAAACATATATCATCTAAACTTTTTTTAACACTAAAAAACTATTTTTTTGAAATGAAATGTCAAATGATAAAATAATCAAAACTAAAAAATTATATAGTTTGTGTTAAGATTTAGCATCTATTTGCAGTCTTGAGGACAATTCCTTTTGTTTTCTCCTCCTTTGCATTTTCCATCTCCACAACGATCTTTAGCAATCTTGAGGACAATTATTGTGATTTTCTTGACCTAAGCACTGCCCATCTCCACAATTATTTTGAGGAGGACCGCCACAGTCTTGACCGCATGTATTATATGTTTCTCCACAGTTACATTGTCCATCTCCACAGTGAGTACCATCGTTATCGCAACCACTACATGCACCATAAGCAACAGGAATATTGAAGTTTTTAAGAGGTGTTCCATTGGTAGTTACAGAAGCTATAAAACTTTCAATCTCTGCATCTGTGTTGTTTGGAATAA
>DYJS01000013.1 GCA_020723005.1 Candidatus Methylomirabilis sp. | reverse complement strand
AAATTGTAGTGGATATGCAAACAGCAGGGATAACTGCAATAATTGGTTCAATTAACTTATTGGTTTACCGTTTTTTAACCAAAACTCTATTCATAATTTTCAAGAAAAATACAATTTATTATTTTAATTTTTTTCAAAAACTTGCAACAAAACTTTTTGTAAATTCGTTTAGATTTGTGAAATTTATTTTTGAGTTTAGAAAAAAATTGAAGATTAAATTTTTTAGAAATGAGTGATTTAGAAGAAAAGACAAAAACATCTATTATTTTAAAAAAAAGAAAGATTGGAATGGAAAATTTTACATCTTCTTATAAAGAAAAAAAAAGTTTAAATTTTAAAAATTTCAAAAAACCAAAAAAAAATCTTAAAATTATTGTTATTGTATTGCTTTTCCTTTTTTCGTTCACATTGATTTCTGGACTAGCCACGGTTGTTGCTGTTTATAATTGGGTTGCAAAAGAACTACCAGATCCAAATAGTATAAACAATATCGTTGATATTAGAACAAGCTACATCAGGGATAGAAATGGAAATTTACTTTCTGAAGTTTTTAATGAAGATATTAAAAGAACCCCTGTTGAATTTGAAAATATGCCTCAAGATTTAAGAGATGCTGTTGTTGCTGTTGAAGATAAAAGATTTTATGAACATAGCGGAGTTGATCCTGTTGGTTTGGCAAGAGTTTTTGTGAAAAATGCAACAACAGAAGATGTTCAAGGAGCTTCTACTTTAACAATGCAACTTGTTAGAAATGTGCTTTTGACCGACGAAAAAAATGTTAGAAGTGGTGTTGCTGGATATAAAAGAAAATTGAAAGAGATTATTTTGGCACTTGAAATTGAAAGAGAGTTTTCAAAAGATGAAATTTTAAGAATGTATTTAAATGAAATTCCTTTTGGAAGCATTGCTTGGGGAGTTGGAGCAGCGAGCGAATTGTATTTTGGAAAGGAGACAAAAGATTTAAATTTACCAGAATCTGCAACTCTTGCAGCTTTAATTCAAGCACCAAATACATATAGCCCATATGGTTCTGGAAAAGTTTTACTTTTTGCAAGAAGAAATGAAGTTTTAAAAATGATGTTTGATCAGAAAAAAATTTCTAAAGATGAATATGAAGCGAGTATTATTGTTCCAATTCTTTCTCCTGAAGAAGTTTTATCAGAAGAGAGCAAAAATCAGATTAAATCTCTTCGTGATAAAAGAATTTTAGAAATGTTTGCAAAAGGAGAGATTTCAGAAGAACAAAAAAATTCTGGATTAGCTACTGAATTAATTTCTCCTGACGGAAAAATTCAACCAAATTTTATAAAAAATATTTTTTCACCAACACAAATTGTAGAAAGAACAAACAAAATTTTAGCTCCACACTTTGTTTATTTTATAAAAGAAAAATTAGGAGAAAAACTTGGAGAAAAAGAGTTTGTAGAGGGTGGATACACGGTTATCACAACACTACACTTGCCATATCAACAAATGGCAGAGCAAACATTGAAAGACCATGAACAAGATGCAATAAAAGCTGCTGGAGCAAATAATGGAGCGATTGTTTCTATTGATCCAAGAAATGGAGAAGTTTTAGCAATGGTGGGAAGTTTGGATTATTATAGACCAGAAATTGATGGACAGTTCAATGTTGCAACAGCTTTTCGTCAAATGGGTTCTAGTTTTAAACCATATGTTTATGCTTCTGCTTGGAAAAAAGGTTATGTACCAGATTCCTATATTTATGATGTGATTACAGAATTTCCGGGTTGGCCAAAAAATAAACCACCAACAAATTTTAACAAATCTCAAGAAACAGGACCTATTCAGATGAAAACTGCACTAACAAATTCTTTAAACATTCCAGCTATAAAAACGATGTATTTAGCGGGTGTTAATGATACAATGAAGCTTGTTCATGATCTTGGTGCAGAATCTGTTGATCTGGAACTCAATAAAGCGGGCGTTCCTCATGGTCTTGCAGAAGCGATTGGATCTGAAGAACTAACACTTTTGGAACATACTTTTGCATTTTCCACAATAATGAATGATGGTGAAAAAAATTATATAGAAGTTTCAAAAAATGGAAAAATTTTAAAAGAACCAATCTATATTTTAAAAATTATTGATAAAAATGGAGTTGTTATTTTTGATGCAGAAAAAGAAAGAAAAAAAGAACAAGTTTTAGAAACAACAATTGCAAGATATGTTACAACTGTTCTTTCTGAAAAATCTTTAAGACCTAGTTGGTCGTCAACACTATATCCATATCCAAACGGAAAATGGAGAAGAGCTGCTGTTAAAACAGGAACAACGAATGATAGTAAAGATATTGTTGTGATGGGATCTGTTCCACAGCTTGCAACTGGAGTTTGGGTTGGAAACACAGATAATACTCCTCTAAAATATAATGCTGATGCTTCAAGCTATACATCAAAAATTTGGAAAGATTATATGAGTCGTGCTCTTGCTGGTTCTGAAGACATTCCTTTCAAAATAGCAGAAAAAACAATTGATGGCAGTTGTTATGGAACAAATAAAATTATGGCAAATGGAAAATCTCCCTTTGATGAAAAATCTTTGAAAGAAGTTGTTATTGATACTGCTTCTGGATTTTTGGCAACCGAACTTACTCCAGAAAATTTTAAAGAAACAAGAAAATATTTTGAAGCAAAATCAATTCTCTCTTTTATCAACCCAGATGCAGAATTTCCTTGTAAATCTAATGAAAATGGAGAAAAAAATCCTGAATTTAAAAAATGGCAAGAAGCAATTGAAAAATGGTATGAAAAAAATAAAGATAAAGAAAATTTCAAAAACAAACTTCCTGAAGGAGTTTTTTTAGGAAAACCACCGAAGGAGTTTGACAACATTCATACTTTAGAAAATAAACCAAAAATTACAATTTCTTCTCCAATAATAAATGAAGAGATTTTTAACCCTTCTCTTGAAGTAAATTTTGAAATTATTGCAAATTATGAAATTTCAAAAATAAATTACTATATTTCAGAAGAACTTGTTGGAACTTCTGGAGATCTAAATTCAAAAATTTTAGACTTAACTGGAATTTCAAATGGAACAAAAATTTTAAAAATCACAGCTTTTGATATTTATGAAAATGAAGATTCTGCTACAGTAGAAATAAAAATCAATCTTCCAGAACCAAAAACATACTCAATTTCAGAAATCTCTTCAATTTCTGAAAAAACTTTTTCAGAAACCGATTTTCCAAAAACAATTCAAATTGAAGCAAAAGATAGTGAAGATGTTTCTGCAATAAATTTAAAATTTTCTATTAACGGAGTTGAAAAAATTGTAACAAAATCTGAATCAATTTTCTCATATGAAATTTTATCCAGTGATATTTTAGTTGGCAATAATGAAGTAATTGCAACTGCAACTTTTGAAGATTCCCATGAAGAAGTTTTAAATGTAAGATTTATAGTTTCGTAAAAATTTTTAAAATTAAATTTTTTATAATCTTTATAGATAATAGTTTTACACAACCTTATATTTATCTTACAATTTTTTTCAAAAACTTAATAATCCATTTTTTTGTAGATTTTAGTTTCAATTATCAGATTTTATTAAAATTAAAGAGAAAAATAAGCCTAAAGAAGATTCTTTCTCTAAAAAAGAAAAATTACTTATTTTAATGATTATATCGCTTCGTCTATTAAAAAAACAATCTCATTACTTTTATTGTTTTCTTGTGAAAAAGGTGAAATTTAAAAAAACTTTGCAGAAAATATTATGTTTTAAGCATTTCTACTTATCGTTCTAAAAAAGGATCTATCAAATTTATAAACTGAGAAAATCAAAAAAATAAACGATAAAATTTATTTAGACCTACAAAATCTCTTTCTGTTGTATAATATATTTAAAAAATTTTTTATATAGCCAAAACAGAGATACATTGATTTGATAAAGCAGAAAAATTTATTGGTGAAATTTTTCCAATAAAAGGCTTCATCAAAATTCTAGCTTTAAAACTAAGTTGCCGTTTTGTTTCTTCGTAGGATGATGATAAAACCTTCTTTCCACCAATTTCAGCAAGATCTAAAAAATGGTTTATTTTTTTTGAGGATTCTTGAACAATTTTTAAAAATCCTTCTGGAGATATCGCTTTAACAACAATTTTAATCGCTGTTTTGATCGCTTGAACCAACTTGTTTAGTGCATTTCCCCATTTCTCTTTTGCACTTTCTCGATATTCTGTTGCTAAAGAACGAAGATAATCACTTGCATCTTTTACACTTTCAATTTTTTGAAAGCCTTTTTCGCTACTCTCTTTCATTTTTTTATTTTTTCTCAGGTGATAATATGCAAAACAAAAAAATAATCAAGTTTTTAATAAAAATGAAATTAAAATAGAAAATATAAAAAACAAAATTATTATTTTCTAACTTTTTCTGTTGTCCAATAAGTTAAATATTTTCCAAGAAAAAGTCTTGTAATTGCATCAAGCCCTGCAATTCCAAAAATCCAAAGAATTGTTATAGGGTACAGAATCCATTGAGAAAGTGCCAAATAAAAAATATTTTTTTGTCTTAGCTTTTTTTCTTTAATAAATTTTTTGCTTATTGCAATAGACATAAAAAGATAGGTAAACAAAGAGATATAACCAAAACTCCAAACTATTGCATTTGAAAAAAAGAAAGTTGAACCAAATAGTGTATTTTTTAAATCAGGATGAAAAAGAAACGGGAGAAATGGTGCAAAAGTTGCAAAAATTGGAGCTGTTGCCCAAGAATAATTTGAAAAAAAATAACGAAAAGATTTTTTAAAATTTTTAAAATTTCTAAGTTCTGGAATTTTTAATGTATTTGTAAAAATATACGGAATATGCTCTGCACCATATGCCCATCTTTGAAGTTGTTTATATTGATTTATTAAAGTTTCTTTTGTTGTATCAGCAAGAACAGCATCCATATAAATTGGCAAATCAATTGAGATAACTTCATGTTCTCCCTTGTCATGAACAAACATTTTCCAAAATTGTTTTGAATCCTCATTGATGCAATCCACACTCCAAAAACCAACTTCAATCAATTTTTTCAAAGAAGTTGCATGACCGGAATATGTAAAAAGATATTCGCTAGACAAAACACACTCTTCCATAAAATAAAAACTTGTAGAAAAAGCAGTGGTTCTTGAAAACCAAGGTGCATCCCAAATATTATTTAAGTATGTTGGGATCGGTTGAAAACTTTTTTTATATCTATCTGGAGTTGAAATAAAAAGATATGTTAAACGATTAAAATACTCTGGATGAACTTGTGCATCTCCGTCTAGTGCAGAAACAACAACATTTTCAACTGGAATATTCTCTTTTTTAATAAATTCCATCACTTCACTCATTGCATATGTCAAATTTGCACCTTTGGCTTTCACCTCCATTGGCTTATCTGGATGAAGTGTAGAAATTGCTTTAAAAAAAATTTTATCAAATTTTTTATGAAAAATTTTTCTATTTTCCTCGGTTATCTCTTTATTTCTCTCTTCATTTGCCAAAACAGAGATAATTTTTTTCTTGTCAAAATTTGCATCTGCCAAACTTTGAATTGCTGGAATAACAATTTCTGATGGTTCGCGATAGTTTGCATGGAGAACGATGTGATACACATCTTCAAATTTAATTTGATCTTTTTTTGGAATTTTTGCTAAAGCAATTTTTTCTTCTCTGGTTGGATTTTTATATAAATTTTTTCCAAGTTTTTCCCAATCTTCAACCTCTGTATTTTTTACTTTTAAAAAAGAAAAAAGTATTCCGATCGCAATAATCAAGCTTTTTCCACCCCAATAACCAGCAAAAAGAAGAGAAAATATCAAAACCTTTTCTGGAGATTTTATAGAATAAAAAATTATTGCAAATATACTAATCCAAACTAATGCACCGGGCAAAATCTCAAAAAATCTATAAGCTATCGGATTTTCAAGTCTCTCTTTTTGAAATTGAATGAAAAAATTTTTACACTTCAAAAACTAAAATTTTTAAAAAGTTTGTAAAATAAATTTAAAAATTTCTAAATTCTATCTTCTAAAAACTGAATAATTGCACTTTCAATTTTTTTAAAATTTTCTTTTGAAATTTTTTGAAGCACAAAATCAGATAAATTTCCAACACCTAAATCATCAAATTTCCCTTTATAATTTTTCAAATAAATTTCTGGTAAAATTCCAATTCGCAAAAAATCAAAATTTTTTATTCCACTTGAATTTCGAAAAGATTCAATTCCGTTGTGACTTTGATTTTTTGAAAAATTTTCAATCATCTCAACTTTTCCAACTGGCAAATCAATATAGTCACCAACAACTAAAAATTTTGAAACTGGAACTTTGTAAAATTGTGAAATCAAAACTGCAGAATTCCCAACCCTATTCATAAAAGTTGTTGGTTTGACCAAAATTGTTTTTTTGCCAAGAAAATTTATTTCACAAATTTCGGCAAGGAGTTTTTGTTTTACAGAAAATGAAAATTTTACCCCAAATTCTTTTTCTGCAAAATTTTTCAATTTATCCAAGAACAAAAATCCAACATTATGATAAGTTTTTTCAAATTTTTCACCTAAATTTCCAAGCCCAAAAATTATTCTTTCTTTTAAAAAATCCTTCAAACACTTGACTTCTCTCTCTCTCTCTAAAATCAAATCTCAAGAAGTAAATTTTTTGAGAAAAGATTTTTTTATTAACTAAAATTTTAAGGAGGCAAGAATGTCAGAAGTAATAAAAACAAAACAAGAAATAATGAATGAATATCGACAACAATTATTTGATTTGTTAAAAGATACGTATCCAGAAAAAGCAGTGGTTCAATTTATGACGAACAGCGATTCTGAAGACAACTGGAATGATCGTTGTGATGTAGTAAAAGATCATTTTGGAGGATACCCTTCGTTTTGGTATCCAGAAATTGTTTTGAGCGGTGTTATGTCTAGAACTTCTAGAAAATGGATGAAATAATCTATTTTCCATTTTCATTGGTTCAAGTCTCCTGACTTGAACCTTTTTATTTTTTTCAAAAATCATCTTCTCTTGCCATCCTAAGCTTGTCGAGAAATTTTTATTATTAAAATTATACATAATTCAACAAGCTCATCATAACAATTTTAAAAAAGCAATTAAAATAATTCAGTTCAAAAACATTTTACATACTTTCAAATTTTTCTAAAAATTTTTTGGAAATAAATTTTAATGAAACCAAAAAGAATTTTACTAAAAATTACTGGAGAATCTTTGGGGGATAAAAATGGAGAAGGAGTTGATCCAAAAAGTGTGATGAATATGGCAAAAAAGATAAAAATTTTACACGATGCAGGGATTGAAACTGCAATCGTTCCCGGTGGAGGAAACATTTTTAGGTGGAAATTCGTACGAGATAGTGGAATGACTCGTGTTCCAGCAGATCAAATGGGAATGATGGCAACAATTATAAATGGACTAGCTTTGCAAGATGCACTAGAACGACTTGGAAAATATACAAGACTTATGACAACAATTGAGATGCCACAAATTGCAGAATTTTATATTGTTCGACGAGCAAAAAGACATTTGGAAAAAGGAAGAATTGTGATTTTTTCTGGTGGAACAGGAACTCCTTTTTTCACAACAGATTCAGCTTCAGCACTAAAAGCATCAGAGATTGAAGCTGATCTCCTTGCAAAAGCTTCAACGATTAATGGAATTTATGATAAAGATCCAAGAAAATTTTCTGATGCAAAATTTTTAAAAAATGTTTCATACCACGAAGCACTTGAGAAAAAACTTGCAGTAATGGACTTAACAGCTTTTACAATTTGTGAAGAAAACAAAATTCCAATTATGATTTTTGATGCAGAAAATGAAGAAAATTTTGCTCATCTTGCAAAGGGAGAAGATGTTGGCTCCATAGTTTCTTAAAGTTTATTTTTTAAAAAAGATTTTAGTAAAGTCTATTTTTTTATCTCTACCTTTTTCCAAACATACCAAGAATTTGCGAAAAAAAATCTTTCATTTGTATTAAAAATCTTTTTTGGCAATTTTTTTGATGAATTTGAATAGTAAAAAAAATTATTTTTATCAATAATTCCAAAAAGTTCTAAATTTTTTATTTTTTCAAAAATATCACCAGATTTTTCACCAGAAGAAAGCTCATATTCCTCAATTGCAATATCTATTTTTTTATTTGCAAAAGCTGAAAAATTAAATCCATTTATTCCAAAACTATAATTTGAATGAAAAAATGTGTATGGATAAATTTTTGAAATTTTTATTGGCAAAACCAAGAGATCATAATCCCTATTAAAAACTTTATTATCCCAAAATTCTGCTCCAGAAAGTGCAACAATTTCTGATTCAACAAAAATTTCGTTTTTTAATTTTTCTTGAATTTTTTTGGCATAGGAGATATAAAGATCTGTATTAAGAGTTAAAATCCTAAGCTTAAAAGGTTCGCCATTTCCCCACTTCCAACCATTCTCTTCTTTCAAACCAAATTCAAAAAGTGCTAACCTAGATTTTTCAACAGAATCTTCATATTGTGGATAAAAATTTAGTCCTCCAGATGAAATAAAAATATCGCTCAAAGAATATGTAATAGCTTCTCTTAATTTTTCTTTTAAATTTCTTGAATTTAAAAAAAGAAAGATGTTTGTTGAACCAGATATCTCTTCTCTTTTTGCAAAATTATCAAAATTAAACTTTTTTGAAGAGAGAAATCCATCAATCTCTTTTTTTTCAAAACTTTTTACCAAATCATCTTCTGATGAAAAAAATCTAAAATGCAATTCAGAGATTTCTGGAACTTCTCCATAAAAATTTGGATTTCTTTTAAGAATTAATTGATCTGTCGATTTTCTTTCTGAAAAAATAAAAGGCCCAGTTCCAATAGGATTAAAATTAAAAGAATGAAATAAAATTTCTCTCGCAGGAGTATTTTCTAAGATATGTTTTGGAATGATTCCTTGTGTAAAATTTTGTAAAAAATCTGGATTTTTTCTTGAAAGAGTAAAACGAAGAGAAAATTCTGAAATTTTTTCTACTTCAACTTTTTCCCAAATTGCACGAACATCTGAGCTTGCTGTATCTAAACTTTGAATTGTTTTAATAGTGTAAACAACATCATCAGCTGTAAATTTTTCTCCATCATGCCAAAAAACATTTTCACGAAGAGAAAATTCATAAATTTTTCCATCTTCTAAAATTTTTGGTTCACCTAATGCAAGGTCTGGGATAAAACTTTCTTCATTTTTTCTCAAAAGTCCAGAAAAAATAAGGTAGGAGATATCGCTATCAACAGAATTAAAACCATTTACAAAAGATGATGAAAAAATTGGATTTATATTTTTTGATTCACCAACAACTCCTTCAACATAGATATTTTTTTGATTTTGTAAAAATCCTAAAATATTTGCAGAGATTGAAGATTCGTTTGAGTTAGAAAAAACTATTCTATAACCTTTTTTATATAAATTTACAAGATAAATTCCAAAAACACTAGATACAAAAAAAGATATCAAAATTATTTTTTCAAATAAAGAGATCTGAAAAGATTTTTTTCTAAAAATACTATCTAGTTTCAACTTTTAGATAAAAAATTTTACAAAAAGCATCACAAAAAGGGAAAAAGAAACGATCCAAGTTAGCATAAAAATTGCTTTTTCAACACCTCTTCTTGTTCCATAAAATCCACCTGCACCACCAAAAGTTGATGAAATGCCACCACTTTTATTTTGAATTAAAAGAAGAGAAATAGATACAATGGTAAAGAAAATAATAGCTATATCAATATAATTATCCATAAAAAATTTTTATACTTATAGAAACAGACGAAAACTAAATTTTTTAAAAAATTAATCAAATTTTAACTTCTATTTTAAAAGATCCTAATTTTTAGTTTGAAAAATTTTTATATTTTAAATTTTTAAAAAATTCTCTTTTTATGTAATGTTAGTTTAAATATTAAAATAATTAAAATAAAAGATTTCAAAAAACTTTACAAATTAAAAAAACTTTTTTAGTTTCACATCGCAATTTAGCCGAAGTAGCTCAGCGGTAGAGCAGCGGTTTTGTAAACCGTCGGTCGTCAGTTCAATCCTGACCTTCGGCTCAAAAAATTTAAAGTCTTTTTTATTTGCAAATTACTTTTTTTTTCTTAGAAGTTCTTTGTAATTTATATTTTTGATGGATTCAGAACAAAGAAGATTTAAAAAACTTTCTAGTGCTCAATTTTTTGCAACAATTTTACTTACTTTTGTTATAGGACTTGTTTCTGGTTTTTTAGGCGGAATATCTGGACTTGTTGCACTTAATAATGAAGAATTTCAAAATTCGTTTCCTATTTTAAAAGATCTTAAAATAAAAGAAAAGGTTGAACAAACTTTAAAAGTTTTTACAGAGCAAAGATCTGTTGAAGAAACATCTACAACTATTAATGCAATAGAAAAAGTTAAACCAAGTGTTGTTTCAATAATTGTAAAATCTTCAAAGTATGATTTTTTTTGGGGGGAACAGGAATCTGAATCTGCTGGAACAGGTTTTTTTGTTACAAACGATGGGCTTATTGCAACAAACAAGCATGTTGTGGAGAACTCTAAAACAGACAAAAAAGAGATTATTGTGATTACGGACGAAGGAAAAAGTTTTAAAGCAGAAATTGTTGCAACTGATCCATCTTCCTCAAATGATCTTGCTTTCATAAAAATTAATGATGCAAAAAACTCAACATTTCCTGTTGTTAGTTTTGCAAATTCAGAAGATTCTAAAGTTGGACAAAAAGTTATAGCGATTGGTAATGCACTTGGAGAAACAGAAAATAGTGCTACAGAAGGCATAATCTCCGTTTTAGGAAAATCTATTGTTGCAACTGATGGAAAAAATTTAACAGAATCTCTTGAAGGAGTTATTCAGGTTAGTGCAGCAATTAATCCAGGAAATAGTGGAGGTCCACTTATTGATTTAGATGGAAAAGTAATTGGAATGAACACAGCAGGAAGAACCGATGCAGATTCTATGAATTATGCAATTCCAAGCAATATAATTAAACCTATTTTAGAATATTATCTTGAAAACAATAAAATAGATCGTGGGTATCTTGGTGTTTTTGCAAAAACAATTACAAAAAGTATGCAAGCTTATTATGAATTAGAAAAATCTGAAGGTGCTATGATAATAAGCGATTCATCATATTCATCAGTCTCAGTTATGCCAGGAAGTCCAGCAGACAAAGCTGGATTAAAAGCTAAAGATATTATTTTATCAATAGATAATTTGGAAATTATTCCAGAAAGACCACTTGGAACAGTTTTGGCAATTGTTGGACCAAACAAAAAAGTAAAAATTAAATATTCAAGAAATAATGAAATTTTTGAAAAAGATATAAAATTAGATAGTTTATTAGAAGTAATTAATAGAAAACAAAATGGTTGATTCACTAACAAATAATTTTTCTATTTTTGCAATATATTTTTTAACAATATCTGTTGCAATATTTCTGATTGTATTTTTCAGAAAACAGATAGTTTTATATGTAAAAGAATCCATTGCAGAACTTAAAAAAACAAATTGGCCTACTACAAAATGGGTTCAAGAGATGTTTTTTGTTGTTGTAGCAATATCTTTTATAATTGCTTTTTTTACAGGTATTTTTGACCTGTTTTTCACCAAAATTTTTGAAGAATTAATTAAATACTAACAATGCCAGAAGAAACAGAGGAAAAAAAATATGCTTGGTATGCAATTCATACAAAGCCAAATTTTGAAGATAAAGTTGCAATAAATCTTCAACAAAGAATTGAACAATTTGGATTACAGGAAAAAATTAAAGAGATTTTTATTCCAAAAGTTACCGAAATTGTAATTAAAAATGGAAGAAAAAGAAAGGTTGAAAAAAAATTATATCCAACATATGTTCTAATTTTAATAGATATTGATCCAAATACTTGGTTTATTGTTAGAAATACACCTGATGTAACTGGATTTCTTGGAACGGGAAACACACCCGTTGCAATTCCGGAGAATGAAATTACAAGATTAAAAAATCAAGAAGTTGAAACACTTCAAGAAGCATTTAAGATAGATTTCTTACCTGAAGAACCTGTAATAATAAATGATGGACCATTCAAAGGATACGAAGCAAAAGTTTCTAGTTTTGATGAAAAATCTGGAAAGGTTCGTGTTAATTTATCTTTTTTTGGAAGAGAAACTCCGCTAGAACTTGATGCCCTTCAAGTTAAAAAATTAAAAACTTAATTTTAGAACTTTTTTGAAGAAGTATTTTATTAAAAGATTTCCGAAAAGTTTTGTCTAAAGAAAACAAAAAAATTTTTAAAAAAATAAATTCTAAGATTTTTATAAAAAATTTTTATTTAAGCATCTAGCAAAGAATAATAATTTTCCATTTCTAAAATTTGACTATATAGAACTTCTTCTCCACATTTTAATCTTTTTATTTTTTCATAATTGTATGTTAAAAATAATTTAAGAATATTTTTTAAATTTTTCAAATCATCTGGATGCATATACTTAAATTCACAAACACACTCTCATGTCTTTTTTATAAAATTTTCTGCAAATTCTCTCTCTTTTTTTGGATCTTGCTCTCTTAAAAATTGACTTAAAAGTTCATTTAATTCGTCCACTTTGTCAAATAAATATTCCTAAAAAGGTGTTTGTTTTTGCTTGTATAACAAAACCTTTTTCGACCAAAAATCTAGAAAAACAACTCTAAAAAATATTAGGATCAATATCAAAAATAAGTTTTCCAAATTTTCTCGCAAAAACTTCTTTTATACTTTCTTTATTCTTAATCATATTACAATAAATTTTAAAATTTCTCACATATTTTTTTATCTATGTGGGTGTGTTGATAAAAAAAACAAGTCAAGAAAAACAAAAATTTTTCTTAAAAAACTGAGAAAAAAATTTTAAAGATTACTTTAATTTTAAATCAAAAAAGCAAACTTATCAGTCTACCTTTCTTAAATTTCTTAAATTTGTATTTTAAATTTAATTTTATCCTTTCACAATTTTCTCTTGAACATTTCTTGGAACTTCTGCATAGTGACTAAATTCAATTGTTGCAGAACCTCTTCCTTGCGTGAGACCACGAAGAGTTGTGATATAACCAAAAAGTTCAGAAAGTGGAACTTTTGAGTGGATAATTTTCAAATCCATTCCATAGCCATCCATTCCTTCAATTTGTCCTCTTTTAGAATTTATATCTCCAATTACAGAACCAGTAAATTGCTCTGGAACAATCACATCAACTTTCATTATTGGTTCTAAAATCACAGGATCTGCAGTCTTGAACGCTTCTTTTATTGCAAAACTTGTTGCCATTTTAAAAGCAATTTCAGAACTATCAACTTCATGATAACTTCCATCATATAAATTTAATTCAACATCAACAACTGGATATCCTGCAATAATTCCATTTGCAAAAGTTTCTCTTGCACCCTTTTCTACTGCTGGAACATATTCTTGAGGAATAACTCCTCCCTTAATTGTGGATTTAAACTGAATTCCAGATCCTTTTTCAAGTGGTGTAATTTCAATAAAAACATGTCCATATTGACCACGACCACCAGATTGTTTTGCAAATTTATATTCTGCTTTTGCAGATTTTCTAATTGTTTCACGAAAAGCAACTTGAGGAGCTCCAACATCTGCAGAAACATTAAATTCTCTTTTCATACGATCTACTAAAATATCCAAATGAAGTTCTCCCATTCCGCTCATAATTGTTTCACCACTTTCATGGTCTGTTCTCACTTGAAATGTTGGGTCCTCTTTTGAAAGTTTTTGCAAAGCAACAGAAAGCCTCTCTTGATCAGCTTTTGTTTTTGGAGAAACTGCAACAGAGATAACCGGTTCTGGAAAATCAATTTTTTCCAAAATTATTGGCTTATCTTGATCGCAAAGTGTATGTGATGTTAATGTATCTTTTAATCCAACTGCTGCAGCTATTTCACCAGCATAAACATAATCTTTAACATCTTCTCTGTGATTTGCATGCATCTTAACAATCCTTCCAACACGAATTTTCTCTCCAGTTGATGAATTTAATACATAACTTCCAACTTCAATTTTTCCACTATAAACCCTAAAATATGCAAGATTTCCAACGAACGGATCGTTTGCAATTTTAAAAACAAGTGCAGAAAATGGTTCTTCATCACTTGGATGTCTTTCAACCTCTTCGTCATTTTTTGGATTTATTCCTTTTATTGCTGGAATATCAAGCGGACTTGGAAGATAGTAATTGACAGCATCAAGCATCAACTGAACACCTTTATTTTTAAGAGACGATCCTGTGAGAACTGGAACAAGTTCAAATTTTATTGTTGCTTTTCGAATTGCATTTCGAATCTCATCAACACTTATCTCAGCTCCACTAAAAAATTTTTCCATAAAATTTTCATCAGTTTCTGCAATTTTTTCAAGCATAATCTGTCTCTGTTTTTTTGCTTCATCTAAAACACTTGGATCAATCTCTGTGATTTCTGGATCTTTTCCAAGATCTTCGGTTTTATAAGTATATTGTTTCATTTCAATCAGATCTACCAAAGATTTAAAACTCTCTTCCGATCCAATTGGCATCTGAATTGCAACAGCATTTTTTGTAAGTCTATTGAGAATTGAGTTAAAACTTCTTTCAAAGCTTGCTCCTATTCGATCAAGCTTATTTATAAAACAGATTCTTGGAACTTTATATTTATTTGCTTGTCTCCAAACAGTTTCAGATTGTGGTTCAACTCCAGCTACTCCATCAAAAACAACAACTCCACCATCCAAAACTCGTAGAGATCTTTCAACCTCTGCTGTAAAATCCACATGCCCTGGAGTATCAATAATATTTAATCTACAATCTTTCCAAAAACATGTTGTTGCAGCTGATGTAATTGTAATTCCTCTCTCTTGTTCTTGTGCCATCCAATCCATTGTTGCTGCACCTTCATGAACTTCTCCAATTTTATAATTTTTTCCAGTATAATATAAAATTCTCTCCGTTGTTGTTGTTTTTCCTGCATCAATATGTGCAATAATTCCAATATTTCGGATTTTTTCTAAACTATAATCTCTAGGCATAAGTAAAATTTAATAATTTTATTCAACTTAAAATTTAAGTTGTCATTCTTAGCTTGTTGAAAAATCTAAAGCCACAATGCAACTCTCTTTTGCAATAAATTTTCTAAAAAGTCAAAAAGATAAAGATTTTTAAAAAAAATTTAATTTTTACAAATTTGAATAGGGTTGTTCTGCAACAATTTCTCTTATTTTTTCATACTGAGAAGCAACATCCTCTCCAAAAATAACTTCTAAAAAAACTTTTATAACTTCATTCTCATCTTTTTCTTTTATTTCATCCAAAGTTTTTTCTAACTTTTCAAAATCTTGCGAAACACCAAGAACTGAAGCGATAAAAAGCTGAAATAAATAATATGGAATTTCTACAGTTGCTTTATCTGGAATTGGTAAATCGTTTTTAACCCTCTCTCTGTAATCTAATGCCAAAAGTTGAAGCAAGTCGGAAAGAATTACAATTTTTTCTCGCAGTAAAAGCTTTTCTGTTTCATATCTTGACAACTTTGTAAAATTCCAATAAGCAGGATTTTTCTCATTATCATATTTTGTTTTTCCTATCGTTGCAATAATCTGTCTAATAAATTTTCTTGAAAATTTAGATTCTTGCAAAACTTTTCGTATCTTTTTAATTTCTGGACTAGCACTATTATCTTTTTCTTTTATTTTTGCTCCTAAATCGTGAACCAAAGCTGATGCAACAACCAAAAAAGCTTGTTCAAAATCAAAATTTTCGCCCTGTTTTTCTTGTAGTTTTTCTAAAATTGTTATTGCCCAAAACCCTGCCAAAAAGCTGTGTGTATGATATTTTTCACTCTTTCTTTTTAGTTTATTTGGTTCTTCGCCTGCTTCTATCTCTGCTTTTCTAATCCTTTCTTCTTCAAATTCCAAAACAAAGCCTGAAAGTGTTTGTAATTTTTCTAATAAATCTGGACGATCTTTGAAAAGAATTTCTATTTTCTCTAAAAAAAGTTCTCTTGTTGGTTTCTCTTTACCAGGAACTTTCCAAATTCCATCTATACCAAAATTTGTATCCATCACACTAAAATATTAACAATAAATCAATAAAAAATTTAATTAAAGTGTTTCCTTTTATGAAAAATTTGAATATTGTCAATTATTTTCTTCTGCTTCCTGGATAATTTTTTTATTTGCTCCTGCTCATCTTCGTTCTCAAGAAAATTATCAACCTTTGATTGAAAAATTGAAAGAAATTTCTACTTTAAATCATTTGAATCTTTGATAAGATTTTTTTCATATTTTTTTTGATTTATTTTTTTTCATCTTTTGTTCTTAATTTTTCAGATTTTTCAATCTCACGAAAAATAGAAAGCGAAAGAAGAATCATCTGTTTAATTTGCAAAAGCTTTAATTTTATCAATTTGAAATCCAAAGGTTTCTCAGTTTGAATCAAAATAAACGAAGAGATCTCTAATTTATTATTTAAAATTAAACCAGTTAGTAAAAATTAAACCAGTTAGTAAAGAAGGATAAAGGTCGTCATCATTTTCAAAAATATTATCATAAAACATCTCCTTTCTAATATCTTCAGAAATTCTACCTTCTTTTAAATTTACAAGGGAGCGAATAAATCCATTTTTTTGAGAAAATGAAAAAATTATTTTATCAATTGTTTTTTTATCAAAACCAAAATAAGAGAGCTTCAATCCTTCCATTTTTAAAAACTTCAAACACTGCTCCTCTTTTTTTCTGTTTTTCGTTTATCAAAACAAATTTTAAAAAATAATCTAAAATTAGAGATATTAAAACTCTTTTTTGAGAAAACAGAAACAGATCTTTGTCATCTTTTTCAAAAGAGATGATTCCAGAAAGTTGAGCAATATATTCTCCAAAAAACATATCTGAAATTGTTTCTAAATCTAATTTTCTTTGAAGCTCTCCTATTTTATCAGAAAATTCAGAAGATTTTTCAAAATGCCCAAACAAAACTTTTCCAAATGTAAAAAGTGTAAATTTGTTTGCTTTTGGAACCAAAACAATGACAATAAAAGAAAAAGCAATAATTAAAAAGATAAAGATAAATACACTAAATTCTAGAAAACTCTTTATGATCTCCAAACACCTTCCATATGAATTTTTAATCTTCTCAAGTGATGATATAGCAAATTATTTAAAAAACAATAAAAAGAGCAAGGAGATCTTTTTTTATTCGTCACAACAAATCACTACAAAGAGTTGAGTTTATATTCTGAATTTTTGATTAGAAAAAAAGATCAATAAACAGAGTAAATTTTCAAGCTTTAAACACTTAGAAAGTAAATTTTGAAACAGAAATAAACAAGATCAATATCTTCATCAAAACTCAAAATTTATATGGTAAACTTGTGAAAAATTGAATCAGAAAAATCAAACTTAGATCATTATGGAACGATTGCAGAGATGATAAAAATTTTGATAAAAAAATTTCAAATTGAAGGAGTTTTATATGTTGATGATTTTAAACAACACGAACCAAACGAAATTTCTAAAGACAAAACAAAAAAAGATTAATGAAAAAATCTGAAAATTATCATAGAAAAAAATAAAATTTTTTGCAATTTTCAAAAAATATGAAACTTTAAATATTAAAAACCAAGATAAAAGTGAAATAAATTTTATGATCTCTGATTTTAAATTACCAAATCTCGAAATTTTACAAGAAAAAATTTCAAGATCACCAAAAAACGATGATTAAATATTTTGATAAACTTCGTAAAGCAGAAATTCGTGGACTAATTTCTGATAAAGTTCTTTTACAAAAAAAGAAACGAATTAGAAAAACTACAAGAAAATAAAAGATAGTTGAAGGAAATTTACAAGATGCAAAAAACTGAAATTGAAAATTTAGAAATTGCAAAAGCAAAAGAAAATGATAA
The DNA here is from genome assembly GCA_020723005.1 of Candidatus Methylomirabilis sp. Classification (GTDB taxonomy): domain Bacteria; phylum Patescibacteriota; class DYJS01; order DYJS01; family DYJS01; genus DYJS01. The sequence goes on along the minus strand of DYJS01000013.1, from coordinate 4,744 downwards.
GCAGAGAATTTTGAGAAAAATTTTTCTTGAAGAAAATGCGACAAAATAAAAACAGATTTTAAAAAATTTTAAATTTTACCAAGTTTTCTAAAAAATAGACATTTTCTCTTTTATTTTTATTTATTTCATGAATTAAAAAATTTTTGAAGAAATTTCAAAAACCAAAAATTGCACTTTTACACGAATATTATCTGTATCGTGGTGGAGCAGAAAAAGTTTTACTAACTTTATCAAAAATTTTTCCAGATGCAGATCTTTTTTTTCTTTCTTGCAATAAAAATTTAGTTGAAAAAGATTTTCCGAACAGAAAATATAAATCAACTTTTGTAGATTTTTTACCATTTTTTAAATCTTCAAACACGGCAAGAGGAATTTATTCAAAATTTTTGCCAATCGCTTCAGAAACAATAGATCTTCGTGGATATGATATCATAATTTCTAGCTCAAACTCCTACATAAAAGGTGTTATTTCTCCAGAAGATGCAATTCATATTTCATATATTCACTCTCCAACAAGATATATTTGGGATTATTATCAACAATACCTTGATGAAAAAAAAATTAGCAAAATTCCATTTTTCAGATTTTTAATTCAACTTTACTTTTCCAGTTTGAGAAAATGGGATCAAATTGCCTCTTCTAGACCAGATTTTTTGATTGCAAATTCAAAAATTGTTCAATCAAGAATAAAAAAATATTATAATCGTGATTCTTTTTTAATCTATCCACCAATTGAAGTTGAAAAAATAAAACCAAATTTTGAAAAAGGAAATTATTTTTTAGTAATTTCAAAACTTAGGTCTTTTAAAAGAATAGATCTTGTTGTAAAGGTTTTTAATGATCTTGGGGAAGATTTGATAATTATTGGAGATGGACCAGAGTTGGAAAATTTAAGAAAAATTTCAAAAGAAAATATAAGTTTTGTTGGAAATGTTTCTGATGAAGAAAAGTTTGATTATCTTCAAAACTCAAGAGCAATTATTACACCAACAATTGAAGATTTTGGAATGAGTCCAATCGAGGGAATGTCTGCAGGAAAGCCAGTTATTGCGATAAATTCTGGTGGAACAAGTGAAACAATTATAAATGGAGAAACTGGAATTTTGTTTAATGAGCAAACTGAAGAGAGTTTAATGAATGCAATTCAAAAATTTTTTGAGATTGAAGATAGTTTTGATAGAAAAAAAATTCGTGAATATGCAGAAAAATTTTCTGAAAAAAGATTTGAGTTTGAAATTAAAAAATTTGTTGAAAAAGTTTCTAATATACAGATTTAATTTTTTGAAAAAAATAGAGTTAATTAATGCCTATATTTAAAAAATGTTAGTTTATTAAATTTAAATTTATAAAATTTAAAATTTTTACGAACAATCAAAACAACGAATAATTGATATTGTTAAAAAATTTAAAGAAAAAAATATCTGCTCTTCTTGCTCAATAGAAAATCAAAAAATTATTAAAGAATTTTCTCGTTGATTTTAGATTGACAATCTTTTTCCATATACAAAAAACCATACTCTACTAATTCCAAAAAGACATATCAAATCTATGAAAAATGTTAATGAAGCTGAATTTGACGAGCTAAACTCTTTAATGCTTGTTGTTTTGGGAAAATATAAAAATAAAACAAAAAGTTACTAGTTGTTTTTTCGTGTCTAAACAGAAAATCAATCTTTAGAGCATTTCCATATACATTTTTTACCATCAGATAAATGTTTTGGGGATTTTTTTGATAACGGAACAATTGTTAGAAAAAAATATACAAAATCAATTTTTAGAAATTAAAACTTTTCATCTTCTGAAATCTCTCTTATCTTCACACTACTCAAGTTGTCATTTTCTTGAAAACCACCAATAAGAGGAATAAAACTTCTTTCATTTTTACTAAAATTACAATAAGTGTATTGAAATCCACCAAAATTTACATCTTGAAAAACATCTACACAAACCCTTGGAGCAATTTCAAAACTGGAGATATCATCATTTCCAACTGAAAAAATATCAGTATTTCTTGCATCAGAAAACTGAGATGGTGAAGTAAAAATTGCACTATTTCCAGTTTTGTTGTCATGTTGCCAAAATTGAACATTTTTATCATCAGAACTTCCTTCAAAAATTTCAATTTGATATATTTTTACACTAGAAAGTTGATCGTTTTCAAATTGACCAGCTCCAAAAGAAACAAAATTTGTTTCTTTCGAATTGTTGCAATAAACTCTTTTTCTTCCAGCAAAATCTATGTGTTCATATAAGTCAACACAAACACCAGAAGGAATCGTAAAACTAGAGATATTGTCATTTCCCAAAGAGAAAACTGACCTTGTTCTTGCATCAGAAATCTCTGTTCCAATAGAAACTGGAGATGAATATCCAAAACCTTCTGTATCAACAAAAAAGAACACTTTTGAAGAGTCTGATTTGCTTAAAGAATATGTTTTTAAAGAAGAGAAGGTTTCATTAAATTGAGACAATTTATCAACTGGTTTGTCAACAAAGCTTAAATCAAGTGGCATTCCATTTTTTTGTTCATTGCAAAAAATCATCTTTTCTCCTGAAAAATTTGAATCAGAAAAAAACTCAACACACTGCTGATGAGGAATTTTTATTGATGAAATTTTATCGTTGTAATTTGAGCCATTACATCCAGAGATATTTGAAACAAGCGATGAAACTTCTTGATTTTGTGGAATTCTACAAGAAACTCCATTGAGTGCCAAATCAGAATACAAGACAACACTTTCACCAAAAATTTTATTTTCTAAATCAGTTTGTCTTTGAATTATATTTGGAACAAACGAAGAGTTTGGATGAAAAAGGTCAACTGCAACAACTTTTTGAGTAGAATTCCCTTGATAATTATCTGCAAATCCAATTCCAATATAAGTTTGATCATTTGAGTATGCACCAAGAATCGTGTCTCTGTGAGCCCAATTCCAACCATAATTGTCATTATACATCCATTCATAAACAATTCCAAAAGAATGGATATTTATCGCCAAAATCTCTGCAATAAATGCATATTTTCCATTTGTATTTGGACTAGATTGAATTCTTTGTGTGTATGTTAATCCAGAAACAGGATCATTATGAACATTTGATGCAAAACCATGAATAGCAATGTTATCAACAAAAGGCTGAGTTATACTTTCAACATTATATTCTCTTGCACGAAACTTTGGCAAACCACGATCTTCCCTCTCTTTGTTAATCAAATACATTATCTGCTCTTTCATATCCAAAGATGAAAAATTGTTTGGAATTTCAATATTAGAAACACCTTCCAAACTTCTTGCATAATTTATTGCATCAACTGCTTTTTGTTCAGATTCAGAAAGTGTAGAATATTTTTTATAATCTGGATTTGGCAAAATGTTTCCAGAAGGATGAGGAATATTTGATGTTGCAGAAAAAATTGTTTGAGAAAAAAAGAAAACTAAAACAAATAAAAATATTCTAAAAATTTTCATATAAAAATCATTTCACTCTCTCTTTTATTTTCTAAAAAATTTTCGTCAATATAAAAATTTTCTTTTTATTTTTTTTATCTAAAAAATTTTTGGAATAAAATTATTTTGAAAAATCTTTTTACAACAGAATATAAACCGGGTGATAAAGTTTTAGATCAATTTGTTTTAAAAAGGAAAGAGATACGAAATACAAAAAGTGGATCACTTTTTTTATCACTAAATTTTTCAGATCGTGAAGGAGAACTTTCTGCAAAAAAATGGGAAACAACACAGATAGAATTTGATAATTTAGAAGAAGGGAAGGTTTATGAAGTCTCTGGAGAATGTGATAGCTATCAAGGAAAAATTCAATTAGTTGTATATTCAATGAAAAAAATTAATGATTTAGAAATTCGTGTTGAAGATTTTTTACCACAATCACAATTTTCTTTTGAAGAGCTAAAAAAAAGGATTTTAGAGGTCTTGGAATCAATAAAAGATGAAGATTATAGCAAAATTTTAAAATTTATTTTTGATGATAAAAATTTGGAAAAATTTTGTAAATTTCCTGCTGGAAAAATCTTACACCATTCAACAATTGGAGGACTTGCTGAGCATGTTTTAAGCTTGGTTGAATCAGCAGAATTTTATGCAAAAAAATATAAAATTCTAAATCGTGATCTTCTGATTTCTGGAACTTTAATGCATGACTTTGCAAAAATTTTTGAATATCAGATTTCAACAAGTTTTGAATTTACAACGATTGGAAAACTTTCAGGACATATCTCAATAGGTTTTGCAAAAATTTTAGAAGCTGGAAAATATGTCGAAGCAAACGAAGAAAAAACATTTTTACTTGGTCATATGGTTCTTTCACATCACGGAACACCAGAATTTGGAAGTCCAATCAAGCCACAAATTCCAGAAAGTTTTGTTTTGATGCACATTGACGATCTTGATTTTCAAATAAATATGTGTGAAAGTTTGCTAAAAGAAAATTTGACTGATGGTTGGACAGAATGGATTCGTGCATTAGATAGAAAATTATACTTAGGAAACTCAAACTCAAACTTTAAAAACAAAATTTTTTCATCTGAAAATCAAGAAAAAAATTCAAAACTTGAAACTTTAAAAATTAAAAAAAATGACGAAGAGGATAAATTAAACTCACTTTTTAATATTTAAAAACTTTAATTTTTTCAAATTCCTTGATTTCATTTTTTTTTCTAAAAAACAAATGAAAAAATTTGTTAAAAAATGAAAAAAATTTTACCAAAATTTTTTATTTCTGTTAATTT
>DYJS01000012.1:20913-23166 GCA_020723005.1 Candidatus Methylomirabilis sp. | reverse complement strand
TCAAGATTAACACTTGTTGGAAGTGTGTTGTGAAGCTCAACCCATTTATCATTTGAGGATTTAACGGAGCCTGTCCAATTTATTTCTGTCATAACTAAACTACTATCAACAGTCACACTAACAGATCCATTAACAGAATTATAATTTGTTGTGTCTGTTGGTGTAAAAACTACAGAGTGTGAAGCTGTTCCAATTAATGGAGCTGTAGATGGTGTAGCAAACGAGAATGTTCCAGGAACGCTTGAAACTCCACCTGTTAATGTTGAGCTTGCCAATGTTTGACTATAAATTATATTACTTGCCGTTGGCCAAGTTGTAACAGTTGGTGTTGCTTTGCTCAAAGAAATTGTCACAGTATTTGAAGTTTTTGGATTATAGTTTGAATCTCCAGCTTTTGTTGCTGTTGCAAAACATGTTCCAGTTGCATTTGTTACAGAAACTACATTTCCAGAAAGAGAACATCCTGTTGATGAGCCAACTGAATATGTAACTGCACCTGTTCCACTTCCACCTGTTGTAGAAAGTGTTGATGTGCTACCATACTCAATAGATGTTGGTGTTGCTGTTAAAACCAAATTTTCTTGTTCAGCTCTATTTGTTAAAACAGAAATATCGAACAAAACATTTCCATTGCTAGGATCTGTTGGTGTAAATTTAACTGTTTGTAAAGATGTTCCAACTGGTGGAACTGTTGTTGGATTATACCATGAAAAAGTTCCAGAAACATTTGCAGATCCACCAGAAAGTGTTGAATTTGCTAATGTTTGACCATAAACTATTGAACTTGCTGTTGGGAAAGCCGAGACAAGAGAACCTTGTTTAACTTGAGTTTTCCAAACAAGACTTGTACAAGTTATATCTGTTCTGTGATTTCCAAAAGAAGCTCCATTTGGTGAAAACACATTCATAAATTCAACATCTGAAATTGGCTTAACATATGAATAACTATAAACCCAAGCATTTGGGTTTTCTGGATCATTTTCTGTATATGTTCCAGGACCATAATTTACAAGATCGGAATCAGTAAAATATGTTGGAGGAAGTGCTCCTTGACAAGCACTAAAAGATGTTTCAGTAAAAGAAACTAATTTTGCAGATCCAGGAACAAAATTTGCCACAACACCCATAACTGGTGTTCCTGAAGAATCTACAGGTTCCAAATCTCTCATATCATAAACAGAAACTCGATCCGTTGAGCTTCCATAATCTCTTCCACCAATCTGTGCTCTTGTTGTAATTTTGTAAGGAGAAACAGATAAAGGTTCAGCTGGATAAGTTCCATATGTTCCATTTGATTTTTTTGCTCCAACCCAAACTTTTAGATTTGTTGCTGGACCACCATCGATATGAGCATCCCACAAATTAACAAATTGGGTTGTAACTACTCTATCTGGAACTCTAACCTGAATTGGTGTGTGTTGCCAAAAAGAACCTGTCCAATTTGCACTATGTGCATAGAAACCACCATTGAATGTGATTCCTGCATCTGCTTTTTCCGTTTTTGTGAAAAAAAATCCTCCCACAAAAACCAAAAGAGATGTTAAAATTGTTGTTATTTTTCTCTTCATTTTGATAAATTAATTATAAAAATTTAATTACTTTTTTATTTCCTAAAAATCTTTTTATTAACTTTTCACCCTTATTGTCCCTATTTTCTTCCTTCTGGTTATGTCTCTTTGCTGTTGTTTTTATTGCCTCTTCTTATAAATCTTATAAATTTTCCTGGTATTTCTGATAATTTTCTTGATAAACCTAATAATTTTTCTAATAAAATGCCCACTACTATTCCTCCTAATGCTCCTACTCCTACTAACAACCAATCTAAAAAGTCTGCTCCTTCTGTTTGAGATGAAGGATTATGTTCTGTTGGTGTTGGTGTTAGTGATACTGTTGCTGTTGAACCACATGGACCACATGTTGGACATATAGATACTGTTAATGTTTCTGTTGGTGTTTTTGTTGCTGTTACTGTTGATGTTTCTGTTGGTGTTGGTGTTTCTGTTGGTGTTTTTGTTGCTGTTACTGTTGATGTTTCTGTTGGTGTTACTGTTGATGTTTTCTTTCTCCCTGGTTTTCCCGGTTTTAATGGTGTAGCTGTTGGTAGTTGAAAACCTGGCAGTGTAGCTGTTGGTAGTTGAAAACCTGGCAGTGTAGCTGTTGGTAGTTGAAAACCTGGCAGTGTAGCTGTTGATTGTTGAGGCAGTGTAGCTGTTGGTGGTTGAAAACCTGACAGTGTAGCTGTTGATTGTTGAG
>DYJS01000012.1:16227-20813 GCA_020723005.1 Candidatus Methylomirabilis sp. | reverse complement strand
GGCAGTGTAGCTGTTTCTGCACTTTGAGCAAAAGCTACACTTACTCCTCCACCAACTTGAACCAAATTATTCATTACAAATGATATTGTCGATAATATTGTCATTATAGTTATAGTTACAGAAGAAAATTTTTTAAAAGGTATCAAATTTAAATATCTTACTAAATTTTCTAAAAATTTCATTAAAGACATTTGAACTACTTCAGAATTTTCGATTGAAGAAAAACCATTTTTTCTTTTTTTTAAAATATCTTCAACAGGTTGTACAATTATTGTTTGCATGGATAATGCTTGTTGTTTTACAGCTTTTAGTTGTTCTCTAACAATTTCGCCAAGTTCTTCTGCAGAAAAACCATTTCTACTTAATCTTCCCAAAGCAAATTCTAGTTTTGTTTTTAATGTAACTAACTCTTTTTTTTTTGAAGTCATCGTATTAATCGGTCCTACTAAAAAATTTAACAATGTTTCTCCTATTGCTGACATCTCTTCTTTCTTTAATAATAAATTTTGGTTTTCCTTTTATAAATTTCTTTTTTTTTGTCAAGTTTTTTCATTTTTTTCAAAAATTTCTCTTGACTTCTCTCTCTCTCTCTAAAATCAAATGTGAAAAGAGATAGATTTTAGAAATTTAAAATTAATTTTTTAATATGAGGTTAAATATTTCACAAAACGAAGAGAAGGATGAAATACAAGAAGCTAAAAAGCTAATAGATGAAGAGATAACAGAAATTAAAAGGATCTTGAGCTTGATACCAGAAGACAGACCAATGAATATAAGAATTGATGCTAAAATATACTACACTGATTCAGATTATTTACCAAAGATAGATTTAGAAAAACCTTGTGCCGACGAAGCATTAAAATATCTATTAAGAGATCTTTTAAGATTATCAGCAAATTTTATCAAATTAACAGATGCACAAAAAAATGATTTAAAAAAGTCTTTTGAAAGATTTGAGAAATTTCGATGGGGACAACTCCAATATGATCGAAACGTTGAGGAGGTTTTTGTATATCTTAATATCCTGTTGAGCAATTAACTTCAAAATAAAAAATTTTTAAAATTTTTTTAAAGAGTAGAAATTTTTACAAGAAGTATCTAAAAAATTGACCAAAAGAAATTTATTTTTAGTTTGACGGATGTAAAATAAATTATTTTGAAAAGATCTTGGACACTAATTTTAACTGGAATTGTTGTGCTTTTTGCAACAATCATCTCTCTTCCAATCTCTGAATCGGAAAAAACTTTTAAATTTTTGGATAATCAAAAATTTTGGCAAAAGATTAAATCAAAAAATATAAATCAAGGACTTGATCTTCAAGGTGGTTCAAAGCTTATCTACAAAGCAATTTTTTCTGAAAAGGAAGATGATAAAACTTCAAAACTTGATGCCATAAGATCAAAAATTGAAACTCGTGTAAATCGATTTGGGTTTGCAGAAACTTCTGTTTATACTGTTGGAACCGAAAAAATTGCAGTTGAACTTCCCGGAATTGACGATCCTGATTCTGCTATGCAAGAAATTGGAAGAACGGGTGAATTTAAAGTTTATAAATATACACAAGGTAAAGAATTAATAGATTTAGAAATTACAGGGGAAGATCTAAAAAGAATTGATCCACAAACAATTCAAAACCAAGATGGATCTGTTGAAAATATCATTAGTTTTGAATTTAAAGGTCAAGCTGTTCAAAAATTTGCAAATGCAACTCAAGAACTTGTTGGAACTTCTGGAACAATAATAATTATGCTTGATGATCAGATTTTATTTAACGGAACCGTTTCCTCAGCAATTTTGGACGGAAAAGGGCAAATGAGTGGATTTAAATCAAAATCTGATTCTGTTCTAACTGCAAACACAATTGAAGATGGAGCATTACCAGTTCCTCTCACTCTTGAAGCAACAAGTCAAATTTCCGCAAAGCTTGGTTCATCTGCCGTTGGACTCTCAATTATTGCTGGTGGAATCTCTGTTACAATAATAGTTTTGCTCCTTCTTTGGATGTATCGTGGAATGGGTTTAATTGGAATTTTTGATATTTTCTCCTACCTTGTTATCACAATTTCACTTTATAAAATTTTAGGTGTCACACTAACAATCTCTGGAATCGCTGGTTATCTCCTCTCCATTGGAATGGAAGTTGATACTAATGTTTTATTTTTCAGTCGTGTAAAAGAGGAATTAAGACGAGGAAAATCTGTTAAACTTTCTATAAAAGATGGTTTTGGATCTGCATGGGAAGCAATCAAAGATTCAAATATCTCTGCAATAATTCTTGGAACAATTTTATATTATTTTGGAACAACACAGGTTAAAGGATTTGCTTCCACACTTGTTTTAGGAATTCTAACAAGTATGTTTACTTCAATTTTTCAATCAAAAATTTTAGCTGAATTTTTAAGTGAATTTAAGTTTTTTCAAAAAAAATCTCTTTTTGGGATAAAAGAATCAGAAATTTCTGAAACAAATGAAAAAGCTGAAAAAATGATTTCTGAAGAGAAAGGAAAGGTTTTTGATATTATGAAATTTTCAAAATTTTTTGTCATTTTCTCTCTTTCATTCACAATCCTGACAATTGGACTCTTGATTTTTCCTGCAAAAAACGGCGAAAAAATTGGATCATATCAAACAGGTTTACCTTTAGGAATTGAGTTTAAGGGTGGAACAGAGATCTTGGTTGAAAATTTGGATGAAAAAAGTTTGAAAAAAATTTTAAACGATGCAAAGGTAGAAAGCTTAGATGTTACAAAAAGCTCAAATGGAATTTTAGCAAAATTTGAAGATATTTCATCTGAAGAAAAAACTTCTATATCTGAAATCATAAAAAATAATGGTGGAAAAATTGTTTCTTGGGAATCAATTGGTGGAAATCTTTCCAAAGAAATTGTTCAAAATTCTTTAGTAACAATTGGAATATCTTCTCTTTTTATCGTTGTATATCTTGCTTTTTCATTTAGAAAAGTTCCAAAACCAACAACACCTTGGCAATTTGGAATTGCAACAATCGTTGCTCTTTTGCACGATCTTGTCGCACTTTTTGGATTTTATCTAATTCTTACAAGATTTTTTGACATAAAATTTGATAGTTTATTTATCACAGCATTTTTAACAATTGCAGGTTTTTCAACATCAGATACAATCGTTGTTTTTGATAGAATTCGTGAAAAACTTATTTCAAAAGAGAGTTTTGCAAATTTTAAAGATCTTCTAAACGAAGCGATTTCAAATATATTAGCAAGGAGTTTGCTAACTGGAATCTCTTCACAAATCGTTCTATTGACACTCTTTCTTTTTGGAGTTTCTGAAACTGCATTTTTCTCACTCACAATGTTTGCAGGAATAATTTTTGGATCATACTCTTCAATTTTTATTGCAACAGCTGTTTTGTGGAAATTACAAAAAAATAAATAATTTTCTTAATAAAAAATTTTTCAAAAAAGTTAAATCGGTCTATAACTTTTTCAATTAAAAATTTAAAAATTAAGATCTTGTAAAATAAAAAATTTATCATAAAAAGAATTTGATAAAAATTCGTTTGAAAGTCATTCTTCATTCATCACATAAAAATGCAAGATACGGAAGAACTAGAACAAGTGGTATTTATAATGGAAAAAGATATTATGAAATGAATTGGAACGAAGAATTTGTTTCAAAACTAACAACAAAATTAAAAAATCTGGAATCTCTGTAAAATATCACAACGGAGAATCAATTTACTTTGCAAATCAAAAAAAATGCGATCTTTTTCTCTCTCCACACTGCGATGGATCCACAAACCCAAATTATCGTGGTTGGCTCATTGATGGACAAAATGGAAATTGGTTTAATGAACAAACAAGATTTGAAACTCTCTTTCAAAAAAATTATACCCCACCAATTCCAAATTCACAAAATCATATAAATGCGAATACATCTTATTTTTTTGGCTATTCATACATATCTGCTCCTGCAAAAATTTTAATTAAATTTGGAACAATGACAAATCCAGATGATATAAAATTTTTGATTGAAAACCAAAATTTTTGTGTTGAAAAAACTTTTCAAAACAATTTTAGAATTTTTTAATTTAAAAAATATGCCAATAAACGAAATTGATTTATTAAAACAAAAAATCGCTTCTTTAGAAAAAGAAGTTCAAAAACTTCAAGAAGAGATGGTTTTACAAAGAAAAGCAAAAATTTTTCAAAAATTTTTAGGAAGAGAACTTTCTGACGAAGAAAAGAAAAAGGATATTTTTGCATCAGAAGAACAATGGACAAACTGGATTCAAGGATCTGTTGAGCATAAAAAACTCGTTTCGGATATTTTTAGATTGGCACTTGGAAGAGAGATTTCAGAAAGCGAATATAATCAATTTCATAAAACAAGAACACTAGGAAATCTTATCTTTACAATTTTAAAATCTGCAGAATTTTCAAAAAGAATTTCTGAAGCAAATTTAGAAGCAAATCTTTTGAGAAAAAAAATTGAAGAAGCAAAAAAAGCTCTTGAATAGAGCTTTTTAAAAAAATTTTACACAAAAAACTCAATTTTGAACACAAATTTTAAACTTTCTAAAGCATAAAAATTGTATTCAAAAATTATT
>DYJS01000012.1:11297-16127 GCA_020723005.1 Candidatus Methylomirabilis sp. | reverse complement strand
TTTTTTTTTGTCAAGATTTTTAAATTTATTTTACAAAACCTAAATCGCTCTTAGTTTAATTTTGGATTTTTTGTTTTAAAATTGCAAAATTTAGATTTTTTAAAAAGCAGAGTTCATTTTTTTCCAGATGCAACATATGGATCAATTCAAACAATAAGTTTTGAAGATGCAAAAAATGTTGGAATTCAAGGAATTGTCACAACGACTTTACCAAGTTGGATAAATGGAGTTGATGAAATTTCAAAAAATTTTGATGGAGTAAAAAATTTTTTTGGTTGGAATGGAAAAATTCTTACAGATTCTGGTGGTTTTCAAGTTTTTTCTCTAATTCACAAAAAAGGCTTGGCAAAAAAAAATATAAACGATGACGGAGCAACTTTTACAGATTTTAAAAATGGAAAAAAATATCTTCTAACTCCAGAAATTTCTCAACAGGTGCAATTTAAATTAAAATCAGATTTTCGTGTTGTTTTAGATGAACCAGTTCCAGATGATGCTGATCGTGAAACTGCTAAAAAATCTTTAGAAAGAACTCACAGATGGGCAGAAAGAGCAAAAAAAGAATTTTTAAAACTAGAAAATTTAACAGAAAAAGAGTTTTTTGAAGAAAAAAAAGAGAGACCACTTCTTTTCGCAGTTGTTCAAGGAGGAGATTTTTTAGATCTTCGAGAAGAATCTGCAAAAATTTTAAATTCAATTGGTTTCGATGGATTTGGTTTTGGTGGGGTTCATTTTAATTCAAAAACAAAAAATTCTAAAAATTCTAACAAAAAAACTAAAAATCTAAAAATTAATCTTTTGGAAAGTTTGCCAAAAAATTTACCAAGTAATAAAATTTTTTATGGAATGGGAATTGGAACACCAGACGACATTTTAGCTTGTCAGAAAATTGGCTATACACTTTTTGATTGTGTTCTTCCAACAAGAAATGCAAGGCATGGATTTTTATATGTTTCAAAAGGAGAAGGGGATTTTTCACACGAAAACTATGATGATCTCCACATTGAAAACGAAAGATACAAATTTGACAAAAATCCAATTGACTCATTTTGTGATTGTGAAGTTTGTAAAAATAAGAATTTAACAAGAGGATATATTCGTCATTTATTAAAAATGAAAGAACCTGCAGGATTTCGTTTTGCAACAATTCACAATTTAAGATTTTTTATGAAGTTAATAAATAATTTATAAACATAATTTTAAAAAATTTTTAAAAAGTTTTTTAAGCTAACAGCAATTAAAAAATTTAAAATTTTTCAAGGAGATATAGATGAAAATTTTTATTTGTTTAGAAAATATCAGATCTGCTTACAATGTTGGTTCAGTTTTTCGAACTTCTGACTCTGCAGGAATTGACAAACTTTTTTTAACAGGAATTTCTCCATATCCACCACACAGCAAACTAAACAAAACTGCTCTTGGAAGTTTAGAAAGTGTAAATTGGGAATATCACACCTCTTGTTTAGAGCTTTTAAAAAAACTTAAAAAAGATAGTGTAAAAATTTTATCTCTAGAGAGTTTTAAAAATGCAAAATCAATTTACGATTACGATCCATTCATTAATAAAAAAAATGAAATTACCGAAAAATCTCACAAAAATTTTGATGTTTGTTTGATTTTTGGAAACGAAGACACTGGAATTTCAAAAGAAGTTTTAGAAATTTCTGATGAAATTTTAACAATTCCAATGTTTGGAAAAAAAGATAGTTTAAACATTGCAGTTTCAGCAGGAATTGCAATTTATGAATTTGTAAGAAAAAAACTAAAAACAAATTAATTTTTAAATTTTTTTAAAGTAAAATCATGCTTAAGGTCTCCCCCTCTTTTAAATCCAAGTTGTCCTAAAAATTTTTTTATTGAAATTTCATTACTTATTTCAATTATTTTTTCAGTTAATAGATATATCAAAATAATTCTACCATCTTTTAAAAGGATTATTTTTACACTCTCTTCGTCAACAAACTGAACATCTTTTACTTCCTCTTCGCTATAAACTTTATGAATAGGTCTACTAGATAAATTTTCTAAGTTGGATGATATCTTCTACATCCGTTAGAACCAAATGCTGTTCCTTCAATCATAAATTTTTTAATAATAAAATTTTTTAACTAGTTGGCTCTGGCTGAATTTCTTTAACACTTAAATTTAATAACTTTTTTACTCTTCTTAAAATTATCCACAACCTTTCCATATCTTCTCCAGAAACATTTGGCAAAATTTTTGAATACATTAAATATCTACTTCTATCTTTATAATCTAGATTTTTTCTTTTATATTCATCTGCTCTTTTTTGAAATAAAACAAGGAGTTCGTTAACCAAAGAGATGCAAGATCTTCCTTTTTTTCTCTATTTTTTAAAAATTTTGGCCAAAATCCAAAAATAGTAGAATTTGCAATTTCATTAGTTTCTCTGATAAATCTTTTTTCAATTATATAATTTCTATAATTATCTAAAAACTCTTTTAAACTTCCAATATTAAAAGTGTATAAAAGATTTAGAAACGAATACTTCTCCAAACTAAACTGAGAAGTTTTTTCTATATAAGAAGTTTCTATTTTGATAAACTTAACAACCTCTCTAGCAATCTCTTCTAACTTTCTCTCTCAATAATTCTTCTGCTAGTAGGTTTTCGTCTGGCATATTTTTATTATTAAAATTAAAATTTGTAAATGACCCTAATCAATTTTTAAAAATTTACAATAGTTTTTTAATTCAAGATTTTAGAGATTTTCAAAACCAACTGAAGAGATCTTTTTAATCAAATCTTTTTCTCCTTCCAAAAAATTTTTTCCATTTTCTATCACAAAAACTTTATCAGGCAAAAGCTGCAATGAAAAATCCATATAGTGCGAAACAATAAGAAAAGTTGTGTCAAACTCTTTTTTCATTTTTCTCAAAACTGATAAAAATTTTTTTCTCATATCAACATCTAATCCAGAATCTGGCTCATCCATCATCACAAATTTTGGACGAAGAATAATCATCTGAATCAATTCAGAAACCTTTTTTTCTCCCCCAGAAAATCCTTCATTCAAACTTCTTCCAAAAAAATCGATCGGTAAATCAAATCTTTTTATCTCTTCAATACAAAATTTCTTAAATTCTGTGATATTTAAAAATTTTTTAAATCTCGTTTTTTCTTCATCTAACCTATTCGTTAAGATTTTTTTATTTTTTACTAAAATCTCAAACCTCTTTTTTTCAAATTCAAAATTTTCATCATATGCTGTTTTCAAAAATTTTAAGAAACCAACACCTTCAATTTCTGGCGGATTTTGAAACTGCAAAAAAACCCCTCTATTTGCAATTTCATTAATTTTTAAATCAGATATTTTTTCATTTTCAAAAAAAATATCTCCAAAAAATTTTGAAAATCTAAAACCAATAACTGATTTTAAAATAGTACTTTTTCCTGCTCCATTTTTTCCCAAAAGAAGAGTTGTTGAACCTTTTTTAACATCCAAATTTATTGAATCTAAAACGATTCTATCGTCAATATAAATTGATAAATTTTTAATTTGTAAAATCATAAAATATTAATTTATAAACTTAATAATCGTCTAAACTATAAAAATTTGAAACTAAAAAATTTTTCTAATTCAAATCATTTCTATTTTGAATTGAAGCTTTAATCGTGAGATCATCTGCAAATTCAATCTCTGCACCCCTTGGAAGACCATATGCAATTCTTGAAATTTTTACATTTGGAAAATTTTTAATTAACTTTTCCAAATAAATTGCCGTTGTTTCTCCTTTTGCATTTGGGTTTGTTGCCAAAATCACCTCAGAAACATCTCCTTTCTCAATTCTTGCCTGAAGCTCAGCAATTTTTAATTCTTCTGGTTCGATATGATTGATTGGATCAATTGCTCCATGCAAAACATGATAGACTCCACGAAAAAAACCACCCCTCTCAATTGCATAAACATCTAAAGGATCTTCAACAACACAAATTAAACTTTTTTCTCTTGAATAATCAGAGCAAACGGGACAAAGCTCATCACTTGAAAACGATTGACAAACTTTACAAAACCGAACATTTTTTTTGAGATCAAGAATTGCATCAGCAACACTCTCTGCAAATTTTATATCTGATTTTAAAAAATATAGTGCCACTCTTTCTGATGATTTTGGTCCAAAATTTGGCAAACGAACAAGCAAATTAACTAATTTTTGAATCTCCTTTGGAAGTCCAGACAAAAAAATATTATACAATTTTTAACTAAATTTTTACACTTCTTTTGTCCAACTTTTCATAATTTTTCTAATAAAAAACAAAATTTTCTTTAAAAAATTTTTACAATCCTATTAAAACTTGAAAACTCTAAATAAATTTGACAATTTTACAAATTATCAAAATATAAAGTTGAAAATTTCTAAAATTTATATTTTAAGAATTTTATAGTTTAAAAAATTATAAAATTCAAAATTTAAATTTTTAACAAATTTTTAAAAAATAATTTATAAAATTTTTAATTTAATAATATGGGAAAATTACAAGGAAAAAGAATTTATAGTTGGGATGATTCCATTTCCGATCTTACAAATAATTCAAATGGAAATTCATCAAATCCCACAACTTCAATCAAAAAACAAAGTCAAAAATCTGGCAAAAAAATTCCAACAAGCTTTTCAATTGATGAAATTATTGTTCAAAATTTAAAAAATTACTGCTATTGGGAAAGAAAAAATATCAGCCAAATTGTTGAAGGATTAATTTCAAATTTTTTGAAAAAAAATGGAAATGATGATAATTTAAAAAATTTTACAAAATAAAATGGAAATGATGATAATTTAAAAAATTTTACAAAATAAAATGGAAATGATGA
>DYJS01000012.1:8619-11197 GCA_020723005.1 Candidatus Methylomirabilis sp. | reverse complement strand
AAAATGGAAATGATGATAATTTAAAAAATTTTACAAAATAAAATGGAAATGATGATAATTTAAAAAATTTTACAAAACAAAAATTTCAAAATATGACCAAGCAAGATTATTATAGAAATCTATATCACAAAATTAAACCAAGCTGGAATGATAGCTCAAAACTATATTACGATTTACTAAACTCTTCTGTAAATTCCGAAACGAAAATTCTTGATGTTGGTTGCGGACATGGAGATTTTTTAAAAACAATACATGACAAAACAATCCATAGCTACGGAATCGATCCAGACGAACAAGCTCTTGGTAAAAACAAATTTATAAAAAATAAAATTGTTGGAAGTGTTGAAAAACTTCCATTTGAAGACAATTTTTTTGATTTAGTTTTTTCTTCTTGGGTTTTGGAACATTTACCAGATCCAAAAAGTGCATTTTCTGAAATTTTTCGTGTTTTAAAACCAAACGGAAAGGTGATTTTTTTAACACCAAATGTTTGGAATTACAATGTTTGGATCATACGACTTATTCCAGAAAGATTTCATGAATTTTTTACAAAAAAACTATACAATCGACAAGAAAACGACACATACACAAAACAATATAAAATAAATTCAATTAAGAAAATTGAAAAGGTTTTAGGTTCCATAGGTTTTAAAAAGGAGAAAATTATTATGAATGGAGATCCAAGTTATATCAGTTTTAACAACTTCCTTTTCAAATTTGCATGTTTTTTGGAAAACATTTTAAATTTTAAAATTTTAAACTTTATGAAAGTTCATATAATTGGAGTTTTTAAAAAATAAAACTTAAAAACATCATAAAAAATTTTTTTTAGAGAACAAAACAAAAGATTGAAAAAATTTTTATAAAAAAACAATTTATTATTTTATAAAATTATTAAATTATCAAATTATAAAAACTATAAAAAACTCTACTGAAACGAAAAAAGATGAAAATAAAAATTCTAAAAACTTGATAAATTTTGTTGCAAAATTTGTTGAAAAAAGATATAGATCTCTAGAATTTATTTTCAAACAATCTAAAAAGTTCACAATAATATTTTTTGAATTCCATCTTTTAACTTTTTATATTTCCCCTTCTTCTTTCTCTGGTCTTATTCCAGGAACAAGGAAAAGTTTTCTATCATAACCTTCACCACGACTTTCTGTGTAAAGTTTTCCACGGAATTTGTTGGCGACTACCGTATGAACAACTTTTCTTGCAAAAGAATCAAAAATAGGAAGAACTACTTCAGAATTTTTTTCCACAGCATCTTTTACAGAAGTTTCTAAAAGGTCCAAAGCATAAACTATCTTATTTTTTCTAAAATTTTGAACATCAACAATTGCATAGGAAATTCCGTCATCACTTCCTGCTGGATGATTTTTGTAGAAAAAAACTTCAAGTAAAGTTTGAACGGAGTTTAGATTTTGTCCCTGTTTTCCAACAATCAAATTTGTCATTTTCTCTGAATTGATTGAAATTATAAGAACAGATGAAACAATTTCTGAAGAGATTTTAACATCTTCATCAATAAAAGAGACCATTGTTCTAACAAAATTTTCTAATTTTTCTTGTAACATTTTTATAATTTAATTTTTTCTTTTCTTTTTAATTTTTGAAGAATTTTTTGAAGAAAAATCTTTCTTAGGTTTCTCTTTTTCTTCTTCCATCTTCTCTCTATCTAAATTTTCCTGTTTGTAAAATTTTTGCATAAAAATCGTTTGTAAAATTGTGATAATTCCACTTATTGTTGAATATAAATTTAATCCAAGAGGAAGTCCAACAAACATAAAAGTAAAAAGTGGTGCCATAAATTTTGTTTGAACATACATTTGATATGTAAGTTTTTCTTGATCTGTTGCATCTTTATCTGGTTTTGCAATTTGTGGTGAAAATTTTGCAACTTGAATATATTGCACCAAAGCAGAAAAAGAAACTATCAAAAGACCAAAAATTGTTGAAGATGCTGGACTTCTCAAATCAAAAATTCCAAGAAAATTTTGATTTAATTCTTTTGGCCAACTAAACGAATTTTTTAGAAATGGATAAAGCAAGTTTTGATCAAAATCTTTTCCAAGTGAAGAATTTATCACTCTCCAAAGTGCAGAAAAAATAAAAATTTGAACAATTATTGGCAAACAAGAACTTAAAGGATTTATTTTGTTTTCTTTATAGATTTCTCCAATTTTTTTTGCTAAAACTTCTTTATTATGCCCAAATCTTTTTTTTACTTCATTAATCTCTTCTTGAACTTTTTGATTAACGAATTGATTTTTTCTACTTGAAGCTGTGATAGAAAAAGTTGCAAGTTTTATAACTATCGTTGCAAAAATCAGAGCAACTCCAAAATCTTGTAAATTTCCAACATTATAAAAAAATGCAACTAAATTAAAAATTGGTCGAAACAAAACCTCTTGCCAAACGAATCCAAAAAAATTTCCAATAATATTCATAAAATTTAGTTATTCAAAATCATTTTTTTACATAAAAATCCATTATAGTTGCCCAACTAGTCGACATTGAAACACAACTCCTACAGAAATTTCTTAAAAAATATTGACAAATCTCTCTCTCTCTA
>DYJS01000012.1:4726-8519 GCA_020723005.1 Candidatus Methylomirabilis sp. | reverse complement strand
AATATTATAATGAAAAAAATTTTCATAGATATATTCCAGAAAATATTCCTGAAGGGTTTTCGTTTGTATCAAATTATACAAAAAAGGCAAAAAAGTCTCCTCTTTTAAATTTAATTGAATATTTAGTTAGAAAAAACCCAGAAGAGATGATGCTTCTTCCAACACCAAACACAAAAAATAGCGTTTCTCTGGTCGTAACAGAAAAAGGACGGAAAATTTACGATTCACACAAAAGACAAATTGAGGTTGCTGCAAATAATTCTATATTTAAAATTTAAATTTTTATTAAATTTTTCTCATAACTTAAAATTTCTAGATTAGAATTTTTTGTTTTTAATTTTATATCAAATATCTCCAACTTCTACAAATTTTTTATGTTTTAATTTTATTTTTTGTATTTATCTTCTCTTTTTCTTTTCTAATCTCGTCCCAAGATTTTGGCACATTATCAATCGAATAATCTTTTTTCCAAGGATTGCATCGCAAAACTCGCCAAACTGACAAAGGAAAACCACCAAAAATTCCAAATTTTTCAAAAGATTTTTTAGAGTATTCCGAACAAGTTGGATAAAATTTGCAATATCCATTTGGAAATTTAAATTTTAAAAAACTGTGATCTGGAGAAAAAGTTTTTTGATAAATTTTAATCAAAAACACAATTGGAACAGCTAAAAATAAATTTATTTTTTGAAGAAAATTTAAAATTTTAATAAAAAAAATTTTCATATTTTATTTATTTCTCTTTTATTGTTTTGTGAAATTGATTAACAAAACCTCTAGAAAAAATTTCAATTTCATTTTTAATCTCGTTCAAACTTAATTTAGTTTTTTCAGATTTAAAAATAAAAAGAATTTGTTGATTTGGTAAAACTTTTTTATTAAGCTCACAACCTTTTTCGGATTCATTAAAAACATACTTTCTATCAACAAAATGTTGCTTTATAAAATAAGAAAACAATGAATAAATTTTTCTTCGAATTGAATTTTTTTTTACTGCCGAGTGATTACCAAAAAATTTTTTTGGTAAAATTATGCCTATTTTATTTTCAAAATTTTGATTTTCAAAAATTTTTACAAAAAAACTCTCCGAACTTTTTGAAAACCTGCTTTTCTCTCTTCTAAAAAATTTTAAATCTTGTTTTGAAAAACGATTCCGTTTTTTTATCATCCAGTGAACTTTCAAACAAGATACTAAAAATTTGTTCAATTTTGTCATCATAATTTTTACATTTTGTTGAACATTTTGTTTGTTCAAAAAATTTAGATAAAATTTTTGGTTTGGTTTTGTAGATGCAAATTTTATAAAAATTTTAAAAACTAACCCTTATTAAAAAATTTTTTAGGGTTTTCTTGATTTAAGAAAGTGTTGGATTTAGTAAAAATTTCAGAAAATTTTTTATCTAAAGGGGAAATCCTTGTATGGATTAAACCGATTATATTGACAGAAAACGAAACTGAAATTTTTTTACATCATCACAATTCATATTTTTCTCAAAAATTTTCTGAACCAAAATTCTTAGATCTTTTAAAAGAGCTTGAAAGAATTAGTGGAAAAAAAGTTTTACTAAAAAAAACAGAAATAAACAAAATTTCAACAGCTCAAAATCATCAAAAACAAGAAAATCAACAAATAAAAAAAAATGATTTTATTAAAACAAAAGAAAACTCTCTTGCCCTAAAAGCTTTTGATGCACTTTTTAACGACGGACAAACAGACCTAAATCCAATTTTTATTTATGGTGAAAGTGGAACAGGAAAAACAACACTTGGTAAAAAATTTTTAGAATTTTCTCAAAAATCAAAATTTATAATCTCTGAAGATTTTGTAAATGATTTTTTTCATGAAATTTCAACAGGTGAAAATAAATTAAAAAATCTTCTTGAATTTGACGTGCTTGTTATTGACAACATTGAATATTTTGAAAAAAGAATAGGAGCACAACTAAAACTTGCAACAATTCTTGATAAGTTTTTAAATTTTGGTGGAAAGGTTCTTTTTATATCAAGCAAAGCAAAAGATGATTTAAAATTAGATTTACGACTTAAATCCAGAATTCTTTCTGGTTTAACCCTTCAAATCAAACCACCATCAAAAGATACAATTCAAACATTTTTAAAAAATTCTGGATTAGAAGATTTTTCAAACAAAACTTTTTCTGGAATTCGAGAGTTAAAATCTTTTTGTACAACACAAAAATTTTTATCTCAAAACGACGAAGCTCCAAAACTTTCCCCCGAAGATTTTGTTGAAAATTTTTTAAAAAGAAAAAATCTCTCTCTTTCTGCTTTAAAACAAAGAGTTAATGTAAAAATTAAAGATAAATTAATTTTTGATTTAAAAAATATGGGTGTTAGTTTTGTTCGAATTTCTAACATCTTAGGGCTTGCAAATCACACAAGTGCAATGTATTCTTACAGAAAATTTAACATACAAAACATTGACTAGATAATGATTTTAACATAAAAATATAAATATATTATTTAGAATTTTAAAAATTTTTAAAAAGATAAAAATTTAGAAAAATAAAAAGTTTTGAAGTTGAAAATATGAGATTTGAAATTTAAAAAAGATTTTGAAAATTTTAAATAATAGTTTAGGAAATTTCTAGAAAATTAAATTTAAAAAAAATGAGAATAAGTATTTCAAAAGAAAAATTAATTGAAGCAGTTTCTGCAACATCTTCTATTGTTTCTGGAAAATCAACTTTACCAATTTTAGATATGATTTTAATTGAAGCAGAAAATGGAGTTGTGATTTTTCGTTCAACAGATCTTGAGAAAACAATTTTTTATTCAGTCGGAGCAGATGTTTCTGAAGCTGGAAAAGTTGTTGTTGATGGAAAAACTTTAAAAGGTGTTGTGGAATCTGTTCCACAAAAAGATAAAAAAATTGAATTTGAAAAAGTTGGACAAAAGATAAAAGTTTTTACAGAGAGTTTTAGTGTTTTATTATACACTGGAGATGTTGAAGATTTTCCAAACCTTCCATCAGTTCAAAAAGATTTTTTTATGAATGTTTCTTTGGCAGATTTTACAAAATCAATAGACGATGTTTCTTTTTCTGTTACAACAGATATGGCAAGACCAATTTTAGGTGGAGTTTTGTTTGATTTGGGGCAAGATGGAATTTTGTCTATGGTAACAACAGATTCATATCGTCTTTCAAAAACAAATTTAAAAGTTTTAAGCTTAGGAGGAGAGAGAAAAAATTTAATTATTCCAGCAAAAACTCTTCGTGAAATTAAAAATGTTTTTTCATACACAAAAAAAGATTCAAATTTAGAGATTAAAACCTCTGGAGGCCAGATTGAATTTTCTGTGAGTGGTGTTTCTGTTGTTGCAAGACTTTTGGATGGAGATTATCCAGATTATAAAGCAGTTGTTCCAAAAGAATTTAAAACTGAAGTTGTTTTACCAAAAGAAGACTTGGAAAACAGCTCAAAGCTTTCTAGTTTTTTTTATGAAAATATCTCAATCACAAACATAAAAGTTTCTGTTGTGCAAAAAAAGGTTTCTGTTAGTTCCACAGGAAAAAAAGGTGAGGGAATTTATGATATCTCTCCAAAAGAAATTTCTGGAGATGATGTTGAAGTTTTTTTGAATAGTAAATATCTTTTGGATGTTTTGCGATCAATCTCTGGTGAAAATGTAAAAATCTTTTTAAATGGCAAATTTTCTCCTTGTAAATTCTCTGAAGAATTTGAAAAAGATGAAAAATTTTATATTATTATGCCACTTAAGGAATAAAATTTTGTAAAAGATAATTTTTAATAAATTAAAAAAGAGCGAAAAT
>DYJS01000012.1:0-4626 GCA_020723005.1 Candidatus Methylomirabilis sp. | reverse complement strand
TTTGCTACTGTAAATTTTTTACAGATTTCAAGCTCGTGTTCTCTTTCATTTTGTTGTTGTTCTGTCATATTAAATTTTTAATAATAAAATTTTTAAAACTTATTTTTTTTAAGTTATCACGACATTCTAGCAGAGAGAGAGAGAGTTTTGTCAAGGATTTTGTGAAAATTGATAGAAGTTATTGTAGAATAATTTCAAAATTGTTTATGTAGAAAAGGTTTTTTGAAAAATAAAAATTTTCATTTGCCTAACTTTTTTTGTGTTTTAGTTTTCTTTTGAATCTATTAATAAAAAATTTTTAAATATTTAGACTAAATAAAATTTTATGATAAAATTTGCTCACCTGCATCTACATACAGAGTTTTCCCTTCTTGATGGTTTGGGAAAAATTGATGAATATATTAAATTGGCAAAAAAATTTGAAATGCCGGGTTTTGCGATAACTGATCATGGAAATATGTTTGGTGCAATAAAATTTTATCACTCTGCAAAATCTGCAGGAATTAAACCTTTGATTGGTTGTGAAGTTTATGTTGCTCCAAGAAGTAGATTTCTCAAAGAAGGTTCTGAGGATAAAGAGTATAATCACTTGCTTCTTATTGCAATAAACAATGAGGGGTATAGAAATTTATCAAAAATTGTTTCAAAAAGTTGGATTGAGGGATTTTATTATAAACCTCGTGTTGATCATGATTTGTTAGCAGAATTTTCAAAAGGAATAATTGCAACTTCAGGATGTTTGGGAAGCGAAGTTGCCGATGCTTTTCGTTCTGGAAGCGAAGAAAAGATGAAAAAAATCATAACAGATTATGTTGGAATTTTTGGAAAAGAAAATTATTATATTGAACTTCAAGATCATCCAGAGATTAAAGATCAGATCAATTTTAACGAATCTTTGATAAAAATTTCAAAAGAGATGAATTTGCCACTTATTCTCACAAAAGATACACACTATGCAGAAAAAAGCGATAATGTTTCACAAGATGCTTTGGTTTGTATTCAAACAGGAAAGCTTATTTCCGATTCAGATCGGATGACAATGATGAATGCAGATTTTTCTTTTTCTAGTCCAGACGAAATGGAGAAAAATTTTTCTCAACTACCTGAATCTTTAAAAAATACTTTTGAAATTGTTGAAAGATCTGAAATTGATCTTGATTTTAAGCAATGGGTTTTTCCAACTCCACAGGTAGATAAAAATTTTAAAATTCAAAATTTTAAAGATGAAAATTTTGAATTTCAAAAAAGCAAAGAAGTAAATCCAAATGATATTTCTGTAGAAAAAGATGAAAAATTTGAAGTTTTAGAAGAGAAAAATAGTTTTTTTAATGAGCAAAAAGATATTTCTGAGAATCTTAATAAAAAAAGTTTTGTAAAAATTTTAAACGATGATGAGTATAGAAAAATTTTGCTAGACATTGTTTTTGAAAGAGGAGAAAAAAGGTTAGGTAGAAAATTTAATAAAGAAGAGTTAGAAAGATTGGATTATGAGCTGGATGTGATTCATGAAAAAGGTTATGATAAATATACATTGGTGGTTATGGATTTTGTGGATTTTATGAAGAGAGAAAAAATTCCAACAACAACCCGTGGAAGTGCCGCAGGATCTCTTGTTTCATATTTTCTTGGAATTACAACGGTTAATCCTTTGGAATTTAAACTTCCCTTTGAAAGGTATTTGAATCGTGAAAGACCATCTGCACCAGATATTGATCTTGATATTGCTGACTCTGGGCGAGAAAAAGTTATTCAGTATGCAATAGAAAAGTATGGAAAAGAAAATGTTGCACAGATTATTACTTTTGGAAGGATGCATGCAAAAGCAGCAATAAGAGATGTTGGAAGGGTTTTAGGATTGTCATATGGGTTTGTGGATCGTGTTGCAAAAATGATTCCAAATCTTCCACCAGCAGCAGGAAGAGTAACAATTGATAGAGCAATTTCTCTTTCAAACGAGTTGCAGGAAGCGATTAAAAAAGATGAACAAATTGCAAATTTGATTGAAATGGCAAAAAAAATTGAAGGAACGGCAAGGCACTCTTCCACTCATGCAGCTGGAATTGTTATCACACCAACACCTCTTACAGATTACATTCCCCTTTCTGTTGATAATAACGGAAAGATTATTACACAATTTGAATTTTCTGAACTTGAAAAGATTGGGCTTGTAAAGATGGATTTTTTAGGTTTAGCAAATCTGAATATAGTTGCAACGGTTCTTGAAGCAATTGAAAAAAGACGAAATATAAAACTCTCTATTGAAGATATTCCTTTAACTGATAAAAAAACTTTTGAAATGGTTGGGCATGGTGATACATACGGAGTTTTTCAGCTGGAAAGCGAAGGAATGAGGCAAAATTTGAAAAAACTTAAACCAACTTCTGTAAAAGATATCTCGGCTATGGTTGCTTTGTATCGTCCGGGTCCAATGAATTTTATTGATGATTTTATTAAAAATAAAAAAAATCCGGAAAAAATTAAATATATTGATGAAAGGTTTGAAAAAATTTTGAAGGATAGCTATGGAGAGATTGTTTATCAAGACGATGTGCTTTTTATTGCAGTTGAAGTTGCAGGTTACACTTGGCTTGAAGCCGATAAATTTCGAAAAGCAATGGGTAAAAAAATTAAAGCTGAAATGGATAAGCAAAAGGAGAATTTAATTACTCGTTTGGTTCAGCACGGAAAAATTTCGCAAAAACAAGCAGAAGATCTATGGCATAAAATTGAAACTTTTGCAGGTTATGGATTTAACAAAGGACATGCAGCAGCATATGGAACTCTTGCATATCATACTGCATATCTTAAAGCAAATTTCACACCAGAATATATGTCTGCACTTTTACAAAATGATATTGGAAGTAGTGAAAAACTTGGTTCAACGATAAAAGAGTGCAAGAGACTTGGTATAAAAGTTTTAGCTCCAGATATCAATGAAAGTTTTCGAAAATTTACGGTTGTAGATGATAAAACAATTCGTTTTGGACTAGAGGCAATAAAAAATGTTGGAGAAACAATGGTTGGACAAATTATTTCAGAAAGAAAGAAAAATGGAAAATTTATCTCAGTTGAAGATTTTGTTAAAAGGGTTGATGCACAAATTTTGAATAAAAAAACTTTTGAATCATTGGTTCTTGCTGGAGCATTTGATTCTCTTGAGAAAAATCGAAAACTTCTCATAGAAAATCTTGCAAATATTCAAGAGTTTAAAAAATCTTTAGATAAAATTGCAGAGAGTTCGCAAGTTTCACTTTTTGGTAGTGCAAATTCTATTACTCCAAAACTAAAAATTGTTCCAACAGAAGATTTTTTGGATAAAGAGAAATCAGTACATGAACGGAATCTTTTGGGATTATATGTTTCAGTTCATCCTTTAGAAAAATTTGAAAATTTTATACTTCAAAAAAATTTAATTACTCCAGATCAGATTGTTCCAAGCTTAGTTGGAAAAGATGTTGATATTATTGGAGTTGTTGGAGAGATTACAAAAAAAATTACAAAATCTGGAGATTATATGGCATTTTTTAAACTTGAAGGTTTTGTGAATCAGATTGAATCCGTTGCATTTCCAAAAAATTATGAAGCTGTTAAAACTTTAGTTTCTGGAGAAGTGGCAATAGTTCGTGGAAAAGTTAGTGTTGGAAGAACTGCAGATAGCATGAAAATGGGTTCTGATGAGGATGAAATTAAGATCTCTCTTTCGCAGATTTTTTCTCCAGAAGATTTTATCGAAAGTAAATCTTCTAAAGAGATTTTATCAATTGTTGAAAATTTTGAAAAGAAAAAGGAAGAACTCTCTGAAAAACTTGAAGATGAAAAATCTTTTAAAAATTCTTTGTTAGAAGATTCTTTGTCTGAAGAAAATGATGTAGCAGAAGTTTCGGAAACTTTTGATCTATCAGAAAATTTTTTTACAATAGAAAATTTTTCTGAGGAAATTTCTCCAATCTTTTCTGAAGAAGATGCTCAATTTAATTTAAATAAAAAATCAGAAATTTTACAGAATTCTAAAATTTCAAAAAAAGATTTAAAAAAAAATAAATTTATGAAATCAGAAAAGGAGATTTTTGAAGAAGAGGAAAGACAGAGGGAAGTTTTGCAAATTTTACAAAATGAGTTTCAAAAATTTGGAGTTAAGTTTTTTATCTCTGAAAAAATAATTTTTGCAGATTTCTCTAGTGCATCAATTAAAATAGGTGATATTCAAAAAATTTATAATTTATTAAATTCACAAAAATATAAAATCATAATTTAGAAAATTATAAGAAATTTTTAATAAAATTCTTGAATAATAATTTTAAAATTTAAGTTTTTGCTCTTTTTTTGAAATAAATAATTTATTTCTTTACTTTTTAAAAAATTTTTTCTAGTTAGATTTTGATGACTCAGTAGCTCAGTTGGTAGAGCATCTCCCTTTTAAGGAGGGTGTCCTGGGTTCGAGTCCCAGCTGGGTCACATCAAAATTATAAAAGTAGAATTACAAAAATAAAAAGATTGAGAATTTTTATTTTTTGAATTTTCTCTTTTAAATTTTGAAATTTAAAAAAATGCCTTCGTCGTCTAGTGGTTAGGACATCGGGTTTTCATCTCGACAACAAGGGTTCAATTCCCTTCGAAGGTACAAAA
>DYJS01000002.1:77620-82740 GCA_020723005.1 Candidatus Methylomirabilis sp. | reverse complement strand
TTTTGCAAATATAAACTCAAACTGCTCAGAAAATGGTTACAATATTTCTCAAAAAACTGGGTGGGGGCTTGAAGGTGTTTGGCTCTATGAGAATAGTAATTTTACTGGTAATTGTAGCTTTTTTACAACTTCACAAAATTATGCCCCAAACTGGAATGTTGGAAATGATAAAATTTCTAGCATAAAAATTGTTGGAAGTTTTGCAGTTAGAATTTATAAAGATGCATATTATACTGGTGGTTCATACAATTTTGATACTGGATGGCAAAACGATTACATCACAAAAATTGACTTATTAAATGGCAAGATAAATGGCAATTATGATGCTTATTTTGCTGGATTAGGATTAAACGATAACATATCTTCAATTTCAATAACAAAAGTTCAAAATTGTGTTCATCAGTATAATCAAAACGGCAACACAGAAGCAGGAATTTATTTTTATTCTGGAGATAATCAAACTGGAAATTGTAACAAATTTCCAATGCAGATGAACAATGGGAATAAATTTTTTTATGTTTCAAACCTTTCAAATTGGTTTGTTGGAACAAATTCAATTTCTTCCATAAAAGTCATAGGTGGCGAACACACAGGTACAGCTTGAAACCACATTGAATCTGGAAACGTTGATACTGACGCTTTACAACTTATAAATTCAAATCAAAACACCTTACTTACTCAATGGAACAATAATTTTGAATCTTTGCAAATTATAAGAAACAATAATGGCACCGATACTGATCCTCCACTTTATCATGATAAAAAAACTGCTCATCATTATTGGAGAGGTGGTTTTAGCCCAGAAGCAATACGAAACATAAAATGGCAAGGGAAAGATACCTTACATGGAACCTATAATGGAACAAACTATGATTACAGAACACTTGCAACAAATGCAGCAACTGACTGGAACGGAACAACTGGTTCAATAAATTTAATTGAAAATGGAAGTGGCAATCTTATTTCTGTCCATGCATGGGATTCTGTTTCTGTGCCAGGAATGAGTCCTGGTGTTGCTGGTTTAATGCAATCGTTTAGATTGGATGACAATCAAGATTCAGCAAGTTTAAATAAATGGATTTATGCGAATGTTATTGTTTTTAGAGATAATATAAAAACTTTAAATCTTACAATTCCTCAAATCGAAGATATTTTTATTCATGAATTTGGTCATGCATTAAGCATGGCTCATGTTTGTGGTGGACAAGAAATACCAAGTACCAATCCACCTCAACTTTATCCTTGCAATACTGATCCTGAATACTCAATTATGAAAAGTGGATACTGTACTGGAACCTATGTAACGGGATACGACGAAAAGCATTTAAAAGAAAGATGGTTATCTTAAGTTTAAATAATTAATTTTTTACAATGAAAAAAATAATAATGATCTTTTCTTTTGTTTTATTAATTTTTTCTTTTTTTATTTTATTATCTAAAAACAATCAAAAAAAAAATCAAAGAATCAATGCTCAATTTATCTATTCCTGAAAATATTAAACAAGATTTTTTAAATAATGAGATTTCTACTGTGAATACTGGTACGAATTTTGAGTTTTTTTCACAAGCTCAAACTTGTGAAGAAATTTCAGAAAAAGCAGATTTGATAGTGATTGGCTCTCCCAAAAAAGATCTTTTTGATGAAAAAGTTTACACGAGTTCACATAGTCAAGATGGGGCGACTTTGACAATAAAATATACACTTCCAGAAATTAAAGTCGATGAGTTCATAAAAGGAGCATCTAAAAGTGTGAAAGTGATACAATATTCATATATTGAAAAAAATAAGTATGGTAAATTTGTTTTAACTAACGATTTTTATGATTGGCCAATGACAAAAAGAGAATCTTATATTCTTTTTTTGGATAGAAATGAAAAAGCAGATGATGAAGAATATTTTGTTCTTGATATATATAATAAAATTCAAATTGGAGGAGAAATTGTTACAAGTGGAAGATGCAGAGATTTTATTTTGAATAAATATAAAGATAAAATTAAGAAACTAAAAATTAAACCAGTTTATTCAAAAGATATAAAACCAAAAGTAAAATGGGAAACTTTGATGATAGAAAATGAAGCAGGATGTGTGATTGAAGGAATTATGAGTGTTTGCAATACAGCAACTGGAGAATCAATCCCAATTGAAAAATTTACAAAAGAGAGAATGGCGACTTTTGAAGCAACTACAATATAAAATTTATTTGAAATTATTTTAAACCAAAAAACCTTTTCGATTTTTAATCTTTCCAATCTTCTTAAGGTTTCCAAACATTAAAACTCTCTCAATTTCCTAATTTTCCCAAATTTTTCAAAATTATTTCAAATCTTTAACTTAAAAAATTTTATAAAAACTTTAATTTTTTTAATTTCCTTGACTTCATTTTTTTTTCTAAAAAATAAATGAAAAAATTTGTTAAAAAATGAAAAAAATTTTACCAAAATTTTTTATTTCTGTTAATTTGGTTTAGAAAAAGAGAGTTTATTTTATAGAGAGACGATTGGTGGTATCTCAAACAGAGAACATGATTTTAAAGGGTAAATAAATTAAAAAAATGAAAAAATTATTTTTCTTTACAAGTTTAATTTTATTAATTTTTGGAGGTTTTTTGATATTCAAAGTTTTTAAATAATAATTCTTGATTTTAAATTAAAAACTTATTCTAAAATCGATCAAAATATTTAGTTTGAAAACAAGGTTTTAAATATGAAAAAAGCAAATTCTCCATCAACTTTTTTTATTATCCAACCCTCGATGATGTTTTTAACAATGCAGATTTAGTAATGTTAGTTACACCAAAAAATAATTTTTATGAATCCAAACATTTTTACACTCCAAACAGCAAGACTCAGCTTGTGCCAATTATTTATACAAACAGAGGTGTTATTATTGAGAAGGTAATCGTGAATAAAACAGACAAAAAAATCAAAAAAGGTGAAAGTTTTTTTCTAGACGAGCCTGCAATGATTTACAAAGATTCTTATGGAGATGAAAATTTTAGATCTTGGTATGAAAATTATTCTATTTTAAAAAAAGGAAGCTTATACATTGTTTTTTTAAATTATCTTCCAGAAAAAGATTCTTTTACTCTAGATGTGCTTAATACAAATTTTTACAACCTCGACGACACCGATCACGAACTAAAAAATACTCCGAAGAAAACAAAGAATATAGAAAATTAAAAGAAGAAGTTTTGAAAAAATATGAAAAAGAAATTAAAGAAGTCGCAAAAACTTTTGATCCAAACAAAATTTTGAAAGAAGAAAGAAAATGAGAAAGCAAAAAGCAACGAATTGATTGATGATGAAACATTTTTAACAACTGAAATCTCTACAATTTGAAGTTTAGAAAATTAAATTTTTGTCTTTTAAAGTTTTTTTAAAAATCAAAACTTTCTTGAGTCGTAACTCCAGTGCAAAATCGCTTGTTTTTGAACTTTTCGACATCCAAAATCAAAATTTTCACAATTTTTTACAATCTGTGCAATATGTCTTTTTATTATTTTCCATCTTCTAATCTGTCTTTTATCTTCCCCAAAAATTCTTCTACCAAAATAATACCTTGCATACCACTGAAACCAACCTCGTGGATCAAGCTCAAAAATCCAACCCTTTTTCTCCAAACAGAAAGTGGCTAACTGGCATTCACACCAAAAAGATTTAATTTTAGATCATGAAATGCATGAGAAAGTTTTGCATTTTCAAACCAAATCTTCTGGAAACTCATTTTTACAATCTATCATATATTTTCCACCAAAAATTCCAAGAGAAAGCATATCTTTTGGAGATAGATCTGGTTTAAAATCTTGATGAAAATTTTTTCCAATTGGCTCTGTCAAAAAATATGAATAATTTTTTTGCATCAAATCATCAGCAAAAATTCTTTCTTCATATTTTGTAAAAATTTTTAAAAAAATAAAAAATTTACAACAAAAAACCCTTGGCAATTTCCTACTTTCCCACAAACTCATGTCTGGGTATCATCGGCGGTAAGGAGCTTAACTTCTGAGTTCGGAATGAGATCAGGTGTTTCCTCCTCCCTATTTTCACCAAGGGATATTTCCTAATTAACTTCTAAAAATAGTTTCTTCAAAGTCAAGAATTTTAAAAATTTTGAAAATCTAAATATTAAAAATTTTATTCTTCATATTTTATTGCTTCTGTTGGACAAAAGGGAATAATATTTTTAGACAAATCCTCTTCCTCTGATTTATTTTCTGGAAGATTTTTTGGGATTGCAGTTCCATTTTTTTTGTCCTCCTCAAAAAATTTTGAACCAATTGCATAGCAGATACCACAATTTATACATTTTGTTTGATTTACAGAAAGAGTTTTCTTATTATCTTTTTTTGTTAAAAATACAATTTTTCCAGATTTATCTTTTTTGAATGATAAATTTTGATTCATAAATTTAATTCACCCTTTCCACAAAAGTTTCTGTTTCTGTGTTAATTCGAATTAATGTATTGTTTGCAAGATAGAGAGGAACCATAATTGTTGCTCCAGTTTCAAGTGTTGCTGGTTTTGTTGCTCCAGTTACAGAATCTCCTTTTTCTGCAGGAGGTGTATCAATAACTTTTAGTTCAACTTTTTTTGGAAGTTCAGCAGAAAAAGGAATTCCATCAAGCATCATTACTGTGCAAATTGTTCCCTCTTTTAAAAATTTTTGCTTTCCATCCATCACATCTGTTGCAATTTCGTATTGTTCAAAAGTTTCATTATCCATAAAAACAGAATTTTCAGAAGAAAAATATAAAAATTGACAATATCTTCTTGTAACATCCGCCTCTTCAACGGTTTCGCTAGATTTTATAGTTTGCTCTAAAGTTTTTCCATTTTTCAAATTTCGCAACTTAAGTTTCATAAAAGCACTTCCTTTCCCAGGATTTACATGTTGAAAAAAAGTGACAACCCAAGGTTCGTCTTTAATAAAAATTGCCATTCCGTTTTTTAAAGAATTAACAGGTATGCTGGACAAAAAATTATTTAATCAAAAAAAATCTAAGAAAAATTTTTTTCTTTGCAATACAACAAAGCTTTTTGAAAAATTTCAAAAATAAAATTTTTTTAAGATTTTTTATTTTTCTTAAAAACTCTTGACATCTCTCTCTCTCTGCTAGAAT
>DYJS01000002.1:59409-77520 GCA_020723005.1 Candidatus Methylomirabilis sp. | reverse complement strand
TAAGATTTTTTATTTTTCTTAAAAACTCTTGACATCTCTCTCTCTCTGCTAGAATAAAATAGCCAAGTTTAAATTTTCAGACTTGGAAAATTTTTTAAAATTAAAGAAAAATTAAAGAAAAAATATAAAAGAGAGTTTATTAAAACAAATTTTTCTATCTTTTAAGAAAATTAAAGAGTTTAATATTAGTTTTCAAGAATTAGAAGAATATAAAAAGAAAAACTTAAAAGGTTATTTAAGTTTATTAAAATAAATTTTTGGATAAATTTTTATAATTAAATTTTTAAAATGAAAGATGATAAAACAAAAAAAGAAGAAGCAGAACTTCAACTAAAAGAAAGAATACAAAAAGAAATAGAAAGAACAAAATTGCTACTTCTCGAATTAAGAGAAAAAGCTAAAAAAAATAGAAAAATTATACTTACCGCTAGTGGATTGACTGTACTTATTTTAGCAATGAATTATTTTTATGGTCCTGATATAATCAACTTCTTTTTGCATCCTGAAGAAAAAGCATTTGCTATACAACTTGGAAGAATATTAACAGGAAGCAGAGAATTTTTTGCAATCAAAATGTCTGCAGACGGTGTCATGATATGGACACGACATCTAAATATTTTAAACCTTAATTTTTCTCCTGAAATTACTCAATTTTTAATTTCACTTATTCAAATAATTCAACTTGTTTTAAATAAATTACCTATTCATATAATTCTAATTCAACCTAACTAGAAGAATATAAAAAAAATACAGTTAAAAAAATAATGGTGATTTTTGTATCGCCACTATTTTGTGTTTATTCTAAAATTATATTTATATTTTACTGCCATTGTTTAAAATAAAAAATTCAAACAATTTCTTAAACAAAAAACCTGTCCAACGGACAGGTTTTTTAAATTTTTGAATAAATTGAACAATCTATAAATGCACGGAGAGAAAATTTTTATGAATTATATGAAATTCAAAATTTTACATACAAAATAAAAGTTGCATGTAAAAGACTTAAAATAAAAGGATTTGATCATTAGTACCTCCTCGGCTGAACTCATTACTGAGCTTACACCTAGAGACTATCAACCGGGTGATCTTCCCGGGATCTTCAGAAAATAAATTTTCATGGATATCTAATCTTGGAACGAGTTTCCCACTTAGATGCTTTCAGCGGTTATCTCATCCGTGTATAGCTACCCTGCAGTCCTGCTGGCGCAAGAACAGGTACACCAGAGACACGTTCATCTCGGTCCTTTCGTACTAGAGACGAATTTCCTCAAATATCCTAACGATCATAGCGGATAGGGACCGTACTGTCTTACGACGTACTGAACCCAGCTCGCGTAGCGCTTTAACGGGCGAACAGACCGACCCTTGGGAGCTGCTTCACCCCCAGGATGCGCTGAGCCGACATCGAGGTGCCGATCCCCACCGTCGCTGTGAACGCTTGGGTGGGACTAGCCTGTTACCCCCAGAGTAACTTATCGCCGGTAAGCGCCGTCCTTACCAAAAAGGAACGGCGGATCACTAAATCCTGGTTTCCCATCTGCTCGTCTTGTAGGACTCACAGTCAAGCTGGCTTTCGCTTTTGTACTTTCCTCTGGATTGCCATCCCAGATAAGCCAACCTTTGAACGCCTCCGTTACATTTTAGGAGGCAACCACCCCAGTTAAACTCCCCGCCTAGCACTTTCCTAATCAAAGGATATTACTTTGTAAGTTAGATTTCGTTTCTCAAAGAGGATGGTATTTCACTGATGACTCAATGTGGTCCGGAAACCACAAATCAAAGTCTCCCATCTATGCTAAGCACCTCAAGCACAAAATCAATGCCAAGTTAGAGTAAAGCTTCTGGGGTCTTATTGTCCTGCTATGATTAGCCGGCATTTGCACCGGCCGTGTAATTTCACCGAGACTCTTGAAGAGACAGTTTGGAGAACGTGAAACCATTCGTGCGGGTCGGAACTTACCCGACAAGGAATTTCGCTACCTTAGGACCCTCAAGGTTAGGGCCGGCGTTCACAAGGGCTTAAGTTCGGAGCTTAAGAATTACTTCCATCACCCCTCCCGTTGACCTACTTGCACTGGCCAGGCCTCAGTTTCTATACATCCTCTTACGAGTTAGCAGAAACCTATGTTTTTGATAAACAGTCTCCCCCAATCTTTTGCTGTGACCTCAAATATTTTTTACCGAAATAAAAAAATTCAAGGCAGACCTTATCCCGAAGTTACGGTCGCTGTTTTGCAGAGTTCCTTTTCAAGAGTTCTCTCGTCCACCTTAGTCTACTCGACTCAACTACCAGTGTCGGATTGCGGTACGGTTAATTTATATTCTCGGATACGAAGCTTTTCTAGGATCTTTGGGTTAAGAGACTCCCACAATCACTTGTGGTTGTATTCGTGCTTCGACTTAACTTTTTAACGGATTTACCTATCAAAAAACGCCTAGACACTTAAACATATATAGCCAAAATATGCTCCCTCTACCAGAAATCGTCCCTCCGTTCCTAGAGCAAAAAATACTTTTTCTTTAAAAATTTCCAAATGTTCTTTGCCGAAGCTCCAAACATTTTTTCATATTTAAAAAATAGCCATTTAAAGCCCTTTTTTCGACTATAAATTAGTACGGGAATATTAACCCGTTGTCCATCGACTACCCTAGGAATCCCTAGACTCATCTTAGGACCGACTAACCCTGGGCTGACCTACATTGCCCAGGAAACCTTAGTTTTGCGGCGTGGAGGATTCTCACCTCCAAATACGCTACTCATGCCAACATTCTCACTTCTTACCACTCCACGAGCTCTCACAAGTCCCGCTTCAATGCAATAAGAACGCTCCTCTACCAGAATGAACTGACGAATCAATTCACAATCCACTTCTTCGGTGTAAGTTTTAGCCCCGTTACATTTTCGGTGCAAAGCAATTTGACCAGTGAGCTATTACGCTTTCTTTAAAAGATGGCTGCTTCTAAGCCAACTTCCTGGCTGTCTAAATCACTTCACATCCTTTTCCACTCAAACTTAACTTAGGGACCTTATAAGGTGGTCTGGGCTCTTTCCCTTTTGACGACGAAACTTCGCTCCCGCCGTCTAACTCCAATATTGTACAGATTGGTATTCGGAGTTTGCCAGAGATGAACAGGTTATTCACCCACCCAATCTCAAACAGTAGCTCTACCCCCAATCTTTAAAATATCAGGCGAGTCGTAAAACTCTTTCGAGGAGAACCAGCTATCTCCATGTTCGATAGGCATTTCACCACTAACCACAAGTCATCAGAAGCTTTTGCACTAGCTACCTGTACGGGCCTCCACAAAGTTTTACCTTCGCTTCACCCTGCTCATGGTTAGATCACATGGTTTCGGGTCTACTGCAACTAACTAATCGCCCTATTAAGACTCGGTTTCCCTTCGCCTCCGCGGTTTTTCTCGCTTAAGCTTGCTAGTCACAATAACTCGTTGGCTCATTATGCAAAAGGCACGACATCAGAGCAGTTGCAAAATTAAAGAAAAATTATTGTTTAATTTTTAAATAAATTTATAAAAACATGCATACTTTTATTAAACACAAAACATTAAAACAAAAATAACAAACAAAAATTAATTTTACACTTTTTCTTAATTTTTTCCTTAATTTTGCAACTCTCCTCTGTCTAATTGTAAGTAAACGGTTTCAGGTTCTATTTCACTCCCCTCACCGGGGTTCTTTTCACCTTTCCCTCGCGGTACTAGTTCACTATCGATCACTCAAAGTGTTTAGTCTTGGACCTAGGCCGGCCCAGATTCTGTCCGAGTTTCTCGTGTTCGGACATACTTGAGAACATAACCAAGCAATGTAAACTTTTCATCTACAGGGCTATAACCTTCTATGGCATCATTTTTCAAAGTTTTTCGATTAAATTTACATACATTCCTGTCCAAAAATTCTAGTTTTTGGCTGTTAGTCTCGCAACCCCTTACAAAGCATAAAGCTAGAACTCGTTTAGCTTTGTAGGTTTAGACTCTTCCCTTTTCGCTCGCCACTACTAAGGGAATCTCATTCGATTTCTTTTCCTCCGCTTACTAAGATGTTTCAGTTCAGCGGGTTCCCATCTAAAGTATTTTAAAACTTTAGATACTGGATATACCAGTGGGTTACCCCATTCGGAAATCTCCGGATCACAGGTTGTTTGGCACCTACCCGAAGCTTATCGCAGCCTTCCGCGTCCTTCATCGGCTTTGAGTGTCAAGGCATCCACCGTCTACCTTCTATTACCTTTTATTTAAAGTCAATAACATACAACCTTTATTTTGGTTGTAAAAAATTTTGAAATTACATTACAATTGTGGACATATAAGACACAAAAAATTCTCGATGTGTTTTTTAGAAAAAATTCATCCCAAAATTTTGTGAGAATTTTCCAAAAAACACTTATATCGTGCATATTTACAGATTGTTAATGTGCCAACACCACTTGGTGCATTTTGTAATTAAATAAAAAAAAAATGAAATCAAGAGTTTTGTGTTTTTTGATAAAATATCTTTTCTAAAATCTAAAATTCAAAAGTTCAATAAATAAAATTTTTTAAAAAAATACATTTTTTTAAAAAACAAACAGCCTGTTCGTCATTTTGACATAACAAAAAAAATAGTTAGATTTCTGATGTTTAAATTTTTATGAGTTTAGAGATTCTAAACAAGATAAAAAAAAGTCAGAAAATTCAATCTGTTAAAGAGCTTATTTTAAATGTTAAAAAATATATAAACAAGGAAGAAAAAAAGATCTTTTCTAAAAATGTTCCTACAAAATATTCTGTTTTTAACTTTCTAACAATCCTTTCTTTCTCTGCAATGAGCATATTTTTTGCAAAACAAAATTCTGGATTTGCATATGGAACTCTTGCAGAAGAATCTTTATATTTTACTGAAGAAACTTCAAATAATATTTTTGGAGATGGAAGCGTTCCAGTTTCGACAACTTTTGCGGAAATTATTATTCCAAAAAGAGATAGGGAAAAACCTATAATTTATAAGGTTCAAGCTGGAGATACGGTTAGCAAAATTGCATCAGATTTTGAATTAAAAACTTCAAGTATTATTTATTCAAACAGACTTTCGTCATCAAACCCAATTCTAAAAGTTGGTCAAGATTTAATAATTCCACAAGTAGACGGAATCACTCATATGATTCAAAAAGGGGATACCTATTCCTCTTTGGCAAAAAAATATCGTGGAGATCTTCAAAAAACAAAAGATGTAAATTTTGAAATTCCATTTACACCAGGACAAACAATTACAATTCCAAACGGAAGACCTCCAGAGGTAGCAAAAACCATAACCCCAACATATCAACCAACTCAAGTTAATATTTCAAACGATGCAAATTTATCTTCAGAAAATTGGTATTGGCCAATGTCTGGAAAAATTACACAATATTTTGGAAAAACTAGTTTTAATCCAAACCACACAGGGATAGATATTGCAACAAAATCTGGAACTCCAATTAGAGCATCAAAATCTGGAACTATTATTACTGCAACATATCAAAGATGGTATGGAAACCTTGTTGTAATAGACCACGGAGGTGATTACAAAACATATTATGGACATATGTCAGCATTTAAAGTTTCCAAAGGTGATAAAGTTGAAAAGGGGCAAATAATTGGACTTGAAGGAACAACGGGATGGAGCACAGGACCACATCTACATTTTGAAATTAGATATAAAAACAAACCAACAAATCCATTAAATTATACTTTTGATAATAAATAAAAATTTCTAACTTCAAAATTTAACTTCATAAAAATCTATGTAAAATAGGCTTTTTAAAAAAAGTTAAAATATAATTTTTAAAAATTTAATTTATAATTTTTCACGGATCGTTTGGATCAAAAAAGGAAATTGGTTCCCAAATTTAAAACAAAAACTAGAGAACCTTAGGCAAGATGTAATCTTACCACAATTTCCAGTTGAAAACTGGGATGAATTTTCTGCTCAAAATTCGGAAACTGCAATTGCAAAAAATCAAACAATCTTTGATAAAGATCATAGGATATCTTTGGATATTAAATCTAATAATCAAAATTTAGAAAACTGGTTAAAATTTTTTGAAAAAGAAGTTTTGCCAAAAATTAAAAAGAATGAAAAATTATGTTTTATTGGTCATTCTCTTGGACCACTTTTTATTTTACACATTGTAGAAAAATTTAATCTTCAACTAGATTCTGCAATTTTTGTTTCACCTTTTTTAGATAAACTAAATTGCGATTGGCAGGTTAATTCTGTAAATTCCACATTTTGGAAAGAAGATTTTGATTGGGAAAATTTAAAAAAAGAATCACAAAATCCTACACGATTTATTCCGACAACGATCCATATATGAGTCAAATTCACCCAAAAACTTTTGCAAAAAATTTAAATTCCTCAGAAATTGAATTTTGGGGTGGTGGTCACCTTGGAGAAATTTTCGCAGAATTTCCGCTCATATTTGAACTTTGTAAAACAAGGTTGAAAACCAAAAAATAATCAAAATTTATAAAGAAAAAAATTTTCAAAATATTCTCTAAATTTTTTATAAACATTTTAGAAACTAATTATTTATTTGAAAATTTTTTAATTTAATTTCATATAAATTTGAAAAAAAGAGATTTGGACGATTTAAATGATTTACAAAAAAAATCTGTTGAATTTCCACTTCAACCACTTCTTGTTATTGCCGGTGCTGGAACAGGAAAAACCAAAGTCATATCAGAGAGATTTCTTCATATAGTTAATAATTTTCATAAAGATCCTTCAAGAATTCTAACAATCACATTTACAAACAAAGCAACTGATGAAATGCTTGATAGGATAGAGCCAAGATTAAATAAATATTCAGATTTATGGATTACAAATTTTCATAAATTTGGAGATAGGGTTTTGCGAGAATCTGGAATAGATATAGATATTTCGCCAAATTTCTCAGTTTTTGGATTAAAAGATATTACATTTCTTGTAGAAAAAAATATCAAAAATTTTAATTTTAATATATTTCTTTCTCACTCCAATCCAAATAAATCAATCAGCAGACTAATTCCGTCTTTTGAAAAGATGAACGAACTTTTAATATCTCCAGAAAAATATCAAAAGATTGTTGAAAATTTTAATTTTGAAAATTTTTCAAATCAATTTAAATCTTCTTCAAAAAAAGATCTTGATCTTGAACTAGCATACAAAATAGAAATTTCCAAAATGAAGGAATTTTCTGAAATATATTTTGAATATGAAAATTTTAAATTAGAAAAAAATATCCTCTCGATTTCTGATTTAATATCAAAAACAATTAAATTATTTGAAGAGAAACCAAATATCTTACTCCATTTTAGAAATAAATTTGATGCATGTTTGGTAGATGAATTTCAGGACACAAATTATGGGCAAAATAGGTTAATTGAACTTCTTTTTCCACCAAAAGATTCCCCAATTACAATTGTTGGAGATGACAAACAAGCAATTTATGGTTTTCGTGGCTCAACAATAAAAAATATCTTAGAATTTCCAAAAAAATACAACGCAACAACAATTTTTTTAGACCAAAATTACAGATCAAATCAAGGAATTTTAAATTTAGCTCACAGCATATCTCAAAATTCAAAATTTGAAACTTTAGATAAAATTTCAAACAATAAAACTTCTTTAATTTCTGCAACAGATCAAAACAAAGATTATAAGCCAAAACTTCTGGAATTTGAAACCTTTTCTGAAGAATCTCAGCAAATCTCTTTAAAAATAAAAGCTTTAATTGAAGAAGGTGTTGAACCAGAGCAAATTGCAGTTTTATCGTTTGCAAACAGAGAGCTTGAATACATAAATTCCGAATTAGAAAATTTAAAAATCACAACAAATTTTAATTCTACTCAAAAATATTCATTTTTTTCAAATAATGTTGTTAATCTTTTCATATCTTTTCTTCGTGTATCTTTATTTAACTCAAATCAAGATATGTTAGGACTTCTTGTAAACCCTCTTTTAAATCTTGATAAAAATAAAATTCTTGATCTTTTTGTAAATGCAGAAAAAAGTGAAAGCTCCCTTCTTGAAGATATTTTAAAAAGCGAAAATTCTCTAATAAAATATGACGAGATAATAGATATTGGAAAAAAGTGTAAAGAACTTTCAAAAAAAGAGAGTCTTAGCGATGCAACGATATTTTTGTTAAATGATATACCATATTTCAAAAATATAATTTTAAATTCTGATGAAAAAAATCTTGTTTATGTAAATTCTATTCAATCAATTGTTTCAGAAATAAAAAAATTTTTGGAAAAATTTCCATTTCAAAATTCAATTGTTCATTTTCTTGATTATATTGGAGCTTTAAAAATCGAAAGAGGAGAAGTAATAAATACTGAAATCTCTGATATGGATTTTCTTGAAAATGAAAATTCTATAGAATCAAAAGGTGTAAATCTTTTAACAATTCACAAATCAAAAGGTCTTGAATTTGATTATGTTTTTTTAATAAATGCAACCAAACAAAAAGAAAAATCTACGGAAAAAATTTATCTATTACCACAATCAGAAAATTTAGAAAACCAAGAAGATGAAAAAAGAAGAATTTTTTATGTTGGTGTTACTAGAGCAAAAAAATCTTTAGAAATATCTTGGAGCAAAAAACATCCAGATCTTAAAAAAGAACAAAAAGCAATTGAATTTATTGAAGAATCAAAAGATAAGTTTGAAATTTTAGAAGAAAAATCTATTTTAAAAAACTTAACAGCTCATATAGTAATTCCGTTTCAAAATACAAAAAATGATTTTACAATTGATAGAACATCTGTTTTAAAGCAAAAAAATTTTTCACATTCAAAAATAGATACATTCAAAATTTGTCCAAAAAAATTTTATTTTAAATACATCAAAAATATCTCTGAAGGAGAAAAAAAAGAAGTTTTGTTTGGTTCTGTTCTACATAACACAATTTTAAATTTAAACAAAGGATATCAAGAAACAAAAAAATTTGATATTGAAAAAGGAGAAAATTATTTAAAATTTGCTTTAAAAAATTTAACTGGGAATATTTTACTTTTTGAAAAAGGGGTTTTTGCAATAAATAAATATATAAAAGAATTTTATGAAAAAGAGATGGAAATTATGTATGTTGAAGAAAGTTTTTCAAAAAATTTTGGTGATTTTATTTTTGAAGGAAGAATAGATCTTATCGCAAAAATCAAAGATAAAATTTCAATTATTGATTTCAAAACAAAAGAGGAAGCAAAAAACTGGATCTCAAAAACTGATGTAGAATTTGAAAAAAACAATAAAGAACAGATTCAAGAATATTTTCTACTTTTTCCAGAAGCAGAAAATGGAATTTTATGGGAAATCACAACAGATATTCCAAATGCAATTCTGGAAATTTCGAAACCAGATAACATTGAAGACTCTATACGAAAAATTATTGAAGAAATTAAATCTTCAAATTTTTTGGCTACTCCTGATAAATTTACCTGTCAATTTTGTCCATTCAAAGAGATATGTAAAGAGGGAAGGAATATGATTCAAAAGATAGAATAAAAAAGTGGGCGATAAGGGATTCGAACCCCTGACACCTTGGATGTAAACCAAGTGCTCTAACCAAACTGAGCTAATCGCCCAAAAAAATGTCGGGGAGGTGAGACTCGAACTCACGACCTTCTGTTCCCAAAACAGACGCGCTAGCCAACTGCGCTACACCCCGATCAAGCTCTCTCTAAAATTTTTTCAAAAGTTTTGCAAGAGTTTTTGTTCTTGATTTTTTAAAAAATTTTTTTATAAAAAAACACACATTTAAAAAATTTTAAAATTAAAAAATATAGTTAAGTTTGAAGAATTTTTACTAAACGACTTATTTAACTTTCAAAAACAAGAACTAGAGAATGCTCAATTTTTATACGAGATTTTGCAAAAAGATCCTAAATTTTTAAAACTTTATTAATTTCAGAAATCTGTATTTCTGTAATAATTGCTATATTAATAGTTAGAATCGGAACATATGTTATAAACGAAGCAATAGATCCAAGTATAAAACAAAGAAACAAAATAGATAAATATATAAAATATATAAACCAATAGAGAAATAGATAACTATATAAACCAACAAGAAAACAAAAATCAAAAAATAATTTTTAAAAATTTAATTTTTTTTAATTAAAATTCTCAAATACTCTGAATAAGTTTTTCTTGCACACTCTTCCCAATCAAAAAGAAGAATGTGTTTTCTTGCTTTTTCTTTCATCTCTTTTCGCAAAACTTCATTTTCCAAACCTTCTTGTATCTTCTTTGCCATGTCATCTATGTCAAGTGGATCAAAAAATATTGCAGAATCTCCACCAACTTCTGAAAGTGTTGTTGCAAAGCTGGAAACAACAACAGAACCAGTTGCCATTGCTTCAATAATTGTTAGTCCAAACCCCTCTGCAAGTGATGGAAAAACATAAATATGTGAAGCTTTAAAAAGAACTGGCCAATCTTCATCATCTGCATAACCTAAAAATTTTGCATTCACACCATACTCTTTTGCAATTTTTTTCGCAGAAGAATCTTCAGACATTTTTCCAACAAAAACAAGATCATATTTTTCTTGAATATCTTTTGGCAACTTACTCCAAGCAATCACAAGTCTATCTAAGTTTTTGTGAGGTCTATCGTTTCCAACATAGAGTGCAAATTTTTTTGTTAAACCAAATTTTTTACAAACTTTTCTAACGGATTCTTCAGAGATATTTTCATTAAATTTATTTTTATCATACCCTAGCCAAATTGGAACAATTCTATTTTTTGGAATAAATTTAAAAGTTTTTACAAAATCATCTTTTGCAAAATTTGTGATAGAGAGAATTTTACTAGAACTCCAACTACCTGCAAAAAGTTGAAAAATATAGAAAACTTTCCTAACAAATCTTTCTAAAAATGATTTTTTTGCATATCTTTTTCCTTCGTGTCGAAGCAAAGTGAGATCAAAAAATGTGTAGATGTTTGGTTTAAAATAAAAAATTGGTTTATTAAAATTTAAAAAATGAACAATATCTGGTTTCAGCTCATTTAAAATTTTTATTAATTTGAATTGTTCAGAAATTGAGTAAGTTGGAATGTTAATCAAAATTTTTGAAAAATTTGGTGAAATAATTTTACATTCATCAAATTCTGGAGAGTTAAAAAGTGCAATAAATTGATCATTTGGAAAAA
Source organism: Candidatus Methylomirabilis sp. (assembly GCA_020723005.1). Taxonomy (GTDB): domain Bacteria; phylum Patescibacteriota; class DYJS01; order DYJS01; family DYJS01; genus DYJS01. The sequence continues at coordinate 66,344 of DYJS01000002.1, read as the reverse complement.
GTTTAACCATATTTTTTATCAACTCTTCAGAATATACTCCAAGTCCAGTGTGACGAGTTCCAAAAAATCTTGCATCAAAAACAACTTTCATAAAATTTTTAAATTCAAAAAATCAATAGAATTTTTAATAAAAGTTAAAACTTCTATAATTTTCAAAATTTATCCTGTAAAATAAAAAAATTATCAATAAAAATTTGAAAATTTTTTTAAAAACCTCATTTTATTTTTTTAATTTTATTTTTTTAAAAAATTTAAATATCCTTTAAATAAAATATAAAAATTGAAAATAAAATCTAAAATTGAAAATTTTCAAAAAAATTTAAAATTTTTTATTTTTCATTTTTTAAAATCTTGTTTTGTTTTACATTTTTTTTGCAATTTCAAATTCTCCATTTTTATGAGCATCAATAATTGTTTGATCTCCAATCCAATATTTTTCACGAGAAATTATAAAAGGAACTGCCCCCCGATCTTCTTTTGGAACATTATATTTTTCTACAAATGAATAAAATTTTTCTGCTACACCTTTTTCACTAACTTCAAATTTTGATATTGCATATTTTTTATAAATATCATTTTCAAGAAAATATGTATTAACATTTGAACAATGATGACAAGAATCTGAGTAAAAATAATAAAGTTCACCGGTTGGAACTTCGTCTAAAATTTCAGAAGAGGATTTCTTTTCAGAAGAATCATCTTTTGAAAAAATATTACAACCTGATAAAAAAAATGTAATTAAAAAAATTGATAAAAAAATCTTCTTCATTTTTATTTTATTTGTAGCGATGAGTGGGTTTGAACCACTGACCAATGCCTTATGAAGGCACTGCTCTACCGCTGAGCTACATCGCCTTTCTAGTTTTTTAAAAAATTAATTAGATTAATCATTCTTATCGTCATTTTCTTCCTCTTCCAAAGAAGATTCTTCTTCTAAAAAACTGTCATTTTCTTGAAACTCAGAATCTCTGTTTATTTTTTTAACTCTATCTTCAGACAATTTCCAATCTAATTTATTTTCTTCTTTATACTTTTTAATGCCAAAAAAAAGAATAAGAAGTGTAATTATTCCAAAAAAGAAACCAGAACCAAAAGATCTGTTGTTTAAATCAAACAAAATTCTTAAAAAAACTAAAACTAAATTTAGAGAAAGAGATGCTAAGGTTATAACAGAACCAAAAAAAATCATTTTTTCATCTGAAATTTTCAAGTTAGATATAAGATCATCTAGCTCAACATCTGCAAAAGGTAAAATCATAATTATCATAGAAACAATTGATGCAAAAGAAACAATTCCACCACCAAAAAAAGCTAAACCAGAATATGAAAATACATTATTTTGAATATACCAAGGCATTAAAACAGAAAAAAAAGAAAAAACTAAGCCAAAAAAAAGTATAAACTCATTTTGAGTAATCTTCTTTCTTTGGTTGTTATTTTTATTCTCCATAAAAAATTTTTAAATTTTTACTTTACAGAAAATCTAGCAAATCTAACTATTTGAATGTTCTCTCCAACTTTTGCTATTGACTCTTTAATAATCTCCTCAATTGTTTTAGAATCATCTTTAACAAATTTTTGATTCATTAAACAAATCTCTTCAAAAAACTTTGACAACTTCCCTTCTACAATCTTTTCTTGGACCTCTTTTGGTTTTTTGGAAAGATCACCAGATTGTGCCAAAATAATCTCTTTTTCCTTGTCCAACCTTTCTTGTGGAACTTGATCTCGTGAAACAAATTCTGGATTCATCGCTGCAACATGCATAGCAATCTCTTGTGCAAGTTTTACAAAATCCTCATTTCTTGCAACAAAATCTGTTTGACAACCAAGCTGAACCATTGCACCAAGACCATTTCCAGAATGAATATACGAAGCAACGACTCCTTCTAAAGTTTTATTTCCAGCTTTTTTCCCAGCTTTTGCAATTCCTTTTTTTCTCAAAATTTCAATTGCTTTATCAAGATTCCAATCTGATTCTTCTAGTGCAGATTTACAATCCGAAAAACCAACCTGTGTAATCTGTCGCAATTGTTTTACTAATTCCAAATCTGTCATAAAAATTTTTTAAGTTTAAAAATTATTGTTTTGTTACTTGTGTTACTTTTTGAACTTGATTTTTTAAACCCTCTTTGATTGCAACAGAAAATGCAGAAAGAAGTGTGAAAATTGAATCTGAATTATCGTCGTTTATAGAAACAGGATAATCAATTTTTGTCCAATCAATATTTGTATCCGCAGTTGCAATTACTGGAATTTTCAATTGTTTTGCTTCACGAAAAGCAATTTGCTCAATATTTGGATCAATAATTATAATAGCAGAAGGAAGATCTCGAAGTTTTCTTAAACCATCAAAAAACACTTTTAATTTTAACAATTCTTTTTGCATTATTGATTTATCTTTTTTTGACAAATCTTCAAAAGCACCTGTTTTTTCTCTTGCTTCTTTTCTTTCAAAATAATTGCACCTTCTTCTGATTGTAGAAAAATTTGTTAAAGTTCCACCAAGCCATCTTGAGGAAACAAAAGGCATTCCAACTTCTTTCGCAATCTCTTCAATAGATTTTTTTGCTTGTCTTTTTGTTCCAACAAAAAGAACATTTCCACCTTTTGAAACAACTTCTTTCAAAAATTCTTGAGCTGTTTGAATTTGTTTAATTGATTTTTCTAAATCAATAATATCAACTCCATTGATTCTGGTAACAATAAAAGCTTTTGCTTTTGGATTCCAGTTATTTTTTATATGCCCAATATGAGCACCAACTTTTACCAATTCTTGTACTGATGGTGTTTGCAAATGAAAATTAATTACTTCACTTCTCTTACTAATAATTTTAAAAAACTTAGCAATAATTTTTAATTTTTACCTAATTTTTCAAATACCAATCAGTTCCATCTTTTGTATCTTCCAAAATTACACCAAAATCATTTAGTAAAATTTTTCTAATTTCATCAGATTTCACAAAATCTTTTTGATTTTTTAATTTCGCTCTCTCGGAAATTAAATTTAAAATTTTTTCTCGATTTTGATGTTGTAAAACCCTTTCAGACTCTTGTTTCAAATTTAATTTCAAAACTTCATCAAAAATAAAAATTATTGACAACTTTTCATTTGATGCGATTTTTTCCTCTGGCATTTCAATAAGTTCAGAAATAACTGGAATTGTATTTTCAATGTGCAAATCATCAAAAATTGCTTCTTTAAATTTTTCTAAAATACTTTGAGTTTGTATGTTTTTAAAATTTTGAGAATGAATTTTTGCAAAACTTCTATTAGTCCAAATTTGAACATTTTTTATTAAATTTATTCGAAAATTTCTCGCACTTTCCAAACTCTTCCAAGTAAAATCTTGTGCAGTTTTGTAATGTGCTTGTAAAAAAAACATACGAAGATCGAGAGGAGAAAATCCATGAGCTTCAAGAGAATCAAATTCTGGGTTTGAAAAAACTGTGTAAACATTTCCCAAACTTTTACTCATCTTTTTTCCATCAACCGTTAGATGTTCAAGATGAATCCAAAATTTTGAAAATCTCTTCCCCGTAGCACACTCTGTTTGAGCAATTTCATTTTCGTGGTGAATTGGAATATGTTCTTTTCCACCAGAATGAATATCAATTAAAAATTCTGCATCATTTGGATAGTTTGGATTTTCATCAACTAAATACCTTTTACTCATCTGCGAACATTCAATATGCCAACCGGGGAAACCTTCTCCCCAAGGACTCTTCCAATGAAGTTCATGATTTTTATAATTTCCTACAAGAAAAAACCAAAGAGAAAAATCTGTTTGATTTCTCTTTTCTGGATCAATGACAATTTCAATAGATTTTCCAGTTTTTTTACTAACATCTCTTTTTGCAGTTTGTTTTTCTTCCAAATTTTGACCAGAAAATTTTCCATAACGAGAAAACTTTGAAGTGTCAAAATAAATTGCAGAGCTTGTTATGTATGCAAAATTTTTATCCAAAAGTTTTTGAATAAATTCAATCTGACCTAAAATCTCTTCTGTTGGTTTTGTTCTTTTTCCACCTGTTTCTTCTGGACGAATAAAATTTAATGCATCACAAGTTTTCAAAAAATCTTCTGCAAAAAAATTTGCAACTTGAAGAGATAAATTTTTATTTTTATCAATAATTTTTGCCAAATCAGAAGATAAGTTTTTTATTGCTTTCTCCATCCTGTCTGTTCCTTGGTCAGCATCTCCATCATTATCTCCATCTAAATGTCCAACATCTGTCATATTGCTTACAAACAAAACATTATAGCCGAAAAATTTTAAAGTTCGAACAACTAGATCAGAAACAAATGCAGATCTCATATTTCCAATGTGTTGATAAGAATACACAGTTGGACCACAATGATAATATGTAACCAATTTTGGGTTTATTGGTTCAAAAACCTCTTTTTTTCTAGTTAATGTATTAAAAAATTTTAATTCTCTCATTTTTATAATTTTTTAAACTTTAACTTGACAAATCTCTCTCTCTCTAAACTAACATACGAAAACAATCAAATTTTATAATTAAATTTTTAAAATGACAAAAAAAGTATCACAAGCAGAACAAAATTATGAAAAATATAGGCAAACAGTTTTGAGTATAATTGATTATTTAGATTCTGTACAAAGAAATTTAGAATATTACAAATATAATTTAACAGAAGAAATAGTTAAAAAAACAATAATTCCACATATTAAAAAACAATTAGGAGAGATTAAATTTCGCATAAAAGAAGTAAAATATATAAATACATTAAGTGGAAATGAACCAATAAGTTACACTAGAAACGACGGAATCGGAAAGATAGTAATCTCTCAAACAGAAATTTTATTTTTTTCCTATAATAAAGAGTCACAAGTTTTAACAGTAGAGTATTTTACAGGACATATTGCACCTATAATGAAAAATTTTGATAAAAATGAAAGAGCAGTTTTTTTTACACAAACTCCATTTACTGAACAACCAAAATAATTTTAAACTTAACTCACAAAAGTTAAAGCAAACCCTTTTTTGTTTCCTCGTCCAGTTCTTCCAATTCTGTGAACATAATCTTCATAAGTTTTGGAATGTCATAATTTATCACATGGGTGACATCAAAGATATCAAGTCCTCTTGCAGCAACATCTATTGCAACTAAAATATTTATGTAATTTTGTTTAAAAAGTCTAAGTGCTTTTTCTCGTTTATTTTGTCTTTTGTCTCCATGAATAGATTCAATTTTAAAACCTCGATCATATAACTCATTTGTGAGATCTTCCACACCTTTTTTTGTTTCACCAAAAATTAAAACTTTTTTAAATTCTGGATTTATCAAAAGTTCATGAAGCTGTTCAATTTTTTTATTTCTATCAATCACACGAACAATATCTTGATCAACATTTTCAGCAGTTTCCACAGTTTTTACAGAAATACGAATTGGATTTTTCAAAAATTCTGATATTAAAACCTCAATTGATCTTGGAATTGTTGCAGAAAAAAATAAGGATTGTCTTTCTTCTGGAAGACGAGTTAAAAGTTCTTTTATTTCGTCCACAAAGCCCATATCAAACATTCTATCAACTTCATCTAAAACGATATTTTTAAAATTTTTCATATTTATTACACCCCGTTTTTCGAGATCTTGAAGCCTCCCAGGTGTGCCAATCACAAAATTTGGATTTCTTCGCAAATCGTAAATTTGTCTTCAAATATCTGTTCCACCAATACAAAGTGCAGAAAAATCTTCATTCCATAACTAAAATCATTAAATTCTTCATCAATTTGAAAAGCAAGTTTGCGAGTTGGAATAATTATCAAAACTTTTTCATTTCGATTTGAAAAAACTTTATTTATGAGAGGGATTAAAAATGCACCAGTTTTTCCAGTTCCAGTGTTTGCAATTCCAACCAGATCACGATTTTGTAAAATATATGGAATTGCTTGATCTTGAATTGGAAATGGATTTTCATATTTTTTATATTCCAAATTTTTATAAATATCTGTTGCTAAATTAAAACTTTTAAAAGAGTTCTAAACTTCATAAACATTTTCTTGAAAAGTAAAATCAACTTTTTTGATAAATTTTGAAACATCAATAATTCTTCTTTCAGAATTTCTGTTTCTTCTAGAACCTCTTCCACAAGAAAAACTTCTTCCACTGAAATTTCTTCCTCAAAAATTATCATTTGAAAAATGTGGTTTTGAACTAGCAAAACCTCTTTGTGAGTTGTTTGATTGATACATTTGTATAAAATAATAATAAATTTTTAAAATCGCTTGTAAAAGTGCTTCAAAAATTTATTAAAATCTTACGAGCTCTAAACCGCAACTTTGCAAAAGTTTTCTACACCAAAAAAATAATTGTCTAATAGAAAATAAAAAGGTTCAAGTTTTTCTCTTGAACCTAAAAATTTTTATGAAAAATTATTCTGTAGAAGCTAGTTTTGTTCTTCCGTCGGCTGTACTTGTTCTTGATATCTAGGAGCCGCTAGCAATTTCATTCCAAAGTAACCTTCTATAGCAGAATAAACACTTGGTAATAAAAGTTTTACATATTCTAAATTTCTTACTATAGCTTGTTCGCTTTGTATGTTTTCTATAGAATCTAAAGCAGTAATGTTAATTATAAAAAATACTAAAATCTTTACAATAGATACTAATAAAGCAACACCCCCTCTAGTCTCAGCTCTTTCTGTTTCTATTTGACTACCAGCTTTACCTTCTAAAAGTCTTTGATATTCTTTCCTATAATTATTACCTTTAAAGGGGAAAAACATTGTAAGAGGTTCTATACTGTTTTCACTCCAAAATTTACTAAACCTTTCACTAGCTAATTTTATTTCTTTAATTATTTTTTGTTTCATTTTAACTTTTTTAATAATAAAATGTAAGTTTTACTAACAAAAAAAAATAAAATCAAGAGAATTTTAATATTATTAAAATGCTTATAATCATTA
>DYJS01000002.1:25674-59309 GCA_020723005.1 Candidatus Methylomirabilis sp. | reverse complement strand
AAAAAAAAATAAAATCAAGAGAATTTTAATATTATTAAAATGCTTATAATCATTAATTCAAAAACATAAGAAAAAATTAAATATATTTTTGATAAAAGATTTAAAAATATATAAAAAGTTAAAAATATTATTGAACAACAATAGAAACTGATTTCGAATAACTTTTTGACGAATCTTCTGGATCTTCTGCTGTAATTGTGATTGTATAATCTCCAGCTTCCAAAAAAGATGCTGAAACATTTCTTCCAAACATTGCAAAACTACTTCCTGTAGTTTCATTTTTTACAAACCAAACAAATTGATCTTCTAACCAATCAACAGGAACTCCAACATATGTTGCTTCTGCTCTCATCTCAATTGTTTCTCCTGTCAAAACAACCTGTCCAGAAATAGGATGATCTAATTCAATTTTTACACCGGGATCTAAAACAGAGAGTGAAAAATTTTGATTTGCTGTTAAACTTCCATCTGAAACAGAAAGTAAAAAATTAAAAGTTTGTCCAATATCTGAAGCTTGTGGAGTAAATTTAAAAATTCTTGCAACACTCATAAACAAAGACGAATCAACCCTACTATCTGAAAAAACATCAAATTCTGAAGATGAAATATTGTATGTTAATTCATTTAAATCTGGATCCGATGCAGAAATTTGATAAATAAATGAATCCCCAAAATAAACAGAAGATGAAGATGGACTAGAAGAAATTACTGGAGGTAAATTTTGAACATCTTCCTGCTCTTCAGGAACACTCCCTTCTTCGCTTGGTTCTTCAACTATTGTTTCTGATGAATTTGAATCATTGGTAGGAGGAAGATTGATGTTTTCTTGTGTATTGTTTTGAGAATTATTTATATTGCTTTCTTCTTTAGGTTTAGTATATTTAACTTCAGGTTTAACAACTTTTTTTGGTTGCAAAACAACCTCTTGTATATTTTGTGAATTTTTCTTAGATAAATCTTTAGGCTGTTCTAAGTTTTCTTCTAGAACACTATTTGATTGTTCTAAAAAAGAAATTTTCATTTGGTTTAGTGATTGTGTATAAATGCTTTCTGAAGCAGATTGAATTTCTAAATTTAAAGATGAATTATTTTTTTCAAAATCTCTCTCTTCTATTGCATTTGTATTATTTAAAAAATTTTTCCAACCGAAAACTGCTATAAAAATAGATAAAACTAAAGATATTGTTCCAAAAATAGTATTTGTTCCCAATTTATGATTTTTTATAAAAAACTTTTTAGAATAAGATAAAATTCTATTATGTCTTTTAAAACTAATTTCACTGTTTTTCTGAATATTGAAAAATATCATCTTTATTTAACTACTTTTCTTTTATTAATTTTCGCATAAAAAATTTTATTGTCAAGAATTTTGTTAAAATTTTAGATATTTAACAAATTATTTAAAAGAATCGTTTTAAAAACCAAATATATATATATTTAAAATTTTTTTAATAAAAAGCCTGGATAATAAATAATAAATTTAAAAATTTTATTATAAAATATTCTCTTGTGTACTAATCAAATTTGAACTTTCAAAAAATTCAAAACCAAAAATGTCATTAAATTTTTTCACAACCTGTTCTTCTATTTTTTTTGCATAGATATTTTCAGAAACAGAAGTGGTAATAATAATTTTTAAAGGATAATTTATTAAATCATCTTGATTGATTTCTAAAATTGAAGATTTTTTATCAAAAATTATTTTTCGATCTATTGAAACAAAATACAAATCTGAATATTTTTCTTTTGCTGGAAGGAAAAATATCATATTAGGATTATTTGCAGAATTTGAAGAATCTACAACAATTGTTTTTTGATATTCTTTAGAAAAATTATCAAAAAAATGAATTTGATCAAAAATTTTCTTTTCTAAAACTTCTTTTAAAATAGGTTCAAGTTTTTTATCAGAGATAAGAATAGAATTATCTACTAAATCTGAAAATTTTATTTTTCCTTCTAAAAAAAGAAGTAAATTTATGTAATTTATATCAAAATTTTCTTTCTTTGAAAAAAATGAAAAATATCCAATAATAGCTTCGTTTTCTGGTTCCAAAACCGATAAAGAAGCTTTAATAGAGATATCTATATTTTTAGATTTTTCATAAGATATTTTAAAATCTCTTGAAGAAATATCTTCTTTAAAATATGTTCTTAAATTTTCAGAAATATCAGCTACAATATTTTTATCTATTTTTTTAAGATATTCATCTATTTTTTGCCTCAAATTCAGTTTTCCTGCAAGAAACCCAATAGAAAACAACCCTCCAAAAAAAAAGAGGGTTGCTAAAGATGAAATCAAAATTTTTGATTTTTTCATTTTTTAGACAAGATCTGAAACATCTGTTGGATCTTGATTTCCAGCTGAATTAGATTCATAATTTGAAGAATAAGAACTGCCGTTCTCTTTTTCTGGTTCCCAAACTTTCAAGTTAATCCTTGCTTTCAATTTCATTCCCAATGCTCCAAGAAGAACTCTTACTGCACTAATAATTCTTCCTTTTTTACCAATAATTTTTCCCATATCTCTTTTATCAACCTTCAAAGTTAAAAGAACACCCATTTCATCTATTGCCCTTTCAACTTCTACAGCTTCTGGAAAATCAACCAAAGCTGTTACTACTGCTTTTACAAAATCGACATCTGCTGACATCTTGACCTCCTAAAATTATTAAATATTAAATTTTAAATTTATTTTTTAACTTCTTCTTTTTTAATAACAACTTTTGTTTTCTTAACTGGTGCATCTTTAACGATTCCAGCTTTATAAAAAAGCATATAAACAGTTTCGCTCGTTTTTGCACCTTTAGAAATCCAATTTTTTGCTTTTTCTGAATCAACATTGAATTTTCCAGAAACTGAATCATAAAAACCAATATCGTCTATAAATCTTGATTTTGGTGATTTTGTAGATTCAACCAAAACAATTCTATATGTTGGAACATTTTTTCGTCCAATTCTTTTTAATTTAAATTTAATCATTTTTTTTTGTTGTTAAATATACATCTGTTGCCTCAAAAAGAGAAAAGGAAAAAAGAAAGCTTATTAAAAAACCAAAAACAAAAAATATATTTAGAAAATTATTGTTTTTCATTTTTTCTGCCTCCTTTGATATACATCTCTTTCTCCATCTTTCTTTTAATTTCATTTATATCTTTTGGCAATACTTTTAATAAAAGATATAAATTAAAGAGCAAAACACCAACCAAAACAAAAATTGATAAAGCAAGCCAAAATCTCATAAGTAAAAAATAATCAGCTCCAGCTTGCTCTGACCTAAAAAATGCAAATAAAAGACCCAGAAAACTCACCCAGAAAATTTGATTAGAAAATTTTTGAACCCAAATTTTTTTTACTGAAAGAGAAACTGAATCGTTCTTTTTTTGTCTAAAAATTGTTATTGATAAAGCATAAAATAAACCAGAAAACATTAAAAAAAATGCAAAACTTAAAAAAATCAGCCTAAAAAGATCTCCGTTTTCTGAAACACTGTTTTCAAAATAAAAATTTAAATCAAATAATTTTTTATAATCTATGCTCATTTTGCTGATTTAGTTTTTAATAAATCTTTGATCTTAAAAAATGTATCAATAAAAAACTTTCTTAAATCTGAAACAAAAGACTCGTTTTCGATAACTTTTTCTTGATTATACAGATCATTTTTCTCTATTTTAGATGAAATTTTTTTAATTTTTTTTATATGTTCTGGAATTTCATCATTTTTACCAAGAGTGTTTTTTGATGCACCACATTTTTTACAATAATTCCACTTAATCTCTATTAAGGATTTACAATTTGGACATTCGGTAGCAACGGCTTTTCCACAGGAAAAACAAAAAACGGAATCAATTGGAATCTCTTTTTTACAAAACACGCAAGATTTGCTCCCAAGTCGTGAAAGTTCAAGCTCCTCAAAAGTTAACAATTTAGCTCTTTCTACTGAAGTTGTGTCTGGTCTAATAATTGTATAAATTATAAGACCGAATATACTTGTTAAAGAAAGTGATACTCCGATAAAAATCGCCAAATTTTTATTGTCAAATCTTTTATAAGAATCATCAATAATCCAAGCACCAATAACTAGAGAAATAAGAAAAAACAAAATCAGAATAAAATTAAAGAAAAATTTCACCGAATCTATTTCAAATAAAAGGTTAAATAATTCTGACATTTCACTATCTTTTTCTCCATTGAGAAGCTCTTCTTGCTCTCTTAAGCCCAGGTTTTTTTCTCTCTTTTTGTCTTGGATCACGAGTCACAAATCCACCCTGTCTTAAAAGATGTTTCAATCCAGAATCATAATTTATTAAAGCCCTTGTAATTGCATGACGAACAGCTTCCATTTGAGACAAAACACCACCCCCAGAAACCATAACAGAAACATCAAATTTTCCAGAAAGTTTTGTTACTTTAAATGGTGTTGTTACAAATTGATCAGAAAAATCATATCGAAAATAATCTGAAAATTTTTTTCCATTCACAGTAATATTACCAACACCATCGAATATTCTAGCTTTTGCAACTGCTGTTTTTCTTTCCCCTATTCCAAAAAAATAATTTTTCATTTTTCAAATTTTATATTTTTAATCAATTGTTTTCTTAATTTATTTTTTGGCAACATTCCAGAAACTGTTCTAACAAAAAGTTTTTCTGGACTTTTTTGCCACTCTTCAAAGAAATTTGTTTCTTTAAAACCACCAAAAAACTCAGAATGTCTATAATATTTCTTATCTGTCTCTTTTTTTCCTGTTACTCTAATACCTTGAAGATTTTGAACAATAACTTTATGTCCCGTTGCATCAATAAATGGAGACCATTGAGGATCATCTTTTCCCATAATCAAATAAGCTACTTCTGTTGCAACTCTTCCAAGGGTTCTTCCATTTGCATCAACAAAAACAGGGGATACTCCTTTATTTTGTCTTTTTTTTGCAATTTGCTCTGCTTGTAATAAGTGTTGAGTTTTCTTCATTGTAATAGTGTTATTTTTACTCTTTCTGCATTGTCACTTTTTCGTGGTATATATGGAGATACTGAAACATAACCACCAACTCTGTTTTTAAATTGAGGAATTAAAACTTCATAAATTTTATATACTGCTTTTTTATCTGGAAGTGTTGAATCTAGTTCTCTCATTGCCAACAAAGGATCTTTTTCGTATTTTTTCTTTACCTTTGAAATAAGTTGATCTAAAAACATTTTAACCGTTTTCCCTTTTGCTTTTGTTGTAACAACTTCTTCAAAAAGAATAACAGAACAAACAAGATTTTTAATCATCATCTCTCTTGGTTTTTTTCTTCTTCCAAATTTAGTCTGACTTTTCATATTTTTACACCTAATTCTTCTAATCTTTCAAAAATTTCTTTTAATGCTTTTCCACCAATTCCTTTTAATGTTGAAATTTTTTCTCTACCAATTTTTATTATATCTTCAACACTATTAACTAAATTATTTTTTAAAGCATTTAGTGTTCTTGGTGAAAGTCCTATTTCATCAACTGTAAGAGATTTTACATTTTTTTGTTGTTCTTTAAGCTGTGTAGATTTAAGATTCTCTTCAATAATTTGAGATTTCTTCTTCTCTCCCTCTAAAGGTGATGCTTTTGAAATTGCACTAGAAAAGTTTTCTGCAGAAAACGAAAACATATCAATTGCATGTTTTAATGCATTCATTGGAGAAACAGTTCCATCTGTTTTAATCTCTAAAATAAGTTTATTTAAATTAGTAATTTGTCCAACACGAGCATCTTCAACAGAAAAAGAAACATTTAAAACTGGACTAAATAATGCATCAACAGGAAAATATCCTTCTACAATATCTTCATTTTGTCTATCTTCAACCGGAAGATATTCAAAACCAGTCTCAACCAAACACTCAATTTCAAGCTCTCCATCGCTATTAAGCTCTGTAATTTCTAAATCTCCATTTACAATTTCTGCATCACCAGATATCTCAAAATCTTTAGCAAAAACTTTTCCAGCCTTTTTTATATTTAAGTATAAATTTGCTTGCTCGCCAGATTTAACCTTGATTCTAATTTTTTTCAATTTCATCATTATTGATAAAACATCATCACGAACACCTTTTATAGTTGAAAGCTCATGGTTTACTCCAGAAAATTTTACAGAAACTATTGATGCTCCCGGAATTGATGAAAGCAATATTCTTCTTAATGCATTTCCAATAGATTCTCCATAACCTCTATTAAGAGGAGATATTTCAAACCTCGTAAAGTTCTCTCCTAAATCTCTAAATTGAATATTTGGTTGTAAAATAAATCTTGATGTGTCCATATTTTTTTATTTAGAATAATACTCTGTTACTAATGAAAGATTTAAAGATTTTGCATCTTTTTCCGCATCTGGAACTCCAAGCACCTTTCCTTTATATGATTCTTTTTCTAAAGAAAGCCATTCAGAAATAGTATTTGTATTTATAGATTTTATATTTTCCAAAATTAATGCAACTTTTTTACCTTGTGTAGACAAAGAAACAACATCACCAACTTTCAAAAAAATTGAAGGTGTCTTTGATTTAACATTATTTAAAGAAAAAAACCCATGAGAAACAAATTGCCTTGCTTGTGCTCTTGTTTTTGCAAAACCAAGTCTATAAACAACATTGTCAAATCTGTATTCAAGAAGTTGATAAAAAAGTTGCAATGTTGAACTTGGAGATTTTGATGCAATTTCATAATACTTTCTCATCTGTTTTTCAGAAAGTCCATAAGAAAGCTTAACGATCTGCTTTGCTCTCAATTGAGCACCAAATTCAGAAAGTCTAGAAAACTTACTATTTGGACCATGCTGACCCGGTCCATATGGTTTTTTTCCAAGTAATTTATCAAACTTTGGAGAATCAAATATATTAACTCCAAATTTTCTAACTAATCTTCCTTTTGGCCCAATAAATCTTCCCAAATTAAACCCTCCTTGCTTTTTTTTGTCTAACACCACCATGTGGAATAGGTGTAGTATCTACAATTGAAACAACTGTGACACCAACAGATTGCAATGCTCTAATTGCAGCCTCTCTTCCTGGTCCAAGACCTTTAACATAAACATCTGCTTGACGAATTCCAATTGCTTTCGCCTCTTCTGCCAATTTTTCAGCTGCAACTCTTGCTGCAAATGGAGTTCCTTCTTTCGTTCCTCTATATCCCATTTTTCCAGAACTGCTTGTTAAAATTACATTTCCAGACTGATCTGTAAATGTTATAATCGTGTTATTAAAACTAGATTTAATATAAACTCTAGCTCTAGAAACTCCAAATTTTGATTTTATAGTTATCATATTTTTAAGAAATTATTTCTTCTTCGTTGCACCAACAGGAGGTTTTCTTCCTTTAAAAGTTCTTGCATTCGTTTTTGTTCTTCCACCACGAACAGGAAGTCTTTTTTTATGTCTTATTCCTCTATAACAACCAATCTCTTTTAAGGTTTTAATGTTGTTGTAGATTTCTTCACGAAGATCTCCCTCAACCTTAAAATGTTGTTGAATATATTTTCTGATCAAATCTTGTTCGGATTCTGTCAGAGTTCCAGTTTTTTTATTATCTGCAATTTTAACAGATTTTAAAATATTTTTACTGGTTTTTTCTCCTATTCCAAACAAATGAGTCAAAGAAACCCAAATTTGTTTGTTGTCTGGTATGTTTGTGTTTGCTATTCTCATCCTTGTCTTTGTTTATGTCTTGGATTGGTCTTACAAATTATATAAACCCGTCCGCCTCTTCTGACGACTTTGCAATTCGGGCATCTTTTTTTTACTGATGGTTTAACTTTCATCTGTTTTAACCTTGTTTTTTGTCTAATCTATATATAATTCTCCCTTTAGTAAGATCGTATGGAGAAATCTCAACACGAACCCAATCACCTCGTAAAATTCTAATTTTGTTTTGCTTTAGTTTTCCACTTGGTTTTGCCACAACAGAGTGACCATTGTCAAATGTTACTTGAAATGTCAATCCCGGAAAAACTTCTGTAATTTGACCTTCTAATACTAACGATTCTTCTTCTTTCAAGATATAGAAAACTTTGATGCAAATTTTAACTAGTTATTTAATTTTTTAAAGTCAAGAAAATTATTTAAATTCAAAATTTCAAAAAAGAATTTTTACAAATTTATTCAATTTTATAAAAATCTAAAAACTCCAAAGGTATCAATAGAATAAATTTAAAGTTCAAATTTATTAAACTTTTGGGTAAAAAATTTAACTAATAAATTTAAAAAACTAACCACAATATAAAATTTTCTTCAACTTACTATTTTAAAATTTTTTGAAAAAGCTATAAAGATGCTGAAAATAAATAAATTTCATATGAATATAGAACTTTTCTTAGGAATAGTTGGAGCAACTGCAATTTTATTTGCATTCTATATGAATCAAAAAAATATCTGGAAAAATAGTTCTATAAATTATGATTTTATAAATTTTATTGGAAGTGTTTTTTTAGCAATTTCAGCTTTTATTGGATCAAATTGGCCCTTTTTTGTCCTAAACTCTGTTTGGGGATTTTTTGCTGGAGCTGATGTTGTAAAATTTTTTTTAAAGAAAAAATAAACTAAAAATTTTAAATTTTACAATTTATTTAATTTTTCAAATTTTTATTTTTAAACTTTTCCCATTCTTTTTGTTATAAAAAGTCAAAATTTCCTTATTTTATATGTTTTATTATTTAAAAATATGAAAAAACAAAAAATTTATATTTTAAAATTTTAAAATTTTCAAAAAAGATATTCTCCAAAAACTTCTGTTTCAAAATCTAAATCTATTTTAAACTCTGCAAACTTTTTCAAAATTTTGGAATCAATATTAAATCTTCCAACATATCCATTTCCAATCCATTCATCAAAATGAAAACTAATATAAACTTTTGAAATTTTTTTAAAATTTGAATCTCTCTCTTCTTTTTTTTAAGAATTTTTATCATCTCTTTTGCCTATTCTTCAAAACTTAAAGATTTTAAAAAATCAATTTTAATTTGAAATAAACTAAATTTATATTTTTGATTATTGTATGTATTTTCTCGCCAATAAAAAAACCAAAACTTTTTTTAATTTGTAGAAAATTTTCAATCTCATCAAGAGATATTTTTTCAGATTTAATAGTTAAAATTGTTGAAATTTTTGATTCCGTATAACTTTGAGAAACCTCAAGATTTTTATTCAAAACTACAGCAAAATAAAAAATTCTTTTCTCCGAATAAAAATAAACTAAAAAATTATTTTTTATATTTCTAACTCCAACAATTTCAAAATTTTTCTCCAAAGATATATTTTTTAAAATCTACTTTGTTGTTGAAAGTTTTGGATTTAAAATCTCCTCTCTTGCTTTTTGAAAAATTAAATTTTGAATTTCTTTTTTAATTTTCATTTTTTAATTTACTTAAAATTTTTTAAATCAATAAATAATAAAAAATTATAAATTTATCTGTATCTAAAAATGTAAAAATTAGACATCTCTACAAAATTTTTCTAATCTTCTTTTAGAAAAAATAAATTGATAAAATGTTTTTAATTCTAATTCGACACGGTCAAACAACAGCAAATCAGTTAAAAATAAGTCAAGGATGGATGGATTTTGATCTATCTTTTGAAGGAAAACAAGAAATTTTGGAAAAGAGAGAAAAAATTTTTGAGTTCATCTCAACAAATTTTGATATAAAAAGAATCTACACATCAGATTTAAAGCGAGCTTATAAAACTTCTAATTTAATTTTTAAAAATAAATTTCCAACAACCAAAACAATCTCTTTACGAGAAATAAATCTTGGAATTCATTCTGGAACAAATGATGAACAATGGCAAAAAATTCATCCAGAAAGTTTTTCCGAGATAAAAATTAAAAAAAATTTTTATTACAAAATTCCAAGCGGAGAATCTTACAAAGAATTTGATAAACGAGTTTGGAGTTTTACAAAAAAGAAAATTGCTGAAAATTTACAAAGTAAAAAAACTTTAATTTTTGTTTCCCATAAAGATGTTATAAGATCTATAATTAAAAATCTACAAAAAATTCCAAATGAAAATTATTTTGAAATTAAACCACCAAAAAATATTGATTTAAAAATTTTTAAACTCTTTGGAAATTCTGAAAATATAAAAGTTGAAAAGTTTGAAGAAAAAGAGTTTTAAAAAAACTCAGTTTTATAAATTTTGTTTTTTGATATTTTTTTAAAACTTATTTTTCAATCCAAGAAGAAACTTTTTTCATCAATTTTTCATCAGAAAAATCTGCTAATTTAAAAGTTGGAACCCCACTTTGCAAAAGTCCCAAAAGATCTCCCGGACCACGATTTTTTAAATCTTTCATTGCAATTTCATATCCATCATAAATATTCTCTAAAAATTTTAATTTTTTATATCCTGTAAAACTCTCTGTAAAAAAAAGTGCAAAACCATTTTTTTCTCCACGGCCAACACGACCACGAAGCTGATGAAGAGTGGAAAGTCCAAATCTTTCAGAATTTTCAACCCAAATTATTGTTAAATTCGGAAAATCAACTCCAACTTCAATCATCGTTGTTGCAAGTAAAATATCAATTTTTTTGTTTCTAAAATCTTCAAAAACTTGTTCTTGTTCGTTTTGTTTTAATCGTCCATGAACAAATCCAATTTTGAAATCTTTAAAAATTTTTTTCCATTCAGAGATATCAACTTCCAAACTTTTTGCTTGAACAAATTCACTTTCAGAGATCAAAGGAAAAACAACTATCGCTTGATCTCCTGATAAAATTTTTGACTTTAAAAATTCAATCGAACCTTCACGAGAATTTTTTGTAAAAACTTTCGTTTTCACCTCTTTTCTCTTTTTTGGGAATTCTTTTATAAAACTGATATCATAGATTGAAAATTTTAAAAGCGAAGAAGTTCGTGGAATTGGAGTTGCAGTCATACTTAGTGTATGTGGTGCAAAACCATTTTTCTTCATCGCATCATGAATCAATTTTTTTCGTTGATTAACCCCAAGTTTTTGTTCTTCGTCAATCAAAATTAGTGCAACGTTTTTTAAATCAACTTTATCAAATAAAAGTGCTTGTGTGCCAATAATAAAATCACTTTCAGAGATCTCTTTTTCAGAAAATTTTCCATCAAAAAAATTACATTCATTCTTTTCCCCAGAAACAAGAGAAATTTTAACATCAAAATTTTTTAAAAACTTTTTTGAAGTTTCAAAATGTTGATTTGCAAGAACCGATGTTGGGCAGATTAAAATTGTTTTAAAACCATTTCTTTTTGCAAGAAGTGCTGAAAAAATTCCAACAATAGTTTTTCCACTACCTGTTTCTCCTTGAAGCATTCGAAGCATTGGAGAGTCTTTTTCCAAATCTTTCAAAATCTCTTCGGTTGATTTTTTTTGATCATTTGTCAATTCAAAAGGAAGAGAAGATTGAAACTCTAAAAAAATTTTTTCCCCATTTAAAAATTTTTTTGCTGGAAAACTTATAAATTTTCTCTTTCTCTCTTTCAAATCTCTTAGAAAAAAATATAATTCTTCAAATTTTATTCGTTCGGTTGCAATTTTTAAGTTTTCTAAATCGCCAAAATGAAGAGTTTTTATTGCAGACAATCTTTCTGGAAAACCTTCTTTTTCCAAAATTTCTGAATTCAAAATTTCTGGAATTTCAACATTTTTTAAAACTTCTAAAACAATTTTATTTATAATATGAGAAGATAGTTTTTCTGTTTCCGGATAGATTGAAATAACCTTTTCTCCTAAAAATTTCTGATGTCCAAAAGAGATTTTTGGAGAAGAAAACCCAATTCCAGAATATGTTTTTGAAAATTTTCCACAAATCGTAACTTCCATTCCTGACTTGAAATTATTTCGTATAAAAATCTGATTAAACCAATCACAAACAAATTGATCACCAGATTCCATCAAAAAGTGTCCAACAATTAAATCTTTAAAACTTTTTGTTTTTCGAGAAAAAATCTTTAAAACTTTTGCATTCACACAAACTTTCTCTCCAAGTTTTAAATTTAAAAAATTGTCAATAAATTTAAACCGATCATATTTTACAGGAAAATGATATAATAAATCAAAAATCGTAAAAATGTTTAATTTATGAAATCTTTTTGCAATTTCATCACCAATGCCTTTTATATTTTTTATATCGTCTAAGAAATTATACATAAATAATTTGAAGATAAACTAGATTTATTTTTTTTTCTAGCAAAAATTTTTAAAAAATTATTTTTTAGAAAAGTTTTATTGTATTTTTTAAAAATTAAAATAGTTTCAAAATGAAGATTTGTTTATGGATATATTTTTTTATATATATTTAGTTTTTGTATTTTTCTTTATCATAGTGTTTTTATTAAGCATCTTCAGTGCATTAAAATATTCTTTTATTAATAGATCTATAATTTTGGTCACAATAATATTTTCAAGTATTGTAATTTTAACAATTATTTTAACAACTTATTTTATAATTTTAAATTAAAATGATTGATTTAAATAAGTTTCAAATTTCGCAAGAAAAAGAAGAAAAAGTTTTAAAAATTATAAAAAAACATAAAATTTTTCTTTTTTTATATGTGCTGTATGCAACAATCCTTCTCTTTTTTATTCCAATTTTTCTAATTTTGTACGAAGAATTTTTTTTCACAGAGAGTTCATTTTTATATTTAATTAATCCAGATCTTCCAATAATTCTTTTTGGAATCTATATTTTAACAATATCTTTTATGATTTTTAATTTTTGGATTGATTTTGCTCTTGATGTTAGAATAATTACAAATTTTAGAATTATTAGCACGGAACAAAAAAGTTTGTTTTCTAGAAAAATGTCTCAAGTATATCTAGACAACATAGAAGATGTTTCTGGAACACAAGATGGATTTTTTGCTCATATTTTTAATTTTGGAGATATTTTAATTCAAACTGCCGCAGAAAAAAATATGTTTAAATGGCACAACATCCCAAAACCATTTTGGACAACTGAATATATTTTAGATCTACATAGAGATTTCTATAAAAATCATAACGATTCAATTAATAATTTAAAAAAATGAAAAAATACATACCATACATATCATATATAGTTTTAATAATATTATTTTTAGGTTCACTTTTTTTTGGAAAAAATTTTTTCCAAAAAAAATATAATGATACCCAAAAACGAATTAAAAAACTTGAAAATATTCAAGAAAATTTAAATTTTTCAAATTACAATATTCAAAACACTTTTGCAGTAGAATCAACAAAAAACTCGTTTCTATTGTCTCAACTAACAAATAATGATTTTCATTTTGGTGGAGAAACTTCATATTCTGAAGACAAAACAACTTTAAAATATACAAATCAAAAAGTAGGATTTAGCTTTGAAGCTCCTGCAAACATAAATATAAACACAATATTTTTAGATTACAGGATTGGACAAAAAAAACCAAATAGTGCCATATCTTTTATTCTCTCAAATGATCTTTTAACATCTTTAACTGGAAATATCGCTTCTGGATACGAAGACAAAAATATGATTTTATATGGAACTGTTTTTTCTAACAAAGAAGATTTTGATAAAATGGTTGAAACACTAAAAACTCCAATGAAAACATCCTCCGGAGATCGTATCGTTTCTTTTGGAAGAGAAACTATTGGAAATGTTGAATTTGAAACAATTATCCAAATGCCTGCAAAAAAATCTTTAGGCGATATTCAAATTTTTTATCCAAATTATTCAAAAATAAATAAAGAACACGAATATTATCATATTTTTTACATTGGTGGGAATTTAAAAAATTTCAAATCAGATATAGATTTTATAAAAAATAGTATTAAATTAGATTTGTAATTTATTTATGCTGATCACGATTCCAAACAATTCAAACAAAAAATTAAGTTTAAATTTTGAACTTTATCAAAAAATAAAATTAAAAAACAATTTAACTGATGATGAAAAAATTCAATTAAAAAAACTTGAAAAATCAATTTTTACACTTTCAAAAACTTCTGGATTTTCAAAAAAAGAGTTCGAAAAATTAAAGAAAAAATTTTTTGAAAATTTTACAAAAGAATGGAAAATTGAAAATTTTGAATCTTTTGAAACGATTAGAAAATTTGAAGGTGAAAAATTTGAACTCTCTTATTTTACAAAGACAAAAACATTGTCTCCCAATCAAATCGTTCAACTCGCAAAAAAACTTCAAAATTTTGATCTCGGAATTAGAATTCTTTTTCATTCAAAAAAACTAAAAATTGATTTCTCAAATTATGATTTTTTCTCTTCAATTATTCAACCAGTTTTTAGAATATGGAAAGATATTTTAGAAAATTTTGCAAAAAACAAACAGATTCTTGAAGGAATTCTTTTTGCAGAATCAACAAAATATATTGCAAAAAATTTGAGTGAAATTTTATCTGCAACAAATTTAGAAATTCCAGAAATTGTAATTGGAGAATTTCCTAAATTGGAAGATTTTGAAAACTTAAAATTTTTTATTCAAAATTTTGAGGAAATTTTTAAAAAAGAAAAGAGAAGAAAAATTTTGCAAAAAAATAAAAGTTTTGAAATTTTGAAAAATTTTGAAATTTTTGATGAAAAAGAAGATTTTTCAAAATACAACTCAAAAGTTTTGCAAACATTTTTTGAAAAAGAAAACCTTTTTTCTGATCTCAAAAATCCAATTTTTAAAAAAGTTTTTCAAAAAATTGAAATTGATTTTGATTTTTTAAACCAAAGTTTAAACTTTTTAAATTTAAAAAAATTTGAACTTGAAATTTCTAAAAAATTTCAAAACCTAATCAGTTCAAAAACTTCAAAAGGGGAGTTTTTGCTTTTAAAAAAAGAATTAATAAACCAAAAAGTTTTTTATTCTAATGTTTTCAAATTTGAGAAAAATATAAAAATAGAGATCTCTGAATTTGAAAATTTAAAAAATTTAACAACAAAAGATGAAAACTTTTCAATTGTTAAGCTGATTTCCGCTTGGAATCAATTTTTTTATATCCAAAAAAAAATTATTTCAATAATAGACTCACATATTTTAGATCCTGAAATTTCCGAAGTTGATTCTGTTGCAAACATTTTTGGTTCTTCATACGATTTTATTCAAATTAAGGGAACTGAACTTGCAGAAAGTGGTGTAAATATAATTGAAGAGATTTTAGAAAATTTTGGAAATTTTTCATCTCAAAAATTGCTAGGAAGGATTCTTTTTGAATTTTTAGAAAATATAGAAGAGGTTTTAAAAAATGAATTAAAAAATTCTGGAGAGAATTTTTCAGAAATGATTTTTGGAACAAATTTTCAAAAAATTCTTCCATCTTCACTTGTTTTGAAAAAAAATATAAATCCAAAAAATCTTGATGAGATACAATTTTTAAAATTTAAAATCTCTATATCCTTTTTAAGACACTACAAAAAAAGTATAAAAATTATAAAATCTGCTGAAAATTTTTCAGAGCAAGACCTAATTGCTTTTAAAATCCTTTTAAGAAATTCAAGAAAAATTATAAACACGCTCTTCCAGTTTGGGGAATTTGCTTTTTTAGAATACCAAAAATGGATAAAATTCTTAGATGTTGAAGAGGATTTTTGTATAAAAAATATATCTTTAACTTTTTTGGAAAAAAAAGATGAAATAAAAAAGAAAATTAGACCATTCTCGGTTTCTAATCTTTATGTTCCAAAAAATTTAAAAAATGTTAAAATTTCAGATTTTATAAATGATCAAAAATTTTTTTACGAAAGTTTTGAAAATTTAGAACTTGAATTTTCAAAAATAAACGAAAATTACTCTGAAAACTTTGCAAATTCATTTTTTTATCTTGAAGTTTTAAAGATATTTTCAGAAGGATTCCTATATTCTGGAGATTTTAAAAATTTTGAAAATGAAAAATCTCTTTTTGAATCAATTAAAGCAAAACTTGAAGATAGATTAAGCAAAATCCGAGAAAGTAGTGCTTTTAAAAATATTTCATATTATTCGCACAGAATATCAAATTTATATTTTAAAATTTTTGCACTCTCAAAAACTTTAAATTCCTCTGAAAATAAGAACGAAAAGAGAAGCTACACAACACAAATTGAAGGAAGTGCAATTCCAAAAAAATACAAAAAAGATCTTTTAGGAATTGCAAAAATTATTGATTCAAGCGAATCTAGCTCTGGATCTACAATGACAGAGAGAAATTATCTTGATACACTTCTCTCTTTTCCTTGGAATTCAAAAAATCTAATTGATTATGATATTAAAAAAATTGCAAAAACTTTTGATAATTTACAATATAGCTTTTCTGTTCCAAAACAAAAAATTTTAGACGATATTGCAACAATCAAAGTTTCTAATGGAAAAATTCAACCATCAATAATCTGTCTTGCTGGACCACCCGGAACAGGAAAAACTTTTTTTGCACAAAATTTAGCCAAAGCAATTGAATCTCCTTTTGAGAAGATCTCTTTAGCTGGACTTGATGATGCATCTGTTCTTGTTGGACAAAGAAGAGGTTGGGTTGGAGCTCATACCGGAAAGATTGTAAAATCTATGATTTTAAATAAAACGAAAAATATCGTTTTTTTGCTTGATGAAATTGATAAAATTGGTGGAAAATCAATGAATTCAAAAGCAACTGAAAGTGTTTTATTGGATATTTTAGATCAGGAACAAAATTCTGAATTTTCGGATCTTTTTATGGAGATTCCTGTTGATATTTCAAAATGTTGGTTTGTTGCAACTGCAAATGAACTTGAAAATATATCTGCTCCACTTTTGGACAGAATGGAAGTTTTGGAAGTTGTCCCATATACAGATGATGAAAAAATGAAAATTGCAAAAGATTATATTTTACCAGAATTGATCTCTGAAAATTTTATAGATATAAAAAAAGTCATTGTTCAAAATGAAGTTTTTGATTTTCTAATTTCTGAATATGGAAATATTGATGGATTTAGAACAATTAAAAAAATTTTAAAATCTGCATTGAGACATGCAAATTTCTCACTTCTTTCCGGAAAAAAGAAAATTTCGGTTGATGTGAAATTTACAAAAGAGATTATTTGGAAGATAAAAAATAATAGATTTGGTTTTGATAGTTAAATTTATTTTTTCTTATTATTTAAACAGTCCTTACAAACTCCATACAAATACAATTCATGATATTTTAAAACAAACCCATTCGGAATTTTTATATTTGATAAATCATTACATTCTATTGAAAAAAGTTTTTAACATACTTCACATTTAAAATGATGATGCTCTGTTATTTTTGAAGATAAAGAATAAATCTTTCTATCATTTCCAAATTTAGCATCTAATATATTTTGAAAAACAAAATTATCTAAATTTTCTATAAATTGTTGCAAAATCAAAACTTAGTTTTTCAAAAATATATTCTGCTGATATTTCAGAACATTTATTTAAAAAAAATATTCAAAATTTCAACCCTAGCTTTTGTAACACCTATTCCAAAATTTTTTAGCAATTTCTTTATTTCGTCTTTCTTCACAATAATATTTTTTATAAAATATTCTAATTTTAGTTTATGAATTTAAAATTTTATAATAACAAAAATTTATTTAAATATTTCTATTGTAAAATTAAATTTATTATCCAAAAATAGAAAATCTTCCATTTGAAACTTTTCCAATTCCAACAAAAACCTCTCCTTCGTAAATTACCTCTCCTTTTTCGTTGTATTCTTTATTTGTAAATTCAAAATCAGTAACAAAACCTTTATCCATTTTTGAAAAACTTTCTTCGCTCCATGTTTCGCCAAGATTTTTACTTTTATATATTACACCTGAACTACCTATAAAAATATTTTGTGAATTTTCAGGATCAATTCCAATAGAATACAATTTTATACTACCAGGAGTTGCAACAAAAGGAAGATTTTTCCAAGAAAAACCAAAATCTTCAGTTTTGTAAATATAACTATCATTAACTAAATAATAATATCCAGACCTACTCGGAGATTGTTCTAAATCATTAAAATTATGATTTAATATATCTTCATTTCCTTCAAAATCAAAAGAAATTTCTCCAACCAATTGGAATGTTTCCCCTTCATTTTTTGAAAGATAAAAACCAGATCCATCAACAACAAAATATGCAACCTGCGTTGATATTTTATCAAAACTTAAAAATTTAATCGGTTTATTTGAAAATGCAGTTTTGTATGTCATCTTCCAACTTAAACCACCATCAATGGATTTTAACACTTCCCCTCTTTCTGTTCCAATCAAAATAATGTTTTCATTATCTGGCTTAATTGATATTTTTGATATATTTGATCCTTTGTATAAATCTGTAAATATAGTTTTCCAACTTTTTCCACCATCTGTAGATTTTGAAATTACTCCATATCCATCTTTAGAAGTTCCAGAGATAAAAATTATATCTGGATTTGAATTTATAAGTTCGACATAACTAACATTTGACAAACCAGAATCATAATTTTTCCAACTTTTTCCACCATCTGTAGATTTTGAAAAAGTATCACTACATGCACAAAAAATATTATTTCTGTTTGCTTTACTAATTTTTAACATAGAAACATTTTCCGCAAGAGAAGAATATTCTCTACCATTTTTTTGATAAGAAATATAATTCCAATCATCGCTATTTTTAGAACCTATCATCAATCCTTTATTATAATCAACTTTTGAAGAGCTACAACCAGATAGAAAAAAAATAAAAGAAAAAAGGGAGAAATAAATGTAATATTTTTTATGTTTCAACAAAAATATAATTCAATGATATTCTATCAAAAAATAGAAAAAATCAATAAAAGAAAAAAATATTGATTGATTTAAGTTTATGATTAATGTATACATTGAAATTTATGTCAAAATGAAAAATTTTTATTTAGTTTTAGAAAAAATAAAATCTTTGTGGGTTGTAAAAATTTTTTCAGGAACAATTGGATTTTTTGTAGCAGATTTCATGAAAACAGATTTATTAAAAATTTTCTCAACATTAGCAATTTTAACAATTATAGATTTTGTACTTGGTACAGCATCGGCAATTAAAAATAAAAAATTTGAAATAAAAAGTTTTACAAAAATTATTTATAAATTAATTGTTTATTTTTTAATAATATCTGCTACATTTTTTTCATCATTAATTTCACCCAACCTAAATTTTGTGATGGATTTAATACTTCTATTTCTTTCTAGCAACGAACTAATTAGTATTCTTAAAAATGTAAAAAGGATTGGTGTAAATATTCCGAATTGGATTATCAAAAAAATTGAACCAAACAATAGATCAATAAATATATGAAAAGAATTGTTACAGATTTTCTAAATTCTGCAAAACAAGATCAAAATATTTTAAAAATCTTTTTTTTAGAATATCCAAAGTTTTTTGAAACTTTAGTTATTATTGAAGAAAGTAATAATTTAAATTTTAAAGAGAGGAGCGAATTATATAAAAATAAATTTGTTCATTTTTCATCTTTTAATTTTGTTATTTACACAAAAAAAGAGTGGAACGATATTGAAAAAAACAATCATCATTTCCTTGAAACAATTAAAGATTTTGGAGAGTTAATTTATGATAAAAATATCTTTAATAAATTAAAAATATTTTCTAAAAATAAAAAAAAGGAATCTCCAATTTCAGAAGCGATAAACCAGGCTGTTGAATCAAATTATTCTTTAAAAATGTTTGCAAAAAGTTTAAAAATAGCAGGAGAAGAAGATTTTTTAGTTGCAAAAATTTTATTCAAAGAGAGATTTTTTAAACATTCAGTTTTTTTCTGCCAACAATCTGTTGAAAAATTTCTAAAATCAAAACTTCATTTTTTTGGAACAAAATCTTTTAAAGTTCATAATTTTGATATTCTCCTTTCTTCTCTTTCAAAACATTTACCAGATATAATTAACTTTAAAAATGAAGTTGAAAAATTAGAAAGTTTGTATTTAATAACACGATATCCTCCTTTTGGATATTCGTCAAAAATGGGAGAAAGCATTTCCATATCTGAATCAAATTCAAAAAAATATATAGATTTAGTTGAAAAAATTTATAAATTTTTATTTTGAATTTTATATTTTAAATAAAAAATATCTTTTAAATAAAAATTTATAAGTATATTTTTAAATATAATTTTTTTAAAAAATCTCAGAATTTATAATTTATTAAGTTGTTAAAATTTTTCTTATTTTATACTCAACAGAATCTTTTTCTCTTCCAATAGCAGAATCTAAAGCGATATTATATGATTGAAGTGATAAATTTTTATATTCTAAAGATTTTGTTTTAGAATATAAAAAGTAATAAATATCTCCAATAGTATTGTATCCATAAAAATTTTCTCCATATTTTTTATTAAAAGACAAGAGAAATTTTTCCGCAATTTTTAAATTTTCTTCATTCAAAGTTGTTGCATATTTTTTACCCAAAAAAAATTCATACATTGGCTCTAAAGCATCCATCCTTCTTGATTCATCAATCATCTTAACCTCTTTTAAAATATCAACTTCAGAAGAGGAATTTTTATAATTTATATCTGCAAAAATTGGTAAAATTGTAAAAGCAAAAAATCCAAAAGATAGAACAAAAAAACTGATTGTTGTGATTATAAAATTTTTTGAAAAGTTTTTCTTTTTTAATTTTTCTTCACGAATAAAAGAAAAGGTTTTGGCAACTAAAAAAGAGATGGTTGTCCAAAAAATCAAATTTATTGGTTGTGTATCAAAAGAGAAAAATCCACGAACAGAATATGAAATTAGAATGCCAAAAATTATTATATAATCCTTGTCTTTTGTTTCTAAAAACTTTTTTAGAGAGAAAAAAGTTGAAAAAGAAAGCAGTGCAAAAAATGAAAAAAGTCCAAAAATTCCTTCTGTATAAAAGTAATCAAGGTAGATATTGTGAGCTCTGTCTGGATATTCAACATCATTTGTAAATTTCAAGCTAGAATCTGCAAAATTAAATCTACTAACGATAATCATAGTATCTTTTCCCCAACCAAAAATCGGTTTTTCTTTTGCTGTTTCAAAAATTTTTTTCCAATTTTCAATTCTAATTCCACCACTTCCAGCTTTTGTTTGAAATATATTTTGAACTCTATTTAAAATTTTTGTTGTTTCATTGTCTGCTTTAATCTCTGGAGAGAGGATCAAAACAAAAAGAGAGATCAATCCAAAAAAAATTGTTGCTAGTGTTATAAAAAAACTCTTTTTCATTTTTTTCATAAAAAAATAGATTGGCAAAATTATAAAAGTAGATATAGAAAAACCTATCCAAGCACTTCTAGATAAAGTAAAAATAAGATTTATAGTTCCAAGAAATATGGAAAATCCAATCAATAATTTTTCGTCTAAATTTTTTATTTCAAAAATTAAAATTACAAAAATTGGCAAAAGAACTGCAAGAAAATCTCCAAAAAAATTTGGCTGTCCAAAAAAAGAAAAAACTCGTCCATCAAAACCATTTTCTGCCCAAGGAAACGGATCAAAACCAATTTTTTGAAAAATTCCATATGTATTTGCAAGAAAAAAAATTCCCCAAAGTGAATAGATTAAAGATATTTTATTTCTTTCAAAATTTTCACGAAAAACATCAATTCCAATAAAAAAATATATCCAAATTGTAAAAACTTCTAAAAAACCTCCTTTGCGATAATACTCTCCAAAAAAAGAGATCTGCGGGGAATAAGAAAGAAAAACAGATACAATTGAAGAAAGAAACCAAAAAATTAGAAAATAAAAAATTGTAGTTTGAAATTTTGATTCCAAAAAAATCTTTTTTGTTTTTTGCCAAACAAAAATCGTGATTTGCAAAAATAGTAAAACAAAAACAACACCTCTGAAAAAAAAGATTTTTTGAACTTCAAAAACTCTTGCACCAGAAGGAACAAACCAGATCAAAGAGATTGATCCACCAAGAATCCAAACAAAATCACGAATAAATTTTAAGATATCTGTTTCTCTTTTAAAAATCCTTTTTTTCAAAATTTTTATAAAATAAATCAAAAATAAATTAAAATTATTGTTTTAGATGTAAAATTTTATGAAAAATTCACTTTTTAGAATTTTGTTAAAAATACATATTTCTATTTGAAAATTTATTCTTTTAAAGTAGGTTTTTTTTGAATAAAAAATTTTTGAACGAATATTTTTTTATCTTCAACCCATTTTCTTTTGAATCACAAAAAGATTTTGGATTTTATAAGAAACTGAAAAAAGAATTAGAAAAAATAGGAATTTTTTCAGAGCTTCACAGAACTTTTCAAGTTGGAGATGTTTCAAATTTAATCAAAAAAGCCGTTTTGGACGAAAATCATCCAAAAAAAATTATTATAATTGGTGGAGATGAATCTCTCAATGAAGGAATTCAAAAAATTGCATCTCTCGGAAATTCGGAAATTTCTTTAGGGGTTGTTCCAACAGGAAAAGATAATTTTCTTTTCAAAGAATTTGTTTCCAAAGATTCAAATTGGAAAAAAGCAGTTTGGAATCTAAAAAATTGGAATTCAAAAAATATAAAAATTTCAATTGCATCAAATCGGGTTTTTTTGAAAAATTTAACCTTTGAAAAAAATTTTGATTATTTTACTAAGGAAGGTTCTGAAGAGATAAAAATCCGTATAGATAATCATTTTAATGTTTTTGGTTTTATTAGAAAAATTAAAATTACAACTTTTGATGAAAAATTTTTTGTTGAGATTTTCTCCTCTCAAAAAAAAGATTTAGAAAACAAAAATTCATCAACGGAAAAAAGTCAATTTTTTTGCAAAGAGATTTTCTGCTCAATCCCAGAATCCTTCCTAAAATTTTTTGACTCATCCATAAATTCTGAAATGAGCAAAATACAAGAGTTTTTAATTCAAAAAACATCAAACTCTATCTCTTTTTTGGCATAAATTTTTTAAAAATTTCACATTTGTTGTAGAAAATTTATTTTGAGAATTTTTTTATGAAGAGATCAGAAATAATCCACACAAAATAATTGTTGAAAGAATAACTTTTAAAAAAATCCCTTTTTCTTTGAAAAAAATTCCACCAGAAATTGTTGCAATCAAGGTTCGCAAATTTTTAACTGACGAAACGATCATTGCTGGTGCAAAACTCATCACTGGAAAATAAAAAATATCTCCTATATAATAAACTGCACTACGAACTTTATCTTTCGTTGGCTTTAGATCAATTTTTCTTTTGAAAAAAAGAACAAAAAAAAGAAAAATGAATGAAAAAATCCAATGGTATGAAAGAATTCTAAGTCCTCCAACTATTCCAGAATTTTTTGCCAAAACACGATCTATGGATGTTGTGATTGCAAAAATTGTGAATGGCAAGATCCAAAAAACTAGAAATTTATAAATTAAAAATTTCGAATTTGTCCATTTTGGATAATATGTGTTGAGTGCTATCAGAGATAAAATTATTAAAGCTGAACCAAGAAAATTAAAAATTGTTATCTTTTCATTAAAAAAAATAAAAGAGATAAAAAATACAAGAAGTGGTGAAAGATTTCTGAGTGGTGCGGCAAACGAAAGCTCCATTTGTTGAATTCCAAAATTATATAAAAAATATGCAACTGAAAACATTGATGCTTTTATTAGAAATAGAAAAAATTCAAATTGAGTTAGTGGTTCAATAAAAAAAAGTGAAACAACGACAAAAGGAAGCCCAACTAGATATAAAAAAAATGAAAAATTTGCACTACTATTTGAGTATAACATATATTTTTTCTATATAACAGTGTATATATAAACCCTGAAAAATTACAGAAAGAAACGCAAAAGAAATTCCTATAATCAAAAACAGATTATTCAAAGATTTTACTAAATTAAAAAATTCATCTTGCAATAAATTTTGAAATTTTTAGAAGTTTTTTGCGTAATAGATTATTTTGGCACATGTTAAAACTGGTGGCTCAACAAGACTTGGACGAGATAGCCACTCAAAACGACTTGGAGTAAAACTTTTTGGTGGTCAAAAAGCGGAAACTGGAAATATTATTATTCGACAAAGAGGTTCTAAATGGAAAGCGGGAAAAGGAACTTTTAAAGGAAAAGATGACACAATTATGGCAAAAAAAAGCGGTATTGTTACTTTTAAAAAATCTTCTGTTCCAAGTTTTACAGGAAAAAGAAAAAGTGCTGTTGTTGTGAGTGTTAAATAAAAATTAATGAACAATTTTTCTATAAAAAATTTTTTAGAAGATTTAAAAACTTTCATATCTTTTAAAACGATTTCAAAACAAAATCCAGAAGAGTTTAAAAAACTTTTTTTTTGGATAAAAGATTTTTTTAAAAATTCCCCTGTTGAATTTAGAGAGTTTGAAAGAAATGGTATTAGATCAATTTTGATTAAACCAAAAAATTCTGAGAAACCAAAATTTTTAGGACTTGGACATGTTGATGTTGTTCCTGCTGACGACTCTCTCTTTGAACTGAAAACTCAGGAAGATTTTCTTTTTGGAAGAGGAGTTTCGGATATGAAAACTCAAGATTTAGTAATGCTTTATGTTTTAAGAGAAACTCTTTCAGAAAATTCTGATGGAAAAAATTTCTGGGTTGCTCTAACAGGAGACGAAGAAGTTGGTGGTTTTGATGGTGCAAAATATATTGTAGAGGTTCTTGAAAACGAAAAACTTCTTCCACAAATTGCATTTGTTCCAGACGGAGGGTCCAACTTTTCTTTTGTTGAAAAAGAGAAAGGAATTGCATTTTTCAAAGCAATTGCAAAAGGAGTTTCTTGTCATGGAAGTCGTCCTTTTTTGGGAGAAAATGCAATCTCAAAAATGTTAAATTTCATCTCTGAATTACAAAAAAAATTTCCAAATCCAACATCTGATAAAGAATGGGGGATAACAATTTCCCCAACTTCAATTTCTGGAGGAATTGCAATGAATCAAATTCCAGATCTTTGCGAAGCAAAATTTGATTGTAGAATTACAGAAAAAGAAAACTCTCAAACTTTCATAAAAGATTTGCAGAAATTTGCAGAAAATTTTGATATGAAAATAGAAGCAATTGCAACTGGAGAAAGTTTTTACTCTCCGAAAGATTCAGAAATTGCAAAAAAATTTTTAAAAATTATCGAAGAATTTTCTAAAAAATCTCCAAAAATTGATCATGGTTTTGGTGCTAGTGATGGAAGATTTTTAATGGGAAAAGGAATTTCTGTTTTAATGACAGAACATAATGTAATGGGACTTCATCAAGAAGATGAAAGATGCGAGATCTCTTCAATTGAAAAACTTGTAAAAATTTTTAAAAAGAGTTTAATTGAGTTATAAATTTTTAAATTTAACTTATATTATAATTATTTTTTGATTACTAAATTTTTCTCTTATAGAAAAATTTTTTTTAAAGATATTTTAAGTTAAAGAGATTTTCAAAATCAAAATAAAATATCTTTGTTTTCTAATTTTATTTTTTTATTTTTTAAAAAATTTCATCAATTTTCATTCTTGGTTTTCTTTCAAGCTTCTCAAAATTTGTAACAAACATCCTTTTTTTAGCCATAAAATATGCAACCACTCCAATCATAGAAGCGTTGTCTGAAAAAAGTTTTTTTGAATATGGTGTTGTAAGTTTTAATCCAAAATTTTTTAATAATTTTCTAATCTCTTTTCGAAGAAGTATATTTTGTCCAACTCCACCACCCAAAAAAACTGATTTTGGAGAGAATTTTTGTAAAACTTTTTTTAATTTAAAAATGACACTTTCAACAGATGCGGATTGAAAACTTGCACAAAGATGAGGAATTTCATCTTTAAAATTTTCAGGTTTAATTTTCTGAATTGTATATAAAAAACTTGTTTTAAGTCCAGAATAGCTAAAATTAAAATCTCCAGATTTCTCCATTGGAATTGGAAATTTATACTTTTTACTATCTCCTTTTTTTGCAAATTCTTGAATATTTTTTCCACCATACAAACCACCCAAATTCATCATTCTTGAAACTTTATCAAAAGCTTCACCAATTGCATCGTCAATTGTTTCTCCTAAAATTTTAAATTCAAGAAGTTTTTCGCTCCAAACAATTTCCGTGTGTCCTCCAGAAACCAAAATTCCAAGAATTGGAAATTCAAAATTTCTAATTTCAGAATTTTTTGAAACTGCAAAATTTGCAAAAAAATGCCCAGCCATATGATTTACTGCAACAAGAGGTTTTTTAAATTTTTTTGCTAATTCTTTTGCTTTTTGAATTCCAACTTCCAAAGCAATTGCAAGACCAGGTCCAACAGTTACTGCAAAAAGATCAATTTCAGAAATTTGAATTTTTGATCTTTTTATTGCAAGTTTAATTGTATTTTCAATATTTTCTTTATGCGCATTTCTTGCTAAATTTGGAACAACTCCACCCCAGGGCTTGTGAACTTCATCTTGACTTGAAACAACATTTGAAAGAATGGAAGTATTTTCCAAAACAGAAACTGATGTATCGTCGCAACTTGTGTCAATCGCCAAAATTTTCATAATGATTAAAGTTTTTATTTTTTAAAAAATTTTCTAATTTTTCGTTCTGTAATAAATTTCGGAAATCTCTTGCAATGAGAGATCTGTAATTCTTTTATCAAAAATTTTAATATCAAAATCTTCTCTTTTTTGAATTCTTGATTTTGCCAAAAATCCAATTTTTTTTCTTTTATGCTCCAAAAATATCTTCAAAAATTTCCAAAAAGATTCAAGCTCCAGTTTAGAAATTTTTAAATCTTCAAAAATCTTTTTCATTTCAATTTCATTTCGTAAAACAAGTTTAATAACAATTGAATCCACTTTTGGTTTTGGTGAAAAATTTTCCCTTGAAACAAAAAGAACTTTCTCTTTTGTTTTGCAAAAAAAATCTGTAAAAAAAGTCATAAAACTTGGATTTTTTCCAAGAATCTGCTCCCCAACCTCTTTTTGAAGCATAATAACAATCTCTTTTGGTTTTGAAAAAGATCCATCTAAAAATTTTTGAATGATTTTTTTTGAGATATTGTATGGTAAATTTCCAACAAGAACAAAATCTTTTAAAAAATCTTCTGGCAAATCAGAATTTTCTAAATCTAAGATATCTTTATGAACAAATTCTATATTTTTTAAATCTCCAAAAATTTTTTGATAATTAGTTGTTAAATTTTCATCAAAAAACCTGTCATCTTTTTCAATAGAATAAACCTTTTTTGCATCTTCTGCTAAAAATTTTGTCAAAAAACCAAAACCTGATCCAACTTCCAAAACATTTTGATTTTTTTCTATTGACGAAGAGACTGAAATCGCAACAGAGTGATTATTTAAAAAATTTTGACCAAGCGATTTTTTAGAAAATATTTTTCTCACAAATAAATTTTACTTAAAATTGTTTTGATAACTTTATTTCTAAAATAACATTATACATCAACAAAAAATACAACTTTCCACATTAATCTTATTAAAAAATTTTAATTGTTAAAATCTTTATGATAAATTGCTTTTCCACCACCAAGAATTTTCATATCATATTTTTTAACTAAATCGACTAAAAATTTATCAATTTTACTACGATAATTTTTTGTTTTTGATTCGTAAAATGTTTTTAAAATCTCTTGCGAAAAATTAGTTTCTGCAAAAAGTCTGTTACGAATATAATTTGAAAGATTAATATGTTCAATATATAATTTTTTAGTTCCAACTTTAGAAAGTCGCATAAAAACTTCTTCCATTTTTTCTGGAGAACTTGCAAAATGTGGTAAAATTGGACCAAAAAATGCATATGTATCAATTTCGGCAGAATTTAGTTTTTCCAAAGCTAAAAATCTTTCAGAAACTTTTGGAGCGAATTTTTCAAAAAATTTTGAAATTTCATCATCAACAGATGTAATGGTAAGCCCAACTGAAATATGTTTAAATTTTGCAAAAAGATCAATATCTCGTATGATAAGAGAAGATTTTGTAAGAATTGAAACCTCTCCCAAAAACCCAAAATCAAGTAAAACCTCTAAACATTTTCTTGTGAGTTGATACTTGTTTTCAACTCCTTGATATGGATCAGTTACAGAACTAAAAAGTATGATTTTCCCTTCTCCAAAGTTTTTAAATCTTTTTAAATCTTTTTGTAAAAGCTCTGGTGCATTTTTTTTCACAAATACAAAATTTCCCCAATCATCAATTTCTTTTTCAACATATCTACTCATAAAACTTGCATAACAATAAGAACATCCAAAACTACAACCAGTATATGGATTTATTACAAAATCTGAATCTGGCAATTTTGATGGAACAAGAATTGATTTTGATAAAATTTCTTTTAATTCCATTTTTTTAAAATTTAGTTTGAAAATCTTCAATCAACTTTTCAAAACCACTTGTATTCAACCAATTTTTGGTAATTTTTCAATTTCAATCCAACTCATATTGATATCTAAAAATTTTTTTGAATTTTTTATTGACCAATCAAGATAAAAAAGATTATTTTGCATTTTTTTAAATTAAAATTTGTTCGATTAATTTTATTCTCTCCATAGAAATATCATAGTAATCTTTACTAATTTCACTTCCGAAAAAATTTCTTTTCATCTGAATAGAAACCTTTGCAGTCGTTCCACTTCCCATAAACGGATCATAAACTAAATCATTTTCATTACTCCAAGAGAAAATATGTTTTTGAACAAGTTCTTCTGGAAAAATAGCTGGATGATTAAAAGCAATTAAATCTTTCGTAGATTTAAACATTCCATTTTTTATAACCCATATATTATTTTCAATTCCCTCTTCTTTTATTGGTTCCCCGTTAAAAGATGAAATCATTTTACCTTCTTTGTTTCGAAATTTTCTGCTAAAACGAACTGATCCTGCAGTAATATTTTTTTTCATAATTGGATTAAAAGTTTTTGGTTTTCCTTTTGAAAAAACAAACATATATTCAAAAATTTAATTGTATCGAGAAATTTGCGGAAAAGATGTTCCAGTTTTTTAATAAATCATTGTATCAAAAAGATTGAAACCAATTTCTTTGAAAAATAGTGCTTGCCGAAAACTTGTTCCCGTTTCACTTCCATCAATTGTTGCATCTCCAATAACCCAAACCAAAACTCCACCATTTTTTGTAATTCTAAAAAGTTCCTTTGCAATTTTTTCAAATTCAAAACTAAATCCGTTAAACTCTTTTTTAAGTTTTATATTTGTTTTGTAAGTTCTAAGATCGTCGTATGGAGGGCTTGTAACCGTCAAATCAACAAAATTATCAGGACATCTTGCCATTGTTTCAAGACAATCTTCGTTATAAATTTTGTTAATTTCGATTTCGCACATTTAAAAATTTACAAACTCTTCCAACAAATGTTTAGAAATTTTAAAATGAAACTAAAGGGTTTTTAAAAATATTAAACCTACTTTCCTGTCAAAGTCTATTCTCCAATTCTTCAATTTTATCACGAAGTTCAGCTGCTGTTTCAAAATCCATATTTTGTGCTGAAAGTTGCATCTTGCTTTCCAAATCTTTAATGATTTTTTTGATTTCATCTTTTGGAATTCTTCCAGTTTTAAGATCGTCTCCAACAGATTTTCTACTAGATTTTTTCTGTTTCTCTATACTTGCATCCATCTCTCGAATCGCCTTGATAATTGTTTGTGGTGTAATTCCATTATCTCTATTATATTTTTCCTGCCTCTCTCTTCTTCTCTCGGTTTCATCAATCGCATCTTTCATAGATTTTGTAATTTTATCAGCATACATTATCACTCGCCCATCAACATTTCTTGCAGATCTACCAATTGTTTGAATAAGGCTCGTTCGACTTCGCAAAAATCCCTCCTTGTCTGCATCCAAAATTCCAACCAATGAAACTTCTGGAAGATCCAATCCTTCACGAAGAAGATTTATTCCAACCAATACATCATATTTTCCAAAACGAAGATCTCTCAAAATCTCCACTCGCTCAATTGTATCAACATCGCTGTGAATATATTGAACTTTTATACCAAGCTCTTTTAAATATTCTGCAATTGATTCTGAAAGTTTTTTTGTAAGTGCAGTAACAAGAACTCTCTGTTTCTTTACAATAGTTTTTCTAATTTCAGAAATTAGATCATCAACCTGATTTTGCGAAGGACGAACCTCTATCTTTGGATCAACTAAACCTGTTGGACGAACAACCAAATCAATAATTTTTTGAGAATTTTCGTTCTCATAACTTGATGGAGTCGCAGAAACAAAAACTGTTTGACCAATTCGATTTACAAACTCTTCAAATTTTAAAGGACGATTTTCAAAAGAAGAAGGCAAACGAAATCCATATTGAACAAGAGTTTCTTTTCGAGAATAATTTCCATTAAACATTCCACCAATTTGCGGAATTGTAATGTGACTTTCATCTATAAATGTAAGAAATCCTTTTGGAAAATAATCTAAAAGTGTTGCCGGAGCCTCTCCATCTTTTAATCCTTCAGTATATTTTGTATAATTTTCAATTCCCTGAACATATCCCATCTGTTCCATCATTTCAAGATCATACTCTGTTCGTTCTCGAATTCTTTGTGCTTCAACCTCTTTTCCTGCTTTTTTAAAAAACTCAATTTGAGCTTCCATTTCTTTTCGAATATCTGGTAAAATTTTTTTAACTTGATCTTTTGTAACAACATAATGCTTGGCAGGAAAAATTGTAACTTCTTCAAATTCATCTTTAAATTCGCCAGTCAATGTATCCACTTCAAAAATATTTTCAATTTCATCGCCAAAAAATTCAACTCGTATTGCATTATATTCTTCATAACCGGGAAAAATTGTAATAACCTCACCTTGAACAGAAAAATTTCCACGATTCAAAACTAAATCGTTCCTTGTGTATTGCATATTCACAAATTTATTCAAAAGATCTCGTCGATTTATATTTTGACCTTTTTTTAATTGAACACGAATTCCTTTGTAAATTTCTGGACTGCCTAAACCATAAATTGCAGAAACTGAAGCAACGATAATCACATCATTTCGTGAAAGCAAAGAACGAGTCGCAGAATTTCGCAATCGATCAATCTCTTCGTTTATAGAAGAATCTTTTGCAATGTAAGTATCAGATTTTGCAATATATGCTTCTGGTTGATAATAATCGTAGTATGAAACAAAATAATGAACAGCATTTTCTGGAAAAAATTCCCGAAATTCAAGGTAAAGCTGACTTGCCAAAGTTTTGTTATGAACCATCACAAGTGTTGGTCTTTGCAACTCTTCAATTACTTTTGCCATCACAAAAGTTTTTCCAGTTCCAGTAGCCCCAAGAACCGTTTGAAAACGAAAACCTTTTTTAAGTCCAGAAACAAGTTGCCTAATCGCATCTGGTTGATCTCCTGCTGGTTCAAAAGGTGAAACTAATTTAAATCTTCTATCCAAAAAATTTCTTTTACAAAACTATATTGAAAAAGATTTTAAAAAATGGAAGTGAAAAAATTTTTACAAATTCTTAAAATACTTGACAAATCTCTCTCTCTCTCCGCTAGAATGAAACGAAATTTATCAAAAGATAAATTTAATTTTTATCATTAAATTTTTAAAATGACACAAAATACACCAAAAAAAAACGAGTTAATGACGGGAGATACAAAGGAACATATAATACCTTTCTTAATAAACGAAAATAGAGATTTACAATTTATGTTTTTTTATAATGATTCAACAAAATCAATTTGGTTTGTCACAGTGTATTTTAATTTCCAAACAGGTTTATTTACTTTTGAACCAATTCTCTTTGGTTATTCTCGTTTTAAAAAAACAATAAGTGAAAATCATATAAAACAAGAATTTATTGCTCTTTTTAAATCACTTCATTTAGAAGTTGTATTTAAGAAAACTAAAACAGATATGAAAAAAAATTAGGAGAAAATTTTAACATTAATGATTTTGAAAAATTTAAAAAAGCTTTAACAGATTTATTATCAACAGCAGAACAAGCAAATCCTCAATAAAATTTTCATTTTATCACTTTGACAACAGCAACAATTAATGGATTTTTTGCAGTTTCTTTATTCAAAAATCTCGACATATCATCACGAATTCTTTTTTTAAGTCCATTTTCCCATTCGGTATTTTCATCAATTGAATGTGTGTCAAAAATCTTACGAACTTTTGCTCTTGAATCTTCAATTAAATTTGGTTTATCTTTCAAATAAACAAAACCACGAGAAATTATATCTGGATTATGAACTAATTTTTTTGTTTTGAGATCAACAATCAAAATTATTACCATAAAACCATCACTTCCAAGAACATTTCTCTCTTTCATAACAACATCATTCAAGTCTCCCACATCGTTTCCATCAACAACAACGGTTTCATTTTTAACTTTATCAAGTTTTACAGAAGGTCTTCCTTTTTCCAATTCAAAAACTGCACCATTTTCAAGCATAAAAATATTTTCTCTTTTAACTCCCATCTCAACTGCAAGCTCTTTATTTCCATCACGAAGCAAAAGATTTCCATGAACTGGAATATAATATTCTGGTTTAAGAAGTGAAACTAAAGTTTTTATCTCTTCTCGATGTCCATGTCCAGATGTATGAACATCTAAAATTTGATTTGTAATCACTCTAGCACCTTTTGCAATCAATTTATCACTCATTCTGATAAGTGCCAATTCATTTCCAGGAATTGGAGAAGAGGATATGATGCAGGTATCTCCTTCGTGAAGCTTAAAAAATTTATGTGTTCCATTTGCCATTCTTCCAAGGCTAGACATATCTTGTCCCTGACTTCCGGTGCAAATAATCACAACTTTATTATCTGGTAATTTGTTTGCAATTTCCGGAGATACAACAAGACCAGCTGGAACTCGTAAAAATTCCAAATCTTTCGTAATATCAGTGAAATTATTCATACTTCGTCCATCAATAACAATTCTCTTTCCAAGACGAGCAGAAGCATCAATAATTTGCTGAATCCTTCCAATCAAACTCGCAAAAGAAGCAACAATAATTCTTCCTTCAGCTTTACTAAAAATATTAAAAAGAACATCTCCAACTTCTTTTTCTGATGTTGAATGCCCTGCTTTAAGAGAGTTTGTCGATTCCATCAAAGCAAGTTTTACACCCTCTTTTCCAAGCTGTGCAATTCTTGCTAAATCAATTGGAGTATCGTTTATTGGTGTAAAATCTATTTTGAAATCCCCAGAAAAATAAACAATTCCTTCTGGTGTATAAATCGCCAAAGAATTTGAAGATGGAATTGAGTGATTAACATGAATAAATTCAATCTCAAAAACTCCTAATTTAATTCTAGATCCATCTTGAATTGTGTGAATTTTTAACTCTTTTGATTGTCCAACTTTATCTGCAATTGCTTCTGTTATGATTTTTGCACTCAAATTAGACATATAAAAATCAAAATCTTTTAAATCTTCATAAAGATATGGAATTGCTCCATAGTGATCAAAATGTCCATGAGTCAAAACAACTCCACGAACATTTGC
This sequence comes from Candidatus Methylomirabilis sp., assembly GCA_020723005.1. Classification (GTDB taxonomy): domain Bacteria; phylum Patescibacteriota; class DYJS01; order DYJS01; family DYJS01; genus DYJS01. The sequence goes on along the minus strand of DYJS01000002.1, from coordinate 25,985 downwards.
TTTTTTATTTTTTAAATAAGAGATATCTGGAACAATCATTGAAGTTCCAGCAGTTGTATCATCTGGAAATGCGGCCCCCATATCAACAACTACAATATCTTTGTCATATTCGAAAATTGTGCAATTTTGCCCAACTTCATTAAGTCCCCCAATTGGAATAATTTTTAATTTTTTCTCACTTCTAAAATTTATTCCCATCGTAGAAGAGAGAACTTTTTCTTGTATTGTACTCATAAAATTTTTTTAATTATTTTTATAAATTTTAATTTTAAATTTTTTATTTGGTTTCGTCTTTAAGGGTCATGCTGAGC
>DYJS01000002.1:0-25574 GCA_020723005.1 Candidatus Methylomirabilis sp. | reverse complement strand
TTTTCTCAAAAACATCTTCTCAAAACTTACAAACTCAAATTCTGATAAAAATTTTCCAGTCAATCTTTTGTAAAATTTGTCCATATCTTCTATAAATCCATTTTTCATTTCAAAACCCAATTCCTTTGAAATTTTTTTCAAATCTTTTTCTTTCTCTGTTTCAATCTCCAAACTAGGATTTATCCCTGGCCATGTATCAATTTCAATCTCAACCCCATCTTTCTTCCAACTTTCACGAAGTGTTTCTTGATAACTAATTCTAGAAAGACCAGCTAGTTCTAAAATTTCAACTACATTATCAAATGAACCAACTTCTACTTCAACCTCTTTTGGAAATTTTTGATCACCAATCAATTCTTTTGCAGTGAGTGTAGTTTTTTCACCGATCGAACGAACTCTAATCCATCTGCAAATATTGTTTTTACCATATTTTTTTGTTCTAAAAACAACTCGCTTTGTTAATGTTTCTGGCAAAATCAGTTGAAAATTTAATCTTTTCAACCTTTCGCGAATTTTATCTTTATTGATATTTGCAAAACGAATCTCATATTCAATTTTCTTCATTTTAAAAATTCTACTACTCTTATATAATTTTTATATCTAACAAATTTTAAATATATTTTTTCTGTTCAAAATTTTTAAAAAATCTAATTTTTTTTTGAAAAATTTTTTTATAGAAAAGTCTTTAAAGAAAAAATTAGAAAAAATTTCAAAAATCCTAACATTTATTCCTTTTGTTCGTTTTGCATTTTTTTCAAGTGCCAAAATCGATTCAGACATTGACTTGCTCATAATTTCACAAAAAAATAGAGTTTGGCTTTCAAGATTTTTTTCTAGCATAATTTTTAAAGTTTTGAGACTTAAAAAAACAAAATTTCAAAAAATTGGTAAAATCTGTTTAAATTTTTTTCTGGAAGAAGGTTTTTTTATTCTTCGACCAAAATTGCCGTATGAGTCTAACTTCTTCAAAAATCTGAAAAGTGCTACCAAGGCAAGCAAAATCTACTTTAAAAATTTTAATTTGTCAAATACTTTTTTTTCTGGGAGTAAATTTAATTCACAAAAAATAAACTCACAAAAATTCATTTTAACTAATCTAATAGATAAAATCTTTGGTTTAAAAATCTTTGATTTTTTAGAAAATCTTTCAAAAAATATACAATTAAAAAGAATCTTGAAAAAAATGAAACAAAGAAAGATTGAAAACGGAATCGTTGTTTTAACAAATCATGAAATCCGTTTTCATGAAATGAGCAAAAATTTTAACTTGCAAAATATAAAAAGAGAATAAAATTTGCTTGAAAAATATGAATATTTCAGAAGAAAAAGAAAAAATTTATAAAAAATTCAAAAATTTGTGCAAAAGCAGATTTTCTTATTTTGATTTCATGGAAATTTTAAAAGCCATTGATTTTGCAGAAAAATCTTCAAGTAGCTCTGAAAAAAACTCTGAAGATCATTTTTTACACCTTATCAGAACAGCATCTACACTTCTCACCTTGCCAATTGTTACAAAAGAAATGATTATTTTAGCACTTCTTCACAACACATTTTATTTTGGAGAGGAATGGATTGAGAAACTGCAAAATTCTTTCGATGAAGAGATTTTTAATTTAGTAAAAACATATTCAGAGATTGGAGATAAAGAGATTTTTGTTCCAAATACAAGTTCTGATATTTTAATCAAATTTTTAGTTTCAAGAGCAAAAGATTTAAGAATTTTACTTGTCATTCTTGCAAATAAAATTGACAACCTTTCGCAAGGCAATTATGAAAAAAAAGAAATTCAAAACAAAGCAAAAGAATCTCTTTTTGTTCTTGCTCCAATCGCAGATCGTCTTGGAATTGGAAAATTTAAATTTGATCTTGAAAATTTATCGCTAAAATTTTTACATCCAACAGAATATAAGTGGATTGAAAATTTTGTTAAAAACAATAAAGAAATTTATGAAAAATTTTTAACAGAAGCAAAAGATAAAATTTTTTCAGAGATGAAACTTCATAAAATTAAAGGTGAAGTGTCGTATCGAATAAAAAATATTTATAGTATTTACTCAAAAGTTGTTGCAAAATACGGAAGAGATTTGCGAAAAATTTCAGATTTTGCAGGAATCAGAATTATCGTTTCAAGCATATCAGATTGCTATAAAGCACTTTCAATTTGTTCATCTTTATGGTCTCAAGAAGATGAAAAATTTAAAGATTATATTGAACACCCAAAACCAAATGGATACAAAAGCATTCACTCTGTTTTTAAAACTGATGACGGAAAAAGTTTTGAAGTGCAGATTAGAACAGAAAAGATGCACGAAATTGCAGAATTTGGACTTGCTGCGAGATGGAAATACAATGAATTTAAAAAAACATCAAAATATAAAGAAAGAGAAAAAAACATTAATTTAAAACAAAAAAACGAATCTATCTCTGAATATTTAACAAAATGGGAAAGTGAAATTTTATCAGAAAAATTTTCATCACAAAAAGACTCTATCTCTCAAAAAATTGAAAATGTAATTTTTATTTCCACACCAAAAAAAGATATCCTTGAACTTCCAAAAGGTTCAAAAGTTTTAGATGTTGCCTACAAAATTCACACAAAACTTGGAAATAAGTGTATTGGAGCAAAAATTAACGAAAAAATGGTTGGAATTGATTACGAAGTTTCAGATGGAGATATGGTTGAAATTGTTACAAATGATACAAAAACACACCAAACAGAAGGTTGTTTAAAATTTGTTAAAACACCACTAGCAAAGAAATCAATTCAAAACTCACTTAGAAAATTTAAAATTTTAGAAAATTCTAAAAAGGGAGAGGAACTTTTTGATAAAATTGTTTTAGAAAAATATGGAAAAGAAATTTTAAAATCTGCAAAAAAAATAATTTCTGATGAAGAAAACTTTGTTGGATATAAAACAAAAGAATCTTTTTTTGCTGGAATATATGAAAAAACAATCTCTATTGAAAAAATTTTGAAAAATTTTGAACTGATTTCAGAAAATGAAGAAAATTCAAAGAATTTAAGCTTTTTACAAAAAACAGAAAAAAAAGAAAGTCCAGAAGAAGAAGAAAAAGAGATTTTGGTTGGTGGGGAAAGAGGAATTGCTTACAGCTTTGCAAGATGTTGCAACCCCAAAAAAGAAGATATTTTGGTTGGATTTTTAAGCAAAACAAACGGAGCAGTTTTGCACAAATCTCATTGTAAAAACCTGCAAAAAACAAACATATTAAATCTTGTTGATATCTCTTCAAAAAACAATTCTATTAAAAATTTTGGTGTTTTGGTTGGTTTGACAACAGAAAAAGATATTTTAGAAGATATAAGAAATGTTCATAAAAATTTCGTAGTTATCAAAAAAGAGAGAATTCAGAGTGATTATTTTTTTGAAATAAATTTTTCTGATTTTAATTCTATTTCTGAAATAAAAACATTTTTAGGAAAAATTAAATTATTAAAATTTTTAAAAAATGTTGAATTTGCAAAATTTAAAGGATAAATTTCTTAAATATAAAAAATTCGTTTTAGCGGGTCTCTTTCTTTGTTTAATCTTAACTTTAACAATCTTTGCATTTGCTTTTAAAAAGGAAAAAGACGAAAAATCATCTTCAAAAATCAACTTTTCTTCATCAGAAACTAATTTAACAAATGAAAAAAATTTAAAATCTGAAAACAAATCAGAACAAGATTTTTCTGAAAATGAAGTTGAAAAAATCTTTATTGATATAGAAGGAGCAGTTCATAGACCGGGTGTTGTGAGTGTTCCAAAAGGAATAATTTTAAATGAAGCTTTTGCATTTGCACTTGGAATTAAAGAACAAGAAGCTGATATGAATTTTATTTCAAAAAATATAAATCGTGCATCTATCGTTCTTCCAAACTCATATATTTATATTCCATACAAAACTGAAATTTCCAAAAATGATCAGTCTGCAATAAATGCAGTTTCTAACTCCAGCTATTCTTCAAAAACAAAAACTTATTCAGTCTCAACAACATCTTCACAAAATTCTGAAAACACAAAAACTTCTGAACAAACAACTTATTCTGGACCAGTAAATATCAACACAGCAAGCTTGGAAATTTTAGACACACTTGAAGGAATTGGTCCAACATATGCCCAAAGAATCATTGATTACAGAAATACAAATGGAAGTTTTTCAACTCCACACGATATTGTTAATGTTAGGGGAATTGGAGAATCAATTTATGAAAAAAACAAAAATAGAATTGTTGTATAAAAAATTAAACTTTCTCACTTTTTTAAATGAAGTTTTGCGATTAAACTTTGCAAAATATTAAGAAGTTTAAAATTTATATTCTTAGTATTTTAAAAAGCATTTTTTAATTTTATTAAGTTTATCTTTTTAAAAAAATAAAAAGTACTTCAGATTTTTATAATTTTTTAAAAATTTACAGAAAAAGAAAAAGGGAATCTTATGAAACCAGATGTGACCCTAATCTGTTTTTGTGTTTCAAAATTGATTCCCTTTTTTACTTTCCAGATTAAATATACCTAAATTTATATTTAAATGTCTGGATTTTGTTTAAAAATTTTTTATAAATTTTTAAACTTCTCAAAATTTTTTATGATTTTGAGGCAGAAAAATTTTTACTAAAACTCTTTTGTCTCAAATCCATCTTTTCTAAATTCATAATATAGTTTATTTTTCTTTTTACAATATAATAATGAACTAAAATTTTGAGCAAAAATTTTTGCTAAAATTTAAGAAATATTCATAAAATTAAAAGATATATTGTTCGCTAAATTTTTATTTTCCCCTTAATGAATATAAAATATTTAATAGATATTTTACAAAAAAATTTAAACTGCTAGATTATTTGGATTTTAGTTTTTTTATAAAACCTTTTTGTCAGATTTTATATTTTTACTTTAAATTGATGAAATAAAATACTTATAACCCCAAATGCAAAAACTCCAATTTTCAATGTCCAAAAATCGTCTAAAATAACATAAATAACATCATTATACCTGCAGAAAAAATAGATCCAAAACTTATAGCAAACTCTCGAATTATCATATTTTCCAAAGCTGAACTCTCTTTTTTATTTTTTTCTTCTCCAAAATTTATTTTTTCCATAAAATTTGAAACAAATTCACGACTGATATTTGTTACTGCATCTGCAAAAAAAGTGTTAAAAAGTTAAAACTTACAAGTTTTGAAATCCAAGATATTCCTTCTATAAATCCACCTGTTTTAATAAATTTCTCTGCTTTTTCCGGATTATTATCAATTTTCTTTGAAATCAATAAAACTCAATGCTAAAAGTGTAAAATTTACTAAAGAACCAATCCATCCTATTTCTTCAATATTTTTTAAGGAGAGAAGAAAAAGAATTGGCCAAACTCGACTAACAATTGTTCCGCGAAAACCTTCAACAACATTCATTCTAGTTTTTTGAGAGGTAAAAATTTGTTTATATGCTTTTTTAAAAGTTCCAATAGATGGAAAATTGTATTTAGTAAAATTTTCACCTAAAAGATATGTAAAAAATAAAAAAAATTAAAATAAAAAAATTGCAACAAAAAAAGTGTATTATATCCAAAATTTGAAACAATTAAACTGCTAATAAGTGGTGTTAAAACTCCACTTAAAACCCCAAGTGCCTTAAAGATAAACATTTTCCGATTAGAAGTTTTGTCACAAACATTCATTGCAATATCTGTGTTTGCCGGAATCCAGTAAAAGCTAACTTGCAAACCATAAAAAATTGATGTTAGCCAAATAAAAATATCTGATTTTTCAATCATAGAAAAAGATGAAATAAAAATGACATGTAAAAAAGCACCAATTGTAATTACTGGACGAATTCCTTTTTTTGCGATAAACTCCGATGCTACAAGAGAAGAAAAAAATGCTACAAATCTACCAAGAAAAGCATATAAAAAAACATAGAAAAGTCCAAGTGTTTGGTATATTATATTGGAACAAAAAGAGAAATAAGCGAGATACCAATCATACAAAAAAATTCGGCTAAATAAATTTCCGAAAGCTCACTTCTCATTTTAAAACCAAAAACTGAAAAATAGTTTTTTTGATACATATAAAAAAATAATTTCTTCCTAGAATAGTTAAAAATTTGAAAATTGCAAACAAAAGTTTTTAAATCAAAAAAAATTTAAGATAACTTTTTAATCTCAACAGGCAAACTGATTCCTAAAATTTCAACTCCAACTTTTTGCATAATAAATTTTATTTCATCTAAAATTTCCATTTCTTCATTTGGAACATCAAAAGTTAGTTCATCATGAATTTGTAAAACCATCTTTGTTTTCAAATTTTTTTCATCTAAAAATTCTTGAACTCTAATCATTGCAAGTTTAATAATTTCTGCACCAGTCCCTTGAATTGGAATGTTTATTGCCATACGATCTCCCTGTGCAACAAGATTTTTATTCACACTTTTTAGAAGTGGAATATGTACAACTCTTCCAAAAAAAGTTTTAACAAATCCATTTTCTCTTGCAGATAAAATTGTTTTTTCCATCCATCTGTACACATTTGGAAAGCTTTTAAAAAATTTTTGAATTATAATTTTTGCCTCCTCTGAAGAGATTCTCAAACTTTTTGCCAAACCAAATTCTGTTACACCATAAATTATAGAAAAGTTAATTGTTTTTCCAATCTGTCTTTCATCTTTTGTAATTTCTGTAAAATTCTTTCCAAAAATTTTACTTGCTGTGATTGCATGAATATCAAGCCCTTGGTTTAAATCATCAATCAAATTTTTATCTTCAGAGATTTTCGCCATAATACGAAGTTCAATCTGTGAATAATCTATTGAAACAAGTTTATGATTTGAATCTTTTGCAACAAAAAGCTCTTCGATTTCAGAAACTTTTGGAATGTTTTGAAGATTTGGATTACTTGAAGAAAGTCTTCCAGAAATCACTCCGATTTGAGAATAATGTGTGTGAATTCTTCCATCATTTGCAATTTCATTTGGCAACTTTTCAAGATAGGTATTTCGAATTTTTTCAAAATGGCGATACTCCAAAATTTTTGAAATTATAGGATGAAGATCTTTTAATTTTTCTAAAGTTTCTTCTCCAGTAGATCTTCCATGAATTGTTTTTTTAATTCCAACTTGTGACAATTTCAATTTTTCAAAAAGAACTTCAGATAGCTCTTTTGCAGAATTTACATTAAAATCAATTCCTGCAATTTTTTGAATTTCAAGTGCTAATTTCGTAACAATCTCACGATAATTTTTATTCAAAATCTCTGCTTTTCTTTTATCAAAATTTACTCCATTTCGCTCAATTTTTGAAATTACTGGTAAAACTTTCATTTCTAATTCAAAAATTTTCTGCAAAGGAAATCTATTATAATCTACCACATTCTCTGTTGAATCAAAATCCCCTACGAATTTTTTAAATTCTTGAAAAAGCAAAAATGTAAAAAAAGAATCTTCTGTGCAATATCTTGCGCCTCTTTCCAAATCTACAAACTCAAAACTTTTTTCTCCTTCAAAATTTTCCGGAAAAAGAGAATCAAAGGAGATTTTTGTGTAGTTAAAATATAATAAACTTAAATTATCCAACGAAACAGACTCTCCCTTTCCATTTGAAATCAAATGTCCGGCAATCATCGTATCAAAAATTTTTTTTGTTGAAACTTTTATTCCAGAATTTTCTAAAATCTGCATATCAAATTTAAAATTATGTGCGATTTTCAAACTTTCTGGATTTTCAAAAATTTTAGAAAGAAGAGCAATTTTTGTTGGTGAAAGATTTTTACCAATCTTATGATTAAATGGAAAATAAAAAGTTTCGTTTGGTTTTATTGCAACAGAGAGGGAAATCATATTTGCAGTATGAGAATTTGTCGAATTAGTTTCTGTGTCAAATGCAAAAAATCTTTCATTTTTTATTTTTTGCAAAATTTCTGAAAAATTTTCATCAGTTACAATTGTTGTTCTAAATTCAAAATTTTTTTGTGTAAAATTTTGAGAACTAGAACTTTCAAGACTTTGTGAAAACATTTGATTTTGAAAAAGATTTAGAGATTCATTTTGTAAAAAATTTTTATTCATATCTTCAAAATCATTTTGTAAAGATATTTTATGAAATACATCTCCTGAATTTTTAAACTCTGAAAAAAATTTTTCATTAATTTGATCAAGTCGTTTTATAAGACTAAAAAACTTCAAATCATTTAAAATTTTTTTCAAACCATTTCTATTCAAATTCGTTGATTTTGATTTCTCTAAATCAATTTCAACTTTTAAATTTTTTTCAATTGTTGCTAAATTTTTGGATAAAATTGCAGAATTTTTTCCATTCACAAGCAAATTTAAAACTCTAGAAGTTTCTGTTGAAATTTCACCATTTTCAAGTTTTTTATAAATCTCTTCAACGGTTCCATATCGCAAAATTAAATTTGTAGCAGTTTTGTCACCAATTCCAGAAACACCCGGAATGTTGTCAGACGGATCGCCCTTTAAACCCTTAAAATCAACTAATTTTTTTGGACCAAAACCATACTTTTCCAAAACTTTTTTTTCATTATATAAAATTCCTTCAGAAAAATTTCTACCAAAAGTATAAACAAAAACCCTATCGTCTTCCACCAGCTGAAGCAAATCATTATCTCCAGTTAAAATATAAAATAAAAAATCTTGAGATTTCAAATTTTCATCATTCACAATTGAACCAATAATATCGTCTGCTTCATATCCTTCCTGTTTTTTTATTGGTAAATTAAAAGAATTTAAAACACTCTCCAAAATTGGAATTTGTTGAATAAATTCTGGAATTGGTTCAGTTCGATTTGCTTTATAGTCAGTAAAAATCTTTTTTCGATCAAGCTCTGTACCACCTTCAAAAGCACAAATTATGTAATCTGGATCAAAATTTTTTAATGCAGAAAAAAGTTGATTTAAAAATCCATAAACCGCATTAACCATCGTTCCATCGGAAAGTGTTAGTGGTGGAACTCCATAAAAAGCACGGAAAAAAAGTGCGAATGAATCAATAATTAAAAACTTTTTTCGCAAAATCTTGACTTCTCTCTCTCTCTCTAAAATAAAGTATCAAGATGTAAAAATTTTGGGAAAAGTTTTATTATTAAAATAAAAAAATGAAACCAGAAAATAATATGTCAAAAGAAGCAGAATCAGTATTATTAGAGAGGATTGGTAAAGAATTGAAAGAGTTTGGTATTGAATCTTTTTTTGGAACAAAAAATATCCTATCAGCACTCCAAATATCCTAGTTAGAAAAGAAGGAGGAGGTTATGCTTTTGAATTACGAACGAGATTTAACAAAGATAGAGAAAAAGAATTAGATGCTATGTCTGGTTTCCATCTTTCAATTCTAAAATGGAAGAGCTAAAAGATCTATTAAAATATGCTTCAAATAAGATCGGTATAAAAATTTATTTTTCTGATTATTGGTATAAAGAAGATTATCCTAGATTTGGAGAGAAAATTAAATAATGTAAAGATTTTATATTATTTTTCAAGTTAGATATTTTTTATTTTTTAAAAATCAAGTTTATAATTAAAATATATTTTTTAATTTATTTAAGATTCTATATTTTTATCTTTTAATATATAATTCTAAAAAATTTAATCTTTTCAATAAAAAAACAAAAAACCTGTCTTCCGACAGGTTTTTAAAAATTTTGATTTTAACATTTAAAGTCAGCATTCAAGTTTAATCCTTGCTTAAGAATTTCGATCTAGTGGTTTTCCACTAATCTCCGAAAGGAGGTATTCCATCCCCAGATTCCCCTAGGGATACCTTGTTACGACTTCGTCCCAATCGCTGAACCCGAACTAAAACCATCCGAAGATGGATCTTCATCCGTTCTCAACTTTCATGACGTGACGGGCGGTGAGTACAAGGCTCGGGAACACATTCACCGTGCCGTTCTGATACACGGTTACTAGCGATTCCAGCTTCATGTAGGCAGTTTCAGCCTACAATCTGAACTAGGGTTGGTTTTATCAGGATTAGCTCCATCTCGCGATTTCGCGACCCTTTGTACCAACCATTGCAGCATGTTTGCAGCCCAAGACGTAAGAAACATACTGACCAGACGTCCTCCTCACCTTCCTCCCACTTACGTGGGCAGTCTCGTGTGAAAAATACAACACACGATAAGGGTTGCGCTCGTTTCCGGACTTAACCGAACACCTCACGGCACGAGCTTTCGACGGCCATGCATCACCTGTCTCCAAGTTTCCTTGCGGACACATCTCCCTTTCAGGAGACTTCTTGGGATGTCAAGTCTTGGTAAGGTTCTTCGCGTACTTTCGAATTAAGCAACATGCAGCACCGCTTGTGCGAGCCCCCGTCTATTCCTTTCTGTTTTAACCTTGCGGTCGTACTATAGAGGCGGGATGCTTAACGTGTTAACTACGTTACCGATGGGATCGATACCACCAATAACTAGCATCCATTGTTTAGGGCGTGGACTACACGGGTATCTAATCCGTTTTGCTCCCCACGCTTTCGTGCCTAAGTGTCAATTATACCCTAGTAAGCTGCTTTCGCCATTGGTATTCCTCCAGATATCAACGGATTTAACCCCTTCACCTGGAATTCTACTTACCTTAGATAAATTCAAGTCTGCTAGTTTCCTAAGCAAGCTTATGGTTAGGCCATAAGTTTTTACCTAAGACTTAACAAACCACCTACGCAACACTATACGCCCAGTCAATCCGGATAACGCTTGCGACCTTCGTATCACCGAGGCTTCTGGCACGAAGTTAGCCGTCGCTTATTCGAATATCTAATGTCAAGATTTCTTCAATATTCAAAAGAAGTTTACAACCCATAGGCCTTCATCCTTCACGCGGTGTGGCTCCGTCAGGCTTTCGCCCATTGCGGAAAATTCCTTACTGCTGCCATCCGTAGATGTAGGGACCGTGTCTCAGTTCCCTTGTGGCTGGTCGTGCTCTCACACCAGCTATCCGTCTTAGGCTTGGTAGGCCATTACCCCACCAACTACCTGATAGACCACAGGCCTCTCCTCGAGCGATAAATCTTTAAATGGGAATGTCCTTAGACCCCCCATTTCTATCCAGGATTATCCCGAATTTCTTCGGGTTATCCTTGACTCAAGGGCAAGTTACCTATGTGTTACTCACCCGTCTGCCATGTATCTTGCGACACATTCGACTTGCATGTATTATGCCCACCGCCAGCGTTAATCCTGAGCCAGGATCAAACTCTCAAAAACTATAAGATTTTAATTTTAAATAAAAATTTTACATTTTAATGTAAAAACGAAAAATTATTATTTAAAAATTTTTGTTTAAATTAAAAATTTAAACGAGTTGCATAGCAAAATCTCCAAAAACTTTTGCCGAAAGAAAAAACAAGGATCTCTCTTAAATGCTGACTTTAAATGTTAATGTTCATGCCTTTTGATCAAAAACCCAAAGGCATCTTTCTTTTATTTTGATTTTTTATTAAGTCAAGAAAATTATAAAAATCAAATTTAATTTATCTATAATTTTTTTAAAATTATAATTAATAATAAAAATTTATTATTTTGATATTTTGTCTTTTAAAGTGTGGGCTCGGAGGGATTCGAACCCTCGACCAATTGCTTAAGAGGCAACTGCTCTAACCAGCTGAGCTACAAACCCAAAACAAATTTTTACTATATTTTTAGATAGTTTTTGCAAGAAAAGTTTCAATTTATAAGATATTCAAAGTATAAAAAATTTAAAATTGATACTTAAATACTAAACTTTCTCTCTTCTGATTTTAGCTCCTAAAATCTCAAGTTTTTTATCAAATTCATCATATCCACGATCAATTTCTGAAATATTAAATATTTCACTTTTTCCCTTAATTCTAAGTGAAGAGAGAAGAAGGGTTGCACCAAGACGAAGATCAAAAACTTGAGTATTTATAGGTTTTAAATTTGCTGGACCAAAAATTCTAATTCCCTGCTGATCGTATGTTTTGTTTGGATCATAATTAAAATTATAAAATTCATTTGGATTACTTGGTTTTGGATCAAAATATTCTATTTTTGCACCAAAAGATTTAAAAACTTCAACATGTTGGAACCTTCCATCATACACTGCTTCAACAACTTCAGAAACTCCATTTGTGATAAGTGGTAAATTTATCCAAATTGGTTGCCAATCAGTCATAAAACCAGGATGCGGTTTTGTGCAAACAAAAGTTGGATGAAGTTCTCCTTTGTAAAAAAATCTAATTCCAAACTCATTAATTTCGTATCCTGCATTCGCTTCATCTAATTTTTTAAAAAAAACATCAAGATGCTCTGGATTTGCATCTTCAATTATCACATCTCCACCTGTAATTATTGCACCAATCGCAAAAGTAATTGCTTGGTTTCGATCTGGAATCACTCTATGGACACTTCCTTTAAGATATGAAACTCCCTCAATTTCAATTGTTCTTCCAACTGTTCGTTTTATTTTTGCTCCACAAGAATTTAAATATTTTATCAAATCATCAATTTCTGGCTCAAGTCCACAATTCTCTAAAATTGTTTTTCCATCTGCAAGAACGGCTGTCATAATCATATTTTCTGTTCCTGTATGAGTTGGCTTTGCAAATTTATAATAACAACCCTTAAGACCATTTTTTGCAAAAAGTCGAACCATATTTCCATCAATTGTAACATCAACTCCAAAATTTTTAAATCCATCAAAATGTCTATCTAGTGCTCTAACAGAACCAATTTTATCTCCACCGGGCATTGGAAATTCTGCTTTTCCAAAACGAGCCAAAAGTGGACCAGCAAACATCAAACTAGCTCTACTCTTAGCACCAAACCTTTCTTCAATCACAAATTTTTTAATCTCTTTTGCATTTGTATAAATTGTCCGTTTTCCATGTATCTCTGCTTTCACACCAAGGTCTTGTAAAATTTCTAAAACAAGTTTTACATCTCCAATCTGAGAAATTTGCAAAAAAATATTTTCCGATTCTGTAAGAAGTGATGCAATGAGGAGTTTAAAACTTGCATTTTTTGCTCCTCGCAAACTAACAGAACCTTTTAAAGGATTTCCTCCTTCAACAATAAACTTTTCCATAAAAAAATTTAATTTTAAAAAATTTTATTTTTTATCATTCTTGTAGAAATAATCATAGCTATAAAATTACAATTAAATTCTAAATTTATATGTTATCCTAGCTTTGTCATTCGTTATCCTTAAGTTTTTTATTTATCGTCCCCCCCCCAACCATGTCGAAGGATTCTCTTAGAAAGATAAACTAAAAAGATTTTTCTACCAATAATTTATCTTTTACTATAATAACAATTTTTTAAAACCATAATCTCCTTTTTCTCTCTAAAATTAAATCTCAAAAAGTCCATCTATATTCTAAATTCTTTTAATTTTTATAAAAATTTAAAACAAATAATAAATTATCTATAAAATATTATTTTCAATTAAATAGTTTAAATTTTTATATTTTTTCAAAATTTTTTTATTTTTAAAATTGCCCTGCAAAATCAAGTTTTCCTCTCAACACTTATACTAGGTGGTAATCTATTGCAATTGCACTTTGGCAGATTGCAAACATCCTTTGGATGCATAATCGAAAACCATAAGCGATGATTGTTCGTTGAAGAAAAATAAAATTTTACAGGGCTAATTTTTTTTTATTTCTAAAAAAATTTTCGTCAATAAAATTTTTCAAACAAAAAACAAGAATTTATTTTAAAGATTTTTAATAAATATATTTTATCATTATCACCAATTATAAAAAGATCTAAAAAACTATTTTATAACTTTTTAAATTTTCAAAATTATTAAAAATTATGAATTAAAAAAATTTATAATTTCAAAATCTGTTGCAAGTTTATCAAAGTGATCTTTATCTTCTAAAATTTTTAAATCTACTAAAATCTCTCTTCCTGCCAAAAAATCTACAAAATCCAAAGTGTTAAGATATGAAATGTTTTGATCTAATTTTCCATGCCAAATCTTAATTTTTTTATCTCCAAAACAGCTTAAAATTGGTTTTGAAGAGAGTGATGAAAAATTTATTCCAGGGGCAAGAAGTCCAATTTTTTCAACATTTTCTGAATAATTACAAGAATAATAGTTTCCAAAATATGCACCAGCACTATATGAAAGTAAATTTATTTTTTTTTCTGTTAAAAATTTCGTTTTTAAATTTTCTAAAAATCTATTTAACAAAGAAAAATCTTTATCAGAGAATGTGCTTGTTGAGTGACCGGGAAAATTTCCAGCAACAAAAATATATTTACTTCTCGCAAAAGTTTGATTGAACCACAAAACATCATAAGGAAGCTCTTTTGTTAAGGAATCAGGAATAACTGAAAGAGACCCAACATTAAAAACCAAAACTTTTAATTTTTGATTTTCAAAGTTTTTTGGATACGAAATATAAAAATTATAACCCTCAAAATTTATAATTTCATCTCTTGTTTCAACAAATCTGCTCATTGGTTCGCTTTGTAAAAAAAATTTTGAAATATCTATAGTTAAAAAATAAAAATTTAACAAAAATGAAATTAAAAAATTTATCATACTAAAAATTTTATTTATTTGAAATTTTACTTGAAAATTTATTTTTTCTGTTTAGTTAAAATTTAGAAGCACCCGTAGCTCAATTGGAAGAGCAACTGCCTTCTAAGCCGTAGGTTACAGGTTCGATCCCTGTCGGGTGTACAAGATTTTAATGAACTTAAAATTTTTTTAAAATTTCTATAAATTTTCTCCTAAATTTTTCATATTCCACCAACTCTCCATAATTTCTTTTATGATTGGAATCGCAACTTTATTTCCCTCACCACCATTTTCAACTAAAACAACAACTAAAATTTCTGGATTTTCGTATGGACCAAATGCAACACCCCAAGCATGAGGATCGTTTGGTGGACTTTCTGCAGTTCCTGTTTTTGCACCAACTTCAAAAGGAAGAGAAGATAAAATTTTTGCTGTTCCCCTTTTTCCATACACAGCTTCTTTCATTCCTTCCATAACAAACGATAAATTTTGAGAATTTATTGAATCAATCTTTATTTTTTTAGGATCTTTTTGAGAAACCAAGTTTGACCTTGAATCTGTAATTTTTTCAACAACAAAAGGCTCAACAATATTTCCACCGTTAACAATTGCTGATATTGAAACTGCAAGACGAAGAGGACTGATCAAAATAAATCCCTGTCCAATTCCCATCTGAACCGTGTCTCCAGAAAACCATTTTTCATCAAAAATCTCCTGTTTCCATTCTGGTGTTGGAATAAAACCTTCAAATTCAAAGGGGAGATCTATTCCTGTTTTTTTATCAATAAAAAATTTTTGTAAAAAACCTTTTAATCTATCATAACCAAGCCCATCAAATTCATGCCCTTGGCTTAAAATTCCACCTGCAACTGTATAAAAATATGGATTTGAAGATTGTGCTAAAGCTTGCTTAAGATCAATTTTCCCAAGTCCAGATCTATTCCAGCCATAAAAAATTTTATCATCAACCTTAATACTCCCTGTATCATTAAAAATTTTTTGAGCCGTAATAACCCCTTCCGAAAGTCCTGCAACTGCAACAATTGGTTTAAAAGTTGAACCGGGAGGATATAATCCAGAAATTGCCCTATTTAATTGTGGAGAATTTTTATCATTAAAAATCTCTTGAAGTTTTTCATCATTTTGAGATGTTTGTGAAAAATATTCCAAAGAAAAATCTGGCAAACTAACCATTGCTAAAACTTTTCCATTTTGAGGATTCATAACAATTGCAACACCTTTTTCTTTTTTTGAAGATTTAATTCCTTTTAAAAGTGATTTTCTAACTGATTCTTGAAATTTATGATTTATTGTGAGAAAAAGATTTTGACCATTCAAAGATTCTTCAAAAACATCTCCCTCTTCGTTTTTTATACCAAGAGTTGGATTTAGAATTTCGTTATAAGTGTACTCCAAACCAGATTTTCCTTCTATTAAATCCGTAACGAATTTATACTTTTCTAAATTTTCATCACTTGGAGCACCAACATATCCAACAATATGAGAAAATAGATTTTTGAAATCATATTCACGAAGAGATGAGCTTTCAAAAAAAACACCTTCAATATTTTTAATTTTTGACCTCTCTTTTAAAAAAACTTCTTGAGAAATAGATTTTTTGACCACAATTTTTTCTGCATGATTTAAACTCAACTTTTTTTTCACATTTTCCAACCCTTTCTCAGAAATCTCAAATTTTTTTGATAAAATATCCAAAATTATTTTCTGCTCATCTTTATTGTTTGTAAAATTTATTGGATCAATAACAAGTTTATAACTTTGTATATTTTTTGATATCTGAGTTCCTGTTGAATCAAAAATTATTCCTCTATTTGAAATATAGTAATTTGTTGTTTCTGAAGAATAAATAATTTTTTTTTCTGGTTTAAAATTTATTCCACGAAGAAATGCAAACAAAAGAAAAAGTGCAGAAAAAAGTGGTGGAATCCAAGAAATAAAACGAACATAAGAAACTCTTTTTGAAACAGTTTTTTGTGTTATTGATCCCGGAACAAAAAGATTGTCTGTTAAATCATCATACATAAATTTTTTTAAAAAAGCAAATTTCAAAATTTTGAAATTCTGAAAATTTTGGGTGATCGAAGGGGCTTGAACCCTCAACCTCCGGAGTCACAATCCGATGCTCTGCCAATTAAGCTACGACCACCATGCAAAAATTTTCTAAAGTTTTTTAAATTTTTTTACAAGAAGAAATTTTTTTAATTTTTAACAAAATTTATTTAATTTTTTTCTTCAAAAAAATACGCAATAATAGTCTTAAAACCCTATCACAATTTTTTCAGAAATTTCAAGAAGTTTTTCCAAATTTTCAATTGTTGTCCATTCTTCAACTGAATGATTTCGAAAACTTCCATCTCCAAGACAAAAACCTTCAATTCCATGCTCCATAAAACTACTTGCATCGCTTCCGCCCTGAGATTCAATTTGAACCAAACTTTCAAAACCACAAGATTTATAAATTTTTTCAAGCCGAACTAGATTCTTGCTATTTTTTGAAATCTCGTAACCTTTACAATAAATTATATCATTGATTTTCACATCTCCATTCGGAAATTTTTGCAAAACTTTTTCTTTTGCATTTTTAAAATCTTCCCTAATTTTTTCTTGAGTTTCAAAAAAATTTGAACGAAAATCCCCAGAAACTTTTATGTAATTTGGAATTGTGTTTATTGCGGTTCCACCAAAAATTAAACCAAAATTCAAAGTAGATTCTTTGTATGGAACTCCAACTTTTAAATTGTTTATAAATTCATTTGCCATCAAAAGTGCATTGACCCCATCCTTTGGAAGGGAAGCATGAGAAGATTTTCCAAAAAATTCAACTTCAAACTCATCAATGTATGCAGCTCTTGTAACGACAGAATTTATTAAACTATCTCCCTCATCAAAAATTATACAAACCTTTCCATCAAAAAAATCAAAATTAAGCTGGCTTGCACCACTTGGCGAAACCTCCTCTTGAACTGTGAAGCAAATTTCTACTGCATGACGATTTTTAATTTCTCTTTTTGAAATTTTATCAACTAATGCCAAAATTGTTGCAACCGAAGCCTTATTGTCTGCCCCAAGAACCGTATCTCCACTTGAAGTTATTTTTCCATTAGATTTAACAATTGGTTTTATATTTTTTCCAGGCGAAACTGTGTCATATGAGCACAAAAAATTATTGGTTCAAGTTCGCCCGAAATTTTTGCATAAATTTGATTAAGTTTATCAACTTTAAAATTTATATCTCTTTCTTGTAAAAAATTTTGAATAAATTTGCTCATGTTTTCTTCATAAAAACTTTCTGAATCAATTTGAACAATTTGTAAAAAAATATTTAAAACATCTCTCATTTTGGATAAATTGCGAAAATTATCTATATAATTAAATTTTTAAATCAACTTGAAATTTCCATTTTCAAACTTTTGAGCTAATTAATTTTCTTTTATTTTAAAAATTCTTTTTTAGATTTACAATGATTAAAATTTCCTTGATAAAATTTTCTGAAAAAAATAAAGTTTTTGTAATAATTTTTGGGACATTGGTTATTGTGCTTGCCATCTTTCTTGCTATTTTTTTAAAAAATGATGAAAGCAATAATAAAAAAACTACAAATAAAAATAAAAATTTACACTCAACATACGAAGTAGAAATCGTTAATAAAATTGATAAAACAGATATTGAGGGTATAGATTTTGAAGAGATTTATAAAGAAACTTCAAAAAATGATCAGGCCGATAAAAATGAAAATTTTAAATCAGAGATTGTTGAAGAGTCTCTTCAAAATGATTTAAAAAAGAAAGAAGATATAGATCCAGACGAAAAAGACATAACTATTGTTGAAAATCTTGAAAAATCAAAAATTGTTGAATTCAAAAATATCACAACTGAAATTGTTGAAAGAGATAAAGTTATGAAAATTCGTGGAAATATTAAAAATTTAGGTGCAAATAATTTAGAATTTTTAGCAATAAATGTTTATTTTATAAATTCTAAAGAAGAGATTTTAAACTCAGAATTTGCATTAGTTTTAAACAACAAAACTCTAACTCCAAACGAAAACTATGATTTTGAATCTTGCATACCATACGATTTTGGATTATTAGATTGGAAAAATATTAAAATAGAACCTATTTTTAGTTAATTTAAAATTTTATGAAAAACTTTATGAACAAAGAAGAAAATAAAAACTTTGTTTTTTCTATAAAAACAAAAAAACCAAACGAAAAAACCAAATTTGTTAAAAAACCAAATTTTTATTTTGGATTTTTAAGTGTAATGATTTTAATTTTTGGATCTATTTTTTGGTATATCAAAAAAAACAAAAATGAAAATGAAATGAAACCAGATGTTCTTGTTTTAGGAGGTTCTCTTGGTGGAACAATTTCTGCAATCAGTGCAAGTCGAAACGGATCTTATGTTATTCTTGTTGAAGAACTTGATTGGCTTGGTGGACAAATTAGTTCTCAAGGAGTATCTGCAATGGATGCAGCTCCTCACATCTTTGTTAAATCTGGAATTTATCAAGAATTATCAAAAAAAATTAAATCTTATTATGGAATTGAAGAAACACAAAGAGGACCGGGAAATGCAACGGTTGGAGATCCATCTTTTGAGCCATCTGTTGGTGCAAAAATAATAGAAGATATGGCAAAAGATTCTGGAGTAAAAATTTTTAAAGAACACTCAGTTGAGAAAATTGAAAAAAAAGATAATAGAATTGAAAAAGTTACAATTGTTAGCAAAAAAAATGGTGATAAAAAAATTATAAAACCAAAAATTGTTATTGATGGAACTGAACTTGGGGAGGGAATGAAACTTGCTGGAGTTCCGTATAATATCGGTTTTGATATTTATGAAAAAACAAACGAAGATCATGCAATGAAAGAGAAATATTTTAACGAATTTACTAAAACTTTTGGAAATCGTGTTCAATCTGTTACAAGCCCATTTGCTCTTTATGATAAAGTTGAAAGTGGTTATATTTTTGATACTCATAATATAAAATCAAAAAATGGTTGTATAGAAGAGGAAAAAGATGGAGCTTGGTATAAAACAATTTTGAAAGCCGAAGAAGGGAAAATTTGCGAAATAGAATGGGAGTATAAAAATTATAT
The DNA here is from genome assembly GCA_020723005.1 of Candidatus Methylomirabilis sp. Classification (GTDB taxonomy): domain Bacteria; phylum Patescibacteriota; class DYJS01; order DYJS01; family DYJS01; genus DYJS01. The sequence goes on along the minus strand of DYJS01000002.1, from coordinate 5,954 downwards.
CTCAGATAACTATTTTATAAATTTAAAATCCTATGATATAAAAGAAAAAAATTTTGCAAAACTAGAAGTTTCATCTTCTCAAACAAACTTTTCTGAAGAGAAAAAAATTGATTCGGAAAGTTTTAAAATGAGATACAATTTTATTCCAACAGATTCTTTGAATTTTAAACTCTCTTTTTCTGGATTCTCACTTGATATGATGGAGCTTGAAAGGGAATTTTTGAGATCTGGAATAATTAACAATTTTGATGAAAAAAATATGATTAATGATGATGAAGATGTTGAAAATGAAGGGTGGAAAAATGTTAGCTATGTTATTGGTTATTCTGGAAAAAGTTATAAATATCAAAGGACAGATGATCAAACAAAAACTTACTACACTTGGAAAATAAATATTAAAGAATCAGGAAATTATAATCTATATTCAATTTGGCCATACGATAATTATCTCTCTGAAAAAGCTACCTACAAACTTTTTTCAACTTCTCCAAAACAAGAGATCGCAAGAGCCATTGTTAATCAAAATAGAGATCAATCAAAATGGAGATTTTTAGAAAATATAAATTTGAAAAAAGGGGATTATGAATTAACAATTCAAAATCCAATTGTTTTAACAAAAGTTTTAGCAGATTCTATTTATCTTGAAAAAGTTTCTGATGAAAATTTTTCAAAAGTTTCTGAGTGTTCTCAAGCTGAATGTGAAATAAAATTTTCTAAAAATGGAAATTATGATTTATACATCAAGAGTGAAGATTTGGAAAATTTTTCAGGAATATCAATAAGTTCTAAGTCAAAAACAAAAGATCTTTCAAAAATTTTAAACAATGAAACTTATAATTTTATTGGAACAGAGATATTTTTTGATGAAGAAATTTTGAAAATTTCAAATAAAAATTCTGCAAAAATTTCTATTCTCTCTATTTTTCGTCCAAATTACAAAGGCTTAAATCTGAATTCAAAAAATTTTTCAAATCAACAGGAAGATTCTCAAGGGAAAATTTTTAATTGGGTTTTTCAAAACGAAGTTCCTGCTATGTATGAAATTTTTGCAAAAAATAAAACCGAAAATGATGTAAAGATCTCTTTTAATTTATCTAAAACTGATTTTGAAGCTCTAAAAAACTCTGAAAAAAGTTTAACTAAAATTTTTATTCCAAGAGGGGAAGTAAAGATCTCTTCAAAAAATCCAAATATTGAAATTATGATAAACGAAATTCCTTTTGATGAAGAGATGTATGACAGAAATACATTTATGTCAGGAAACATCTCTTTAATTGGAAGCGACTATGATTTACAAGCTAAAAATCAAGTTTCTTGGTCAAATTTTCGGCATAGAAAGATGTTAGATTTTGAAGATCTAAAATTTTCACAACTTGATTATCTTCATAATTTACCAAAAGAAACGATGGGTTTGACTCAATTTAATACTGGAATAAACGATTTTGCAGATGTTTTTACAAGCTCTATTGAAACAAAAGATGGTTTATCTGAAATGATTAAAAAAAGCGAAGGTTATTCACTGAATTCATATTTTTGGACGAGAAACGATTCCCCAACATTTTTCGATGAATTTGTTGGTTGCAATTTTCCAAATTTTTCTGGAGATTGTAACCCAAAAAGAGTTATTCTTTCTCCAGAAACAATGGGAACAAAAACTGGAGTCTCCAAATTTCCATACATACGAGAAGCAATGAGACTTTCTGTAAAAAATCCTGTCTCAGAAAACGATATTGCAAGATATTATTTAAAATGTGAAAATTGCACACCACAAAAATGTGATGCTCTTCAAAATTCTCTTGATATTGAATCACTAAAAACAAGAACAAAAACCGAATGTTTGTTTATAAAAAATAAAGATTTTGCTTTTTCAGATTCAGTTGGGGTTGGACATTATCAAATAGACACCCACCCATATCTAAATTATCAAGATCGTTTCTTTGGAAATTTTAAAACATTTTTATTGAAAATTAGAAAAGATAAATTACCAGAAGAATCTCCAGATGGATTTTATAATACAGAAACAAATCCTGCAACTATTCCTCTCTCTTCTATGGTAACAAACGAACTTGATTATTTTATTGTTGGTTCAAAAAATATAGGTTTAACTCAGCTTGCGAATGCTAGTTTCCGAGTTCACCCAACAGAAGCACATATCGGAGAATCTGCTGGAATTTTGGCAAATTTTGCAATTGAGAACAAAATCAATCCGTCAGAAATTTTAAAATCTGAAAAAATGATTGTAAAATTTCAAGAAAAATTAACTTCTGGTGGAATTTATATTGCTCCAATTGAAGATCTTGTTTTTTCGGAAGAGGAAAAAGATTTTTTTGTTTCTGCAAATATGCTTTTTGTAAAAGAATTATACAATGGATCAGTTCAGATATCTGACCCTGAAATTGGAGTAAAAATTTTTTCCGAACCAAAGAAAAATTTAAATAAAAAAACTTTGATATTCTTTGCAAATAAAATCTCTGATACAAAAGAAAATTTAACTTGCAGTTTAGATTGCTCCGAAAATGTTTCTTGGGATTTATATCTCAAAACTCTGAATCAAAAGCTAAAATTTTCTGAAACAAATTCATATTCTGATTTGGTAAAAAATTTTGAAAAAAAGTTTAATATAAAAATTCCAAAAAACGAATCTAGTTCGTTCATTTCAAACAAAGATTTTGTAAATATCTCTTGGAAATTAACTAAAAAAATAAAATACTAAAAAATATAAAAATCTTAAAAAAATAATTTTTAAAAGTTTTTTTAAATTTGAAGTTTTTGTTCTTTTTAAATCAACAAATAAAATTTCTAAAATTTAATTTCAAAATTTAATAATTTTAAAAATTTTTACCCTTTTTTCTACTCGCTTCAATAAAACCTAGAAAAATTGGATGAGGAATAAGTGGACGACTTTTAAACTCTGGATGAAATTGCACACCAATAAAAAATGGATGGTTTGGAAGTTCAATAATTTCTGGCAAAATTCCATCTGGTGATCTTCCAGAAACTTTTAAACCTTTCGATTCTAATTTTTCTATAAAATTTGGATTTAGTTCGTATCTATGTCTATGTCTCTCAATAATTTTTTCACTTCCATAAAGTTTTTCTGCCAAACTTCCTTTTGAAAGAATTGCTTCATAATTTCCAAGTCTCATCGTTCCACCAAAATTTTTTTCACGAAGTTTTGCGATCTGTTCTGGTAAAATATCAACAACTGGAAATTTTGTATTCTGATTTACTTCTGTTGTGTTCGCACCATTCATTCCACAAACATTTCTTGCAAATTCAATCGTTGCCATCTGCATTCCGTAACAAATTCCAAAAAAAGGAATACTTCTTTCACGAGCATATTTTATCGCCAAAATTTTTCCTTCAACCCCAGATGCACCAAAACCACCGGGAACTAAAATTCCATCTAAATGTCCAAGTTTTTCGTTCAAATTTTCATCTGTCAAGTCAATTGCTGGAACTTGCTCTACAATAACTTTTACACCAAGCTTACTACCTGCAAAAATTAAGGAATGATAAACTGAAACAAAAACATCTTTATGTTGTGTGGAATCCATTTTACCATATTTCTCCACTAAACCAATTCTCACAATTTCTTTCGATTCAAAAGTGCTTTGTAAAAATTTTTGATATTCAAAAATTTTATCTTTTGGATCTTTTTTAGAAACTTCTGAAAAATTATCTAAAATTTTTTTAAGAATTTTTGATTCAAAAAGTTTGATCGGAACATCATATGAAGAGCGAAGATCTGGCAGAGAAACTATATGATCTTTTTCTACAAAATCCCTTTCAGAGATTTTTTGCAAAAATTCATCTGGAATATCTTTTTCACCTCTTGCAATCAAAAAATCTGGATTTAGTCCAGCATGTCGTAAAGCTAAAATTGCATGTTGAGTTGGTTTAGATTTGAATTCTCCTACAGATGAAAGATAAAAAATATATGTAACAAGAATCGTAATTGCTAAATATTTTTTGCTCATATTTGCGAGTGCATATTCAAAAATTGCATTTTGTAGATCTCCAACAGTTCCACCAAGTTCAACAATTAAAAAATCTGGATTATTATTTTCTTTTACAACTTCAAAAATCATCCTTTCAACTTCGTTTGGAATATCTGGAATCACCTCTGCATGATTTCCATTATACTCCATTCTTCTCTCTTTGTTGATCACATTTTGATAAACTTTTCCAGTTGTTATATTGTGATTTTTTGTAATTTCAAAATCAAGCATTCTTTCATAATTTCCTAAATCCATATCCATCTCTCCACCATCTTTTGAAACAAAAACTTCTCCATGTGCAGTAGGTCGCATATTTCCAGCATCCATAGAGATATATGGATCAATTTTACAAATCGCAACAGAAAAACCATTTAATTTAAGAAGATATCCTAAACTTGATGCAATTGTCCCTTTTCCTACTCCAGAGATGACTCCACCAACAACAAAAATAAATTTTGGGGCTTTTTTCAAAAAGGTTCTTATTTCAAAATTTTTCTAAACTTAGAGAAAAGAAAAACAATAAAGATTTATATTTAATTTACAAATTTCTAAAAAATTTCAATTTTATTAAATAAAAAAATTGTTTGTATTTTTTTGCAAAAAGTTTAGCAAAAATTTGATATTAGCATCCGTAGCTCAACTGGATAGAGCACTTGGCTTCGAACCAAGGGGTTGAGGGTTCAAATCCTTCCGGATGTACAGATAAATTCAACTCCATAAAAAAATCTTTTACTTTATAATTATTTTAATCTCAAAATCTAATTGATTTTTTAAAATTTATAAATAATGTTTATATGAAAATTTTTTATTTTGAACCAACAAAACCAAACAAAAACACCAACTGATGTTATAGAAGATATTATTGCATTTTTGGAAAGCAAAGGTGTTGCAAAAAATATAATAAAAGATTTTTTAGAAGAGATGGAAGATGCTTTGAAAGATAGTCTTGCTCAAAAAATTGCAGAAACAATTGATCCAGAAAAATATCTTAAAGCAAAAAACAAACTTGGAGAAGATGCAGAACCTAAAGATATTTTAAAAGAGATTGGAATCTCTGATGAAGATATAAATAGAATGCTAGTTCAAATTTTAGCAGATTACAAATCTGATTTAGAAAAAATTCTTTTTTAACTTCTAACTAAAAAATTTCTTGCTAAAAAAACAGAAAGAACTTTTAAACTAAAATCTTTTTGTTTTACTTATTTGCTATTTATAAAATTGTTTTTCAAAATATATTTTACACCTTTTCGCTTCATAAAACTTTTTAAAACATATTTTCTTGACATAAAATTTTTTTGAGATATAGTGAAATAAGAAATTTAAATAATTAATTTTTTCAAGATGAAAAATACAAAAAAAGACAAAAAGGTAAATTTGTCAAAAATTTTAACAAAAGTTAGAACATATCTGTTCTCAACCTTTCTTGCTCTTCCTTTATATTTGCAAACTTCAAATAGAGTAGAAGCTTTGCAAACAATAAATTACCAAGGAAGGCTTTTTAACACAGGTTCAACAGAAACAGAGATGGTTTCTGGAGATAAATGTTTTAGTTTTAGCATTTTTGATAATTTATCTGGAACAGGAACAGCTCTTTGGAGTCAGCCTGCTTCTTTAGTAACACTATACGATGGTGTTTTTAATACACCACTTGGAACAACTCCTTTTCCAAATAATCTTTTTGATGGATCAGACAGATTTTTACAGGTGAAGATTGGAGAACCTGTTTCTGGAAGCTGTGCATCTGCAACAATGAATCCAATGTCTCCATTAACAAAAATCCAATCTGTTCCATATGCAATGACAGCTGGAAGTGCAATAAATTCAGAATCTACAACAACAATTAATAATTTAGATATTGGAGAATGTTCTGTAAATGAATATCTAAGATACGAAGGAGATGGTGAAAATTATGATGGAGACGGAACAAGTTCAGAAGGTTGGGTTTGTGCAAAT
>DYJS01000011.1 GCA_020723005.1 Candidatus Methylomirabilis sp. | reverse complement strand
AAATTTAATAATGTTGGTGAAATTTGATTCGTTGGAGACGAAAAAAGCTTTTGCAGTTGGTGAAAATTGTGGAGATTTTATAAATTCTACTGATGATAATACTGGTTGGGGAAGAGAGGGTGTATATTTATATGAAAATGATAATTTTATGGGCAGGTGTACAAAACTAAACTTTAGCGATGGAAATGCTTGGAATTGGTTCGTTGGAAATGATTATGTTTCTTCAATAAAAATTGTTGGTAGCTGGGAAGTGAAAGTTTATGAATATGAAAATTATGGTGGTGGAGCTGTTGAATGGAATACTGGTAATACAAACAATTATTTAACAAAATTAGATATTATGAATTAAATGGATTGAATGATAAAATTTCTTCGATAAAAATAAATACAGTTAGTAATTGTAGAGATCAAACAGAGGTAGGTGTTTATTTTTTCAAACGAAAATTATAATAGACCAGCAAACATAACCGATCCAAATGTGAAAAATACAACCTATAATTCGAATGATAGATGCTTAAAATTTTCAATGCAAACTAATTTTAATAATAATCAGTTTTTCTTTGCAAGCAACTTTTATAATTGGAATATTGGTGGATGGGGCAATGGAGTTTCTTCAATAAAAATTGTTGGTTCTACTCATGGAGGTGCATCTTGGGAATTTGCAGATGCTAGAAATGATGATTCTGACAGGTTTGATATAGCAGACTGGAGTTTTATAGGTTTTGAGTGGAGCGATAAATTAAATTCTTTACAGGTTTGGAAATTGTATGATGAAGAAACTAATTCACCAGATGATGAAGATATGTGGACAAAGCATCACTATTGGATGGGAGGATTTAATCCAAGTGATATGAGAAATTTAAAATATGAGCTTGATGAATTTTTAGAAGGCTGGATTGTTCCAAGGTATTATGAATATACTCAATTTGTACAAGATTTTGTTAACGAGTAGAACAATATAACAAAGTCAGTATCTTTTAGTTCTAACTCTTCTTCTAATAGAATATTGATAGGTGCAGTGGATGATTCAAATTTTTTCCTGAACTACTTTGGGGCAAAATTTTTCCATATAAATTAAATGGTGATGATGATTTAATACATTCTAATAAATGGATTTATGTAAATGTGGTTCTTTATAGGGATAATATACAAAACTTGGGAAGATATAATGATGATGATTTTATAAGATCTATTTTTTCTCATGAAATTGGATATAGCATTTCGATGTCTCATGTTGTCGGCGGGCAAGAAGATGAACATCCTTGTGATTATGATTCTAACGATTCAGTTATAAAAAGTGGAGGATGTACAGCACAACATGTCAAAATTTATGACAAAAATCATCTCAAAGAAAGATGGCTTCCATGAATTTTAATTTTTAATAATTAACTTTTTACAATGAACTTACAAAATTTTAAAATTTCAAAAAAACCATATTTATATCAATCTTAATTATTTTATTGTTTGGCTTTTTAATAAATCTATTTTTTAATAAAAATGATAGAAATTTTGTTAAATATGATATTCCAGAATTTGTTAAACAAGATTATTTAGATGGTACAATTTCATAAATAAATATACACCAAAATATGGAATATTTGCTGATTGCGAACTCTTACAAGGATTTGTCTAAAAAAGCAGATGTAATAGTTTTGGGTTCTCCAAAAAAAATCTTTTTGATGAAGAATTGGCTGTGGAGAATTATGGAAATAGCGATATGAAATTAAAGTTAGAGCTAACACTTCCAGAGATAAAAGTTAAAGAAATTTTAAAAGGAGATATTCTTGAAAAAAATAATAAAATTAAGGTTATTCAATTTGTATATATAAAACAAAATGAATATGGTAAATATGTTTTAGAAAGAAAATTTAATGATTATCCATTTAAAAAAGGTACAAATTATATTTTATTTTTGATGCATAACAAAGAAACTGATTTTGATGAATATAATCCAATAGATTTTACAGCTGGAAAAATTAAGTTAGACGGAATAGAATTTTCTGATAATTGTCGAGGTTATGTTATTAATGAATATTCTCATATTTTGAAAAAATATAACATTCAACCAATTTATTCAAAAGATATCCCAGAAAAAGTTAATTATAAAGATTTGTTAAGATTAAATGAAGGAAAAATTAATCAAAAAGGAATTGATGGAATATATTATTCTTTAACGAATGAATTTGTTTCTCTTGAAAAACGGATAAAGCTTCGACAAGAAGAGATTGCAACTGGAAAAAAATTAACCCCAGGAAGTAAAAATCTCACCTTGGAGAAGTAGGATTATTGACAGAAGAAACAAAAACAGAATAAATTTTTCAAAATTTTTCTTGCACAAAAAAAGTCTTGTTTTAGATTTTAAAAGAGGTTTTTGTTAAATCTTTTCGAAAATATTTATACAATCAAAGATTTTAGATTAAATTTTTATGAAATTTCTTGAAGATATTTTTAGTTTAAAAATTGTTCCAAATCCAATTTTTTTAAAAATTGGTTTCGTAAAAATTTATTGGTACGGAATTTTTATGGCATCTGCAGTAATGTCAATTCTTTTTCTGGCTTTGAGAGATTGGAAGAAACTAAAAAAAGATGAAAATATAATCTATGACGGTTCAATTTTTGTTCTTCCTTTTGCAGTTCTTGGAGCAAGAATATATCATGTTTTCACAGCATTTAGTTATTATTTTCCAAACAATAATTTTTCAAAAGAGAATTTTCTAAGTGCAATAAATATCACAAATGGAGGAATTGGTATTTTTGGAGCATTTATTGGTGGAGTTTTTGGACTTTTTTTATATTCAAAAATTAAAAAAATTAGTTTTTTAGAGATTTTAAATTTTATTTTTCCATTTATTCCACTTGGACAAGCAATTGGAAGGTGGGGAAATTTTTTCAATCAAGAGCTTTTCGGATATCCAACAGATTTTTTTCTAAAAATTTATATAGCTCCAGAAAATAGACCTGCTAAATTTATAAACGAACCATATTTTCATCCACTTTTTTTTTATGAATCTCTTTTTTCCTTTCTTCTTTTCTTATTTTTGTTTAAAAAACGAGAATTTTTAAGATCGAAAAATCTAGCGATTCCAATTTATCTTATGTTCTATGGAATTTGGAGATTTTTTATTGAATATGCAAGAGTTGCATATACACCATCTTTTTTTTGGTTTAGACTTGAGCAATGGGTTTCTCTTTTAATGATAATTTTTGGATTTTTTTGGATTATGTTTTTTTTAAAAAATTTTAAAATCCAGAATCATAAAATTTAAAAAGTTAAAAATAAATAATTTTTTTGTTAAACTAAAAATTTATTTTGTAAATTTTGAAAATTGTAAATGATAAATTTTTTTAATAAAATTTTTGTATATTTACGATATCTGTAGATTAAAAATGAATCTATTTTTCAATTTTTAAAGAGGAAGTTTTTTAGTTTTTTGCAGTTTAGCTATTTACTTCAATAATTTTTTTTGCAGAAAACTCTGAAATTTTTGCTTCAAAATCTTTGAAAATTTTTTCTAGTTCTTCTTTGTATGATTTTTCTTGGTCTTCTGAAATTGCAACAAGTTTTACATTTTTTAAAGCATTTCCACGAGAATTTCTTGCACTAGCACGAGTATCTTCTGTATATTTTTTAACAATTTTTTCAAGTTCTGCTTTTCTTTCTGATGTGAGATTTGGTAAAACAAGACGAATTACCTCTCCAGAATTTATTGGCATAACTCCAAGATTTGATGCGATAATTGCACTTTCAATTGATTTTAGAAGCGATTTATCCCAAGGTTCGATTTTTATTGTTGTGGCATTTTCGACAACAATTTGACCAGCTTGAATGATTGGCATTGTTGCTCCATATGCTTCAATTTGAATGTTTTCTACTAAAGCTGTTGATGCTCTTCCTGTTCTAATTTGTGAAAATTCTTTTTTTAAAAATTCAAAAATTTTTTCTAGTTCTGTTTGAAAATCTTTTTTTATTGATAGGTAATCCATTTTTTAAAATTTAATTTTTATATTTTCGAAAAAATCTCTAAAAAAAATGATAAAATTTGTAAAGTTTTAAAATTTTTATTTCATAAATTATCTAAATTGTTTGACCAAATTTTTCAATTTTTTAAATTAAAGATGAATTTGAATAATTTTGCCAAACACAAGAGAGATACGAGGACAGATTCAATCTATTTCAAAAACAAAAAAAATTACAAAAACTATGGAGCTTATCTCTATGGCAAAAGTTCGAAAAGCTAGTCAAAAAGTTTCTGAATCGAAAGAATATTCAAAAGAGATGAAGAAAGTTGGTGATCTTGTTTTGTCAAAAATTGGAGAAACTTTAATCCATCCACTTCTTCAAAAAAATTCTTCCAAAAAAATTTTAGCAATAATTCTTTCAACAGATCGTGGGCTTTGTGGTTCCCTAAACACATCACTTTTTTCAAATTTTCTTCATTGGGCAAAAAATAAAAGCGATCTTTCTGTCATCACAATTGGGAAAAAGGGAAAAGAGTTTGCAATTCGTTCTGGATTAGAAATTGTTGCAAGTTTTGATGCTTTTTCAAAAGAGATAAATTTATCAGATATCATTCCAATTTCATCAATTGTTTCAAAAAAATACCTTTCAAACGAATTTGGCGAAGTATATCTTTTTTATATGAATTTTGTGAATTTGGGTGTTCAAAATCCAATTGGTACAAGAATTTTACCATTAGAAAGATCTGAAGTTGATATTGATATTAATTCTGATTCTAATCTTGAATTTACATTTGAACCATCTGTTAAGGAAATTGTTGATTATCTTGTTCCAAAACTTTTTGAATTTCAAATTTTTCGTGCATCAATGGAAAATTTTGCTAGCGAACATGCAAGTCGTATGATTGCAATGAAAAATGCAAGTGATAATGCTGGAGAGATGATTGATGATTTAACTTTAAATTTTAACAAAGCTCGTCAAGCACAAATCACAAAAGAGATTGCAGAGATCGTTTCTGGAAGTGTGAGTTAATCAAGATGGAAATTTAAAATTAAAAAGATGATGAATAAAAAAGAAAATTTTAAGTTAAAATTTTTTTATAATTATTAAAATAAAAATATGACAACACAGAATCAGCAATTAAAAGATTATGGAACCGAAGATACAAGAGATTTGAAAAGTTCAGTCTTTCAAGTTGGAGAGATTGTTGATCAAATTATTCAATTTAAAGATGGGAATAAAAAAACATTTCGTGGTGTGATTGTCGCATCAATTGAGCAATCAGAATTTACAAGATTTGATCTTTTAGATGGAAGAAGAATTTATATTAATACAAAAAATGTTGATTGGTTTGAGGTTCATAAGAGAAAATAGATTTTTTTAAAAATTTTTATAAACAGAGATAGAATTTTGTAAAAAAATTTTTTTTAGGTTTTTTGAAATTTTTATTTTTATCAAGGATTTAGCCAATATCTTCTTGCAAATCTTCTTCTGATATATTTTCTTCTGTCTTAAATATTTTTTTACTTCAAGAAAAACTCAAATTTTTAGATCATGATTATTAAAGTTAAAGTTATTAATGGTTTGGATTTTTTAATCTTCGTAAATTCTTTAAATCTTTTTATGAGATCTTTAATTTTTAATACTATTTGAGATCTATCTCTGAATTTTAAGTTTTTTCCAAAAGTTTTCTAGCTATTTTTACTTTTTGTAAATGTTTATTTTGTTCTACTGGGCTTATTTTTTAAAATTTAATAATAAAATTTATCAAAACAAAAATTTGATGTCTTGAAACTTTAGTTTAGATAAAAAGAGGGAAGCCAAGGATTTAAAATTTTTGAAAATCTCATAAAAAATTAGAAAATATTTTTAAAATTTTATGAAACTTTTTATTTTTACAGATGGTGGTTCGAGGGGAAATCCCGGAAATTCGGCAATTGGAGGGGTTGGATTTGATGAAAATCAAAAAGAGATTTTTCGATATTCCAGTTTTTTAGGAATTCATACAAATAATTTTGCAGAATACTCTTCTTTGATTTTTGCTTTAGAAAAATCTTTAGAATTTGGAGGAAGAGAGATTTTTGCAACTTCAGATAGCGAATTGATGGTTAAACAAATTAACGGAATTTATAAAGTTCGAGATGAAAATATAAAAATTTTGTTTGAAAAAGTTTTAAGTTTAATAAAAAAATTTAAAAATTTTAAAATAATTCACAAAAAACGAAGTGAAGAAAAAATGCCTTTGGCAGATGCTTTGGTAAATGAAGCATTAGACAAAGAGATGAGAAAATAGAAATTTACAATTTTTATAAAATCTTATTTTGAAAGTTTTTTGTTTCCAAGCTGACCACAAGCAGAGAAACTTTCCTCTCCATGTGATGGACGAATTGTCACTTGAACGCCAAAAGAGCGAACAATTTTTGCAAAATTTTCAATTCTTGATTTTGTTGATTTCTGAAATCCAAGCTCGGTTTCGTTGTAATTTATCAAATTTAGATGAAAAAGAGGGTTTTTTGATAAAATTTTTCCACATTCTTTTGCTTCCTTTTCAGAATCGTTCACATTTTTTAGCATAACATACTCAAAAAAAACTTTTCTTTTTGTTTTTTTTGCATATTCATTTGAAACCTCCATTAGTTCATCTAAAGGAAATTTTTTTGCAAAAGGAACAAGTGTTTCACGAAGAGTTTGATTTGGCGCATGAAGTGAGATTGCAAGATTCCCTTGTCCTCGCAAAGAATTTGAAAATTCCAAAATTTTATTTGTGATTCCAGAGGTTGAAACTGTAATATGTCTTGCGCCAAAACCAAAAGCCATGTTATCGCTTAAAGTTTCGATAGATTCAATTACTGCATCAAAATTTAGAAATGGTTCTCCTTGTCCCATAAAAACGATATTTTGAAATTTATATTTTTCTTGCCAAAATTTTACTTGATAAAGAATTTCAAAAGATGTTAGATTTCTGAAAAATCCCATAGCACCAGTCATACAAAATGCACATTTTACTGGACAGCCGATTTGAGAGCTAACACAAATTGTGTTTCTGTTTTCATGAGAGATAAAAACTGATTCAAAAAATTTTCCATCACTTGTTTTGAAAAGAACTTTTTCTGTTCCATCACTAGAAGATACGTTTTCAAATTCTTCTGGCAAGTTTTTTTCTTCTTCCAAAACAAAATTTGTAAGTTTTCCTCGCAAATTTTTTGGTAAATCTGAAACTTCAGAGAAATCTTTGATAGAATTTTTGTAGTAAGAAGTTAGAATCTGTTTTATCCTAAAAGGCTTTTCGTTTTCAAGTTTCAAAAAATTTTCAAATTTTTTTCTAGAGATCAATGTAGATTTTTAAAAAAATTTTTATTCAAATTTTCCAACATATTTTTCATAAATCATATTAACCAAACTTTCACTTTTAAATCTTTCTAAATCCTCTTCAGTTGGTTTTTTCTTTGTTTGTTTTTTAAAACTTTTTGCAAAGATAGCAACTTCTTTTTCTGGAACAGAAAGTTTTTCTTTTCGAACAATTTCTGAAAAAATAAAACCAAGTTTTATCTCTTTGTCAGTATCTTTTTTTATCGAATTTTTTACCTCTTCTTCGCTTTTTTTAATCTTTTCAAGATATGTTTCAAAACTTATTTGCATATGTTCGAATTGGTGAGCAAATTTGTGAAAGGCATCTTTTGCTTTTGCAGAAAGATAACTTTCTGGATATGAAATTTCAGAATTTTCTAAAAGAAAATTTTGAAATTCACGAACAATTTTTTCATAGTTTTTTTGATTTTTATTTTTTTTAATATAATCTTTAAAATCAGATTTTAAGTTTTCTATGGAAGTTGTGTTTCCTTGTGATGAAAGTTTTGCAAATTCATCATCAAGATTTGGTAAAATTTGACTCCAAACTTCATTTATAGAAACAGAAAACTCAACTTCAACTCCAGCAAATTCTTTTTCAAAATAATCTTTTGGAAATGTCATCTTGAAAGTTTTACTCTCACCTTTTTTCATTCCTAAAAGATTTTTTTCAAAACCATCTAGTAAAAATTTTTTTCCAAGAACAACTGGATAATTTCTACTTGCAAGTTTTTCTTTTTTTATTCCATTAACAGAACCTTCAAAATTTATCTCTATTTTATCTCCATTTTCTGCTTCACCATCTTTAACGACATACGATGCAAACTTTTCTCTCTGTTGTTCTAAAAATTCATTTATCTCTTCGTCGGAAACATCTTCTTTTGAAAATTTTTGAGAAAATTTTGTTCCATCTGCAATTTTGGAAATTTTGACAACAGATACAATATAAGAAACTTCAAGAGCAATTTCTTCATCTGGAGATGAAAAATTTACTTTATTAATTGTTGCTTTTGGTCTTCCAATAGCAAAAATATCTTTTTCAGAGATCGCTTTTGTATAAAAAAAAGAGATTGCTGTTTCTAAAATTTCATTTTGTACTGCTTTCTCTCCTGCAAAATTTTGAACTAAACCTAGTGGAACTTTTCCAATTCGAAAACCTTTTACTTTTAAATCTTTTTGCAAAGTTTTTAAAGCAATTTCTTTAAGTTCGTTTAACTCTTTTCCAGTTGCCTCAATAACAATTTCCATTTGATTTTCTGGAAGATTTTTTTCTTTGATATTCAAATAATTTTTTACACAAAATCTCTCTAGAAAAAATTTTTTGAAATGTAAAATAAAAATCTCTGTTTATTAAAAAAAATTGGACAAAATAAAAAAATTTTCTAGATTTTTCTCAAATGAAGAGATTTTTAATTCAAAAAACTTTTGTTTTCACAGCAACAACCCCGTAAGGGGTTTTGACTTTTCATAAAAAACTTTTATTTTTTTACCTAAAATCTAGATTTTGTTTGAATTTTATTTTTAAAAATTTTTAAGGAGTAAAAAAATGGCAAACGAAAAAAATGAACTTTGGGCTATGAGACATACAGCAGAACATATTTTAACAAAAGCAATGATAAATTTATATGGTGAAGATAAAATTATTTTTGCAATGGGACCAGCAACAGATGAAGGATTTTATTTTGATTTTGATCATCCAGAAGATTTTAAAATTTCTGAAGAAGATTTTCCAAAAATTGAAGCAGAGATGCAAAAAATTGTTGATGAAAATTTGCTGATGACAAAAAAAGTTATTTCTAGAAGTGAAGCAGAGGAGCTTTTTGCAAAAAATTCTTATAAACTTGAATGGATTAGAGAGATTTCTGAAAAAGGAGAGAGTTTAACATTTTATGAATTAGGAAACAGAAAGGATAAAAATTATTTTGTTGATCTTTGTTCTGGTCCACATGCAAATTCAACTGGTGAGGTCAAGGCTTTTAAACTTTTGTCTATTGCTGGAGCATATTGGAGAGGAAGTGAAAAAAATAAAATGCTAACCAGAATTTATGGAACGGCATTTTTTTCAAAAGAAGAATTAGATTCATATGTTACAATTGTTGAAGAAGCAAAAAAACGAGATCATAGAAAACTTGGAAAAGAGTTAGATTTATTTATGTTTTCTGATCTTGTTGGTGGAGGATTGGCACTTTGGACACCAAAAGGAACAATTTTAAGAGATCAATTAGATAATTTTGTTTGGGAACTTCGAAAAGAAAAAGGTTATCAAAAGGTTACAATTCCACACATCACAAAAAAAGATTTATACGAAACAAGTGGACACTGGGCAAAATTTTCTGAAGAGCTTTTTAAAATTAAAACTCGTGAAGGACATGAATTTGCAATGAAACCAATGAATTGTCCTCATCACACACAAATTTTTGCACACCTTCCAAGAAGTTATAAAGAGATGCCACAAAGATATGCTGAAACAACGATGGTTTATCGTGACGAACAGAGTGGAGAACTTTCTGGTTTGTCTCGAGTTAGATCTATCACACAGGATGATTCTCATGTTTTTTGCAGAAAAAATCAGATAAAAGATGAATTTTTTGCAATTTGGGATATTATAGATAGGTTTTATTCGTCTGTTGGGTTTGAACTTAAAGTTCGTTTATCTTTTCACAATCCAGAAAAATTTGAAAACTATCTTGGAACAAAGGAGATTTGGCAAGAATCAGAGAATTCTATTGAAGAGATTGCAAAAGAGAGAAATGCAAATTATTTTATTGCAAAAGGAGAAGCAGCAATGTATGGACCGAAAATTGATTTTATGGCAAAAGATTCTTTGGGAAGGGAGCATCAAGTTGCAACAATTCAGCTTGATATGAATATGCCAGAGAGATTTGATCTCTCTTGCATTAACGAACAGGGAGAAAAAGAACGGGTTGTGATGATTCATTGTGCAGTGATGGGTTCAATTGAAAGATTTTCTTCTGTGATGATTGAGCATTTTGCAGGAAATTTTCCAATTTGGATGAGTCCGGTTCAAGTGAAAGTTTTGCCGATTTCTGATAAATTTAATATTTATGCAACAGAGGTTGATGAATTTTTACAAAAAGCTGGAGAAAGTTTAGGAGTAGATGTGCGATCTGAAATTGACGACAGATCAGAGAGAATTCAGGCAAAAATTCGAGATGCAGAGATGCAAAAAATTCCATATATTTTAGTTGTTGGTGGCAGGGAAGAAGAAAGCAGATCTGTTTCAGTTCGAGCAAGAGGAAAAGGAGATTTAGGAAGTGTTCAACTTCAAGAATTTGCAAAAGGATTGATTGAAAAGATTAAGGAGAGAAGCTTGGAGGTGTAAGGAAAATTTCAAGATATGATTAATAAAATTAAAAATTAAAACAATTTATATACAAAATTATTGTCATTTATAATTTTTACATTGCTACGATCTTGATAAAAAAATAAAAATTGCTAGATACAGAAATAAAAAAAGTTTCGTTTATGGAAAGGAAATCCTGAGACAGAGGAAGAGCGAGATCTTGAGGTTGTTTTGAGAGAGAGTAAGAAAATTAAGAAAGATTGTATATGATATTAAAGAAGAATATCCAGAAATGCTTTCATTTTGTGGCTTCGGTTCTCAATTTAAAGGAAGTGCAAATATTGAAAGTGATATTGATGGTTATTTGATGGTTGATCAAGATTTTGTTCCAAAAGGTAGGGATTTTAAATTTTATGAAGATGAATTAAGAAAAAAAATTTACAGAAGTTTTGGGATTTTCTGGAGAAAGGCTAACAGATGTTCGTTGTAAAATTATTAGCGAAGAGAGAATTGAAGAAGAATTAAGATTAGTCTCTGAATATTTACAAGACCAAATAAAACGAGAGCAATATATAAATCAATATAATTTAGATTGTGCTAGATGGAAAAATGATTTACCTAAATATTCATGTTCGACTCAAGAATTGAGTAAATATATGGCACAATACCCACCACTTTCTGATTATAATGTTTTGTTTAGCGGAAAGGTCCACCACAAACTCTATTAAGTAAGTTGTTCTATTTGGATATTAGGGGTGGTATAAAAAAATATAGAAAGATTTTGATATCAAAACTTTTAAATATGGAAGATAAGATGTTGTCAGAAAAAGTTTGGCAATATATTATTTGAAGGAACAGAATGGATGGAAAGACATGGTAAAACAGGATCTGGACTTTATTTAGATACATTAGAAAAAGCAAAAAGATATTACAATTTATAAATTGTAATATCTTTATTAACTCATACAAAATTTAGGATTTTAGTTTTCGTAAAATATTTTTTTATTTATTGAAATTTTTTCTCAATTTTTTTTAAATATCTTTTTTATTTGGAATCTTTTTTGAAAAATGAGAAAAGGTAAAACTAAATTTTAAAATTCAAAAAACTAGAAGATGTTAGATAATTTTATTAAAAATTGAAAAATTATGAAACTGGACCTAGTGGCAAACTTTGATCTACTAAAAATCCAACTTCAATAATATCATCAATCTGTCCTCCAATATGTTCAAATGCTTCTGGTGAAAGTCCTGCTCCTCGCATTGATTTTGCTACTCCGACTGAAACATCTTCTCTTCCATCATTATTGTTATCTACTAAAGGAATTTCATCTCCTTTTAAAAGTTTGTTAACAGAATCTATTCCAAATTGTTTTAGATTTCCAAATTTAGATTCGTCAGAAGTTGGGCCACATAAACTTTTTCTATAATTTCCATTTGAATCGTAACAGGTTCCTGTCCATGGTGCTGGTCCTGATTCTAAGATAGAAACGACAACCGATTTTCCAGTTCTAACATTTTTTACTAAAATTTTTTTACCTTTATATTGGGAATAAGTAGCAAGTGCTGATGCATCTGATCTATCTACTCCTCCGTTCCATTTCCATTGAACAAATGGCCATCTCATAGTGATGTAATATTTTTCATAATCTGAATTTGTTGGTGGATAGAATGCACCTTTTCCAACACCTCCCCAATTGGAACTTGCAAATCCATTTCTTGATGCTAAATTTGTTCCTGCTCTTAAGTAGTGTGAATTTTCAACTTCTGCAAGTTTTGCCTTCCATTCTGCATATTTAATATTTTCATTAATTTTGTCACCGGCTGTTTTGTATGCTTTGTATTGACTATATAAAACTGAAGCTTCTGTTAATTTTTGAACTTCAGAATCATCAACTGGTAAATGTTGCTCTAGTCCAACTTTTGTTTTTGCAAGTGGAATTGATATTGTTTTTCCGTTTGAAAAAAGTGTTTGAGTTGTTTGATATGTAGTTGGAACTGGTGTTTCGTCGTTTGAAACTTTTGGTTCAAAATATACACCAATATCGGTTAGCCAAGAAACCCATTCATTAACGAGCCTAAAATATTCTCTTTTTTGCATTGGAGTTGTTGGAGCTTTGAGTTTAAACTCAAATGTTGCTTCAGCACCCGGTGGAACTGTTTCTTCAGAAAATGTTGAAAGTCTATCATCTTTTATCCAACTTCCTGGAACATAAAAAATACTTTTTCTATCTGGTGTTTTGTATGTTGAGCAATCTATTGTTGGATCCCATTTTGAGCAATATGCAGCAAAACGAATATTTCCTTTGTCTCCAGGATAGTGTCTCCAAGTGTAATTTCCTGTATTTTTTAATTTTATCCACCAGTCAACAATTTCACCAGTTTTCATAAAAATTATTCCATCATCAGTAATATCTGAATTTTCCATTACTCCATCAGCTCTTTTCTGAGCAATAAATTGAAATTGATGAATTGGTTGATCAACATTTGTTTCATATTTAATGCTTGGTCCAGACATCCAAGCAATATATTCAGCAACTAAAGAGTATTCTTCTATAAATTTTCCACCTGCAAACGGAGCAGTAAGAACCATATCAAAATGCCCAATCTCTCCAGGTTTAACCTCTGCTTCTCTCAATACAGATGCTCTGTTATAATTTTCCCATTGAAGATCTGCAAAGAAAGTTCCATAATGATCTGTCGGATTATTTGTTCCAACTTTTGTTAAAGTGATGTTTGGATTTGACCCATCATTTCTATACCAAGAAACATTTCCAGTATTTTTTGCAGTTATTGTTACATTTTTTTGTTCTCCAGCTTCCATTTTTGAAGGTAGCGAATCTTTTGAAATAATTTCATATGCATATTTTGGTTGTTGTGATTCAATTGCTAAAACAATTTTATCTCCAACTTCAATCCATTCTCTTCCTTCAGAAACTAATTGAAAAGATTCACGATAAAAACCTGCTTGAACTGGTGATTTAATAGAAAATTTGAAAGTTCCATATTCTCCGGGTTTGACAATTTCTTCTTGAAGCATTGCTGGTCTATCAGGCTTTAGCCAACTTCCCGTTGAAAGAACAGAAGAAGTTTTTGGCAGTTCGACACCAAGTCGAACAGATTCAATTTTATCATCATCTTCACTTCCTTTTTTCCAATCAGATTTTCCGGAATTTTTAACACGAATTTCAACAGGAACTATTTCCCCACCAATTTTTTTAAAAGTTTCTCCATTTTTTAGAGTTTGTCCTCCAACAGAGATTTTTGAAATAGAGTATGCATAGTTTGAGCCAAGGTTAATTTTTACTGGTTTCCAAGTGAAATTAGCAACATCAACCCAGCTTATATTTTCAACAACTGGAGCAAAATATTCGGTTAATGTTTGTTCTGGTTTTTCTGGAATTTTTATATTAAATGTGAAACTCGCAACAGATCCAGGGGAAACAGCAGTTTCATTCATTTTTGTTGGTCTTGTGTTTGAAATCCAATTTAAAACTAAATTTGTTGGTGTTGCATCTCCTAAAACACTAGCTCTTTCTATTGGATTTGCAGTTCCCAAACAAACTTCTGAGTGTTCGCATTTTTTATTATCATTGGTTTTTCTCCAAATTTCAGTTCCTGTATTTTTAAAGTACATTGTTACTTTTGCAACTTCACCAGGCATAGGATCAGAAGCAGAGTTTAAATATTCAATAACAACCCCAGTTTGTTCAGATTTATATTTATATGAAGCTGAGTAAACTTCGTTTTTTGAAAATAAAGTTAATGTTGCAATTATACCAAAAGTAGAGAAAAAAATTTTTGGTAAAAATGTTTTGTTAAAAATTAATTTATTCATTTTTTTGTATTTATTTATTTTTTTTTATGATTTGTATTTTTCTTTATAGTATGAATTTTTAAAATTTTGTCAAGAAAATTTTATTAAGAATTTTATACTTTAAAGATCTTAATTATAATATAAAAATATTTATTTCTGTTGAGCTAAAATTATAATTTTTATTATAAGAAAATATTATTTGAAGATAATATTTGGTTTTAAAAAACTTGAAAAATATTAAAATTTATTTTAGTAGATTTCTGAATTTGGGCATGTGGCGAAATTGGCATACGCACTGGACTTAGAATCCAGTGGAGCAATCCGTGGAGGTTCAACTCCTCTCATGCCCACAAACAAGGAATTTTTTAAAATTTTTTTGTTTTGAACTAATTTTTTTATAGATTTATAGCTAAAAATATTTTAAAATTTTTTAGTATAAACAAGGTTTTTTAAAATTTCAAAACTTTTTCTATCTCTTCTTCCAAAATCTGATCATGTGTAACTGAGAAATATGAATTTTCTTTTGTAAAAATCTTGTTTGCAACACGAACCAAATCATCAAAAGAAACTTTTTTTATTTCTGAAATCATCTCTTTTGTTGAGTAAATTTTTTCATCTTCAAAAATATATTGTCCAGCATATAAATTCCAAATATATTCTGAGTTGTCTGAAAGAAGTTTTAACCTTCCAATAAGATTTGATTTCGCAATAGAGAGATCTTTTTTTGATATCTGACCATTTTTAATTTTTTGAATTTCCGAAATCACACCTTGCAAAGATTTTAAAAATCTTGATTTATCTGTTCCAGCAGAGATTTCAAAAACTCCAATATCTTTATATTTTTTTGAATGAGCATATGTGTAGTAGCAGATTCCAAGTTTTTCACGAAGACGAACAAAGAGACGACTACTCATTGTTCCACCCAAAAAATTTGCTAAAACTTTTAAAACAAATTTATCTGGGTCATTTTTTCCAATCGTTCTAAAACTCAAAATAAAATGAGCTTGTTCAGTTTTTTTATCTGATAAAATTGAAATTTTTGGTTTCAAAAGTTTTTCTTCTAAAAAACTTTTTCCCCCTTTTTTCTTTTCTAGTTTTTTATAATTTTTTTTCTCAAATCCTCCAAAAATCTCTTCAAAAAATTTTAAAGTTTTTTCTGGATTAAATTTTCCAATTGCACCAACAAGTGTATTCTCGTTTTGGTAATTTTCTTCAAAAAATTTTACCAATTTTTCTCTTGTCATTTCCAAAATCGTTTTTTCTGTTCCAGTGATATTATGTCCAAGTCCTGTATTTTTTCCAAAAACAACTTCATTCATAAAATCATCAATACGAGATTTTGGATCATCTAAATACATTCTAAATTCTTCCAAAATTACACCTTTCTCTTTTTCTAACTCTTCTTTTGGAAAAAGAGAGTTTTTTAATTTATCTGCTAAATCAAAAATTCCAAACTTAATTTTTTCAGAGGGAACTGTAACATGATAAATTGTGTATTCAAAACTTGTTCCAGCATTGTAATCTCCACCAATTTTGTCAATTCTTCTTGAAAGATCTAAGGAAGATTTTGCACTAGTTGTTCCTTTTGAAAACATATGTTCCAAAAAATGTGCAGTTCCAAAATTTTCTGGAGTTTCGTTTATTGCACCAGCTTTTACTAAAATAAAAAGTGTTGTTGAATTTTCTCCTTTTTTTGGAACTCCTAAAAATTTAAAACCTAGTTTTGATTTTTCATAAAAAATTTTTTCCATAAATTTCAAGTTAAAAATCTCGAAAAAATCCTAGTTTCATTTTTTCTGATTTCAATTTTATTTTTTGAAAAATTTTGAAATAAAAAATTATCTAATTAAATAATTTTAAAATTTTATATTTCTTAAGTTTTCTGAAATATTTTGAATATTTATCCAAAAAATTGCTGATTTGTGTGCAAATTTTTCAATTTCATCAGAAAATTTATCTGCCCACTCAACAGAGATTACATTTCCAACTTGAATCATTTTTTCAAATTCTAAAGAATTTAATTCTTCTTCATTTGAAATTCTCCAAGTATCTATGTGAAAAAAATAGGATTTTTTATTTTCAAATTCAAAGTTATATTCATTATAAAAATTATAAGTTGGAGATTTTATAATCTCTTTTATTCCTAAAGATGCCCCAATTCCTTTCGAAAAAATCGTTTTTCCAGCACCCATTTCTCCTTCAAGTGCAAAGATCACACACCTATCTTTTAATAAAAACTTTTTTGAATTCATAAAATCTTTTGCAAATATAAAAGTTTCATTTTCAGATTTAGATTTAAACTCTTTTGAAAATTTTAGATCAATTTTTCCATTTCTCAAAACAGAATTAGATCCAACAGTTGTATCAATTATTGTTGAAGGTGGATTTTTTGGAAGATCTCCTGCATCAACAATCAAGTCAATCAAATTTTTTTGTTTTTCAGAAAGTTGTTCTAAAATATCTAAAACCGAATATGGTCTTTTTCCTCCGCTAGGATTACTGCTAGTTGCTGTGAATGGTTTTTGAAAACTTTTTACCAAATCAAGAACAAATTGATATTTTGGAATTCTGATCCCTATTGTTCCTGTTTGGGAAAATATTTTTTCTGATAATTTAGAATTTTTTTTCCCTTTAGAAACAACGGTAACGGGACCCGGTAAAAATGTTTCATAAATTTTTCTTGCTTCTTCGTTTATAAAAACATATCTTTCTGCCATAAAAATATTTTCACAAACAATGCTGAGAGGTTTTCCTTCTCTTTTTGATTTAAATTCTAAAAGTTTTTGAATAGATTTTTCATTTGTTGCATCTGCCCCAATTCCATACATTGTTTCGGTTGGAAAAACAACAAGTCCATTTTTTTCTAATATATTTTTTGCAATCAAAATAGTTTCATTATAATTTTTTGAATCTAATTTTATGATTTGCAATAACTTTTTAAAATCATTGAAAAATTAAAAATTGCAAAACTAAAAACAAGAAAATTTTTAATCTTGACATAAAAATTTTTAAAAATAGTAAAAAGTTGGCACTTTGTATATTCAAGTGCTAGAAATTAAAATATAAAAATATGAACAATTTTAAATTAAAGCCAGTTGGCAAGAGGATTGTTGTGAAACCTGCCGACAAAGAATCAAAAACCTCTTTTGGTTTGGTGATTCCAGATACAGCAAGTCAAGATAGCCCAAACAAAGGTGTTGTCGTTGCTGTTGGTCCAAAAGTTGGATTTGATGAAAATTTTGACCCAGAGAGTTTAGTTAAAGTTGGTTCAACAATTTTATTTTCTAAATACTCTCCAACAGAAATTGAATTTGAAGGAGAAAAATATTTTATTATTTCTGAGTCAGATGTTATGTGTGTGATAGAATAAAATTTTTCTTCTTGTTTTGAGCGAAGTAGATGTGTGTAAAATAAAAGGTTTGACAACTTATGAAAGTGATAAAAAATAAAACTAAAGATTTTTTAAAAAATTTTTGTAAATTAAATTAAAATAATATGGCAAAGCAAATTATTTCAGATAGCGATTCCAGAGCAAAACTTGTTTCTGGAATGAAAATTTTAGCATCAGCAGTTAGCTCCACAATTGGGCCTTTCGGCAAAAATGTGATGATTCAAAAATCTTATGGATCTCCAACAATTACAAATGATGGAGTGACAGTTGCAAAGGAGATTGATCTTGCAGATCCTTTTGAAAATATGGGAGCACAACTTCTCAAAGAAGTTGCAAGTAAAACAAATGATATTGCAGGAGATGGAACAACAACTGCAACAGTTCTTGCTCAAGCAATGGTGATTGAAGGATTTAAAAATGTTGTGGCTGGAAATTCTCCACTAGCAATAAAAAGGGGGATACAGAAAGGGGTTTCTGCAATTGTTGAAAATCTTAAGAAAAATTCAAAACAGGTTTCTGATGATGATTCAATTCGAAATGTTGCAACAATCTCCTCTGGTGATGAAGAGGTTGGAAAATTATTGTCCGAAGTTATAGGAAAGGTTGGAAAAGATGGGGTCGTGACAGTTGAAGAGAGTAATAAAATTGGACTTTCTATTGAATATACAGAAGGAATGAATTTTGATCGTGGTTTTGTTTCTCCATATATGGTGACAAATTCTGAAAATATGACAGCAGAGTATAAAGATGTTTCAGTTCTTATCACAGATAAAAAAATTACATCTATTCATGAAATTTTGCCACTACTTCAAAAAATTGCTGAAGCTGGGAAAAAAGATTTAGTAATAATTTCTGAAGATATTGAAGGAGAGGCTCTTGCAACAATGGTTCTTAATAAATTGAAGGGAACATTTAATATTTTAGGAATTAAAGCTCCAGCTTTTGGAGATAGAAGAAAAGCAATGCTTCAAGATATTGCAATTTTAACAAATGCAACATTTATTACAGAAGAGATGGGGTTAAAATTAGATAAGGTAGAACTTTCTGATCTTGGAACAGCAAGAAGTATAAAAGCAACAAAAGAGACAACAACAATTGTTGTTGAAAAAGGTGAAAATGAAAAAGCAATTTCTGACAGAATCAAAGAGATTCAAGCAGAATTAAAAAATTCCACATCTGATTATGACAAAGAGAAATTGCAAGAAAGGATTGCAAAACTTTCTGGTGGAGTTGGTGTTATAAAAGTTGGTGCAGCAAGTGAAGTTGAAATTAAAGAGAAAAAAATGAGAATTGAAGATGCTTTGAATGCAACTCGTGCAGCAATTGAAGAGGGAATTGTTGCTGGTGGTGGTTCTGCTCTCATTCACTCTTTTTCGGTTTTAGATTCTGTTAAAGTTTCTGGAGATGAAAAAATTGGAATAGAGATTCTTAAAAAATCTATTGTTTCACCAGCTTGGTTTATTGCTACAAATGCTGGTTTTTCTGGAGATGTTGTTGTTGAAGAGATAAAAAAATCAAAAGATGCAAATTTTGGTTTTGATGCAGGAAATGGAGAATATGGAGATATGATTAAAAAAGGAATTATTGATCCAGTAAAAGTTACAAGAACTGCTTTGGAAAATGCAAGTTCTGTTGCATCTCTTGTTCTTACAACCGATGTTTTAATTGCTGACATTCCAGAAGAGAAAAAAGGAGGAATGCCTGATATGAGTGGAATGGGTGGTGGAATGGGAATGTACTAAAAAATTACAAAATTTAAAAGAAGAAAGTAAAAAAAGAGCCAAAGATTTTTGGCTCTTTTTTAAAAAAAGGAAAATATTTAAGTTAAAAATTTATTGTTTTAATAGAAATAAAATTTTCAATTCACTTTTCATTAAGAAAAGGTTGAATTATTTCTTTTTTCATTTTTTCATACAAAGTGAAACCTATAATTGTTTTTATAAAATACACTAAAGATATACCAGTGACTACTAAATTAGAACCTTCTTTTAAAAAAAGTAAATTTATAAGAAATAATATAGTAAATATTCCTAAATAAACATTAATCCTTTCTTTAAGAATATTTAATTGACCTAATCTATAATAAAAATCCTCTCTCTGGGTTTCATCAGGTATAATTGATCGTATAAGTTCTCTGGCTTTTGGATTGTTAAATAGTTTTTCTAAATCAATAAATTGAATAATGTTTTCTGTTGGTTCCATGATATTTTTTAAATTTTAGGTTTTCTTCTAGCAAAAAAACAATTTGCAAGTTAATTTAAAAATCTTTAATTTTCATTTGATAAAATTTCTTTTGTCTGATTATAATCCAAATTTTGTTAAAAAAATTTTTCATCAAGCTAGAAGAATTATTGCGAAAAGATGGCTAAAACTTTGTTCTCCAGTTCAAATTGCAATCACAGGAAGTCAAGGGAAAACGAATGTTCGGAATATTTTGGCAAATCTTTTTCAAAATGCCATAATTACCGATCTGAACCTTGATACAATTTTTAATGTTCCAATAACTGCTTTAAAGGTTCGTCTAAAATCAAAATTAGCAATTTTTGAACTTGGAATTGATCATAAAAAAGAGATGGAGAAACATCTTGAAATCGTTTCTCCAAACATCTCTGTGATAACTGGAATTTCAAAAGTTCATTCAGATGAAAATTTACTTGGAAGTTTTGAAAATATAATTTCTGAAAAAAGAAAAATTATCGAAAACTTAACAGAAAAAGATTTTGCAATTCTCAATTATGATGATGAAAATGTTCGCGAGATGGCAAAATTTACAAAAGGAAGAGTTTTGTTTTTCGGTTCAGATTCAGATCATTGTGAAGTTTTTGTGAAAACAAAATCTGGAAAAGTTGCAAAAAATTTTTCCGATCTTCTTTGTGAAATTTCTGAAAACGGAACAAGTTTTGAAATTTTTGAGAAAAATAGAAAATCTTTAAAAGTTGAAACGAAACTTATTGGTAAGCACCATATTTATAATATTTTAGCAAGTTTTTTGGTTTATAAAGTTTATTGGGAGAATTTTAATGATTTAAAAAGCGAGAAGATTTTTCTAAAAGCTCAGGATGACAATTCAGAACAAAAAATTCAAGATGATAATGAAAGTGTTTGGGACGAGAAAAAAAAGAAAGTTTATGATCATAATCAAGGGGAATTTCAAAATGATAATTTTTTGGAAATAATAAAAAACCTTGAGCCATTGAAAGGGAGGATGAGTGTTGAAAAATTAAATGAAAAAATCATAATTTTAGATGATTCACTTCGAGCAAATCCAAAATCTACAGAAGCTGGGCTTACGACACTTTCTGAGATGAGATTTTTTGGTAAAAAAATTGCAGTTCTCTCTGAAATGGGAGAGCTCGGAAAATATGCAGAAGATGAACATAGAAAAATTGGTGAGTTGGTCGTAAATTTGGAAAATATAGATTTTGTGATTTTTGTTGGAGCTTTGCAAAAGTTAGCATATGAAAAAGCAAAAGAAGTTGGTTTTGATGACAAAGAGGTTTTTTGGTTTGAAAATGTTGTAGAGGCTGGGATTTTTTTGAAAAAAGAGATTTTTCGAGAAGACCAGAATAGAGATGAAAAGGTTTTAATTTATTTAAAAAGTTCCCGTTTAAAACACTCTGAAAGAATTTTAATGATTTTGAAAGATGAAAAAGTTGGTTGTAAGGTTCTTTCTTGTCCGCTTTTTAATCATTGTAGTGTGTGTAAATTTTTGGAAAAAGGGTATAGAGAGTAAATTTTTTCGTATTTATAAAAATTCTGTATCTAAAAAATTTTATTAATTAAAATTTTGTAAAATAAATTTTTATTTCTAGAAAATTTTTGATAAAAATTTCAATGAATATTTTTGAAAAATTTACGAATCAATACTCTCTTAGCAAAACTTTGAGGTTTGAGTTAAAGCCTATAGGCAAAACTCAGAGTTTATTAGAAAAAAATCATATTTTCGAAATTGATGAATTGATTCAAAAAAAGTATGAAGCTACAAAACCATATTTTGATCGATTGCATCGGGAGTTTATAAATGAAGCATTGCAAAATGCTGTTCTTACGAATTTAGAAGGATATTTTGAAATATTTACAAACTGGAAAAAAGATAAAAAAGAATTTCAAAAAAAAGAACTTCAAAAAAAAGAAGCAGAATTGCGAAAAGAAATAGTTGCATTATTTAATGAACAAGCAAAAAAATGGAATCAGCAGTATATAGGACTAAAAAACGACACAATAGAAGTATTAAGTGAAGAAGGAGTTTTTGAATATCTGTTAGAAAAAAGGTATGGAGGGGAGGACGGAACACTCCTGATTGACGAATCAACGAAAAAAGAAATTTCGATTTTTGAAAGTTGGAAAGGATTTATAGGATATTTCAGAAAATATTTTGAAACTCGAAAAAATTTTTACAAAGATGATGGTACTTCAACAGCAATTGCAACAAGAATCATTGATCAAAATTTAAAACGGTTCTGCGATAATATTTTGATTTTTGAGAGTGTTAAAGGAAAGGTAGACTTTGCAGAAGTAGAGAAAAATTTTCAGAAAGCACTTTCAGATATATTTTCTCTTGAGTTTTATAATTCGTGTCTACTTCAAGATGGAATTGATTTTTATAATAAAATTTTAGGAGGAGAAACAAAAGAAAATGGAGAAAAAATCAAAGGATTAAATGAGTGTATAAATCTTTACAGGCAAAACACTGGTGAAGGACTTCCTTTCTTTAAAATGCTTGATAAACAAATTTTGAGCGAGAAAGATAAGCAAACTTTTGGCATTGAATCTGAAGAGGAATTTTTGAAAACTTTGAGCGATTTTTATCAAAATTCAAAAACCAAAATTGAAATTTTTAAAAATTTATTTGTTGATTTTACAGAAAATTTTTCGGATTATGATTTGGACAGGATATATCTTTCAAAAGAAGCTTTCAATACAATTTCTCGAAAGTGGACAAATGAAACCACTGCTTGGCAAGAAGCATTGTTTGAAGTTTTAAAAGAACAAAAGCTGGTAAATTCGAAAAAGAAGAATGAAGAAGAGTTTTCTTTCCCAGATTTTATTTCTTTAGGAAATTTAAAAAAATCATTGGAAAGTGAAAAAATTACAGAAGCCCTGTTTTGGAAAGATAGGTATTATAAAAATGAAGAAATCAAGAATGGACTTTTTGAGTCTGAAGAAAAATTGAATTTTTCTCAGTTTATGTTGATTTTCAAGAATGAATTTGAAGCTCTTTTTGAAAGAGAAATAGAAAAAGAAAATGGTAAAAAAGTTAAAATTGGCTTTAATGTTTCAAGACAAGAAATAGAAAAACTTTTAGCTCAGGAAAAAATAGAAATTGGAAAAGAGGAAAAAGTCAACATCAAGGAATTTGCGGATGATGTTTTGAAAATTTATCAAATGGCAAAATATTTTGCCTTGGAAAAAAAGCGAACTTGGAATGAAGATTATCAAACTGGAGATTTTTATGACAAAATTGATGTTGGTTATTTAGTTTTTTATAAAGATGCTTATGAACAAATCGTTGGTGGATATAATGATTTGCGAAATTATTTGACAAAAAAATCATATAGCGAAGAGAAGTGGAAATTGAATTTTGAAAATTCAACTTTGGCTGATGGGTGGGACAAAAACAAAGAAAGTGATAATTTTGCGGTGATTTTGCGAAAAGATGGAAAATATTTTCTTGGGATTATGGCAAAGGGGCATAATAAAATTTTTGATGACAGAAATAAAGAAAGATTTCTACAAAATATTGAATATGGGAAGTATGAAAAAGTAGTGTATAAATTCTTTCCAGACCAAGCAAAAATGTTTCCGAAGGTTTGCTTTTCAAAAAAAGGACTTAAATTTTTCAAACCTTCAGACGAAATTTTGAATATTTATAAAAATGCGGAGTTTAAAAAAGGTGATAATTTTTCGGTGCAGAGCATGCACAAACTTATTGATTTTTATAAAGATTGTCTCACAAAATACGAAGGATGGAAAGGGTATAATTTTACTCACTTAAAACCAACAAAAGACTATCAAGAAAATATTGAAGAGTTTTTTCGAGATGTTGTCAAAGATGGTTATAAAATAACTTTTCAAGACATTTCCGAATACTACATTAACGAAAAAAATCAAAATGGTGAACTCTATCTTTTTCAAATCAAAAATAAAGACTGGAACGAGGGTTCAGGTGGAGTGAAGAATCTTCATACTCTCTATTTTGAATCTCTTTTTTCTGCTGAAAGTATTGCTCAAAATTTCCCAATAAAACTCAACGGACAAGCAGAAATTTTTTATAGACCAAAAACAGAAGTGGAAAAGCTTGGCACAAAAAAGGACAAAAATGAAAAAGCAGTCGTCAATCACAAACGATATAGTGAAGACAAAATCTTTTTTCATGTGCCAATCACACTCAACCGAACTAAAAGCGATCCTTCTCAATTTAATGCTAAAATTAATAACTTTCTTGCTAATAATTCAGGTGTCAATATCATTGGTGTAGATCGAGGAGAAAAGCACTTGGCTTATTTTTCGGTTATTACACAGAAAGGTGAAATTTTGGATAGTGGAAGTTTGAACTTTGTAAAAGGTGGAAATAATCAAGAAATAAATTATGCCGAAAAGCTTGAAGAAAAAGCGAAAAATAGAGAACAAGCAAGAAAGGGTTGGCAAGAGGTGGAAGGAATTAAAAATTTGAAAAAAGGATATATTTCGCAGGTGGTTCGAAAACTTGCAGATTTAGCGATACGATACAATGCTATTATTGTATTTGAAGATTTAAATATGCGATTTAAGCAGATTCGTGGAGGAATTGAAAAATCGGTGTACCAACAGCTTGAAAAAGCATTGATAGAAAAATTGAGTTTTTTGGTGCAAAAGGGTGAAACAGACTCGCAAAAAGCAGGGCATCTTTTACGAGCCTATCAACTAACTGCTCCCTTTACGACTTTTAAAAATATGGGAAAACAAACAGGAATTATTTTTTATACTCAGGCAAGCTATACTTCAAAAATTGATCCTGTTACCGGATGGAGACCACATTTATATTTAAAATATTCCAATGCAGAACAAGCGAAAAAAGAGATAGAAAAATTTTCAAAAATTGAATTTGTGAATGATAGATTTGAATTTACTTATGATGTTAGAAAATTTCAGTTAAATAAAAAAGAATATCCAAAAAATACAATTTGGACCGTATGTTCAAATGTTGAGCGGTTTCGATGGAATAAAAAATTAAATCAAAATAAGGGCGATTATGATCATTACAAAAATCTAACTGAAAATTTTAAGAAACTTTTTGAAGATGCTGGAGTAAATATTTCAGGAAATATTTTTGATCAAATAAAAGGTCTAGCGATTAAAGGAAATGAGAAATTTTTTAGAGATTTTATATTCTTTTTCAATCTTGTTTGTCAAATCCGAAACACAAATAAAGACAGAAAGGGAAACGAAAATGATTTTATTCTTTCACCTGTTGCCCCATTTTTTGATAGCCGAAAAGATAACGGAAAAGACCTCCCTAAAAATGGAGACGATAATGGGGCATATAATATTGCAAGAAAGGGGATTATGATTTTGAAAAAAATTTCTGATTTTGCAAAACAAAACGGAAATTGTGAAAAAATGAAATGGGGAGACTTATATATCTCTGATACGGAATGGGACAATTTCTCTCAAAATTTATAGTGGAAACATACATTCAAATTTCAAAACTTAATGATTTTATATTTTGTCCAAAATCACTTTTTTTGCACACAATTTTTGAAAAATTTTCACAAAATAATTATCATTCAAAATTTCAAAGTAGAGGAAAATTTTCCCATAAAGAAGATAGAATATGCAAGAAAATTTGCACTAAATTATCAAGTAAAAGATTCGTATGGAATATATTAAAATGATATACACGAGAAAAAAGGAGGAAAATGAAGATTATAAAAATTGTCAGTTTTGCAAAATTAAAGGCTCTATAATTGAAAATAGTAATTGGTTTGTTGTTGGAAACAGAGCTCCGTATGATTTTGATTTGGCACTCCAAAAAAAATCAAGGCACATTCTCTTAATTCCCAAACATCACATCACAAATTTACTTGAATTAACAAAAACAACTGTTAAAGGAATGATGGAATTGCAGGAAAAAATTTTAAAGGCTTATAAGGAATTATATAATAGCTGTTTTATGTTTATAAGACAGAATACGGCAAACCAGTCAATGTTTCATCTTCACTGGCAGATTATAGACCAAGACGATTTTGTAAAAACAGGGGTTCCAGAAAACAGATATTTGTTAGATTATGACCCAATAGACATTGAACTAAAAAACAAGCTAAGAGAATTAAGCAAATAATATGAACAAACAGGAAGTGAAACAACAAATTAAATTTTCAATAGATAAATTAGCAGATTTGATATTAGAGCTAAATTCAGAACCAATGAATTATGACAAATATGACCTAATGAACGTTAATATAGTTTTCAATCATATATTTAAAGATTTAATGCTCCAATTTTATAAAGACAAATTAAACGAAAAACAGCTAAAAAAAATCGCAACAGAACTAAGTGAGAACTTTCGTCAAAATATACTCGTTGGAACAGGAATTAATTTAGTAAGAATTTAAATAATATGGAAACATTAAAAACAGAAAATTTACCAACAGATAGTGTTTATATCTTCGAGCTTTGTGAAAGTTGTGTGAAAAAGCAAAAAAAATATGGAATTGCTAGACAAGAAGATGAAAATGTTATAATTTTTTGATGAAGAATCCTTGTGATAGTTTGCCAGTCAAAGCTATAATGGATTTGCACATTAAAATTTTTACAAAAAAAGAAATTCATTGTTTGAAATA
Source organism: Candidatus Methylomirabilis sp. (assembly GCA_020723005.1). GTDB lineage: Bacteria > Patescibacteriota > DYJS01 > DYJS01 > DYJS01 > DYJS01. The sequence goes on along the minus strand of DYJS01000011.1, from coordinate 185 downwards.
GAAACCTTGTTCTTAATTTTTTTTCGCAAAATAATAAATTTTGATTATTTGCGATTAGAACGAGGAGATAGATGGCAAACGACCTCATTGCTTGGTCCTACAAATTTTTTGTAGTTGTATCCAAATTGCGATGGGGTCGCATTTTCGCTCTCTATTTCCAATAAGAAATTTCTACTTTTGTAGAT
>DYJS01000010.1 GCA_020723005.1 Candidatus Methylomirabilis sp. | reverse complement strand
TATGATTTGACAGATGAGGAGATAAAGATTGTAGCAGGGAGCTGAATTTTAAGTTTTATTTCTGGACAAATCTTTTATTTAAAACAAAGCTTCCTATAAATACAAAACTTAAAATAAAAATTTTTTTAATCACCCCCCCAAATTCATTTGTCATCATTTCAGATAAAAATACTACCATAATTGATGATAAATGCAAGAAGAAATTTTAATAAATTTAATAATTTGCCAAATGTAAATTTTTTTTTAGCTTTCATTCGCTTATAAAAAATTTTAAATTGAAGAGATTTTTAGTTGGAATTTTTTTTGGGTTTTTTTTCATCTCTTTTACGAAAGCATTTTCAACTTCAGAAATTGTTGAAAGTGATATGATTGTTGGAAAGGTTAATTTTTTGAATTCAGAGATTCAAACAAAGAAAAGTTGCTTTGCAGTTGGGTTTAAATCAAATGATATCAATCTCTCTTTTTTTATAGAAGGAAAAAAAGTTTTGTTTGAAGAAGAGGTCTATGATTATGAAGTTAAACCAGAATTTTATTTTTCTGAACTTCTTTTTTTGGAAAAACCAAGTCAAAAAATTTCAATTCAATTTGAAGAGAAAAATTTATCAGGAAAAAGTTTAGATTTTTACTGCATCACAAATGAAAATTCTCAAATTAGTTTTTGGGATCTTTTTTTTACAAAGGTGAGATCAAGAAAAATCTCTTCAACAGAAACTTTGTCTGCTGAGGAAAATTTTAGAATTATTCCACGAGAAGAGTGGCTTTACGCAGGAAAAGAGGTGCGAGAAGGTGAAAAAGATAAAAATGGAATTGATCTTTTTTGGCCACAAGAAAAATATCCAAAATTGATGATTTTTGTTCATCATACAGCTGGTTCAAACGATCCAAACGAAAATGCAATTGCTGTTTTGAATGGAATTTATGATTATCATGCGAGAGGGAGAATTGATCCATTGGATGGTTCTTTGGGCTGGGGAGATATTGGTTATAATTTTTTGATTGATAAAAAGGGAAATATTTACGAAGGTAGGGATGGTGGAATTTGGTCTGGTGGAGGGCATGTTTTGGGATTTAACACAAGATCTGTTGGGATCTCTCTTCTTGGAAGATATGATTTGGATGTTGAGCCACCAGCAGAACAGATCGCTTCTTTAAAAAAATTGATAAATTATATTTCTAAAGAAACAGGAATTGATCTCTCTTCTCAAGTTATTTACGGAGGTAAAAATTTTAATACAATTTCTGGACATAGAGATGGACAAGCAACGGTTTGTCCGGGAGATCGTGTTTATTCAAAACTTCCATCTATACGATCAGAAAGTTTTGTTAGTGAAAATAGAGCAAGATTTTTTGGTGCAACAACTTTGGAATCAAAGAGACCACTTCCATTTGTTCCAACAGAAACAAAAACAATAAATTTAAAATATAAAAATATCTCCAATAAAACTTGGACAAAGGGAACAGAAACAGAAGCAAAATTAAAAAATCTTTCAGCAGAGTTGGAAACAAAATATTTTACAGGAGATAATTTTGAAGTTTTGCAAAATGAAACAAGTGTTCCACCAAATGAATTTGCAACCTTTTCTCTTTCACTTTCTGCACCTTTTAGGTTTGGAAAATTTCAAATTCCTTTCAAGATTGAACTTGCAAATGGTGAAAGAATTTTTTTGGATTATGCAGAGGTGATTGAAGCTGAGGTTTTTATGCCAGAAATTGCACTTCAATCTGTTTCTCTCTCTCCCCAAAAATCTTCATACATACCAAATGAAGAAGTTGTTGTAAATTTCTCATATAAAAATGTTTCAAATTATTCCTTTGGAGTTAAGGGTGAAAAAGTTAGAATTGGGACATATTCTCCACAAGACAGAAATTCAATTTTTTATGATCCAACTTGGATTACTATAAATCGTCCTGCAGAAATTTCAGAGATAATTTATCCAAACCAAACTTGGAACGGAAGTTTTAAAATGAAAATTCCTGCCCAGACAGGAGATTTTGTTGAGTGGTTTGCACCACTTTCTGAACAAAATTTTTGGTTTCCAGAATCTTCTCGATTTGCAATTGGAATAAAAGTTTCAGAAATTCTTCCAACAGAAAAAGAGGGTTTAACAACTTTTTTGTATTCTGATAAAAATTTTGCAAATCACTTTGCAACAGCGATTTCAAAATTTCCAGATGAAGTTTGGAGAAATTCAAATCCACCACATCCAGCAATACAAAACTCTGGATTTTCAATAAAATATTTTGGATTTTTAAAGATTGATGAAGCAAAAGATTATGAAATTATGCTTGAATCAAACGATAAAAATCGTTTGTATGTTGATGGAAACAAGGTTTTAGATTTTCGTAATTCTGGAGAGATTGGTTCAAAAACTAAAAATTTATATCTTTCATCAGGGTTTCATAAAATTTTGATTGAACACTCGCAAAACTATATTGATGGAAACCTCTCTCTTTTTTTAGATGGATTGAAAGTTTCTAATGATAAATTTTTTTCAAATATAAATTTGCAATCTGGATTTTTGAAACAAACTTTTTTTGAAGGTACAGATTTTTCTGCAAATTTTGCAAGTGCAATGAAAAAAGATTCTCCAAATCTTCCAAAAACAAATTTTGCACAACATATTTTTGCTCGTCCAGATGAATTTGTTATGCAAGAAATCTTTACATACTATTTTTCAGAAAATGGAGAGTATGAGGTAAAAGTTTTGGCAGATGATAATGTGAAACTTTGGATAGATGATCCTCTCGTTATCTCTTCTTGGCAAGGTTCAACAGGAAAAGAGATTATTGGAAAAATAAATCTTTCATCAGGATTTCATCAAGTTGTAATAAATTATGGTGAAAATTTTGGAGATTCACTCCTTTCTATTTCTTTAAAAAATCCTAGCTCATTATCTTTCTCAGGTTTTAAAAAAGAAAATATATTTTCTCAATCATATGAATTTGATCCAATTTTTAAAAATGGTTTTGAGGGGTGTTTTGTTTTTGCAAGTGAGAACGAAGATATAAAAAATAAATTTAATCAAAAAATATCTGAGTGCGATGAAATTTTGCCAAATTTTTCAGAAAATTCTTCAGTTTTAGATATGAGTTCTGGAACTTTAGGAAGTTCGGAGGATTGGACTTTTCCAAGAATTTTATCTGAAAAACAAAATCTTTTTGGGATTAAAGCAAAGGGTGTTTTGGATTTCTCTACAATTCAAGAAAATCCAATTTTTTCTCCACAAAATTTTTCAATTTCGCTTGGATCAGATGATGGTTTGCAACTTTTCAACGGAAATGGAAAATTTTATGATAAATTTTTTGATAAAGGATTTTCTTCAGAAACAATAAATTTTCCAGCTGATAATTTTTCTTCCAATTTGCAATTCAATTATTTTCAAGGTTTTGGAGATGCCAGAATCTTTCTTTCCCTTTCAAATTCAAAAGTCTATTTTGCATAAAAAATTTTTAAATTAAAATTTATTAAAAGATTTTATTTTTTAAATTTTTATGATTTGTTATTAAAGTTTTTGTTTTATCACTCTTTTTAGAGATTTTAATAAAAATTTTTTCTTGATAATTTTAATTGAAAATTTTACAAAAACCTCAGAGAAAATTTCGTAAAATTTATTTTAAAATTTTTGAAATGTTAAAAAATAAAAACAAAAAAATCTACTTTTTCCTATTTTCTTCTCTCTTCTTATAAAATCAAGTTCAGTTTTTTCCTTCTATCTAAACTCGGATTTGGAACCAACTCCAGATTATAAAATCTTTTATTCAATTTCCGAATCAGAGCAGAGGAAAAAGCGATTGATGCAATAAATTATGCAAGGAATTTGGAAAATTTACCAAATTTAAATATTTAACGATTCTTATTATTCTTTGAGTGAAAAAGAGAAACTTTTTTATCTCATAAATCTTGAAAGAAGAGATAGGGGTTTAAAAATTTTTGATGGAGAAGATTCTTCTGTTTCTGCTATTGGAGATAATTTTTTAAATAGTATTTTTCTTTGCGGATATAATTCTTCTGCACCACACAATGATCCTTGCACAAATCAAACTTTCAGAGAAAGAATGGTTAATAATTTAAATATTGGTGGAAAATTTACAATTATTGCAGAAGTATTGGCTTTTAATATAAACCCAGCTGGAGCTGTTTATGAATGGATGTATAATGACAAAGAATGTTGTAATTGGTCTCACAGAAACACAATTTTAAGTTCAAAATTTGATGAAAGAACCTTGCTTGGAGTTTCAGTTTTAAAAAATGATAATCTTTTTAAAAATGGTGTGATGTATAACATAGATTTTGTTCATCCAACGAAAAAATTTTCAAAAAATATCGTTTTAGAAGTGGATTAAATTGAATCAAAAATGTTTGGAGATGATTTGATTTTATACGATGGATATAATCAAACTGGAGAGAGTTGTAGGGTTAGCGAGAATTCTCTTTTCAGTTTAGATAATTTTGGATGTCAAAATAGATTTGGAGATAAAATCTTTTCAATTTCTATTTCATATGGAAAATGTGTTGATTTTTGGAGAGATGAAAATTTTTCTAGAGAAAAAATTATATTTTGTTTAAATCAGTTGAATCAAAAATCTTTACAGATAAATTTTCAAGATAAACCTGTTGATAAACTACAAAATTTTAACAACGATTTCTCCTCTTTAAGAATTTATAATTTAGAAGACAAACTTAATAAGATATTTTTTTATGTAGATACAAAGGGGGAAGGATACTCTTCCTTTTTGCAAGTTGGAGAGAGTTTGGCTGATGCAAGAAATAAAAATTTTCTATCAGTTGGAAATGATAACATCTCAAGTTTTAATCTTCCAAAAGGAAGTTTGTTGAATTGTTTCAAGATATAAATTTTAAAGGAATAAGTAGGAAATATTGCAATTCTTCTTTTGTTGATGAATTTGTTTCGTATGATGCTGGACAATTTGAAAATGATCAGCTCTCAAGTGTAAAAACTTATTTTATAAATTCTGAAAATCAAAAAAATTTTAGTAGGAAAGTTTATTTTTGGGAAAACACGAATAAAACTGGTTTTTCATATTTTACAACAGCTCCTTACAATCTTTCTAGCTCTTTTCAAAAAGAATTTTCTCAAATTGGAAATGATAAAGTTTCATCTTTTGAGATCTCTCCAAGAATTTGTTTAGATATTTTTCAAGATGTAAATTTTGGTGGTTGGAAATATTCTTATTGCAATTACTCAACAACCGAATCTCTTTTTGTGCCTTTGGTTAGTGGTTTTCAAGAGAATGACAATCTTAGTAGTTTCAAAATTCGTGTGATTTAGAAAATTAAAAAATCTTTTTGCAACATTTTTTAAAAAGCTTCGTTTATGAAAGTGTAATTAACAAATTTTATGGATTTTAATAATCTTAAAGATCTTAATCCAAAAATTGATCAAGAAATAAAAGAAAAAATTCTCACAAAAGTAAAACAGAAAGTATTAGAACAAGAAATTAAATCAAAATCTTCTTTTAGAAGGTTTTTAAAAAAGGGTGGATTTATGTCTTTTGGATCTTTTGTAATTGCAGTTGGTTTAATTTTTGGATCAAATATTTTTGAGAAAGAAAATAAAGACTCTGAAATAGAAAATCAAAATGGAAAATATATAATTTACGCAGAAGAAGGAAATTCTATTGACAGATCTCAGATTAAATTTAATACTAAAAAATTAGAAAATATGACTTTGTCTATGAACGAAAAATTTTCTGGTGCAAAACTTTTTTCTGATCAACAAAATTTTATTGATTCTGGGAAATATATTTTTGAATACACAGATAAATATGAATATGTTGGAGATGACGAAAATTTAAATTTAAAAAATGATGGAAAAATTTATAAAGTGACTTTTCAAGAAAAGATGAGTGATGATGAAATTTATGCTTTTGCAAAAAAATTTGGATTTTCAAAATCAGACGAAGAAGAGTGTCGAATTTATCCAATGTATAAGGAAATTTCAACAGGAGAAGTATATATAAATTCTAAAGAGGTTCCTGTATCTAATTCTTTAACAGAAACATATGTTGATGGATTTGATTCCTCTATTTTATCAGAAGAGGGAATTTCTAAGTCAACTAGCTATGAAGATGATTGGTGTAAAGATTCAAAAACTTTTACAAAGTTGGATCAAAAAAATAATAAAAGAGAATCAATAAGTTTTTATTCATATGAATACGAAAGTAAAACAAGTATTTATTATTATTTTGGTTATTATTACCCAACAGAATATGATCCAAATTTTTTATACCCAGACTATAGAGCAGAATATGATAAAAATTCAGAAAATTTATCTGAAGAAGATATGAAAAAAATTGCACTGGATTTTATTAAAAATAAAAAATTTTTTTCAGATAAAATTTTTTCTGAATTAAAAATTTTAGGAAATCCAGCATGGGTTGATTATGTGTGTCCAGTTGGAGAATGGATATATTACGACCAAGTAGATGAGACAATGTCATCTAGTTTATCATACAAATCATACGACTACTATCCAACAAAATGTCAAAAAGAATATATCTATAAAGAAGGGGAAATGTTTGATTACAATAAAAACCTAAAAATTACAGAAAATAAACCAAGAATTCAAACAAGAAGTTTTTCAATAATATTAAAAAATGATTTCAGTGAATACCCTTCAGCACAGGTTGGAAGTGTTTCTGTAAAATATGATGGAACAATTTCAAACTTTTCATTTTCTCCAGTTGAAAAAATTGAAGAAATAAAATTAACTCCAGAAAGTGCTGGAAAAATGTTTAAATTATTACAAAAAGAAAAGGTAAAACCTGTTTGGTATTATAGTTACAGTTCATATCAGGATGATTACTATTCAAATAGCAACTCATACTACTCAATTCCTTTTTCGTCAGAAAAATCTGCGAAAAAAGAAACAATAAAAATTATCAATGAAGTAAAAATTGACAAAATTGAATCAGTTTCAGAAGCCGTTCATGCAGAAAATTCAATGTACTTGATTCCATCATATAATCTTATTGGAAAAATATATAATGGAAAAAATCCGATTGAAGAAAAAGCAGTTTCCAGCAAAGAGAATAAAGAGATGTGTAAAAAATTTATTGATTATCAATTTCAAATTGAAAAATATCTTTATGATTCAGATTTATCAAACGATTCCAAAGTTTCAACTCCAGAGGGTTTGCCAATGACAGATTATGGATATGGAGCATATCCAGATTATGATGTTTATAGTCAATATATGTGTTATGTTTTTGAAGATTGGTACCAAAACCAACCAAATTTTTACGAATATTCAACAATCATTCCAGCTGTTTCTGATTTGGAGATAAGATTAAAAAAACAAATAGAATAATTTTACAAGGAAGAATTTTTTAATTTGTTTTTATAAATATAAAAAACTTTTACTTTATTTCAGCATGAAAAAATAATTTTTAGGATAATAAAAATAATGTTTACAATAAAATTTTTTCTTGTGCTATTTTGAGTGAAGAGAAGAATTTCGTATGTCAAGCAAAAATATTGTTTTGAAAAAAATAAAGAATTTTTTTATAAATCACTTTTTTTAAAAAAATTTAATTCTAGATTTAAAAAAATTAAATTTTCATAATGATATTTGATGAGTTTTATTTTTTAAATTTTGATAAAATTTTTAGATATATTTTACGAAGAACAGGAGATTACAACGAATCTTTGGATATTTTGCAAGAGATATTTTTTAAAATTTTTTTAAAATTCGAAAATTTTCAAAAAATGGATGAAAAAGCGAAAACCTCATATCTTTTTAAAATTGCTAATTCAACAATTATTGATTTTTTTAGAAAAAATGGAAAACGAAAAAGTATTAGCTTAGATTTTGATGCAGGTGAAAATAATTTAGAAACTTTAGAGATCTCAATAGATGCAAAAAAAATGATTGAGATAATAAAAAAACTTCCTTCAATTTATCAAGAGATTTTGATTTTAAAATATGTTGAAGAGATGGAAAATTCTGAAATTGCAAAAATTGTTGGGAAAAGAGAAAGCAGTATTAGAAGCTTAACATCAAGAGGATTAAAAAAGCTTGAAGCATTAGAAATCTAAAAATTTTTATTTTAAAAATATAAGTTTGAGTAAAGTTTTTTAAAAAACTTTAATTTTTCTGTTCAGTTTTACAAATATGATATTTGTATCTTAATTTTGGTCAATTTTTATAGTTTTAAGGAAATTCTTTTAATCATATTTACACATTTTTGAGAATAAAAAACTATTCTATCAATCAAAACATAATCTTTTTTGTTTTTTAAAAAGAAAAAAATTTATTAAAATAGATTGATGAAAATTTTAGATAACTCATCAAAAGGAGTAATTTTATTTTTCTAAATGAGAAAAATATGAGAAAAGATGAAAATTTAAATAAGTTATAGAGAATATAAAATTTTAAGTTTATGAATTTTATTTATTTCGATTAAAATATGCATCAACTATGCTTTTAAGATTTTCGTATGCAACAGCTCCCGGTAATTCATAGATTTCATTTTTTGATTTATCTCCAACAAAAAGAGAGAAAGGGGTTCCAGATGCACCAAGTTTTTGTGCATCTTTGTATTGAGATTCAACTTTGTCTGCATATTTTTTACTAGAAACACACTCTTTGTATTGATTAACATTCATTCCAAAATCAGAAACCCAAGTTTCAAAATCAGAGAGAGATGCTTTTTGATTTTCGTATGATTTATTTACTAAATCCCAAAATTTTCCTTGCTCTCCAGCACATTCAAAAGCTTCTGCCTTACCTCTTGAGTTTGGATGCAAAGAGTCAAGTGGAAAATGTCTATAAACCCAAACTATTTTGTCTGAATAATCTTCTAAAAGTTTTTTTAATGTTTTGTGATATGATGAGCAGTATGGACAATCGGAATCGGAGTATTCCAAAATCATAATTTTTGCATCTTTATTTCCAATAAAATAATCATCATCTTTTATTGTTGTTAAATTAGCTCTGGATTCGGAAATTTGCTTTTCTTTTTCTTTTTGTTGTTTTAAAATTGCTTCATCTAAAAGATCTATTTTTCCGTCTTGATTAAGATCTGTTAATTCGTTATTTTTACTATTGTCATTTTTATTGGTAGAAACAGATTCTGTATTTTTTAATTTTTCATCTATTATATTTTTAACTTTATTTTCGAAATATATTCCGGAAAATATAAACGAAAATGCAGAAAAGGTGAAACCAATTAACAAACTGGCTATTAAATCAACACTATTATGTTTTTTATCGTTTATCATATTAAAAATTTATTTTTTAAAAATCAAAAACTTTCTAAAATTTATAAATTTATTTGCAAATTAAAATTTTTTGCTAGAAGGAATTTGGTTGGGGCCCATAGCTCAGTTGGTCAGAGCAGTTCGCTCATAACGAATTGGTCCCTGGTTCAAGTCCAGGTGGGCCCACATCGTTTTAAGATTAAAAAAAAGAGAGAGCTTATTGCTCTCTTTTTTTATTTTTAATTTAAAAAATCTTTTCGGGGTAAATAAAGATTTTCAAAAATTTTTAACTTTGTTGAATTGAAACAGATTCTGGAACAATTGTTACGGTTCTAAGTGTCATTGGTTTATAAACAGCTTCAATTTCAGAGTTTATTGATGTAAAAATTTTTTGCAAAGATTCCCATCTTGTTTTTAAATCTGAAATTTTTTGAGCTTCTTTGATTTTAGATTTGTAAGATTCTTTAATTTTTTTGATTTCTGCTTTTTCTTTAGAATCTAAATTTTGTTTTTGTGCAACAACATAAACTCTGCTTGAAACTTTAACATCTTTACTTGTAGCTTTAACTATTTTTCCATTTTCAAATTTGTAAAATTTTGTTTGTGGGGTTTCTTTGTACTCAAAAAGTTTTTTATCTCCAAAAATAGAATATTTTGCGAGAACTAATTTTGAATCTGATTTTTTTTCAACAACACCACCATTGTGATTGACAAATTGCTTGTATCTTGACAAAATGTCAGATAAAAATTTGTCAACATCTATTTTTTTATTTGCAGGTTTTTGAATTCTAGGTTTTTTAACTTGTTGTTGTGATTGATTTTGATATTCTCTAGAACTATCTATCGAAGCTCTTCTCGTTGCATATGTTTGTCCTGAGAACATAAGTCCAAAAGCTGTTAGTATACTTGCATAAATTATTTTTTTCATTTTTTTACCTCCTTATAATTTGTTTTTATTTATTTTTTTTACCCCTTAAATTCTTAATAAAACAAAACTTTTCTAAGTCAAATATTTACTTTTAAAATAAATTTTTAGTTTTTGCAATCAAAAACTTTTGTTAAAAAAAAATATTTTTCTAGATTTTTTTTGGATAAGATAATTTTGAAAATTATTACTTTTGTAAATCATAAAGGTGGAGTTGGAAAAACAACAACAGTGATGAGTGTGGCTGGAATTTTAGTTAAAAAATTTAAGAAAAAAGTTTTGGTGATAGATCTTGATCCACAGGCAAATTTAACAAAAGGAAGTGGTGTTATTCCTGTAAATCTAGAAATCACTTTGGTTGATATTTTGCGAGATGATGAAGCAAGTTTGGTTGAAAATGCAATTGTTAAAAGAGAAAATTCATACGACATCCTTCCATCAAGTTTAGATTTAGCTTTAGCAGATCAGTTTCTTTATGAACGGGTTGCAAAAGAGGTTGTTTTAAAAGAGATTATTGAGAATATTAAAACAAGATATGATTTTATTTTAATTGATTCTCCTCCAAGTCTTGGAGTTTTAACAATCAATGGACTTTCCGCATCTACTCATGTTTTGCTTCCAGTTGAAACAAGTTTTTTTGCTCTTGAAGGTTTTGAATCAATTTTAGATAGAATAAAAACAATCAAAAAAAAGATAAATCCAAATTTGGAACTTTTGGGAATTGTTGCAACAAAATTTGATGGTAGAAAAAATATTCATAAAGAGAGTTTAGAAGAGATTAAAAAAAGTATTCCAGAGAAAGTTTTCAAATCTGTAATTTCAACAAATGTTCGATTGGAAGAAGCTCCAAATTTTGGAAAAAGCATAATTGAATATTCAACAGAAGCATTTGCAAAAGATTATATTGAACTTACAAAAGAGATTTTATCAAGGCTTAAAAAATAAAAATTTGCTAAAAGAAACTTTTTTTATAGATAAAATATGAAAAAAAGTTTTTTTGCAAATTACAAGACAAAATTTTATTAGACTTCTTGTTGGAGTTCCTTTGTTTATACTTTTAGTGTTTTTTTTTATTTCTACAACAACATTTTTTTTCTGGAAAAATAGACAAGATGTTTGGTATGAATCTGAAGGAGATAAATACTATTCATCTAAAAATTATTCAAAGGCATTTACAAATTATTTAAAAGCAGAAGAGATAAATGATAAAAACGGATCAGTTAGATTTAAAATAGGAAAACTTCTTTTTGAAAAAAATATAATTTTTCCAAATTTTGGATATAAAGGTGCATTAAAAGAATTAGAAGAATCAAAAAATCTTGGTTTTGATGGAGATGAATTGTATATCTATTTAGCACAAACATATCTTTTAATTGATTCAATGAATTCATCTGATTTACAAACAGATTTAAAAGGTAAGGAATTAGAAAATTTAAAATCTGAAATTTCTGAAAAAGATTGGAAAAAAGAAGCTAAAAAAATTTTAGATGATGCATACCAGAAAGATAAAGAGAGATCGGCAGAGTTTTTCTTTGCAAAGGGAAGATCAAATTTAATTTATGGAGATTATAAATTTACATCTAGTTTTAAAGATGCATATGAAGATTTTTTAGCTTCATACAATAAATCAAAAAATTTAGAAACAAAATTATTTTTATCAGCAAGTATATTTCCAATAGATTCTGGAATGGGATACAATCTTTTAAATGAAATCCTTTCAGAAATGTCTGATAATCAAGAAAATCAGATATTTTCTAAAGCAAAAAATATTCGTGATATTTACATTCAATTTAGCACAGAAAATGAGGTACAGAGATTTTATGAATTTGGAAAAGTTTTTCTTGATTCTGGATTTGATAAAACTGCATTATATTTTTTAAATAGATCTATACAAAAAAATTCAAAATATACACCAAGCTATATTTTGCAAGGAATTGCATCATACAATTTAAACGATTTAATTCTTTCAGAAAGTTCCTTTTCAATCGCATCTGAACAGCAAAAATTTAATGCCGAGATAAATTATTATTTAGGAAAAACAAAAGAGAGAGCAGGAGATTTTAAAGGTGCAATAGAAGAGTTTCAGAGAGCAATAAATTCAAATTTTTTATCAGAAAATCTTTTTTTAGATTTTGGAAATTTATACCTAAAAATTGGTTCAGAAACAGATGCTGAAAATATGTTTAGAAAAGGTTTGTCTGTGAATCCTGCAAATTGGGATTTGCGACTTTCTCTTTTTAGACTTTTGGTTGATCAAAAAAGAGTTTCTGAAATTGAATCTGAGATAGAAAATGTAAAAAATATATTTTCAGAAGATTCTTTTTATTATGAATATATGAAGTTAGTTTCAATTTTTGATAAAAAAGAAAATTTTGAATTGGCAATTAAATTTGCAGATTCTGCCCTTGGAAGAAATTTTTATGACATAAATTTACTTTCAGAAATTTATTTTTACAAAGGGTTCGCAACAGAAGGGCTTGGTAAAATAGAAGATGCAAAAAATTTATATATTCAATCAATAGATAGTGATTTTTCTGGAGTTTTTGCAACAAAATCAATAGAAAGGATAGAAAAACTTGGTGGTTTTAAATCTGAAAAAAAAAGTTTTTGGTGGTGGATTAGAGAGATTGTTTAATGTTAATTTCTCTTGATCTGAAAAATTTATCAAAAAAATTTGGAATAGAAAATTTTGAAACAGAGATAATAGTTTCTGATTTTCTAAAAATTTCGAAAGAAAAACTTTTGTCAAAAAAATTTGAAATTTCTAATGAGAATTTTTTAAAACTTAAAAAACTTTTAGAAAAAAAAGCTAGAAAAATTCCAACTGCATATATTTTACAAAAAAAAGAATTTTTTGGAAAAACTTTTTTTGTAAATAATCATACATTGATTCCAAGACCAGAAAGTGAAAGATTGATTGAAATTTTTTCTCAAGAATTTTTAAAATTTCAAAAATTTATAACAGAAAATCAAATTGAAAAAAATAAAAATTTTATAATTTTTGATGTTGGAACAGGATCTGGAAATATATCAATCATAATTAAAAATCTTTTTCCAGAATTAAAAGTTTTTGGAATTGAAAAAAGTAAATTTGCAATAAAAGTTGCAGAAAAAAATAGAAAAAATCAAAAACAGAATTTAAAATTTATTCATTCAGATATCTTTTCAAACAAAAAAATTCAAAAAATTTTTCCAGATTTTATAATTGCAAATCTTCCATATGTTCCAAAAAAAGAATTTTTCTCTTTAGAAAAAAATATCTATTTTGAACCGAAAACTTCTATTCTTGGAGGAAAGGATGGGTTAAAATTTATTAAAAAACTTTTAGTTGAAATTAAAAAATTTGATTTTCAAAAAAATTTAAAAGGGATTTTTTTAGAGATTGATCCGAGCCATTCAAAGTTTTTACAAAAAGAGGGTTTTCAAATAATCAAATTTTATGATGGTTTGGATAGATTTGCTATAAAAATTTTTAATAAATTTTAAAAGTTTTATTTTTTTCTGTATTGATTCTTGTGAAAAAAATTCAAATTTTTAGTTTTGCGATGTAAATTAAAATTGTCTAGTGAATAGTTCATCAAGTATATCTTCTGAAAATTTAGTTGCTTATAAAAAATTGATTTCTGATTTAGAAAATTTTAAAAAAAATATTGAGAAACTTGATTATATTCGAGAGAAGCTACAATTTTTTGAAGTTATGAATGAAGTTTGGAGATATTTTTCTGAGTTTGACAATGATGAAGTTTATGAAATTTTTCATCAAAGCTCTGAGTTTTTAGAATTACGAGAATTTTTTTATAAATCTCATCAATATTATGTTCGTGCTTGGGAAACTTTTGAAGCAGTTTCTGTTCTAACAAGCAATTCTCCACTTCTTTCAAAACCAAGTCTTAAAGATTTGAATCTTTTTGGATTTTCAAAAAGTGGATATTTGGCAAACATAAACGAACTATCAATGGTTGATATGAAAGATGTGAAAAATATCGTTTTAGTTGGTTCTGGACCAATGCCACATACACTTATTTTTATGAATGAAAATACAAAAGTTGATCATATTTTAGGAATAGATAATAATCCAGAAGCTGTTTACATCTCTAGTGAGATTTTAAAAGTTTTGGATTTGCCAAAAATTCAAGTTTCAAGAGAAGATGGAATAAAATTTGATTATTCAAATTATGATTTAGTTTTTGTTTCAGATTTTGTTTCACCAAAATCAAAAATCATTGATAAAATTTTTGAAACATCAAAAAAATCTGTCCAAATTATTGCGAGAACACCAACAAGATTAGGAAATCTTTTTAATGAAAGTTTGGAACAAAATTTGAATAAAAATCTTTTTGTTTCTGCAGAAAAACCAAGACATGCTGGATCAAAAAGTGTATTATTAAAAAAAGTAAATGTTTAAAAAAGCATTGGAATTGGTTAAAAAAACATATTCATCAAAATCAAAAATTGATCTACCTTTGCGATTTGTTGAGATTTTAAAAAAATATGAATTTGATGAAGAAGATATTTTGGTTTCAGCTCTTCTTTTTGGGATTCATGAAAATTCCGAGATTACAAGTTTAGAAGTTTCTAAAATGTTTGGCAGTAGAGTTGGTTTTATTGTGAATACCCTTAAAAAATTTAAAAAACCAAAAGAGAGTGAAGAAAAGAACAATTTTTCAAAACAAAATTTAAAAAATATGAGTTTTGAGAAATATTTTGATACGGTTTTTATAATGTATGTGAACAATCTATATTATGGAATTTTAGCAGATGAATACATTTTATTTATAAAAATGGTAGAACAAATTGATCAATTAAGTAATTTTGAAACTTTTTCAGTTCCAGAGCAGAAGAAAAAAATACGGGAATTGATGGAATTTTTCTTACCAATGTATCGAAAAATTGTTCCAATACTAACAAAGCCGTACTTAGAAAAATATAAAAAAATGGAAAAAGAGTTAATTGAATTGATAAAATTTCATAAAGCAAGACTTGGGATGCACTAAAAACTTTAAAATTAAAAATTTTGATAAGGTAAAAATAATTAAAAAATCTTATGGAAAAAACAATAAAATCAAATTGGCCAATTGGAAATTTATCAAATTTCACTTTTGAAATTGAAAAAAAAATTCGCGAACTTATTGAAAAGTCTTTAGAAGATTTATCCTCTCGTACTGAGCATGTTGAAGCATTTAACAAAAAAAATTTTGTCGTCCTTCGACAAGCTCAGGATGACAATTTAAAAATTCAAAATTTAGATTTTGAAGTTTCTCATCCAGATAAAAATTTTGGAGATTTTTCTGTAAATGTTGCTTTTAAACTTACAAAAAATCTCAAAAAAAGTCCAATGGAAATTGCAAATCAAATTGTTCAAAATTTATCAATAGATGAAGCTTTTGAAAAAATAGAAGTTGCAAATCCCGGTTTTATAAATTTTTACCTTTCTCAAAAATATCTTCTAAAATCTGTTTTTAATGTAGATGAAATTTATAAATCCCTTTTGCAAAATAAAAGAATTATGGTTGAATTTGCTCATCCAAATCCTTTTAAAGCATTTCATATTGGGCATTTGAGGAATATTGTTGTTGGAGAAAGTTGGATTCGAATTTTAGAAAGTTTAGGTGCAGAGGTAATTCGAACAAATTATCAAGGTGATGTTGGAATGCATATTGCAAAATGTCTTTGGGTTTTTCAAAATATTGACAAAAAAAATTATCCAAGTGAAAATAATGAAAAGGTAGCACTTCTTGCAAAATGCTATGTTGAAGGTGCGAATGCTTTTAAAGAAGATGAAAAAGCAAAATTGGAAATTACTGCTATCAATAAAAAAATTTATACGAGAGAAGATGAAAAAATAAATTTTTTATGGAAAACTGGTGTGAAATGGAGTTTGGCAAAATTTGATGATATTTATAAAAGAGTTTATTCGCATTTTGATCGGCAATATATGGAGTCTGAAGTTTTTGAAGATGGTTTAAAAAATTGTGGCATTGCTTTAGAAAAAGGAATTCTTAAAAAAAGTGATGGAGCAATAATTTTTGATGGAAGTGAATTTGGACTTGATACAAGAGTTTTTGTGAATTCTGAAGGAAATCCTACTTACGAAGGAAAAGAGCTTGGGCTATGTTTTTTTGAAGCAAAAGATTTTGGAAAACTTGATAGAATTATGCACAATGTTGCAACTGAACAGAAAAGTTTTTTTGAGGTGACATTTAAAGTTCAAGAGCTTTTGGCACCAGAAATTTTTTTAGATGAAAATGGAAAAAATAAACAGATTCATATGAGTTATGGGTTTGTGCAGAGAAAGGGTGAAAAAATGAGCAGTCGGCTTGGAAATGTTGTTTTGGCAGAAGATTTGATTGATGAAGTTAAGAAGAAAATTGAAAATTTGACCGGCGAAAAAAACGAAGAAAAAAATGAAATTCTTGCGATTGCTTCCATAAAATATGCATTTTTAAAAGTTTCAACTATACAAGATATAATTTTTGATGTTGAAGAGAGTGTTAAAACAGATGGAAATTCTGGACCATACATTTTATACACTTATGCAAGGGCAAAATCCATACTACGAAACTCAAAAGATAAAAATTTTGAAGAAGCTTTTCAAAAATATCAGAACGATATTTTTAGCAAACAAACTCAGAACGATAAAAGTAAAAATTATATTTTTGATTTTTATAATGTTATGATGAGCATCTCGAATTATGAAAAAACTCTTCTTCGTATAATTTATAAATTTCCCGAAGTGGTCGTTGAAGCTGGAAAAACTTTTTCAATAAATTTAATTGCAAATTTTTTATATGATCTCGCACAAAGCTTCAATTCGTTCTATCATCAAGTTTCTGTGAACAAAACTGAAGATGAAATTCTAAAAAATTTTCGATTGGCACTTGTCTCCAAAGTTGCCGAAACTTTACAAACTGGACTTGATTTATTGGGAATAAAAACTTTGGAAGAAGTGTAAAAATTTAAAAATAAAAAGATTTTAAATGAATAGGAAGATTTTAATAAAAATATATGGAAATTTTTTGAATAAATTGATTTTGGTAGATAATAAGGTGAATATGAATCTTTAGCGATTGTAAAATGTGAGAAAATCAAAAAATCGAATTTTTAAATTTTAAAATTTTTGAAAAATTAAGTTCTGAAGAAAAAATTTTGGATTTTGATGATTTTAATAAATTGGAGTTTTTATCAGCAAATTTAAAAAAGGTGAATATAAAATTTTATATTAGCAAGAGATGAATTTGGTTTAGTTGGTGGTGTTTGGTGATGATAAAGAATTAAATATGTAAATTTTAAAACTGAATTTTTTAAAATTCATCTTTTCTTTTTTAAAAAAAATTATAATAGAAAGTCTAGCTAGATGTTTTTTTGTAAAATAAAGTTTTAGATGTTTGTTGAACGGATTTCAAAAAAGTTGATTATAACAGATGCTTTTAGGTGGTGGTTTGGTTTTGGAAAGTTTGGTGCATTGGGATTTTGGATTCATTTTTGGAAAATTATTTTATTGTATGTTGTTGATATTTTTTCATTAAAAGTTTTAATTCCATCATTTTTTACTTTTCAACCTTGGAAAAAAGATCGCTCTGCAGTTGGGCGAGGTGTCGCTTTTTTTATGAGATTTTTTATGATTATTCTTGGATCGTCTTTTGTTTTAGCAACTTTTTTGATTGCAGTTTTTGTGATAACTTTCTGGATCTTTCTTATTCCTTTTACAATAATTAGGATTTTATGGATTTTTAGAAACTATACTTTTTAGAAAAATTTAAGATGCAAAATGTATTATAAAACAAAGACAAATTTAAATATCAAAATTTGTGAAGCTTGTTCTGGGCTTGGAAACAATGTTTTAGAAAAAAAACCTTGTTCTGTTTGTTCTGGATTTGGTTATTTAGGTTTTATTGGAAATCAAAAAATCTCTTTTCCTGTTGTTGAAAAAAAGATTTTTAAGGTTCCATTTTTTTTCTCAGAATCTTTTTCAAATTGGATAAAAATTTTAACCTATTCATTTCTTTTCGTTGGAGTTTTTTCTCTTTTCTATCTTTTTTTTCTTGTTGTAAAATCGTTTTATCTTTTTAATAAATTTTTCTATTCTGGAGAATTTGCATTTTTTGAATTCTTTTTTTTAATCGGTGTTCTTGCATTCTCTATTGTTTTGTATTTTCAACAAGAGTTTCCAAGACCAAGAAAAATCATCAATGAAAATTTGAAAAAATTAAATGATAAAGAGATTGAAGAGAAGAAAAATCTTCTTGATTCATCTTATCAAAATTTTGAGAATTTAAAAAAATTAAATTCCGAGAGTTTTTCTGATGGTGTGACAATGCTCGTTCGTTCAATTGTTTATCGCTCTGTCGTAAAATATGGAATTGGAACTCCTGCAACATTTTTTTTGGAAATTTTACATACAGAAAAGGGAAGATCGTTTATTTCTAAAATTGGAAAAGAAACAAAATCTATTAAGAGTGAAGTTAAAAAAATTATTGAGTTAGAAAAAAAATTTGCTAAAGAGAATGGACTTTTGAATAGAATTTTACCAGAGGGATACCTTTCTCTTCTTCTTGGAATTGAAACAAGTTTTTTGAGTAATCAACAATTTTTAGGAATAGGTGCATTCATTCTTGGAACTTTAAAAACTCCATCTGGAAGAAAGATTCTTGATATTTTGCAAATTTCTGAAGAGGATCTGGAAAATATAGTTTATTGGATCAATGTTGATTCTTTCAAAAAAAGATGGCATTTTTGGAAACAAAAAACAATAAATTGGACAGGTGGAATTGCTTTGGATTGGGGTTATGGCTATACAGTAAATCTTGATAAATATGTGATTGAAATGAGTCAAGACAGAAAAAGAAAAGGGTTTTCAACACATGTTTTTGGAAGAAGAAACGAAATTGATGAGTTGGAGAGAATTTTAGCAAGAGGTTCTAGAAGAGGAAATGTGCTTTTGATTGGTGATCCCGGAACTGGAAAAGGTGCAATTGTAAAGGGTTTAGCACAAAAAATTGCAACTGGGAACACGATAAAACAATTGCAAGGAAAAAAAATTGTGAGTGTTGATGTTGGAGCAATGCTTCAAGGAACAAAATCAGAAGTTTTTTTTGAAGAGAGGTTTTTAAAAATCATTAAAGAAGCATCAGAAGCAGGAAATGTAATTTTATTTATTGGAGAAGTTCATGAAATTTTGGATGCATCGACAACTGGAGTTGATGCTGGAGAATTTTTGCGAAAAGGTTTTGAATATGGAGTGCAAGTGATTTTTTCTACAACATATGAAGGATTTAAAAAATATATTGAACCAAGGGGAAGTTTGGTTGAATATCTTCAAGTTGTTAGAATTTCTGAAATGACACAAAATGAAACAATTATGATTTTGGAAGAGTATGTGAAAAATTTTGAAAATACATACAATATTAAAATAAATTATTCTGCAATAAAATCTGCTGTTGAGCTTTCTGAAAGATTTTTTAATGATAGAAAACTTCCTGCAAAAGCGATAGATCTTCTTGAAGATTCTGTTGTGGAAGCGAGTGAAAAATTGAAAAAAAGTGAGTTAAATTCAGAAATTGTCACAGATCTTGTTTCTAGGAAAACAGGAATTCCAATTTCTGGAATGACAAAAGATGAAAGAGACAAATTGATGAATTTGGAAAATGAATTTTCAAAATTTATTATTGGTCAAAAAGAAGCAACAAAAGCAATTTCTGACACTCTTAGAAGAAATCGTGCTGGAGTTTCAATTCACAAAAAACCGATTGGAAGTTTTTTATTTCTTGGTCCAACAGGTGTTGGAAAAACAGAGGTGACAAAAGTTTTGGCAAATATCTATTTTGGTTCTGAAGGAGACATTATTCGGCTTGATATGAGTGAGTTTCAAACAAAAGATTCAATTTATCGTTTGCTTGGAGATTTTAGAGAAGGTTCAAGTGGTGGTCAGCTAACAGAAGCAGTTCGTAAAAAGCCATTTTCTCTCGTTTTGCTTGATGAAATTGAAAAAGCACATCCAGATATTTTAAATATTTTTTTGCAAATTTTGGACGAAGGGCGAGTATCTGATTCTTCTGGAAAAGTTTTTGATATGAAAAATACGATAATTATTGCAACAAGCAATGTTGGATCAAAACTTATCGTTGAATCTACAAAAGAAAATTTACCATATTCTCAAGTAAAAGAAAAGGTTGTTCAATTTGCAGTTGAGAATCAAAAATTTTCACCAGAATTTTTAAATAGATTTGATAATATCATCTATTTCACACCACTCTCAACAGAAGAAGCAGTATCTGTTGCAAATTTAATAATCAAATCTTTGATTAAAAAACTTGAAGAGAAAAGAATTTCTCTCTTTGTGTCAGATTCAGTTGTTCGCTATTTGGTTGAAGTTGGATATAATTTGGAATTTGGTGGAAGAAGTATGAGAAGAATTATTCAAGAAAAAATTGAAAGTTTTATCGCAAAAAAAATTGTTAGTGGAGAGATTTCATCTGGTGGAGAGATAAAAATAGAAAAACCGGAAGATCTGGAAATTTTATAAATTTTCAGAACAAAAAGTTTTACAATGATTTTGATTTAGTTTAGTTTTTTTTTGAATTTTTTATTTTTTGCAAAAATTTTTTCTTTTTGGAAATTCTGGAGCTTTGTCAATTGCAGAGATATACAAATTAACAAATATTGAAAAGTTTTTATATTTTTCTGAGAAATTTGCAGTTTTAGATTTTTCTAAAGACGAGAGAGAGATTTTGAGAGATTCTGGTGGAACTATTAAAGCTGGAAAAGTTTTTGAAATTCAAAAATTTTCAAAAGTTTTATCTCAAAATTTTCTAAGAGAGATTGTTAAAAATTTTCTTTCTTCAAAAAGTTTTAAGAAAAAAAAAATTAATTTTGGAGTTAGTTTTGTTGGAAATTTTGATTCAAATTTTAAAAGAAAAATTAAAGAAAGTATAAAATTTGAGCTCTCTGAAATTGGAATTAAATCAAGATTTTTGGAAAACAAAACTGATATTTTGGCAACTGCAACTTTAAAATTTAATAAAATTTTGGAAGAAGGATTTGAAATTGTTCTTATAAAATCTGGTGAAAATTTGATTTTTGGAGAAACAACGGAAAATCAAGATATTGATAGGTGGAGCAAGAAAGATTTTGAAAGACCAGAAAGGGACACAACTCATGGACTTTTACAACCAAAAATTGCAAGAATAATGCTAAATCTTTCTAGAAAAAATTTGAAAAATCCAAAAATTCTTGATCCAAGCTGTGGTTCTGGAACAATTTTGCAAGAAGGTTTAGATCTTAACTTTGATATGTTTGGAAGTGATATTGATTCAAAATCGGTTGAATTTTCAAAAAAAAACCTTTTATGGTTTTTTAAAGAATTTGATAAAAAAATTGATGAAACAAAGATTTTTGTTCAAGATATAAAAAGGGATTTTGATAAAAAATTTGAGAATTTTTTCGATGCAATTGTTTCTGAACCATTTATGGGAAGTCAGATCTCCAAAGAATTAACTTTTAAAAATTTTTTAACTCGTTCAAAAGAACTAATTTTTTTATATTCAAAAAGCTTTGAAACATTTTCAAAGATTTTAAAAAGAGGTGGAGTTGTTGTTTTTGCATTTCCTCTCACATTAACAGAAGGAAGATATAAAAAGCTTAATTTTGAATCAAAAATTTTAGGAAAAAACTTTAAAATGATTCCTCCTCAAAATTTTTTACCAATTCTTTCTCGTTTTAGAGGAATTACAGAAAGGGGTTTTGTTTTTGGAAAAAATGATCAGTTCGTTCAAAGAGAGATTGTTGTTTTTGAAAAATTATAACGAATATCTTATTTTTAGAAAGTGAAAATAATATTTTTGTGGAGCTAGGGGGATTCGAACCCCCGATCCCTTGCATGCCATGCAAGTGCTCTAACCAACTGAGCTATAACCCCAAAAAATAAAAAATCACAGAAAACCTATCAATTTCTTTAAAAATTTCAAAGTTTTTCTAGTTTTTTTTTGATTTTTTTGTTATTGGGAAGATATAACATTTTTGGATTTTTCATTTTAGGTCTCGCGATCTCTTTTGTTGGTGTTGCGACAATTTTTGGTGTTTCATACAAAAATGCTTTTGGAGAGATTGACTACTCATCTTCAATAAAACAACTTATTTTTTTTGTTACATCTATTTTAATATATTTTATTCTTTCAAATATAAAATTTACACAGATTTTAAAATCATCATATTTTATTTTCGCTATTACTTCTCTTCTTTTATTAATGGTGTTTTTTGTTGGAACAACAATTTTTGGTTCGAGAAGATGGATTGTTATGGGACCAATTTCAATTCAACCATCAGAATTTGCAAAATTTTCACTTTTGATTCTTTTAGCTTCTCTTTCTGAAAAACTTTTTAAAAAAAGCGATGTTTTAAAGTTAATAATTTTTGGTTCTTTTGTCTCTTTTCTTCCTTTTGTAATGGTATATTTTCAACCAGATTTAGGAACTTCTGTAATTTTTTTTGTTGCATATATCTCTTTTTTAATTAACTCTCCAAACATTCCAAGTAAGTTTTTAAAGATTTTATTTCTTTTAACAATAATCGCAATTCCAGTTGGTTGGTTTTTTATGAAAGATTATCAAAAAGAGAGAGTTTATGAATTTAGTAATGCTGTTTTGTTTGGAAAAGGGTATGATGATAATGTTCAAAAATCTTTAGAAGCAATTACAAATGGTGGAGTTTTTGGCAAAGGATTAGGTTTTGGACCAGATAGTGTTTTGAGATTTTTACCAAGCAAACAAACAGATTTTATCATTGCAGTTGTGTTTGAATCGTATGGAATTTTTGGTGGTGGAATAATTTTTCTTTTTTATCTTTTTTTAATAACCGATCTTTGGATGGTTGTTCCAAAAATGGAAACTAGGGGAGCGATAGTTTTTTCTACCTGTTCAGCTAGTATCATAACTTTTCAAATTCTTGTAAATATTGGTGTAAATTTTGGAATTTTACCCGTAACAGGAATTCCTGCACCTTTTTTAAGTTCTGGTGGAAGTAGTTTAATAACAAATTTTGCAATTTTAGGAGTATTATCTTCTGCGACAAAAGATAAAGTTTTTGAAACAACAAAAGTTAAGAAAAATGATTTAGAATTTATTCAGTATGATATGTAAAAAATTTTAAATTTATGATTAGATAATTT
Organism: Candidatus Methylomirabilis sp.; assembly: GCA_020723005.1. Taxonomy (GTDB): domain Bacteria; phylum Patescibacteriota; class DYJS01; order DYJS01; family DYJS01; genus DYJS01. Next base: position 5,446 of record DYJS01000010.1, on the reverse strand, counting down.
TTAAAAAAAGATTTTTAAAAATAGATATTTATTGAAATTTTAATTATTTTCAAAATAGATTTTTAAATCAATTCTGGTAATTTGTTAACATCAATTTCTCCAGAGCTGTTCCCAACTCCTTCATCTGTCAAGGTCATATAATCTGGATCTTCATCAGCCCAAATTATCAACCTTTTTAAATTTGTTCCAGCTGGTGTGCAAGTCATCAAAGTTAGAAGCGGAACAGGCTCTGCATTTCTATCTTTTGGATTCGGATTCAAAACATATGTTTCTTTTGGCCAAATTTCAAACTTTTTAGAAACTTTATAAACATACTTTTTTTGATTAAAGTAAACGATAATTTTATCTCCATTTTTTAGTTTTCCTAAATTTGCAAAAACATAGTTATAGTTTCCTTTTTCCCATGCATAATTACTACTATGTCCAGTTAGAAAAACATTTCCATTTTCTCCAAAAAAACTTGTTCCAGGATAGTGAACGACACCTTTTCTAAGTCCTTCTCGAAGTGCAGAATCTGTATTTTTTTCAACGATAATAATTGGTGCATCAACATTTATCGCTGGAATAACAATTCGGTTTCTACTTAAATCTTCATTATCTGATGCAATTGCAGGAGAATCAAAGTTAAATTCTCCAGCTCTTCCTTTGGAAATAATATCATCTTTTTCATCAAGTTTTACTAAAAGTTTTTCTTCTTCTTTTTTATATTCATCTTTATTCATTAAAAAACTGAGGTTTTCAAAAAGTAATTTGTATTGAACAGAAATGAATGTAATTGAAAATGTGATTAAAAAAATTGTGATAAGTTGTATTACATTTCCAAAAAATAATAAAATTTTTGATTTTTTCTTTTTTCTAAAATTTTCAGAAACAATGTTTGAACTTGCATTTCCACTTAATTTAATATTTTCAGAAAGTGACAAATATTCTTTTTGCTTTCTAATTGCATCTTCTTTAATTCTTTTGATTGCTTCTAAAATATCAAAATTTATCTTTCCTTCTTGGGAGGAAACTTTAAAAGGTGAAATTCCGTTTTCTAAAATTGGTTTTGGTGGTAATTCGCTTTCATCTCTCTCTTTTTTAAAAAATTTTCTTTCATCTCTCTCCTCTTCAATATTTTTGGAATTTTGATTAAGAATAAAATTTGAAGAATCTATTTCTTGATTATTTGAATTAAGATTTTTATCTTCGGAAAAAGAACTTTGATTTATGGAACCAGATTGAGAATCTTCTTCGCTTTTGATTTCAGATTTTGCTATATTTTGATTTTCTGATGATCTAAAGTTTGATTCTTCAATCTTTTTTTTCAAATTTAAAATTGGGTTTATATTTTTTGGCAAAATATTTTTTCTAATTCTTTTGCAAACTACTTGAAAGAAAAAATTTTACAAATATTTTTTTTGTGCACCTAGCAGGATTTGAACCTGCAACCCTTGGTTCCGCAAACCAAAGCTCTATCCAGTTGAGCTATAGATGCAAAATTTTTGATAATAAATCTGCAAATGTTATTGGTTCTGGTTCTACTTCTTTAACTTTATTTTTTAAAAGCTCTCTCAAGAAATTTGGATTTACAGATCCAATAGATGATTTTGGATTAAAAAATTTTCCATTAACAACAAAAGTTATCTCTTGAATATTTTCATTGTATGTTATCCAAAATCTTTTAATTTCACTAAATTCAAAAGTTTCACCATCAATTTTTATGTAATCTGATCCAATTTCTTGTTGAACAATTTCAGGTGTTGTTTTGAGATAGATATACAAAAAAAGAGAAAAACCAATCAATACGAAAAAGCTAGAAAAATTTAGATTTATTGCTGAATAAACTTCAAAAAGTACAAAGAGAGAGATGACAATGTATTTTATCCAAGATGGAATATTTATCTCTTCAAAAACTGGAGCTTCCCAAACAATTAATGGAACTTTTTTTTCTGTTTCGGAAATTGGTTTAAAATTTTTATTTGTAGAATTGTATTTTTCAACAAGAGACTCTGAATCTAAATTTTCATAATTTTCAGGTGTTTCATCGTTAGTTTGAATTGTAGGCAGATCATTTTTTCTTTTGGATTTTATGGTTTTTTTCAAACCTTTTTTTACTTCGTTTTTATATTATGAAGAAATTTTTAAAAATCAAAAATATGATAAAGTTTGTAAATTTAGATATTAAATGTTTATAGGATAATTATTAATTATGTGTGTTCAATTTTCTATTTAGTATTTATCATGCACATTTATTAAAAAAAGTATTTTGTAGTTAATAATAATAAATTTAGATTTTCATATATGATTTTTTATATTAAGTATTTTTTGAACTTTTAAATATTCAAGGAATTGATAAAGTTTTTTAAAGTGATATTTATGAAACTTGCAAAATTTGTAAAAAATCTTTAGTAAAAATTTGAAAAATTTTTTAATGAACAATGTTTATTTGAAGCATTCTCAACTTTCAACTGTTAGAAATAAAGTTTTGGAAAAAGTTGGCGAAACTATTGAGAAAATGAAAGGATTATCTGGAAATGATTTTATTAAAAAAGCAGAATATTTTATTGAAGAATCTAGATCGTCAGTTGCTGATTTTTTTAGTTCAAAATCTAGAGAGATACGATTTACATATGGTGGAACTGATTCAAATAGTATTGCGGTTTTGGGTGCTCCACAGGCTATGGAAGGGAAGGGAAATAATATTTTTATAGGTTCAACAGAACCTGGCTCAATTATAAAACCTGCAAAACATTTAAAAAAAATTGGTTACAAAATATTAGAGATTCCAGTTAATGAATTTGGAATTTATGATTTAGAATTTATATCTGATAGGATGAATATTGAGACAACATTTATTTCTGTTTCAAGAATAAACAAAGAAACAGGTATAAAGCAAGATATAACCAATGTAGCAAAAATTGCAAAACAGGTTAGTGCTGTTGTTCATACTGATGCATCTTTTGGACTGATAGAGCCCTTGAATGTTTCGAAATTAGGAGTCGATCTTATGTCTGTTGGTGGAGAATTTATTGGTAGTTTTTCTGGAAGTGGAATTTTATTTGTTAGAGAAGGAACTTTGATTGAAACACTCAAAGCAGGAAAAAGACATTTTGTAGAAAAAAAACCGGATATGGATAATGTTTTAAATGCAGTTGCAATCTCTGAAGCTTTACAGGATATATCTGAAACAAAAAATGAATTTAGAAAAAAATTATCAAGATTGAGACAGATTTTTGATAAAGAGGTTGCGAAAGAAGGGTTAGATATTGATATAATTTCTACAGAAGACTCTTATCAAGGAATTATGTGTATATCTCCAAAAACATTCTATGATGCTGAATCTATCGTTGAAAAATTATCTATGAAAGGTGTTTATGTCTACACTGGTGTTGAAACAATTTCAGATGATGAAAAATCTGCATCTCATGTTTTAATAAATATGGGGATGTCAGAGCAGAAAATTTTATCTTCATTTACTGCATCAATTGGTTGGGACACAACAGATGAAGATATGAAAACTTTTGTAAAAATTTTGTCCGAAATAATTAAAGAAAAATAGATGATTGCTGATTTTTGGAATACATTTTTATTGATACCATTTTTTAATATATTGATTTTTATATATCAAACGATCGGTTTTTATTCACTGGGAGCTTCAATAATTATTCTAACATTTATTTTGCGAATAGTCATTCTTCCTGCATCAATTTCTTCCGGAAAAATGGAGCAAAAATTAAAATCTCTAAATCCTAAACTGGAAGAGATAGATCGAAAATTTAAAGATTCAGAAAAAAGAAAAAAAGAGTATCAAAAATTATTAGATGAAAACCATATTGATGCATATGGATCAATTATCTCTCTTCTTTTTCAAACTTTCTTCTTTTTCTTGCTGTATCAAACATTTACACATGGATTTGATTCAAAAAATTTTGATGTGATCTATCCTTTTCTTCCAACACCAGATGGAGAAATATCAACAATGTTTATGGGAATCGATCTTAAAAAACCAAATACAAGACTTTCTCTTCTCGCTTCTGTTCTGCTTTTCATCTTAATGTTTGGTTCAAGTAAAAAAATTATAAATAAAAAGGCAACAACATTTTCAGAAAAATGGTATAATATCTTAGTTCCACTTTTTTTATTTATCATAAATTTAAATCTTCCATCTGCAAAAGCCCTCTTTTTTTCGGTTTCTTTTCTTTTCAGTTTGATTTTAAAAGCAGTTTTTCCAATTCTTTTTAAAGGAAAAAGTATTGAGTTAAGCGAGTAATTTTTTAAAAATAAAGAATTTTTTATGACAAAAATAATTCGTTCAATTTGTTTTTTCTCAAAAAATTCAATGACTTAAAAAAATGAAATTTCATCAGATTTAAAAATACTTAAAATATCTTTTCGTTAAAAAATATAGAAATTCAAACTACAAGAATCTCAACAATTCCAGAAAATATAAACTCTTTAAATAATCAAAACTTTTCAGAGTTTAATTATTTTTCAATTGGAACAATTTTACCAGAAAATTTTGAAAAATTTGAAGCTGACTTTTTTAAAAATTCATCCGTTTTGTTAAATTTAGATTTATGAGAACGATCAGCAGATTTTTTTGATGCAGAAATTTTGTAACGAATTATTAAAAAAAATTCATCAAAAACTTTTAACTTTGCATATTGTTTTGGAGATTTTTCCAGCACTCCATTTTTTCCATCATCAAATTACTTAGGAAGATGGTTTTTTCATTGGTTTTCAACTAACTGATTTAGCTCAAAACTGCAATTCATCGCACGAATGGCTTATTAAAATTGGAAATTTTGGGAAAAAAGTTGAAGAGATAATTTCTAGTTTGAATTTAAATTTTAAATTTTTAGGATTAGATAATTCGATTGCACCACTTTTCAAGGGTTTTTTTAGTTTTATAAATTTTACCAAAAAATTTAGTGATTTTGATCGAATTGTAACGACAAACTTTTTTGCGACGATTACAAATGCTCTAAAATCTATGAATATAAAAAAGGTTGGACTTTGCGGTTTGATGTTTCCTTGTCTTGAAGATTTTGAATTTGCTAAACTTTATGAGCAAGATAAATTTTCAATTGAGAGAAATATGTTTTTATCACTTCACTCTGGACTTGGAATTGACACTTATCCAATTGGAATTGATGAAAACCTAAAATGAGTTGTTGAAATTTTAAATCTTGTTCGTGATTTTTCAAAAAAATATAATAAAAAACTTTCTGTTCGTTTTGTTTCCGATGGAAAAGCGAAAATTGGAGAAAAAACAGATTTTAAAAATCAATACCTAAAAAATGTTATTATAAAAAGTTTGTAAAAGTAAATTTTGGAAATTTGTATTTTTTATCATTTATTTTTAACAATTTTCTTGACTTCATTTTTTTTTCTAAAAAACAAATGAAGAAATTTGTTAAAAAATGAAAAAAATTTTACCAAAATTTTTTATTTCTGTTAATTT
>DYJS01000019.1 GCA_020723005.1 Candidatus Methylomirabilis sp. | reverse complement strand
TTTTTATAAAAGCAACTATTTTAAATTTAAAGAAATTTTATATTTTATAAATTCATTTTGACTTTTTGAATTTTTCTTTAGAATTTTGTAGAGAGATTAAATTGAAAAATTATGAAAAAATTTTTAAGTTTTATATTTTTATTATCTTTAATTTTTTTTGGAGCAGAAAAAACTCTTGCTATCTCTGATGTTTTTTACATCTCCCCAACTGGAAATGATGAAACAGGAAATGGAACGGAATCAAATCCTTGGAAAACTTTTTCAAAAGCAATTAGTATGGTTGATGCTGGTGATACAATCTTCGTTAAACCCGGAATATATAATGAAATGGTTAGCATAGATAAGTCTGGAACAATTAATAATAGAATAAAAATTTTTGGAACAGATCCGGAAAATAAAGCAAAAATTGCAGGAACAACAAGTCCTAGAAGTGTTTTTGTGGTTTATGGAAGCAATATAGATTTTGCAAATTTAGAAATTTATGATTCTTATCATGGAGACGATAATAGTTCCTGTTTTCGTGTTGATTATAATTCTGAAAATATAGATATTGAAAATATTCTTGTTCATAATTGTGAAGGACATGGAATACTTTTAGGAGGAAAAAATATAGAATTGAGAGATAGTGAAGTTTATCAAGCTTCACTTGACAATGATGGAACAATGAACAGTGGTTGGCAATCTGGAATAAAAATTAGTGGAAGAGATATAAATGTAAACCAAAATATAAGAGTTTTAAGGAATGTTACAAGAGATAATATGGGAGAAGGTTTTGCAGCAACAAAATCTGTTGGAGTTGTTGCAGAAAATAATGTTTCATATAATAATTTTGGTGTAAATTTTTATGTTGATAATTCTAAAGATGTTCTCCTTTCAAAAAACTTTTCATATTGTATAGATGGAGATGGTGCAATTTTGCGAGATGGAAAAAAATCTAGAGATTTTGCAATTGGAGATGAATATTATTCTGATTGGGGGTCAAAAATACAGAATGTCACAATTTTAAATAATATCACATATAACTGCAGTGGTTCAATTTATATTTTTGGATCTCAAATTTCAAATCCTCCTGCGACAGATAGAAATATAAAAATTTTAAACAACACCTTCACATCAGATTCTTCATCTAATACAGGATCAACAGTATATATTGCAGATAATGATTGGTATGGAATTACATTGAAAAATAATATATTTAAATCAAGAGTTGCTGGACAAAAACTTGGATGGAGTGATGAAAATTATGGCATTATTTCAGATTATAATTTATGGGTTGGTGGGAAACCTGCAAGCTCTATTTTATCTGGAGCAAATGATGTTATTTCATCTGAATCTGCTTTAAAATTTCAATCAACACTTTCAAGTAATCCAGAATCTTTTAAAATTATGTCTGATTCAACTGCAAAAGATTCGGGAACTGATCTTTTTTCATATGTCTATGAAGATTATTTTGAAAATTCTAGACCACAAAATTCTTTGTTTGATATTGGTGCTCATGAATTTACTTCTTCGTCTTCTCCAACTCATCAGGTTGTTTTTTCAGAGATAAATTGGGGTGGTTCTCCAGTTTCAGAAGAGGATGAATGGATTGAATTATACAACACAACTGCATATGACATCTCTCTTGATGGATGGAAAATTTTAGGTGCTTCTGGAACTTTAGAAGAACTAACAATACCAAATCCAACAACTTCAATAGATTATTTAATCCCTGCTGGTGGTTATTTTGTAATTTCAAATTTTTCAGATCAACAAAAAATCTCTGGAGTGTTAAAATCTTTACTTAATGTTGGGACAACAGATTCTGGATTAAACAGAAAAAGATTTATATCAACAGATTTGAATTTAAAAAATTTAGATCTTCGTCTTGAGTTGCAAAATTCATCTGGAACTCTTTCAGATATTGCAGATGATGGATCTGGTGCTCCTTTTTTTGGTATTGGTGGATGCCAAAATTTTTCAGGACAGTGCAAATCGATGGTTAGAAAATTTCCAATTACAGAAGGAGATCTTTATTCAAGTTGGGAAAATGCAAAAATTGAATTAAATTTGCAACATGAAATCCCAACAAGATATAACACTTCTTTAGTTTCTTTAAAAGGAACACCTGGGAGATCTGAATCTAATTCGTTGATTGAAGGAGAATCTATGTATTCAAAAGGATATACTGTTTCTGATTCTTCTGCTTCAAATGGGAAAGCAAGAAAAATCTCTCCTTCTGATGTTTGCTCATATTGCTACTTAATTTTTGGACCAAAATCTCAACTAGAAATTCCTGATCATTGGTATAGAGCAGATTTCAGATTAAAAGTTTCAGATAATTCATCAAAATATTCTGTTGCAAGGATCGCTGTTACAAATACAATTTCTGGACCTTATGGAAAAGCAGAACTTCGAGGTTATGCTTTTAATTCTCCAAACACTTATCAAACATTTTCAATTTACTACAAACAACCTGCATCAAGCTCTGGATCTGTAGATTATTCAGTTTGGTCACATAAAACTACTGATTTGTATGTTGATAAAATAGAAATTACAGATCTTGGTTTATCCACTCCACAAGTTTTTTACGAAGGAGAAAACTACACAACTTTTGTTGGAACAAAAGTTTCAGATTCAACAAGTTCAAATGGATTTGCAGTAAAATCACAAATTAATAAATCTGGATTTTTATCAATTTTTGTGAATTCAAATATTCAAAAGATTTCAGAAAACTATAAAGCAACCTTCAAGCTTAAAACAAGTTCAAAATCTTCTCATAAAAAAATTGCGAGAATAGAGATTTACAACAGAGGAACTAAAACTTTTGTTTACAAGGAAGATATTTTTGCAGACGATCCAAGATTTGTAAATGAAACAAACTACTTTGATTTTCAAACGACACAATTTTCTGGTTCAAATATTTCAATGGACTATAGAGTAGTTGCATATCCATCAAACATAGAAGTTTTTTACGATGGAGTTAGTGTTGAAAAAGTTTAGTTTCAATTTTAAAAACTATTTTTGAAAATAAAATTTTACTTTGATTTTTTTAAAAAAAGAATAGTTTAATTTTGGAAAAAATTTTAATGAAAATTTCATATTTTGGACATAGCTGTTTTTTTATTGAAGGAAACAAAACTTCTCTCCTCATTGATCCTTTTGATCCAGAAAAACTTTTTGGAAATCCAACTTTTCCAGAAATAAAACCAGATATTGTTTTAACAACTTGTAATTCTTTTGATCATAATTTTGCACAAAAATTTTATGAATCTGGAAGTTTTCCAATTTCAGAAGCAGGAGAATTTGAAGTTCGTGGTGTAATAATTTCTGGAATTCAATCTTTTTGCGATGCAAAAAATGGTGAAGAAAGAGGAGAAAATATAATTTTTACATTTGAAATTGATGATGTAAAATTTGCTCATCTTGGAGACTTGGGACATGAAATTTCTGTGAAAAGTATTGAAGAACTTCAAGGAATAGATGTTTTGTTTATTCCAGTTGGTGGAAACGGATACACAATTGATGCAAAAAAGGCACTTGATGTGATTGAAAATATTTCTCCTAAAATTATAATTCCAATGCACTATAAAGAGAATGGTAAAAATATTATCCTAGACGATCTTTTAGTTTTTTTGAAAGAATATGGTGCAGATAATACTGAAGCAGTTGAATTTTTAAAAATTGCAAAAAAAGATATTGATGCAATCGGAGAAAATGAAAAATTGGTAATCCTTTCTCGAACTTTGTAATTTTATAAAATTAAATTTTCAAAAAGAGAGAATGTTTTATATTTCTACAAATTTTAATTTTAATATGAAAAATAGAGAAATAAAATTTATTTTTTTTTGATTTTGAAGTATGAAAAACGAAAAAAAGAAAATCAGTTTTATTTTTTTTGATTTTGATGGAGTTTTGTTTCCAAAAGGACATTTTATAGAACCTTTTGAAAAAGCAAAAATCCATGCAGGAAATAATTTTATTGAAAATCCAAAAAATCTTGATTTAGAAAAAATTTTAGAAAATTCTTTAACTGGAAAAATTTCACTTTTGGAAGAATTTAAAATTTATTCTGATGCATATGGACTTGATTATGATTTTTACATAAATGAATTTTATAAAAATTATAAATCCAAAAATCTTTTTCCGGAAATGGTAGAAATTGCAAAAAATTTGAAAGAGAAAAGCTTTGGAGTTGGGATTCTTTCCGATGCAACAGACTTTTTTGATTCATACACAGTTCCACATTTTAACCTTACAAAAATTTTTGATCCAGTTTTAAATTCCAACAAAATTGGAATGAGCAAACATCAAAGAGATCTGAAAATTTTTGATTTCGCAACAAAAAAAGTTGGCTTAAATCCTGAAGAGATTTTTTTTATTGATGATATAGAAGAGAATATTTTTGATGCAAAAAAATTTGGTTGGAACGGGATTAAGTTTGACGGAGATTTTGAAAAGTTGAAAAAAGAATTAGAAAAAATTAATTTGCTTTAAAAATTTTTAATTCTGAACAGAGAGTATCTTTGACGAAATTTTTTCTATATAAAAAGTTCAAATTGTGAAATGCACCTTGTTCAACGAATATTTCGTGTCCATAAATCATATTAAAATTTCCTTTTTTCTTTTATCATAAATTCGGTTTCGTTTCTTTGAAAAATTTCTGAACTATTTTATTTTTTTAAAAAATTTCTTTGCTTGTGAAGTTTAAAAAATTATTTTAAAAGATATACGAAAAAGATTTTAATTTCAAAAAAATAATTTTTACGAATGTGATTTTTTAAAAATTTTTATATTTAAAAATTTAAATTTTTAGTATGTCTGGACACAGCAAATGGGCAACAATTAAACATCAAAAAGGAATAAAAGATGCAAAGAGAAGTAAAACTTTTTCGCAAATGACAAAAGAGATTATGGTTGTTTCAAGAAACGGTGAAAATCCAGAAACAAACTATAGCCTAAAACTTGCAATTCAAAAAGCAAAATCTATCGGTCTCCCAAAAGAAAATATTGAAAGAGCAATTCAAAAGGGGAGCGGAGCAGGAAATGATTTAAACAATATTGAAGAGATTGTTTACGAAGGATTTGGACCCGGTGGAGTTGGAATAATTGTTAAAGTTTTAACTGAAAAAAGGGGAAGGTCTCTTCAAGAAATGAGACTTGTTTTTGATAAAAATAATGGAAATCTCTCTGGGAAAGGAAGTGTAATGTTTAATTTTGATTTTGTTGGAGAAATTGAAATTGAAAATGTGAAACAAAATGATGAATTGGAAGAATTTTTAATTGGCTTAGATTTAAAAGATTATGAATTTTTAGAGGAAAATAAAGCTATCTTATGGACAGAACCAAAAAATTTATCTTCTGTTTCTGAAAAATTAGAAAAATATGGTTTAAATATTGTTTCGTCAGATTTCACATATTTACCAAAAAATTATATCTCCATTTCGGAAGAAAATAAAATTTTACTTGAAAAATTGATTCAAAAAATTGAAGAACTGGACGATGTTTCTGGTTGTTGGAATAATGCAGAGTAAAAAATCTTAAAAATTATTTACAATTTAAAACTTTCTAAATTTTTTTAAAAATTAAAAGATTGAAAAATCTTTTAATT
>DYJS01000009.1:24001-33666 GCA_020723005.1 Candidatus Methylomirabilis sp. | reverse complement strand
TGGTACATCAGAATTGCTACTTTGATTTGCTGAATTCTCAGCTTCCTCTTTCGCTCTTTCCTCTTTTTTCTTTTTGTGCCATTCTGGTTTCATCAGTGGAAAAAGTGTTGTTTCACGAATTGGCTTATCAACCATCATAGAAAAAAGTCTTTCACCAAAACCAAATCCACAAGTTGGTGGCATTCCGTGTTCTAACATTTCACAAAATTCCCAATCTGGCATCATTGCTTCATTGTCTCCCCGTTCGATCAATTTTTCTTGTTCTTCAAATCTTTTTCTCTGATCTATTGGATCATTTAACTCAGAATAACCATTTCCAACCTCTGTTCCTGCTAAAATTATTTGAAATCTTTCAGTTAATTCTGGATTTTTCGGATTTGCTTTTGCAAGTGGAGAAATAATTTTTGGATGATTTATTAAAAATGCTGGACCAGAAATCTTTTTTCTACAAAATTTCCAAAGTGAATCAATCATTCTTTCCTTCGTGTCTCCTTCAAATTTTATATCTAATTCTTGTAATTTTTTTTTCATTTCATCTGCTGTTGCAGTTAAAACATTTATACCTGTCATTTTTTCTGTTGTAGAAACATAATCTAGCTCTTCCCATTCATCATTTAAATCAAATTCATATTCCCCAGTTTTGAATTTTGTTGTTCCAAAAACTTTTATTGCTATATCTTTGTATAAATCTTTAACTATTTTCATTCCGTCTTGATAATTTGCATATGCCCAATAAAACTCCATATTTGTAAATTCTTGTAGATGGTTTGGACTACTTCCTTCGTTGCGATATACTCTTCCAATTTCAAAAGTTTTTTCAAAACCTGCAGACATCAATCTTTTTTGCCAAAGTTCTCCAACAGAAATTCGGAGGTAAACATCAAGATCAAAATCATTGTGATGAGTTGTAAAAGGATTTGCTTCTGCTCCACCGGTTGTTGTTTCTAGGGTTGGAGTTTCAACTTCGAAAAATCCGTGAGATTTCATAAAATTTCTTGTTGTTTCCCAAAACTTTGCTTTTTTTTCAAAGATCTCTTTTAATTCTGGGTTCATAAAAATATCTAAATATCTTTTTCGATATCGTAGGTCTAAATCTTGAATTCCGTGCCATTTATCTGGCATTGGTTCAATTGATTTTGTTAAAATTCCAAAATTTGTGCAGTGTAAAGTTTTTTCACCCATCTGTGTTGTAAAAAGATAACCTGAAAATTCTGCAAAATCTCCAATATCAAAATTTTTGAGAAAAAATTTAAATTCACCTTCTGGTAAATCTTTTTTGCTCATAAAAATTTGAATTCTATCACTTGTATCACGAAGATCAACAAAGGCAGAATTTCCATGTTCTCGTATTGATGTTATTCTTCCAGCGATTAAAATATTGGTTTTTTTTGCAGAAAGTTCGTCAAAATTATCTTTTGCAATTTTTGCTAAAGTTCGAGCAGAGCTTGGTTTGTTTGGAAATGGATTTTTTTTTGCATCTAAAAAATTTTGCAATTTTTGCAGTCTTGAATTTTTAATTTCGTCGATATTTGTCAAAATAAATTTTTTCAAGGAAAAATTAGAAATTTTTCTTCTCCTTGCAAATTTTTTTGAAAAATCACTTAAAGTACTCTTTTTTTAAAAAATTTATCTTCTAGATTTTTTTTGAAATGATAATTTATGAAAAAAATTTTTTTTGCAGTTTCTTTTCTTTTTGGGTTTTTTGTTTTTTCAAAAGATGTTTTTGCAGAAGATTTTAAAGATGGAAATTATTTAAAAGGACGAGTTGAAAAGGTAAATTCTGAAGAGATATCCTTGAAAGTAAAAATGCTTGAAGGAGATTTGAAAAATAAAGAAATTGATATTTTTCAAGGTTATGGTTTTTCTACAAGTGATGAAATTTCTAAATATTACAAAAAAGGAGATCTTGTTTTGGTGGGAAAGAGCGAATCGCCAGATGGAAGTTTTTATTATGTTGGAGATTTTTATCGACTTGATGCACTTTGGGGAATTTTGATAGTTTTTGCATTGATTGCAATTATTGTTGGAGGAAGACATGGAGTTGGTGCATTGGTTGGACTTTCTCTTAGTTTTTTTCTTTTGATGCAAATTTTTCTTCCTTCAATAGAAAATAAAAAAGATCCAATATTTTTTGCGATAATTATTAGTTTGATAATTTTAACAGCAAATTTTTATTTAACTTCTGGAATTAATAAAAAAACAAATATAGCGATTCTCTCTTCTTTTATTGGACTTTTTGTTACAATTTTGATCTCTATATTTTTTATTGATTTTGCAAAACTTTCAGGACAGGGAAGTGAAGAGGATATAATTATTGTTTCTTTAGGTTTAGAATTTTTAAATTTTAAATCTCTTCTTGTGGCAAGTTTCTTGATTGGAGTTGTTGGTGTGATTGATGATGTGATTATTTCACAAATTTCAACAATTTTTGAGCTAAAAAAAATGAATCCAAAAGTATCTTTTTCCCATCTTTTTTTATCAGGAATGAATGTTGGAAAAGATCATGCTGGTTCTATGATAAATACCTTGGTGATGGCATACACAAGCACATCAATTCCACTTTTAATAATTTTAAGAAATCAACCAATGTTTAATCAAAATTTTTTATATGGAATAAATAGTGAGATAATTTTTACAGAAGTTTCAAGAATTATTGTTGAATCAATAGGTGTTTTGCTTATTTTACCAATTTCAACACTTCTTGCAACACTTTTTGTATTAAAAGAAAAAGAAAATTAAAATTTTCTTTTTTTAATTTCAAAAAAAAATTAACTTTTGAAAAATTCTTTTTTATACGAAAGTAAAATGAAAAATATCTTTAAATTTTTCATTCAAAATTTTTTTAAATAATCTCTTTATTTTTTGAAATTAAAAATAATTTGCAGAAAATTTTTATTTTTAAATCAATTTTTTAATCCTTTTTAAACTTCTTTCTTTCCCTAAAACTTCCAAACTTTCAAAAACTCCAGGTGAAAATTGTTTCCCTGTGATTGCAACTCGTGTTGTGAAAAAAACTTGACTTCGTCCAAAGATCTCTGCAATACTTTCTAAATTTTTCGAAAGTTCATCATGGGTCCAGATTTCTAAATTTGTAAGATTTTCAAAAACTTTTTGCAAAATCTCTTTTGTTTTTTCTTTCCCTTTTGTAGTAAGCAATTTTTTGTCTACTTGGATATTTTCAGAAAAAAATGAGTTTACAGATTCTGGAACTTCTGAGAGAATTTTTATTCGTTTTTGAACTAAACCTAAAACTTTTTTTATGTATTTTAATTTTTCAGAATCTTCAAAATCTTTTTCAGTTAAAATTTTTGCATTAATTAAAAATCTTTTGCTACGAGATACAAATTCATCAATTGAGAGCTTTCTGATATAAATTCCATTATACCAATCAAGTTTTTCAATGTTAAAAATTCCACCAGATTTTTGAATTTTATGAATATCAAAACTTTTCAAAATCTCTTCTCGAGACATAATTTCTTGTTCTGTTCCCGGATTCCAACCAACAAAACTTAAATAATTCCAAATTGCTTCTGGTAAATATCCTTTCTCTAAATAATTTCTTGTGGAAACGTCCTCAAATCTTTTTGAAAGTTTTTTCTTGTTTGGTTGAAGAACATTTGGAATATGAACATGTTGTGGAATTTCCCAGCCAAAAGCTTTGTAAATTAAGATATGTTTTGGTGTGGAAGGAAGCCAATCTTCTCCACGAAAAATATGAGAAATTTGCATCAGATGATCATCAACAACAACCGCTAAATGATAAGTGGGGAAACCATCAGATTTTAGCAAAACTTGATCATCAATTGAATTGCTTGGAGTTGAAATTTTTCCATATGTCCAATCTTCAAATTCAATTTGTTCGTTATCTGGAACTTTTAATCGTATGACAAATTTTTCACCATTTGCAATTTTTTCATCAATTTCTTTTTGGGTTAAGTGTAAACATTTTCTATCATATTTTGTTGGTAAATTTTTTTCTTGTAGGTTTTTTCTCATCTCTTCAAGTCTTTCTGGTGTGCAAAAACATCTATAAGCATATCCTTTTTCAATAAGTTCTTCTGCAAATTTTTTATAGATTCCGCTTTTTTTTCTTTCGCTTTGAATGTATGATCCAAAATCTCCTTTCTCTAAAATTTTATCATTTTCATCTAAATATGGTCCTTCATCATAATCAATTTTGAGATCTTTTAAAACTTTCAGAAGATGGACAAGAGCATCATCAACTAAACGAGTTTGATCAGTATCTTCAATTCTAACAATGAAATCACCTTTCATTTGACGAGCAAAAAAATAGTTAAAAAGAATTGTTCGTATGTTTCCAATATGGACATAACCTGTTGGGCTTGGGGCGATTCTAACACGAATTTTTGACATTTGAAAATTTTTAAAATTAAAAATTTTAGAAGTAAAGTAGCTTCAAAAATCAAAGTTTTTCTAAAAATTTTAGTAAATAAGTCTATAATTTTGTTTAGTGATTTTTTAGAAAATTTTGAAAATTATTTTACAAACTTTTAAAAAATTCTAGGTTTTAAGGTGTAAAAAGAATGTTTTGGAAAATTTAGAAAAAATTTTAGCAGATTTTGAGGCTGGATTAAAAAATTTGAAAAGCGAAAGAGAGGTTTTTGATTTTGAAAAAAGATATCTTGGCAGAAAAGATGGAATAATAACAAATCTTTTTTCGGAAATTGCAAATTTATCAATTGACGAAAAGAGGGAATTGGGATCAAAATTAAATGAAATTAAAAAACGAATAAAGGTTTTATTAAAGCAAAAAAAATCTTCTGTTTCCAAAATTGAAATAGAAATTGATGAAGATGCACCAGAAATAAAATCTGGTTTTGGCTCGTTTCATCCTCTAACAATCATCAAAAAAGAGCTTGCAGAAGTTTTTTCATCAATGGGATTTGATATTGTTGAAGGTTTTGAGGTTGCAAATGATTATTATAATTTTGGAGCTTTAAATTTTCCAGAAGATCATCCAGCAAGAGATATGCAAGATGCTTATTATATTTCTGGCTCAAAAGATCAATTGCTTCGTGCTCATACTTCCACTATGCAGGTTTTTACTTTTGAAAACGAGATCCCTCCAGTTCGAAAAATTGCAATGGGAAAATGTTTTAGAAGAGACGAAACTGATGCAACACATGAGCATACATTTTGGCAAATTGAGGGTTTTGCTGTTGATGAAAACATCACCTCTGGAAATTTAAAATTTACTTTAAATGAGATGTTTAAAAAAATTTTAGAAAAAGAAGATGTTAATGTTCGTTTTCGTCCAAGCTATTTTCCTTTTGTTGAACCGGGTTATGAAGTTGATTCAACTTGTACTTTTTGTGGAGGAAAAGGTTGTAGAATTTGTAAGAATACTGGTTGGATCGAATGGGGTGGGGCTGGAATGATTCATCCAAATGTTTTAGAAAAGCAAAATATAGATTCAAAAAAGTTTCGTGGTTTTGCTTTTGGTTTTGGAATTGAAAGAATGGCGATGATAAAATTTGGAATCAAAGAGATTAGAAATTTTCATTCTGGCGACCTACGATTTTTAGGAGTTTAAAAAATAATTTTTATAAAATGACAAGCGAACAAATTATAATTTTGGCTTTTTTAATTTTTTTAGGTGTTTCAGTTCTTTTTCTTCTAACAAAGATAGCTGGGCATATAATAATTAATTCTCTTCTTGGTTTTGGAATTGTTCTGATTTTAAAATCTCTTGGTTTGTGGAGTTTTGCATTTACAATCCCTGTTTATTTAATGATTCTTTTTGGTGGTGTTCCCGGTGTAGTTTTAATTTATATTTTATATCTTCTTGGAATTTCTTTTTAGAAATTTTTAAATCTTCTTCACACTTTTTTCTTTTCTTTTAATTTTTTTTTGAAGAAATTTTTTTTGGATAAAAAAACAAGATACTTAATCCTTCTTCGTGAAATCAATCGAATTAGAAATGATTTTAACACTTTTGGAGTTCAAGATATTTCTGAAGAGATTTTAGATTCTTTAAAGCATGAATTAGAAATTTTACGAAAGGAAAATCCAGAATTTGAAAAACTTGGAACTGCAGATTTTGTTGCTGGAAAAGTTTTAGATGAATTTAAAAAGTCTTCTCATAAAACAAGAATGACTTCGCTTTCTGATGTTTTTACATTTTCTGAAATTGTCGATTGGGAAGAGAGAAATAAAAATTTTCTTGAAAAACAAGAGAATAAAAAATTTTTAACTCCTATAAATTTTGAATATTCTGTAGAGGTAAAAATGGATGGACTTTCTATGAGTGTAATTTATGAAGATGGAGTTTTGGTTCGTGCCGTAACTCGTGGAGATGGATTTGTTGGAGAAGATGTGACAGAAAATGCTCGTACTATAAAAAATTTACCAAAGATTATTTTACATCCAAAGTATAAAAATTTTGAAGTTCGTGGAGAGGTCGTGATTTTAAAAAAAGATTTTGAAGAGATAAACAGAGAGAGATTTAAAAAAGGTTTTTCAGAATTTGCAAATCCTAGAAATCTTGCAACTGGAAGTCTTAAACAGCTAGATCCAGAAATTACAGAAAAGAGGAAATTGAGTTTTTTTGCTTGGGATTTAATTCTTGATGAAAAAAAATTAACTCACTCTGAAAAACATAAAATTCTTTCTGAAATTGGTTTTCCATCTACAAAAGTTTCAGTTTGTAAAAATTTGGAAGAAGTTTGGAGAGTTTTTGAAGAGTTTGTAAAAATTCGTGAAAATTTTGAATTTTGGTGTGATGGTGTTGTTGTTCAAATTAACGATCTTGAAATTTTTGAAACTCTTGGAATTGTTGGAAAAGGGCCTCGTGGAGGATGTGCAATAAAATTTCCAGCAGAAAAAGTTGGAGCTTTGCTTAAAAGTGTTTCTTGGCAAGTTGGAAGAACAGGAGCACTTACACCTGTTGCAGAGCTTTCTCCAGTGCTTCTTGCTGGAACAATCGTGAAACGAGCAAGTTTGCATTCTGTAAACAATATTAAAAAATTAGATGTAAAATTAAACGATACCGTCGTTGTTCATAAATCTGGAGACATAATTCCAGAAATTACAGAAGTTTTAAAAAATTTTAGAAATGGAGAAGAGAGGGAGATAGAAATTCCTAAATTTTGTCCAAATTGTTCTTTTCCAATTTCCACAAAAGATGATGGAATTCTTCTTTTTTGCACAAATCCAGAATGCTCATCTCAAAAAATTGGAACACTCATAAATTTTGCTTCAAAAAATGGTTTTGATTTTGAAAATCTTGGTGACAAGTTAATAGAAAAATTTTATCTTGAGGGTTTAATTTCTGATTTTACGGATTTTTGGAAAATCTCTGAAAGTGATTTACTAAAATTTGAAGGATTTAAAGAGACTTTGTCAAAAAAAATCGTTGAAAATATCCATTCAAAAAAGAAGATCTCAATTCATAAATTTTTAAATTCTCTTGGAATCAAATCTCTTGGAGAAAAATCATCTCTTGATCTTGCAAATTTTATAAATCAAAAATTTTCTCCAAAAAATTTTAGAGAATTTTTTGAAATTTTATTCTCTTTAAAAGTTGAAAACTTTGATGAAATTGAGGGAATTGCAGAGAAAACTGCAGAGAATTTTTATCTTTGGTTCTCAAATCCAAAAAATCAAAATTTAATTTTTGAGTTATTTGAACTTGGAATTGAAATAGAAATTCAAAATACAAAAGACAAAAGTCAAAATATAAATGGAATTGAAATTGCAAATAAAAATTTTGTGATTACTGGAAGTTTTGAAGTTTCTCGTGAAAAAATAAAAGAAAAGATTTTGGAATTTGGAGGAATAATTCAAAGTGCAATTTCCAAATCTACAAATTTTTTAATTGTAGGAGAGGATGCTGGAAGTAAGTTGGAAAAAGCAAAAGAGCAAGGAATTCAAATTTTAGGAAAAGATTTTGTAGAGAAACTTTTTAAGATCTAAAATTTTTTTAAAAAATTATTTTTTTGAGAGAATTTTAAAAAATTAAAAAATTTTGGACAAAAAATTTTTTGTTTTTAGTTTTTAAAAGATTTAAAAATTCGTTTATGAATTTTGCCTTTCTTTCAGCATTTTTTCAATCTCTTTATCTTTTGTTTATCAAAAAAATCTTTAACACATAATAAAAAAGATGTTTCGCCAACGAAATTTAATTTTTCTGCAAATTTTTACAGAATTTGGAGTTTTAAAGAATTTTTAATAAGATTTTTAAAATTTTCAAATATAATATTTTGGAAAATATTATATTTTGTATTTTAAATTGAAATTTGAAAATGTTTTGATAATTTGAATTTTTAAAAGATTTTTAAAATATATTTTATACAACATATAGTGTATAAAATATATTTTGTTCCTAACATACCAAAAATGTTTTGCCAATTTCAATTCGTGGTGAAACTTTTTCAGATATCGTTTTGATAAATATTATTTTCATAAAATATTTTTTAAATTAAATTTTTTGAAAAGAATTTTTGATAAAAATTTTTGATTAAAAAAAATCTATCTTTAGTGTGAATTTGAATTTATCAAATTTTGAATAAAAGATTTTTTCGTATAAATTTTTGTCTGTCCGAAAAAGCAGAAGAGGTTTTAAAAGAGTTAAAAAACGAAGGATTTGAAGTTTTTGAAACTGAGATTCTTGATGTGTTCGTAGTTTTTGAAAAAAATCAAAAAATTTCTTCAAGCAAAATGTATTTAGAAGGAAAAATTTATATTCAAGATATCTCTTCACAACTCCCAATGAAATTTTTGAATCTTAAGAGAGATGGTTTTCATTTAGATATTTCTGCAAGTCCCGGTTCAAAAACAACACAAGGATCAAGTATTTTACAAAATTCTGGAGTGATTATTGCGAACGATCCAACAAAAAATAGGTTTTTAAAACTTCTGGAAAATTTAAATTTCCAGCATACCAAAAATGTTTTGCCAATTTCAATTCGTGGTGAAACTTTTTCAGATTTTTTTCAAAATTTTTTTGATACTGCGATTGCAGATCCTCCCTGCTCTTCTCTTGGAAGAAGTTGTTCATTAAAATGGTTTCCAAAAAAAAGTAAAATTCTTGCAATAACTCAAGAAAAAATTTTGAAAAATGCATTTTTATCTCTTAAAAATGGTGGAGAGATGATTTATTCAACTTGCACGATTCGACCAGAAGAAAACGAAGCCGTCATTGAAAATTTTTTACGAAAATTTTCAGATAAATGTGAATTAGTCGATTTGCGAGAAGATTTTAAAAAAATTATAAATAAAAAGATTTTTCTACAATCTCAAGATGACAACAATGAAAAAGTTTCTTCTTTTTACTATGATGAAAATATTAAATCGTATTTAAAAGAACATTTTCTTGAAGATTTCTCTCAAAAAAGAGAAAGATATAAAAAAATTCGAGATGAAATTTGGGAAAAAACTTTGACAATTCAAAATCTTGGTGAAGGATTTTTTATTGCAAAAATCAAAAAAATAAAAGAAACTTTTAGTTCAAAACCAGAAAAAAAAATTTTTTGTAAAATTGAAAATTTTGAAAAAAATCCAACTCATTCAATTTTTTTCTTCAATGGGAAAGGGGTAAAAATTGAAAATGCACTTTGGAGAATCTTAGAAAAGAGATTTGAGAATAGAAATGTTGGGAGATAAAATAATGTATATAAATTAAAAATTTATTTATTTTGGATCTT
>DYJS01000009.1:19696-23901 GCA_020723005.1 Candidatus Methylomirabilis sp. | reverse complement strand
TATTTTTTTATTGCTAATTTCGTACTTCATTCTAGAGAGAGAGAGATTTGTCAATAGAAGTTTTTAAAAAGAGAAGATGCAAAAAAAATTTTTGAAAAAAAGCTTTGAAAAAGAGTTAAAATCAAAAAAATTTGAGAAAAAATCTGATTTTTTATTAAATTTTTTAGAAAAAATTTTTAGTAAAGTAAAAATAAAAAACTTTTTTTTGAATAAAGTTTTTGCAAGTTTTTTTTTAGCTTCTTTTTTGATCGATTTATTTTCAAAAATTGTTTTTGAAAAATTTTTTAGAAGTGGAAATTTCAATCCAAATGAAGAGAATTGGATTGTAAAAAATTTTTTTCGATTTGATTACACAAAAAATTCTGGCATTTCGTTTAGTATTTTTGAAGGTTCTCCAGCTTTAACAAGTATTTTAATTTTTTTACTTTTTCTTATTTTTCTTTTTTATGTTTTCAGAGAAAATTTTTATAAAATTTCTCCGGTTGGTTTTGGTTTGATTCTTGGTGGTTCGTTTGGAAATTTGATTGATAGAATTTTTTTTAACAATGGATATGTTTTAGATTTTTTAGAGCTTAAAAATTTTGCAGTTTTCAATTTAGCTGATTTTTTTATTACAATAGGATTTTTGATTGCTTTAAAAGATTTTTATTTTTTTGAAAAAGGAAGAGAGAGTATAAATTTTGAAAAAAAAGAGATCTCTTCTTCAAAAAAGTTTAATCAGAAAAAGAGAAAAATTTGAAACGAGAGATTGCAATAAAAAATTATGATAGGATCGAAATTTTTCTTTCTGAAGTTTTGAAAATTTCAAAAAGCCAGATCGTAAAAAAGTTTTCTTTTGGAGAAATTTTGATTTTTAAAAATGGAAAAAAATTAGAAAAACTTGGAAATAAAGTCTTAGTTGGTGACAAAATTGAATTTGAAATTTTACAAGAAAAAAAATTTCAAAAAAAACTTGAGATAATTTTTGAAAACAAAGATTTTTTTGCGGTTGAAAAAGATGTTGGAATTCTCTCTGTTGATGAAAATTTTCAAAAAGAATCAATGGTTTCTATTGCACTTGAAAATTTTTCAAATCAAAAAAATGAATTTTCTAAAAATGAGAATTTTGGTTTAGTGCATAGACTGGATAAAGATACAAGTGGTGTTTTGCTTTTTGCAAAAACAAAAAAATTTTATGGAATTTTAAAAAATCTTTTTCGAGAGAAAAAAATTCAAAAAACTTATCAAGCAATTTGTGTTGGGAAATATTCTGGAAATTTAAAAGGAACAATAAAAACTTTTTTGGAAAAGCATAACCAAAAAGTTTTTGTTGCAGAGAAAAATAAAAATTCTGTTTTTTCTGAAACTGATTTTGAAATTATTAAAAAATTTCAAACAGATGAAAAAGATCTTGAAATTTTTTTTGTAAATGCTTTTCCAAAAACAGGAAGAATGCATCAAATAAGAGTTTCTTTGGCTGAAATTGGTTTGCCTGTTTTTGGGGATAAACTTTATTCAAAATTAAAAAATGGAAATTTTGATTTAAAAAGTTTTATAAAAAGAAAAAAAGATTTTGAATTAAATTTTCTAAAAAATTTTGACAGAATGATGCTTCACGCAAAAAAAATTGAATTTTTAGATTTTAAAATTGAAAGCAGAATTTCTTTGTTTTGAAAAATAAAAATTTTTAAGAATTAATAAATTTTAAAATTTTTAAATTTTATTACTTCAAATAATTATATTTTTATATTTGATTGAATCAAATTTATTATCTCTTCTGGATCTTCTAATCTGTTTAATTTTTCTCGAAATTCTGAAGCTCCGTCCCATCCGTTTATATAAATTTTAAAAAATTTTTTCATCAAAGAAAAATTTTTATAATGCATATTTTCTTCATCTTGAATTTTTTTTGAAATGGAAGATTTTGATGAAATTTTCCAAGTTTTTGTAAAAAGTTTAATGTGTTCAATTAAAAATTTTAATTTTTCGTTTTTTGAAATTTCTTCAGAGTTTTTTCCAGAAAAAATCCAAGGATTTTTAAAAATTCCTCTTCCAATCATCACACCATCAACACCAAAAATTTTATGCTTCTCCTCTATTTCAGAAAAACTTTCAACATCTCCATTCCCAACGATTATTGTATTTTTATTTCTTTGATTTTTTAACAAAACAGCTTTTCCAATTTCATCCCAGTGGCACTGAACTTTGCTCATCTCTTTTTGAGTTCTTCCGTGAATTATAATTGCATCAAGATTTTGTTCTAGCAAAAAACTAATCCACTCCTCTGTAATAATTTTTTCAAAACCAATTCTTGTTTTTACAGAAAGTGGCAACCCCCCTACCCCATCACGAGTTGCAAGAATAATCTCTTTTGCAAGATTTGGATTTTTTATCAAAGCAGAACAAGATCCATTTTTTATAATTTTTCTTTGAGGACAACCCATATTTATATCAACTCCATCGAATCCAAGTTCAGAAATTGTTTTTGCTGATTTAAAAAATTTTTCTGGATTTGTTCCCCAAATTTGAGCAACAACTGGTTTTTGATTTTGTAAAAATTTTAATCTATGTGAAACTGCAAAAAAACCTTTTTCAGAAGTTAATCCATCAATATTTACAAATTCTGTAAAAAAAATATCTGGACGACCAAATTTTTGTACCATTTCTCTAAAAACAACATCTGTGACATCTTCCATTGGTGCGAGAACAGAAAATGGTTTTGGTAAATTTTTCCAAAAATTCATAAAATTTTAATTCTAAAAAGTTTCTAATTTTTTTTCTTTTCAAATCAAAAAATTTCTTTTTCTTAACATTAAAAAAATTTTTTTTTAAAAATTGTCTGCATTAAATAAATTTTTGAAAAAACGAATTTTAACCGGCGATCGGCCAACTGGAAAACTTCATATTGGACATCTTTTCGGTTCGCTTCAAAATCGTGTAAAACTTCAAGACGAATATGATCAGTTTGTGATGATTGCAAATGTCCAAGCATTAACTGATAATTTTGATAATCCAGAAAAAGTTAAAGAATCAATTTCTGAATTGATTTGTGATTACTATGCAGTTGGGATTGATTTTGAAAAAACTACAATTTTTATTCAAAGCGAAGTTCCGCAGATTCACGAAATTTTTATCTATCTTGCAAATTTCACAACAATTCAACAAGTTTCGCACAACCCAACAATAAAAACTGAAATTGCAGATAAAAAATTTGAATCTTCAACTCCACTTGGATTTTATATTTATCCAATTCATCAAGCAGGAGATATTTTGGTCGTAAATGCTGATCTTGTTCCTGTTGGAAGAGATCAAGCACCGATGATTGAATCCACAAGAGAACTTGCTAGAAAATTTAATGAAACTTATAAATCAAAAGTTTTTAATGAACCACAAGCGATTTTTGGAACAGAAAAAAATATTCCGGGAATTGATGGAAATGTTAAGATGGGAAAATCTCTTGGAAATGCAATTTATCTTTCAGATAATTCTGAAACTTTGAAGAAAAAAATTAAAATGATTTATACAGATCCAAACAGAATTCATGCAACGGATCCCGGAAAAATTGAAGGAAATATTGCTTTTTTTTATCACGATCTTTTTAATGAAGATTTGGATGAAATTGAAGATTTGAAATCTCGTTATAAGATCGGAAAAGTTAGCGATGTTGAGGTTAAAGAAAGATTATTTTTTGCAATGGAAAAAGTTCTCTCTCCAATTCGAGAAAGACGAAAAATTGCAGAAAATCAAAAAGACAAACTTCTTGAAATTGTTTTGGAAAACAGCAAAAAAGTTCGTGCAATTGGGCAAGGAGTTGTTGAAAAGATGAAAGATGCAATGAAGATAAGGTTTTAAATTATCTCATAGAGCTTGGTCCGTCGTTAGTTTTATGTTTTCCTTCTAATAATTTTGAAATATCTTCCTCTGATAAATATACTCTTAATTCTCTTTTTATGTCTTCTATACATGCTATTTCTTTTTCTGCTTTTCCATTACAATTTATACTTAATTTATATGTATTATTATTATCTAACCATAATATTAAATCACATAGATAAAGACCAAGATCTGTATTGAACTTACAAGATTCTAATTTCCAAATAATTTTTTTTGACATTTATTTAATTCTGAAAATCTTTACGAAAATCTTTTTATGATTTTCGTATTTTATTCTAGAGAGAGAGAGTTTTGTCAAGAATTTTTTGATGAATAAAACTTTTTCTTTTCAA
>DYJS01000009.1:0-19596 GCA_020723005.1 Candidatus Methylomirabilis sp. | reverse complement strand
AGAGAGAGAGAGTTTTGTCAAGAATTTTTTGATGAATAAAACTTTTTCTTTTCAAAATTTGTAATTTTAGTAGATTTTTCTTGATTAAAATTTCTTTGTTTGTTGACACTCATTCACATTTAGATATTTTAGAAGAAAGAGGAATTGATTTAGAAATAGAAGTTGAGAATGCAAAAAATTCGGAAATCTCTTTTATTGTTCAATCTATAGATTCTTTTGAATCAAATTTTACATCTACTCAGCTTGCAGAAAAATTTAAAAATTTTGTTTTTTCCCTAATTGGTGTTCATCCACAGCAAGTTCAATTTGCTCCAAAAAATTATTTAGAAATTTTGCAAAATTTGCTTGATCGAAATAGAGAAAAAGTTGTTGCAATTGGAGAAATTGGTGTGGATTTGCACTATCCAGAAACAAAAGAAACAAAAAAACTTCAGTTAGAATTTTTTGAAACTTTAATCTCTTTTTCAGTAAAAAATTCACTTCCAATTGAGGTTCACTCTTGGGATAGTTTTGATGAAACATTTGAAATTTTAAAAAAGTTTAAAGGTCGTGTCCGTGGTGGAATTCACTCTTTTTCGTATGGGTTTTTTGAAGCAAAAAAATTTATTGATGAGTTAGATTTTTTTATTTCGTTTGCAGGAAGTTTAACATATCCGAAAAATCAAAATTTACACGAAACAATTTCAAAAATTCCAAAAGAGAAAATTGTTTTTGAAACAGATTCTCCTTTTATGCCACCTACTGGATTTCGTGGAAAACCAAACTCTCCACTTTTGGTGAAAGAGGTTTATAAATTTGCAAAAGAAAGATTTGGAATAGATGAAAGACAGGTTTTTGAAAATGTAAAAAAATTTTTAAAAATTACTTAATTTTTTGCCAAAAGACAAAGTTCCTTAAATTTTTTAGTTTAATAAAAAATTGAATCTATAAAAAGCTAAGTTAAAAATTATTTTAATAAAATTTATAAAAAGTGCCGGGGGGCAGAATCGGACTGCCGACGCAAGGATTTTCAGTCCTTCGCTCTACCACTGAGCTACCCCGGCTCAAAACAAATTTTTCCTAAAACAAAAAAAGGGAAAAACAAGCTTTTTTATAAATTTTTACTGATTTTAAAATTCTTAAAACTAAAATTTTAAGAAAGTTTTCTCTTTTTGAAAAAAACTATTTAAAAAATGTTAAAATTTTTATTTTTCTTTACTTTTATTTTTTGATTTTTAGAAAAAGCTACTATTTTTGATTTATAGAATTTATTTTTATTTTTAAAAAAATTATAATGCGAAATCCAGAGACGGGATTAACGGAAAAAATAAAACCGAACATTTTAGACCTATTATATTTTTTAGGAATTTTAGAACGAAATTCCGAAAATTTTGAATTTCAATTTCATGAAAATTTAACACAAGAAATTATTGATGATTTTTTAAATAAATTAGGTGAAATAGAAAGAAGTTTTGTTGATGGAAATAGTGATTTAAGAATCGAAAGTGAAGAAAAAATATCTTTTGAAGATTTTTCATTTATCAAAGAAAAAATATTTACAATTTTACAACAAATTCTTCAAAAACAATTAGAAGAGGTTGCTGGAAATAATGAAGAAATTTTAAGAATATTAGAGCAGTTGAGAAATTTCACTATGATTGAATTTCATTGTAGTATAGAAAAAGAAAATAAAAACCCAACCAATGGAAATGTCGCTGAAACTGATAACATTTTGAAAATGTTGTTTAATTTTCAAGAAATAGTAAAAAAATTAGGAAATTCGGTTTTAAGAAAAGGAATTGATTTAAATGTCAGCTTTCAAGGGACATATGTTCATTCATCAAGGGTTTCAAGATATCTTGTTGAATTTTTAAAATCTGAACAAGGAAAAAAATATCTTCTTTCTGAGATAAAAAAATTTTATGGGTTTAAGAAAGAATTTCCAGATGAACTTTTTTTGCAAATTATTGAAATTGGAGGAATGCTTCATGATTTAGGAAAAATTTTGGAAAAGATTTCTGTTGTTGTTGGTTCCTCTGAAAGGATCTATGAAGATCAAAAAACAAACATTGTAAATCCTCATATTGTTTTTGGAGCATTGATCTTTTTGAATACAATTTGGCCACTGATAGAAAAAGATTTAGAACAAGTTTTAACAAAAAATAATTTATTAAATGAATATTTGAAAAACATAAAAACTATGATTGGAAGAATGATTCTTCTGCATCATGAAAATTATGGAGAGAAACCAGAAATAAGAGAAAAACCATATTTAGGAATTCCAAGTAATAAATTATCTTTTTTAGAACAATTGCTTAGAATTATCGATTCTTATCAAGCAATTGAAGGTCCAAGGCCTTATAATTCAGAATCAAAAAAACGTTTTTTAGATATTTTGAACATTATGGGAAATACAATTTGGGTGTTTAATGAAGAAATTTTTAAAAAATTTGAAGAATTTTTAAAATGTAAATTATCTCAGCCTACTTAAAAAATTTTTTAAAAAATTCCTCCACCTAACAATCCAACAATTATTCCAACAACAGAAAAGGCTCCACCAACAAGCCAAAGTCTCATTGTAATTTTTGTTTCTTGCCAACCGACAACTTGAAGATAGTGATGAAAAGGTGCAACTTTGAAAAATTTTTTCTTAAAAACTTTTTTTGAAAAAATCTGAATTGCTGAAGAGAAAAGTTCTGTAAAAAAAATAATTCCAGCAATTGGAAGAACTAGTTCAGAATGAGAAATCATTGCAACAACTCCAAGTGTCATTCCAATTGAAAGAGAGCCTGTGTCTCCCATCAAAAATCTTGCAGGAAAAATGTTAAACCAAGTATAGCTTAGAGTTGAAGCAGAAATAGAAAAACAAAAAATTGCTAAACTTTCCAGACCTTTAAAATAACTGATAAATCCAAAAACTATATAAATCATCACAGAAAGTCCTCCAGCAAGTCCGTCAAGTCCATCTGTTATGTTCACAGCATTTGCAGTTGCAATTAAAATGAACATAAAAAATAAAATATAAAAAATTCCAAGATTAAGATCTCCAAAAGCTGGAATATGAATTGTTGAAAAATTTAGTTTGAAATAGAACCACAAAGCACCAACAAGTGAAATGAAAACTGAAATCAAAATTTTTTCCAACCAACCAAGTCCAATTTTTTTTCTTGGAAAAACATTAAAAAAATCATCAACTAACCCAAGAATTCCAGCAGAAAAAAGTGTAAAAAGCGGAATCCAAGTTTCTTTTCTGTCTAAATTGAAAATTATTGTTACAATTGAAACAGGAAGCCAAATCAAAACTCCAGCCATTGTTGGAAGTGGATTTTTATGTTTCTCTTCTTGTAATGCTTTTACAATTTCTGATTTCTCTCCTGTGATTGTGTCTGCACGAGATTTTTTCCAAATTTTATATTTAAAAAGAATATTTGTTAAAATTGGTGTTAATAGAATTGAGAGAAAAAACGAGAAAAATGAAACGAAAAAAATCTTAAAAATTATCATTGGATCAATGACAAGTGTTAATTTATTCATTTTTTAAAATTTTAAAAATTTTTTGATTGAAAGTTGTGTATTTATTACAATTAAAAAAAAAGTTGAAATGAAAAAAACTGGAAAAATTATGTATAAATTTTTTTCAAAAATTGACTGAAGATTTATCTCTGTGACATCTAAAAATATATTTGAAATGTAGGTGTTAAATTTTTTTAGAATAAATGAAATTATAGAAAAAGAGAGAAAAACAGAGATTGCTCCAGAAATTAAAGCTTCAAAAATAAAAGGATTAACGATAAAGCCACGACTTGCACCAACAAGTTTCATAATTTCAATTTCACGAGATCGTGATTCTATGCTTAGTTTTGTTGTGTTAAAAATTATTACAATTGCTAAAAAGAGAAAATAAAAAACCAATCCCGCAAGAAATAATTCTGATTTTGAAACAATCTTTGAGAGTTTATCAAGTTTTTGGCTCTCTGTTTGCAAAGTTTTTGAAAGATTTTCAAATTTTTCTGAATATGTGCTTTGAGAAATTTTATCTAAAACTTTGCTCCAATCTCCAGAATCGTAAAGAGAGATTTTTACAGAAGATGGAAAATTTAGATCCACATCTTGTAGATCTGTTCTTCCAAGTTGATTTAAAAGATTTTGAATTGATTCTTCGCTTGTGACAATTTGATAACTTCGAACTTCTGGAAGATTTTGAAGAAAATTTTCAACTTCAGAAATTTCAAACTCAGTTGTCTCTTTTTTGAAATCTAAAGAAAAATCAAATTTTGATTCAATGGAAGAAACAACAGAATCAGCAAGATATACACTTCCAAGAAGTAAAAAACTGGAAAGAATTGCCATTGTGAGAATTGTGATTGAAACAATGCTAAGAACTCCATTTCGCAAAAATCCTAAAAATCCAAATTTCATCTGTCTGAAAATGGTCATCTAATTTTTTTATAAATGTTTGTGAAAAAATTCTGGAAAAAAGCTAGGAACTTTTTTAAAAAATTCAAACTAAAAATTTTTACAAATTTTCGTAGATTATGTTTTAAAAAATTATGATTTGATATCATTAAAAAATTTTTAAAAACTGTAAAATTCTTGACCTCTCTCTCTGCTAGAATGAAATAACTAAATTCAAGATTTTTGCATTTAGTAAAATTTTTATAATTAAAAAAGAAAAAATGAGAGATCCTTGCGAATAAGGAGGAGAAACTTCTAAAACTCCAGAAGAAATTGTTAGAGATTTTTTAAAAGCATATTTGAATCAAGTGTCTTTTTTAGGGACAGATTTTTATATTCCTGAAATTTCACAACAAAAGTCATTAGAAGTATGGATTAAATATTTAGAAAATCCAAGTCAAACTACAGAAACAGAGCTTTTAGCGTCTGGAATGTTTTCAAAAAGATTAAAAATTATTGAAGTATTAACAAAATTAGACAATCAAGTATTTGCAAAAATTTTAACTGAAGCATTGAATGAAGCAAAAATAACTCAAAAACAACGATAAACAAAACAGCCACAAACACAACCACAGGGTAATAAAATTAAAAATTTATTAGAAAGAACTATACCTATTTCTTTGATGAAAAAATAGTTTTTTACTTTTTAGAAATTATCTGATTGGGTGAATCCATTTTCGTTGATTTTCTTTATAGCTTGATTTGGTTGTATGCTTGGTGGTTTAATAATTCCTTTTTGCATAGCAAATTTAATTTTTTCCTCCAAAGATATACTTTTTACTTTTTTTGCAAGTTTTATTGCTTCGTCATATCTGCCTTGTTTAATCAGCTCTTCAATTTTTTTTATTATCGCTAAATCGATTGAGTTTGATGCTTTTGTCGCATCATCTTTTGTTGTAACAACTGAGCCAACTTGAAAAACGGCAGGCCCTGTTGTTGGTGCTCTATTGTATCCAGCACCACGATCAACTCTTGTTGCTCCTTTTTCTTGAGAGTTATCTGAATCAGAGCCTGATGGTGGTGGCGAAAAATCTAAATTTTCCTCTGACATTTTAATTTGTTTTATTTAAAAAATTTCAAAATTTGGAAATAATCTAACCCATGCTTTTCCTTCTATAGAAGATTTGTGAATTGGTCCAAAAATTCTGGAATCTAAGCTTCCATTTGGAAACCTGTTATCTCCCATAACAAAATATTCATCATCTTTTAAAAGTAAAATTTTTCCACTTTGTAATCCTTCGCTAGTTTTTACATCAATATAATCTTCTTTTAAAATAAATCCATCAGGATTTTCAGAATTATAAATTTTTATATTTCTATCTTCTGTTATCTCAATTGATTCATTTGGAAGTGCGATTACTCTTTTTATGTAAAATTTCGTGTCAGTTGGTGGTTCAAAAATTACAATTTCTCCTCTTTTTGGATCACGAAATCTGTATGTTAGTTCATCGACAAAAACATAATCTTTTGTATGAAGTGTTGGTTCCATACTTTCTCCACTAACTGTGAATGGTTGAAGAACAAAAATTCTAATAAAAATTGCAATTAGAAGTGTTATTGCAGTTGAAATAAAAAGATCAAAAAAAGAAGACCAAATGGTTCCTTTCGAGATGCTTAAACTTGATTTATCAATTGCAAAAAATTTTGGTTCTTCTTTGTTTTGATTGTTTTCTTTTTCCATAATAAAAAATTCAAATTAAAACTAAATTATTTTTTAAAAAATTAAAGAGAAATTTTTATATTCCAAGGATTGGAAAAATTCCGATGATTAACAAAACATAGAGAAGCAGAAGTGTAAAATTCAAAGTTTTATTTAGTTTTCTTTCTTGAAAATTTATGATTACAAAAGAGATTGTTGTAATACAAAATGCTAAAGAACGAAAATCTTGAATTTTTTTCATAGAGAAAAATAGAAATAATTCAAAAACAATAAAGTAAAAATGGCTATAAATAAAATCTTTTATTGTTCCTATTCTTGCCAAAAGAAATGTGTTAACAATCCAGAACATTATAGAAACCAAAAGAAATGATGTTTTGAAACTAAAATTAACAATCCAAAATTTATTAAATATAAAAATTATTGAGAGATAAAACATAAAAATTGATGTGATAGAAACTATTCCATTTGATAAAAATTCAATTTCTTTTGATGTTGTGATTTTTTCAACAGATTTTAGATATATTGTTATAAAAAAAGATGATGCAATGCTTAAGAAAAGTTTTTCATACCAAGATGTAAAATTGATTGAATTTATTGTTTGAGTTAGAAAAAAGGATATTAAAACCGGAAGAGATGACCAAAGGAGAAAAAAAAATTTATTTAATAGTTTTTGCCAAAAATTTAGAATATACCTTGTTAGCTCATTTTCTTTCTTTTGTGAAGAGAGAATTTTTACAAAAATTTGTATTTTAGATTTTTTGTAAAATCTTAAAAAATATATCGTTTCAAAAAAAGTAATTAAAAGAGTTGTTAAAGAAATTAAATTTGAGTAAAAAATATTTTTTGGAAAGTAGTTATTATTTAGTATTGATAAAGAAAAAATGAAAAAATCTATAATAAAAATAAATTTATAAGGTCTTGTAAAAAAAAAGTTTTTTAAAAAGATTTTTATCTTCAAGCTGTTTCCTTTGTTAAAGTTTCTCCATCTTTTAGGAGATAAATTCTAACTGTTTTATCATCAATTTTTTCAATTTTTTTAATCACATCTCCAACTTTTATATTATCAACGAGATCCATTCCGGCAATTACTTGTCCAAAATATGTGTATTCACCATTTAGAAAATCTGATGTATCATTTTTAACGATAAAAAATTGACTATCGTTAGAAATTGCTTTATTTGGACCTCTTGCAACACCAACAGAACCACGAACAAATTTTTCTTCAGAAATCTCTGTTGGAATATCTCCTCCACCAGTTCCATCATTGGTTGGATCGTTGTCTCTGCTTAAAGGATCTCCACCTTGAACAACCCAGTCTTCTGCTCTATGAAATTTTAAACCATCAAAATAGCCAGACTCAATTTTTGACATAAAATTTGAAACGGTTTTTGGCGCTACTGAGGGGTTAAATTTTATAACAATATCTGGACTTGTTTTTCTGGAAATTGGATGATCTTCTTTCCACCAAGTATTTTTTCCATAAAGATATGTTAAAAATGTTCCTGTTGCCAAAATCATTAAAGCGAAAAAACCAAGAAGCATATTAAAAAATAAATCTGAACCAACGAAATTCATAAATTTTGAACTTTTAAAATTTGCAAATTTTTCATCTTTTTTAAGCATTAATAAACTTTTTCAAGGCTCTTCTAGATTTTTTAAAAACTTTTTCAAACTTTTTAAAAATAAATTTTAAAAATCTTTGCAAGATGTAAAAATAAAAACTAACACAAATTTCTTTTCAAGATAATTCACTATTTTTTAAAAATCTTTGCAAGATGTAAAAGTAAAAACTCCAGAATTTTTTGATTATTTTATATCTTTTTTAAAAATTCAAAAATCTTCTCTTTTTTGTTTTTTAAAAAATTTTGAAAACCTATTCTTTTTGCCTCTTTTTCTCTTTTTTCCATTTGTGATGAGAGAAAAATATTTCCAGAAAGTGAAACTTCTCCACTAAAAAAGGTATCGTTTTTTATTGGATGATTTTTTATTGCAGAAAAAATTGCAACACAAACTGCTAAATCGCTTGAATGATCTTTTATAGAAAATCCTCCAGCAGGTTTGATGTAGATATCGTAATTTAAAATTTCTGGTAAGTTTCCTTTTGTTGCAAGAACTGCACACAAAAGTTCTAGTCTTTTTTGGCTAAAATTTTCTGCTGATCTTTTTGGAAATCCAAAATTTGTTGGAACTGCCAAAGCTTCAACTTCAACCAAAAAAACTCTCTCACCTTCTAAAACTGCAGTTGTTGCAATTCCTGTCGTTGATTCATTTTTTGAAGGAACAAAAAATTCTGAAGGATTATCAACAGAAATTAGTTTTCCATTAGAAAATTTAAAAAAACCAACCTCTCCAACTGGACCAAAGCGATTTTTTATACTTCGTAAAGCACGAAGTTCTGATCTTGCTTCTCCTTCAAATGAAAGAACTGTATCTACAATGTGTTCTAAAACTTTTGGACCAGCAATATCTCCGTCTTTTGTGTAATGTCCAACAAGTATAGCCGTAATTCCTTCTCTTTTACAAAAATTTGTGATCTCTGTTGCAACTTTTTTCACTTGTGAAATTGATCCCGGTAGAGATTCAATATCTTGAGAAAAAAATGTTTGGACAGAATCAATAACAATAAATTTTGGTTTCTCTTTTTCCAAAAATTTCAAAATGTTTTCTAGCGAATTAGTTTGAATAAAATTTATTTTTTCTGGATCAAGACCAATTCGAACTGCACGATTAAAAACTTGGCTTCCAGATTCTTCTGCAGAAAAATATACTCCAGAAAGCTTTGAGCAAATCTCCAAAAGAAGTGTTGATTTTCCAACTCCAGGTTCTCCAGAAATTAAATTTACAGATCCATAAACAACTCCATCTCCAAGCACACGATCAAATTCAGAAATTTTTGTTAAAATTCTTTTAGATTCGTTTTGGTTGTTGTATTCTGAAAGTTTTTTGTTTTGAAGAGAAGAAAAAAAGTTTTTTTCATTTCCTCTTTTTTTAATTCTAATTTTTTCATTTGGAACTTCTTTTAATGTTCCCCATTCCAAGCATTTTGGACATTGTCCACTCCATTTTGCAAATTCATTTCCACAAGAAGTACAATAAAACATATATAAATTTATTTTCTTAAAAAATATAATTTCAAAAATTTTAAAATAATTGTTTTGTAAAAATTTTAGAAAAGTGATTGATTCTTTGATAAATTTTGAAATTTGCTATCTTTTTTAGAAGATTTCTTTTTTTCCATCTCTTTTTTTGATTTTTCTGAAATTTTAGAGTTTGAAAAATCTTCTATAGGTGGTTCAATATGATCTCGCATAAATGCAGGAGTTTTTATATCTTTTGAATCTGAAGATTTTGATTCATCAGAAACAGAGTTTTTTTCAGTCAAATTTTTTTTTGCAGAAGTGAGAATTTCTTCAAAATCTGAAATGTTATCAAATCCACCAAAAACAGAAGCATATCGTATATATGCAACTGGATCAACATCTTTTATAAATTTTAAAACAACTTCTCCAATATATGAAGATTCTACTTCTTGATTTTCAGACAAAGATAGTTCGCTTTCTATCTTGGAAACAAGAGACTCAATAGCATTTTCTTCGATTTTTGTTTTTGAGAAAGATTTTTTTATTCCTTCAAAAAGTTTCTCTCTATCAAATTGCTCTCTTGAACCATCTTTTTTAATTACAACAAGAGACAAAAATGCAATTTTTTCATAAGTTGTAAAACGAAAACTGCACTTTTCACATTCCCTCCTTCTTCGAATAGACGAACCATCTTGAGAAACTCTAGAATCTATAACTCTTGTGTTTTTTGAGCCACAACTTGGACAAATCATTTATTTTTTATCTTCTGTGTCTCTTAAATATGTTGGAATTTTAAAATCATCATTCAGATCATTTCCATAATTATGATCTAAAAATTGATTTGGTGTGTATGTATTATTGCTAAAATTTTGATTTTGGTTTGAAAAATTAGGAATTGTGCCGAAAGAATTTTGTTGAGGAAATTGTTGAAAACTAGAACTGTTTTGCGATATAAGATTCGTTTTTAAATTTTTATCCTCTTGTTGATTTTGTTTATCAAATCCTGTTGCAATAATCGTTACTTTTACTTGTCCTTGATATGATTCATCTATTGAAACACCAAAAATAATTCTTGCTTGAGGATCTACAGAATTTTTTATCTCTGTTGATGCTTCGTTAATTTCTTCCATAGTTATGTCTGGACCACCCATAATGCTAATTAAAACATTTTTTGCTCCTTTTATTGTAAGATCTAGTAAAGGACTTTCTGCAGCAAATCTTGCAGCATTCAATGCCCTTCCCTCTCCTGTTCCCATTCCGATTCCCATCAAAGCAGTTCCTGCATCTTTCATAATTGTTTTAACATCGTTGAAGTCTAAATTTATTAAACCGGGATTTGTGATTATGTCTGATATTCCTTTTACACCCTGAAGAAGAACATCATCAACAATTCGAAAAGCATCTAACATTGTTGTCTTGTTATCCACAAGTTGCAAAATTTTATCATTTGGAATTACAATCAATGTATCAACTTTATCTTGAATCTCTTTTAGTCCTCTTTTTGCAGATTCCATTCTTTGAAAACCTTCAAAAGAAAAAGGCATTGTTAGAACTGCAACAACTAATGCACCAGTTTCTTTTGCAATTTCTGCAACTACTGGACCAGCTCCAGTTCCTGTTCCACCACCGAGTCCATAAGTTAAAAAAATTAAATCAGCATTTTTTAATGTATTGTAAACATCGTCACTATCTTCTTCTGCCGCTCTTCTTCCAACATCTGGATTTGCACCTGCTCCAAGTCCACGAGTCAGTTCTTTTCCAATATGAACTTTAGTTTGAGCTGGATTGTGATGAAGTGCTTGTGCATCTGTGTTGATTGCAACAAAATGAACACCTTGAAGGTTTGAATTTATCATCCTTGTGACGGAAGAACCTCCACCACCACCGATTCCAACAACTTTAATTTTTGCTCCTACCTCTATTTCATCTGGCTTAATTTCCAAAACTTTTTCTTTAATCTTCGTAAATCTGAAAAATTAACTTTTTTTGTAAATAAAAATTGAACAAACTTTTGTCTCAATTTGTTCAATTTTTTGGACAAATTTTTTTGCAATCTAATTGTTCAATATTTTAAACAATTTTTTAAAATAGATTAAAAATATTTTTTTAAAATAAATTTTTTTCTCTTGAAAGAAAAAAGATTTTACTTAGAAAATTTTTGAAAAAATTTAAGAAATGGCAGAACAAAAAATAAATGATGCAAAAAATGTTTCAAATGAAAAGTTAAAAGCTTTAGAGGTAGCTTTAACAAACATTGATAGAAGATTTGGAAAAGCTTCTGCTTTTGTTTTGGGACAAGCTCCAAAAATTGAAGTTTCAACAATTTCAACAGGTTCTCTTTCTCTTGATAATGCACTTGGAGTTGGTGGATTACCAAAAGGAAGGATTGTTGAAATTTACGGACCAGAAGCATCTGGAAAAACAACTCTTTGTTATCATGTTTTAGCAGAAGCCCAAAAAAAGGGTGGAATTTGTGCTTTTATTGATGCAGAACATGCTGTAGATACTGCTCGTGCCGAAGAGATTGGAGTTAATGTTGACAAACTTGTTCTATCTCAACCAAACAATGGAGAGGAAGCTTTAGAAATTTTAGAAACTTTAGTTAGAAGTGGTGCTGTTGATGTTGTTGTCGTTGATTCTGTTGCAGCTCTAACACCAAAAGCAGAGATTGATGGAGAGATGGGTGATGCACAGATGGGACTTCATGCTCGTCTTATGAGCCAAGCAATGAGAAAACTAACTGCGACTGTTTCAAAATCTAATACTTTAGTAATTTTTACAAATCAAATTAGGATGAAGATTGGTGTTATGTTTGGGAATCCAGAAACAACAACAGGTGGTCAGGCATTAAAATTTTATTCAAGTGTTCGTCTTGAAATTCGAAAAAAATCAACTTTAAAAAAAGGAGATGAACCAATTGGAATTACTTCAACAATAAAAGTTGTAAAAAATAAAGTTGGTGCTCCTTTCAAATCCGTTGAAATTGATATTATGAACAAGGGTGGAATCAATAAAAAATCTGAAGTTTTGAATTTTGCAATAGAGTTAGGTGTTGTGAAAGTTTCTGGAAGTTGGTTTTCTATGGGTGATGAAAAACTTGGACAAGGAAGAGAAACAATTTTAGAAAGATTTGAAACAGAACCAGAACTATACAAAAAAATTGAAAAGATGACAATGGATGCAATGAAAAAATAGTTCTTAAATTGATTAATAGTTTTTAAGCAAAATAAATTTACTTTTTATAAGTTATTAGAAAGGATTTCTTTGTTCAGGTAATGTTGTTCCTAAAAATATTTGGATAACTATGTTTAGAATTAAGTTTCTCCAAAATTGTATATCAACTCCACCCCAAAAATTTTTTTCATAGTCTCTCTCTTGTGTTATCAAAGCTCTAAAAAGTGAAATTCCGAATTGGATTCCTAAAGGGATTAATTCATTATCAGGTCCTAATAAACTTCTAATTCTTTCATTTGTTCCGTTAAGTTGATGTGAAACATAGAAATAAACTGTTTTAAAAACAACTTTTGCGATCTCTGGATGTTTTGAAGATATAATTTCTGCAACTTTATTTATTCTTATAATTCTATTTGCAATAGCTAAAGTAATAAATTCTAAAATTTCATCTCCTGCCGAAAAAATACCTTTTTCAATAGCAAATTTTATGTTTTTTGGACTGAAAAAATCTTTTAAACTTTCTTCCCAAGCTATATTTTTTACTTTTAAAAGATTTTTTAATAAATCTTCTCTATTCTCCCAACCTTTTTTTGAATTAATTTAATTACAATTTCTGAAAAATAATTTCCTAAAAAAACATAAGCAATATGTTTTTCAACTTCTTTTGTTTTATTAGATGGTGTTTCGAGAATTGTCATTTTATAGTTAATCTATTTTTTCTTTTTTTTGAGAAGAGATACAAACCAAAAGCAACTAATATAGATATTAAAATTATTAAAAGAATTGCTGTTCCTGTTGAGACTAGCTCTCTATCTTTAACTGGTGGATAAGTTGTATTATTTTCATCTGTATATGTGACAGTTGCAATATTTTCTATTTGAGTATTAACAGCATTTTCTGAAACTTGAACACGAACAGATATTACAAAACTTTGGTTTCCTGCAAGTTCCGAAAGTGTCCACTTCAAAACTCTTTCGACAGGAGTCGTTTCTGGGTTTGAAGAAACAAATATGAGTTCATTTGGAAGTGTATCTGTGATTTCAAGATTTTTTGCAACAACATTATCAAGATTTTTTACTTCAATTGTATAATCAACAAATTCGCCGGGATTTACAACTTTTCTATCTGCAGTTTTAATAACTTCTATCCTTGGCTGAACAATTCTAATCTCAGTTGTGTTTGAATCTTCTTTTGTTGAAGAGTTTGGAATATCTGCAATTGCAACATTTTCTATAATATCTCCATATGAAACATTTTGATCAACTCGAACCATAAAAGTTAATTCTTTAGATTCTCCAGAATCAAGAGAGATTCTCCAATTCAAAACTTTGTTTTCATATTCTCCACCATCAGAAGCAGATTCTTCAACATAAGTTGTTCCGTCTTGAATCTCATCCGTAACAGTGATATTTTGTAAATTTACAGTACTATCGTTTGTAACAATCAATTTATATTTAACTTCGTCTCCAGGTAAAGCAGATATATTTGTTGATGTGTCATCTGAATAATCTCTCGTCAAATTTTCCAGAACTTTTTGAATTGAAACTGATCCAACTTCTGATTGAACATCAACATAATCATCTGTCAAGGTTGTTTTTGGAATTGGAAGATCATTTGAAGAGATAGCTGTTGCAACATTTCTTATTGTATTTGAAGAAGATTGTGGAACAGTTGCTTCAAAAGAAACATATACAGATGAATTTGAAGGAATTGATCCAATATTTACATAAAAATTATCTGATTCTATTGTTGAAAATGTTGATCCAGACGAAGATGGAGAGAATTGAATATTTCTAATATTTTCTAAATTGTCTCCTCCGGTTATGCTCCTAAACTCATCTGAAATTTTAACATTATACAAAGTGGTTTGACTAGTATTTTCAACCCTAATTGTATATTTTATATCTTCTTCTCCTTGAACTTGTAAAACTCCAGAATTTCTTACATTTTCACCAACTCTTGTGCTTGGATCTCCCAAAATTTCTACAAATTTATCAACATTTACTGATGGATCAAAAAGTGGAACTTCAACATTATTTCCATAAACATTTTCTAAAACCATATCGGTTAAATCATTTTGAGGATTATATGTTGGCCATTCATCTGCAGGTTTTACAACAAATGTTATTGTTTTTACAACTGACTGATTTGCAGGAATAGAAACTGAACTCCATCGAACATCGCTTGTTTGAGAATCTAAAACTCCTCCATTCAAATCTTGAACATTTGCATATTGAAGAATATCTGAGATATTATCAACAATATCTAAAGTTATTTGATTTGAACTTAGATTTTGTGTAATTAAAGAATATCTTAGAATATCTCCAGCTCCTGCAGGGTTTGTTTCTGTCGTTGCACCAGGTCTTGTTAAATTTTCTACTGATTTTTGAGTTAAAATTGATGCAGGTGGAACATTTACTATAGAGCTTGATGTTGAATTTTGATTTTCGGTTGTTGTAATTGTTGCAACATTTTGAACAGAACCACTATTAATAGAAGGATTTACAACGTCTGCTTTATATGTGATTGTTATTTGAGAATTTGCAGGAACATATAAAGATATTGAATTTTCAGAATCATTAAAAGAATGTGTTGTTCCTGATGGTGAAAATTGAAATTGAGAGTGGTTTTCAAAAACTTCTTCTAAAGAAGATGTAATTCCATTTGTTCCCGTAATTGTTCCATCAAAAATATTATCAGACACAGTAACATTTGTTGCAGTGCCACCAGTATTAGAAATTGTTAAGCGATAAAACACTTTTCCAGAAGAATTTGTAAGTGTTACTGCTGGTGCATAATCACTTGGAACTGATGGATTTTGAGAATCTGGCAAAGCAACATGTTTAACAAAATTTATATTTGCTGGTGAAGGAAAATCAACAAAAGCTGAATCTGAAATTGGTTCTCCACCTGTTGGTGTAAAGAATGCAACATTTTCAAAACTTTCAACATCTGTTATATCTGAAGATTTTGTAGCAACTCCTGAATAATAAATATATCCTGTTGAATTTGCTGGAATTAGAACTGACAAATTTTTATCTGAAGAATTGTAAATTGGATTAACTATATTTTGAGAAGTTGTTACAGATTGAGAATTAAATGGTCCATCAAAATTTACCCAATTTTGTGTAGATGGATAATTTATATCGTTCCATAAATCATCTTCAATGGTAACACCAGCTTCAAATGGAGAATTATTTGAAATAGTTAATCTGTAATAAACAGCATCTCCATTGTTTGCACTAACTCTTTCTTCCCAATTTGAATTATTTAAAAGAGAAACTTCTTTTAAAACAGAGATATTAGGATTTGGATTTGGTCCAACAAGAATAACTAAAGCAGATTCTTGAGAAGCTGTTGCATCAATTGATGTTATAATAACATTATTAATTACATTGCTTGTTCCTCGCAAATTTCCATTTGAAGGAATATTAGAATTTGCAGTTGTTCCTCTGTAAAAAATCTCTATCAAAGCACCTGCTGGAAATTCTTCTATAAAAATTCCATCTTCAGAATTAATTGAACCTGAATAATTTACTCCAGAAGGAAGGTTTATTGATTCTGATCCAGAAATAAATTGAATCTCTCCTTGATTATCTCCTTCAACAATTCCAGATTGTGGAAGTCCCATTGTGTCAATAATTTGCAAATTTCTTAAAGGAAAACTTTCATTGTTTTTGTATGTAATTTTATAATAAATCTCTGTATTATTATTTTCAGCTGTTACTTGAGAGCTCCAATTTGTTCCATCCAAAGAAACTTCTTTTGTGATTATTTGTGGTTCGTTTCCTTCCAAACTAACAATAGCATTACAATTTGGATCTGTATCAGAGCAACTAGTTGCATCTCCTGTAGGAATTACTGTGTTTATAAACGATTGTTCGGTTGTTCCAGAATTTTGAATACTTGCTGAATAATAAATCGTAACACTTTGACCAGATAAGATTGATAAATTTGAAATTGTTGTTCCAGAAAAGGTTGGTGTTGTTGAAGAATTGTTTACTAAAACATCTCCTGCACCAAAAACATAGCTTCCACTAGAATCTATATCTCTCATTGTAACAGAAAGATTTCCAGAAGTTTCGCTACCATCTAAAACTGCATCGGAAATAGATGCTGTTCCAGTGCTTCCTCCGACATTTTCCAAAACTATTTTATACCAAACATCTTGAGGATTTGTTAGTCCTGATGGACCAATTGAATCATAATAAACTCCGTTTTGAGAAGTAGAAACTTGTTTTGTAACATTTATAACTGGTGCAGTGTTTTCTTCTCCAAAAATTATAACTTCCGCAGTATCAGAAATTGGAGTTGTTTCAGTTGAATTTACAGTTGCAGTATTTTGTGCAGAGCTTTGATTTCTTGGTTGTCCAAATTCAACAGGAGAAATTCCAGAATTTTCTACAACTCCACGATATGTTATGGTTGCAGTTTGTCCACCACCAATAGAGGAAAAATTTACACCAGAAACAGAGTTTATTGTTCCACAAGTTGTACAAGCTATTCCATTTGGATTTATGATAACTTCGTCTCCAGAAAAGCTAACATATCCACCACTTGCACCATTTACTCTTCCAGAATTTTCTCCAATTGTATCTGTGACAGAAACATTATTTGCTGTCGTTTGACCAGAGTTTGTAATATTTATTCTATAAAAAACTTCTTCTTCAGAATCTTCAGCATTTACACTTTCTGCCCAATTAATTTCATCTTTTGAAACCTGTTTTGTGATAATTAAGCTTGGAGCAGTTCCACGATAAACATAAGAAGTTACTTCGTTTGAATTTTTGTTTGCAGTATTATCAGCATCAATACTTGCAAAGTTTGTATAAGTATCAGTTGAACCATAGTTTGGTGCTAAAACATCTACCAAAAATGAAATTTCATAATTTGTTCCAGAATTTGAAACTGTTCCAAAATTACAATTCAAATTATTTCCAGAAAAAGAACAACTATTTGATCCAAAAGAGTTTGTTAAAGAATTTTCTACATATGTTAATTGATGACCATTTGAATTTGGTAAGAGATCTGTTAAAATGAGGTTTGTTGCAGAAGAGTTACCTCCAGAAACACTCCAATTAATTGTATATTTTAATCGATGATCTCCTTCTGTCCAAGAAGCAGTTGAATCATAATTTATTGGATTTCCAGAATTTGAAACTGGTGAAACCGATTTTGAAATATTTAAAGTTGGTGCAACGAAATCTCTTGTGATAACAGTTTCTGCAGAAGATTGATCACTTCCTGCATTTGTAGAAGAGATTGCAACACGATTTTCCAAAGTATTTGTTTCTCCGGGATTTGGTGCTGCTAGATCTTGAACAGAGAGATTTAAAATAAGTTGAGCATATTCTTGATTTGAAGCTGTTCCAATATTCCAATAAACTGCTTCAAAAGGAACTGATGTTCCAGAAATATTACAACCAGATGGATTTGTACAAGTTCCTGAAATTGTTGGATTAGAAGAAACATAACTTGTGTTTTGTGGTAAAATATCATACACAACAACATTTTCTGCATTAACCCAACTATCTGTTTTATTAACTCTATAATTTATTGTATAAGTAATATTTTTATTATTCCAGCTTTCCCATTCAACATTTGATGGATTTGCATTTTTAATAATTTCAACTGATGGATTCATTGCTCCAGCAATTCTAATTGTTGCAGAGCTAGAAGGACCATTTGCTGGAGTTGTGACTTGTGCTGTATTTGTAATATCGCTAACTTGTCTTGTTTGTCCAGAAGGAACCCTTGTAATTCCATCAGAATTTGCATTTCCAGAATATGTAATTGTAACATTTTCGTTTTGATCCAAACAAGAAGCTAAAATTGTAATTGTGTTTGTTGTTGCAGAAACTTTACAATTTGTTGCTCCAGAACTTGAAGAAACTAAAGCTGTTTGTAAATCTCTTGTTAGTGTTCCACCATTTGTTGCAGAAGAAATTGTATCTGTGATTGTAACATTTCCTGAAGGTGTAGATCCAGAGTTAGAAACAACGATTGTATATGCAGGAGTTCCTGTCCTAGAAATTGTTCCAGAGAGTTCTCCATTTGAAGAATTTATAATTTGTGGAGATGGAAAGTTTACAGATTTTGTGATTGAAAGATTTGTTGGTGCAGAAACAATTACAGTAGCAGAATCAGAGATATAACCATCTGAAACATTGGCAGGATCACCTTCAAAAAAATTTCCATTAGCTACAGAAAAATTACTTGCTTTTGCATTTGTTATATTTGCTGAAGAAAGTTTTGCAGTATTAACATAATTTCCAGCAACGGAAGGTGCAGTAGCAACAATTTCATAAGTTCTAACATTGTTTGACCATTCTGATGATGTTGGTGTATATCCGGGATATAACGAAACTTTTGCTGGATCTGGAGCAAATCTAGTTCCAGCACCACCTTCACTTAAAGTTCCAGAAACTAAAGTAAAACCACTTGGCAAAACATCTTCATAGTGAAGATCGTATCCTTTTCCAGATCCAGAATTTCTAATAGTAACACAAAATTTTACTTGAGAATTTGGAGCAACTGTTATTGAATCAGTCGAAACATTTGAACAATTTTCCGAAGTGTTAGATGTTACAGTTTTGTTAATAGAAAGAACTGGTGAGTGAATAATTTTATCAAAAACATTATATGTATCGGCCTGTAAAGCACCATCTTCTGAATGAAAATGTGAACTAAAAACACCCCTTACACCATCTGGAATATTATTTTTAACTTTAAGTCGAAAAAAATGATTAGATTTTTCATTAACCCCAATTGAACCATCATTTAATCTCCATTGATGATCTCCACCAATTATTCCATCATAACTCCCTATATCTAAAGAATGTGCTGGATATGCACCAAAATATGGTTCAGAAAATGCAAAAAGTAAATCAAAAACATTTGAAGCAATTTGAGAATTTTGTGCTAAAGTTCCACCCTTAGATGCTAATATAGTATTAACTCGTGAAATATCAGAAACATTTAAGGTGGAAACCATATTTGTGAATGGTGGTGTTCCACTAGTAACAACATCTTCAGTATAATGTATATACGAATTTGTTGAACTCCATGAAGATGAATAATCAAAGTCTCTCTGATAATCAGAAGAAAGGATATATCCAGTTGGTGGAGTAGCAGAAAAGACTTTTGTAACATTTATATTAAATATAAATGTAAATATGCTTAAAAAAGTTAAAAATTTTTTATTCATTTTATTTTTCATTTTAAATATACAATTAAATATTTTATT
Organism: Candidatus Methylomirabilis sp.; assembly: GCA_020723005.1. Taxonomy (GTDB): domain Bacteria; phylum Patescibacteriota; class DYJS01; order DYJS01; family DYJS01; genus DYJS01. The sequence continues at coordinate 2 of DYJS01000009.1, read as the reverse complement.
TA